>CAXTVQ010000158.1:0-2133 GCA_964247705.1 uncultured Acetobacteraceae bacterium | reverse complement strand
GGGGGATGCGACCGCTTCGATCGCGCAGTTGTCGGTGGCGATGGCGACTATGCCGCTCTTGTCCACCCGCCCAGCAGCCGTTCGGCCGAGCGTCCAGGTGGCAAAATGCGTTCTCCTTGGTCGCGCGGTCCATCCGCGGTTGATCGCCGCTTCGATGCGATCAAAATGCATCAGACCCGACCACGCAGCGGATCAAGGATGGCAGGCTGCGATTAACAGCTACGTGAGATTCGACGCGAGCAGTAGACTACCAACTATCCACAAACGAGTGTTTCTTCCCAAGCCTGGGCGGTGGCGGCTGGACGGTTCGGAGGCCGCGCACGAGCCAGCGCCGCGTCTCCGCCGGGTCGATCACGTCGTCGATCTCCAGCACCGACGCCATGCTCGTCGCCTTGCCGCGCGCATACATGTCGTCGACCCGGCGGCGGAATTCCGCATCGCGCTCGGCTGCGTCCTCAATCGCGGCGAGCTCGTTGCGGAAGCCGAGCCGCACTGCGCCCTCCAGTCCCATCCCGCCGAATTCACCGGTAGGCCAGGCCACGTTGAAGGTGGGGGCGTGGAAGCACCCCGCAGCCATGGCTTGCGCACCCAAGCCGTAGCCCTTGCGGAGCACCACCGTGAAGAAGGGCACCTGGAGGTTGGCGCCGCCCACGAACATGCGGCATACGCGCCGCACCAGCGCCGTCTTCTCCGCTTCCGGCCCGACCATGAAGCCCGGCGTGTCGCAGAGCGACAGCACCGGCAGGTCGTGCGCGTCGCACAATTGTAAGAAGCGCGCAGCCTTGTCCGCCGCATCCGCATCGATCGCGCCGCCTAGGTGGCGGGGGTTGTTGGCGATCAGGCCAATCGGCCGGCCCTCGATCCGGATCAGCGCCGTGACCATTCCCGGCCCCCAGCCGGCCCGCAACTCCAGCACCGAGGCGGTATCGGCCAGCCCGATGATCACGGCACGGATGTCGTAGGAGCGCAGCCGGTTTTCCGGGATCGCGGCGCGCAACAGACGCTGGTCGGGGCAGGCCCATGTGGCAACCGGCCCCTGGAAGAAGGCGAGGTATGTCTTGGCCGCGGCGACCGCCTCCGCCTCATCCTCGACCAGCACGTCGATCACGCCGTTGGCGTTCTGGACGGAGGTGGGGCCGACCTGTTCCGGTGTGAACACGCCCAGCCCGCCGCCCTCGATCATCGCCGGGCCGCCCATGCCGAGATTGGTGTTGCGAGTGGCGATGATCACGTCGCAGCAGCCCAGCAGCGCTGCATTGCCGGCGAAGCAGCGGCCATGGACGATGCCGACCAGCGGGATCAGCCCCGACAGGCTGGCGAAGCCGTGGAAGGTGGGCACGTCCAGGCTGGCCATATTGGTGTGCTGCTTGTCCACATCGCCGGGCCGCCCGCCGCCGCCCTCTGCGAACAGCACCAGCGGGCGGCGCAACTCGGCGGCCAGGCGGTAGATGCGGTCCTGCTTCTTATGGTTCATCGTGCCCTGAGTGCCGGCGAGCACGGTGTAGTCGTAGGCGACCACCACCGTGGGCGCACGCTCCTCTCCCACCAGCGCGGCGTTCACCGTGCCCAGCCCGGCGATCAGCCCATCCGCCGGGCTCATTCGCAGCAACTCGTCCATCGAGCGCCGAGTACGCTGTGCAGCCAAAGCAAGGGCGCCGTACTCGACGAAGCTGCCTGGATCCACCAGGTCGGCCACGTTCTCCCGCGCAGTGCGGCCGCCCTGCTTGTGCCGTTTCGCAACGGCGGCTTCGCGCGAACTATCCTGCGTCAGCGCGTGGCGGTCGATCACGTGCTGCAGGTCGGCGCGGATGTGATTGGGGTCGATCGCCGCGATGCTTTCCCGCTCGGCGCTGCCGGTTTCGCCCGGGATGATGAACAGCAGGGACTGGCCCAACAGCAACACGTCGCCGCGCTCGGCCGCAAGCGAGTGAACGGTTCCGGCGACCGGGGCGGTGATGATGTGTTCCATCTTCATCGCTTCCAGCACGCCCACTTGCTGGCCCGCGCGGACGGTATCGCCGGTTGCCACGTCGATGGCGACGATCAGGGCTTGCATCGGCGCGGGGACCGGAACGGTATCCTCCGGCGCTGCTTCGGTCGGCCTAAGCACATCCTGGGCCGCCTCCAGCGCTT
>CAXTVQ010000157.1:0-2277 GCA_964247705.1 uncultured Acetobacteraceae bacterium | reverse complement strand
GGGTGGTCAGGAGTCGGTCGAGTGCATCGGCTGCCATGGCCGAGGCTTACGGAAGCCGTGCAGGGCGGTCCAGTGTGCCTCGCCTAGCGTCTTGCTCGACCCCAAGGGTTCTCCAGAAGCTAGCTTCTTCGAGTTTGCGCCACAACGACATTCCGTGGAGCGATACAGCATGGTCAGGAGAGTCTTAGGCCTGATCGACGCAGCGATTTCTGACCCAAACGATCGCCAAGTTGAAGCAACGCAGCTCCGCAGCCGAACCGCATCCATCAGGCCTGGTCGTCGGTGGCAAAGACACGGCATCTTCTCTTGACTTATAGTGATTGCCCCGTGACCACACGGGCACTGAGATTTGGACATGCCGGTGAGCGAGACACGCACCAATCATCCGGCCCTTGGGTGGGCGACGTTTCTCCTGATTGCGATTTCTGGATTGTTCTATGTGAAATGGTTTCCGTACTACAATCGCATGTTCGTCGCGGCGACCCACCATGCGATCGGTTCGTCGATCCTGATGGGCAAGTCAGCCGATCCACCGAGTGCTTCGCTGGGCGCGGCTATCGAATACGCGGTCCTCTACGGGCGTGCGATCTGGAAGGCGATGGTGCTCGGATTGGTGCTCGGTTCGGCCGTCCAGACTTTGCTGCCGATGCAGTGGGTCGCGAAGGCGCTGGGCAAGATGGGATTTTCGAGCGTAGCCGCAGGCGGGTTGCTGGCGGTTCCCGGCATGATGTGCACCTGCTGCGCCGCGCCGATCGTCATCGGCCTGAGCGCACGCCGGGCCTCTCCGGGCGGCGCGATCGCATTCTGGCTCGGCAATTCCGTGCTGAACCCCGCGACGCTGGTGTTCATGGGTTTCGTCCTGGGATGGAACTGGGTGGCGTTACGGCTGGTATTAGGAACGCTGATGGTGTTCGGCGTGGGCTATGCGGTGAACCGGATGGCGGCGCCAGCTGAAATGCCAATCGCGCCGGCGAAGCACGAGGATTTGGCCGTGAACACGCCCGATGCCGGTGTGTTCAGACGCTGGCTGAGTACACTGGGACGCATGTCCCTTCGGCTAGTGCCGGAATACGCAATTATAGTGCTGCTGCTCGGCGCGACGCGGGCATGGCTGTTTCCGCATATCGGGCCGGAGATCGGAAACAGCCTCGTCTGGATCGTGGCGCTTGCTCTTGCCGGCACGTTGTTCGTGATCCCCACGGCGGGCGAGGTGCCGATTGTGCAAGCCATGCTGTCGTTGGGCATGGGTGTGGGGCCCGCCGGCGCGCTGATCATGACGCTGCCGCCGATCAGCGCACCGTCGCTTGCCATGGTCGTACGCTCGTTCCGCATGCCCGTGCTGGCGGTTGTAGTCGGGGCTACAGTGACCTTCGGCGTGGTTGGCGGCGTGATCGCAGTCTGGTTGCGGTTCTGAAAAGCGTATTCTCTGGACCGCAGGGGAGATGACGGAGCTTTGTGCAATGCCGCCTGGGGGGCTCGACGCCGACAGTTGGTTCTTGGCACGCTAACCCGGACCGCCTTGCTCATCGTTGCGGGCAATGGCAACCTGGCTTGGAAGTCGAACCATCTTTCCAAGTCCCGGTCGTTAAGGAGCAGTATGGCAGGGAAAACGGAAGCCATTTTCCTGCGTAGGGCGGAACTCATCGGGCGTGCTCCGCGGTCTCCTGCGCATGGGTGAGAGGACGTTCATTATCGTGATCGGCGCGTCCGCAGGCGGCGTGGAAGCGATCCGGACCTTGGTCAGGACGCTGCCGGCGGATCTCGATGCGGCGCTGTTCGTAGTGCTGCACATAGGCGCCCACAAGAGCGAACTCCCGCTGCTGCTGAACCAGCGGGGCAAGCTGAAAGGGAGCCACCCGGCCAATGGCGAGCCGATCCGGCGCGGCCACATCTACGTGGCGCCGCCCGACCACCACCTGGTGCTCGAACCCGGCATGATCAGGCTGACGCGGGGGCCGCGCGAGAACTGGGCACGGCCCGCGGTGGACCCCTTGTTCCGCAGCGCCGCCAGGGCTTACGGGACCGATGTGACGGGCATCATCTTGACCGGTGGGCTCAACGACGGCACCGCCGGCCTGTTCGAGGTCAAGCAGCGTGGCGGGACCACCATCGTGCAGGACCCGGAGGACGCAGCGGATCCCAGCATGCCGCAGAGCGCGTTGCGGCATGTCGCCGTTGACCACTGCCTTCCGGTCCGGGCGATGCCCGCGCTGATCGAGAGGCTGGTTGCCGGGTCGTCATCCGGTGTTGTGACGACGGGCGCTGGCTTGGGAGTGC
>CAXTVQ010000156.1:0-2474 GCA_964247705.1 uncultured Acetobacteraceae bacterium | reverse complement strand
GTGCCGAGTTCGTCGGCCTCTTCCCGGTCGAAGTCCCGGGTCAGCGCAATGATCCATTCACCCACCGATTGCCCCTCTGCTCCACTGGCCATCGCGAGCGCGCCCGTGACGGACAGGATGATTGTGGCGCGGTCCTGCTCGACCGTAAGGCTCTCACGCGCTGCATTCATGTCGTCCATCAGCAGGCGGATCAGCCTGGCCGCGTGCGAAAGCTCGCTCTCGATAAGAGCCAGGCGCACGACCAGCGGGTATCGCTTCGGCCTCAACATGGCGGCAGCGTGACCATGGCCCAGATCCGCGGCGGCCGGGGCTGCCCAGCCCCGTTTACGATGTCACCCGTCACCGCCGCGGACCTAGTTCGTTGCACCGTTGTCTTCCTCGCAGTTCAGCCCCTCGACAAGGCAGAACTTGCAGGAGGGCGTGTTGGAGAGGTCGGACGATGTGTTGGAGGTCTCCAACAATCTGTTGGAGGGCAAGCGCGTGCAGCCTGTTGCTCGTGAGATGCGCAGCATCGTGGTGGAGGCCGCGTGGCCTCCCGTGCCGGGCGAGAGCGTTGGCGCGGCGATTGGGCGAGCCGCTCGCCGGCTGCAGCTCGGCTACTCGCGCGTGAGGGCGTACTGGTACAACCAGGTCCGGCTGGTGCCGGCCGAGGAAGCCGACCGGCTACGCGCCGCACAACGAGCGCTGCTCGCCGAGCGGCTGAGCCGGATGGAAGCTGAGGCCGCCACACTTCGCGCGAGGTTGGGCGGTGACAGCACATGAAGCGCGGCTGGCAGATAACCCTTGAGGGCTGGATCCGTCAGTTCGCTGCGTGGCGGGCGGCCGTGTGGTTGCGCAAGGTCAAGCGCGCCCTGGCCAGGCACGACTGGTGGCGCAACCGGGCCGGTGATCCATGACCGACCTGTTCTGCGTCGCGCTGATGGCTTTCAGCTTGATGGCTTGCCGGTGGATCGGAGGAGGACGCTGATGGGCAAGGCCTCCCGCGATAAGGGCGCACGGCGTGAACGACAGATCGTGGATCTGCACCGCGTGCTCGGCATCAAGGCCGAACGCGTGCCGCTGTCCGGTGCCATGAGATTCCGCAACACCGAGAAAACCGACGTGGACGTGTACCCGCTTGGGCCAGATGCCGCCCCATTCGTGTGCGAGGTGAAAGGCCGCGCCGATGGCGACGGCTTCAAAACGCTCGAGCGCTGGCTCGGCGAGGGCGATGCGCTGTTCCTGATCAGGGATCGGGCGACGCCGATGGTGGTGCTGCCATGGGCGCGGTGGGAACAGGTGCTGCTGGCGCTCAAGGAGAAGCGCGAGTGACCTACCCCAGAGACTTGCGCAGCACCTCGTTCAGGCGCTTCTGCCAGCCCGGCCCGGACGCGCGCAACCGCTGCACCAGGTCGCGGTCAAGCCGGATGGAGACGCGTTGCTTGGTCGGCGCCTTCTGCGGACCGCGTATGCGGCGTTCGACAAGGGCCTTGTATGCGTCTGGCTGCATCATCTCCGACGCCGGACGGGCGTTGCGAAAATCCTCGTCGGTCCACTCAGGCGCGTCGGGATCGGCGGCAATGCCGGCCTGGATGGCGGCCTCTTCCTCCGGGGCGTTGCGCTCAAACTTCCTCTTCATAACGGGCAACCTCCTTGTCGCTGGCCTTACGAAGGCTGATGAGGCGCGTTGCCCGACGCTCAACCGCGTAGACCAGGCAATAAACCCGATTTCCGATAGCCCCGATCGCTGTCAACCGAGGCTCCGGGTAGGTGAAGCGCACGTCGGCCCGCACCAGCGCGGTTTCCCACTCAAACTCCGCAACCGTCTCGAACCGAACACCGTGCTTAGCGAGGTTCGCCGCAGCCTTCGCCGGGTCCCACGTAATCTTCACTCAGATTGTATGCACCATCTGACCCAGGCCAGCAAGCGGGTGGCACCATGATCAAGGTTCTCGCTCATCCCGAACTTGCACCCCTGTTCGCCGGTGTATTGGGCCTCGACCTCGAGCAGCTTGATCAGACGGCGCGTCAGGTGGCGAACAATCATCAGCGGTGCGCAGCATGAGCGAAGCGAAGCACTTGGATCCGGATGCCCGGCACACTGTGCTGGAGATGATGGACGGAGGCGTCCGCATCCAGCCCATCAAGGTTGGCGAGGACGAAGCACGAGCATGGGCGAAGAAGAACAAGGTTGACGTGCCTGCAGGCCCCAACTGGCTTGAGGTCATCAACACCGCCCGCATGCTCCGCAACCTGCCGCCGTATAAGATCATCGCGCCTGCCACGGTCACGCCGCTCACTCCTGCTGCCACTCGCGATGGCCAGCCCTCGGTCGCCGTCGCCCAGCAGGTGCACGTAGACCGGCCCGGCGACGTCGAAATGCGGGTCGCCACCGATTGGGCGAAGGCCAATCGGATCGTCTGGGACCGCGTCACCCCGAAGTTCATCGACCAGATCAACGAGGAACGGCGCCGGCTCAAGCTGCCGCTGTTCAG
>CAXTVQ010000155.1:0-2871 GCA_964247705.1 uncultured Acetobacteraceae bacterium | reverse complement strand
CGCAGCCGGCCGACCCGGCGCCCACGATGACGTAGTCGTACGAGTCGGCCATGCCCGGAGCCTACTCGGCGGCCTGGGCGTGCGCCGCGAGCAGCGTCGGCTCCGTGCCGGCCACCGTGGTCCGCACCATGTGGCGGCGCTCGTTGCTGCTGCGGAAAGGCGTCGCGCGGTGCAGCACGGCCCGGTTGTCCCACATGATCAGGTCATGCGGCGTCCAACGGTGGCTGTAGATGAACCGCTCCTGCGTGCCGAACGCGATCAGCCGATCGATCAGCGCCCGCCCTTCCGCCTCGTCCATGCCCTCGATGAAGCGGGCATGGGCGCCGAGGTACAACGCCTTGCCGTTCGGGCTGTCTACCACCACCGCCTGCCGCACCGGCGGGTTGGCCGCACGCTCGGCGTCGGTCACCAGCGCCGCATCGATGCGGGAGCGGGACCAGCCGAAATCGTGCACCGCGACCAGCCCTTCCACCAGGCGCTTGTCCTCGTCCGGCAGCGCGGCGTAGGCGGCGCGCATGCTGGCATACTGCGTGTCGCCGCCTTGCGAGGGGATCTCGCGGGCCGACAGCAGGGAAGCGCGGGCCGGCATCGTCTTGAACGACGAATCCGCGTGCCAGACCTGGTTGGCCCGGTTGTTCAACACCTGCTTGTCGGTGGGCGCACCGATGCTGCCATCGGCCGCGATGTTGGTCAGCACGATCAGCTTGCTACCCGCGCCGTTCGCCCCCGCCCGCGTCGCCTCCAACGGCCCGAACCGCTCGCTGAAGCGGACCTGCTGCTCGTCGGTGATGGTCTGGCCGGGGAATACGAGCACGGAATAGCGCTCGAACGCGTCGCGCACGGTGGCGAAGGTCGCGTCGTCCACATCTTTGGTGAGATCGAGGCCGCCGACTCTGGCGGCGAAAAGCGGCTGGAGCGGGGTGATCGTCGGCATGGTTTCCTCCCTGGTGTCCGTCTAGATACTCGGCGCCGGGTAGGGACTTCGGTAGCCGTCGCTGCGATGAAACACTCTCCCGCTCACCGGGACAGTAGCCCGCTTGGGCGCGCCATTTGTCCCGCGATATGTGTGACAAAGGCGGTGATCTTGGCCGACACGAACTCACCCTTCGCATGCACCGCGTAGATCTCAGCCTGGTAACCGGCGGGGTAGGCGCGCAAGGCCGGCAAGCACGGCTGCAGGCGTCCGGCCGCGACGTCGCCCGCCACCATCCACTCCGGCAGCAATGCCAGGCCCAGCCCGTCCAGCGCCGCCCGGTGCAACACCTCGCCGCTGTTGCTGCGCAGGGGGCCGCCGACCGCCACCTCGCGCCGCCGTCCGCCCTCTTCGAACACCCAGAGCGCCGGCTCGTACTCCCGGTGATAGGCGAGGCAGGCGTGGCCGGCGCACGCCGCGGGGGTCGCAGGCGGCGCGACCCGGGCGAGGTAGGCGGGGCTCGCGCACAGCACCCGGCGATCGGCGGCCAGGCGCGTGGACGCCAGAGACTTCTCCTCCGGGCGACCCAACCGGATCACCACGTCCACGCCGCTGGACGGCCGGAGATCCATCACTTCGGTCAGCGTCAGCTCGACCGACACCTGCGGAAAGCGGGCGTGGAACCCGGCAATCGCGGGTGCCACGTGCAGGATGCCGAAGGAGCGCCGGGCCACCACCCGCAGGGTGCCAGCCGGCTGGCCGTGCTCGTCGCCCGCAGAGCGCAACGCGCCGTCGAGGTCTTCCAACAGCGGGCCGACGCGGTCGAACAGGTGCTGGCCGGCCTCCGTGGCGGACACGCTGCGGGTGGTGCGGTTGAGCAGGCGCGCCTTCAACGCCGCCTCCAGCTCCTGCATCTGGCGGGATGCGGCGGTGGCCGACAGGCCGAGCGCACGCCCGGCGCCCGTGATGCTGCCGCGCTCCACCACCTGCTGGAACAGGCGCAAGGTCGCCAGCATGTCCACCCTACAGGAACCCGATCGACAGCCAGGGCACGGCCGCCACGAGGATGACCGCCGCCAGCAGCGCGCCGAGGTACGGCCACACCCGGCCCCACGCCTCGTCCGGCGTCGCCCCGCCAATGGCGCAGGAGAAGTAGAACCCGACACCGAATGGCGGCGCGAACAGGCCCAGCCCCATCGCCAGCACCACCGTCATGGCATAGTGCACGTCGTGCACCCCGAGCGCGCGGGCGGCCGGGAACAGCAGCGGCCCGAGCAGCACGATGGCGGGAATGCCCTCCAGCACCGAGCCCAGCAGCGCGAACACCACGACGGATACGGCCATGAACCCTGCCTTGCCGCCGGGCACCGCCGCCATGGCAGAGACGAGTTGCTGGCTGAAGCCGGACTGGGTCAGCGCCCAGGCCATCGCGGTCGCCATGCCGATGATCAGGAGGATGGCGCCGGCCAGCGCCGCGGTGTCCACCAGCATGGGATACACCCGGCGCCATGGGGCACGCCGATACAGCAGCAGCCCGGCCACGACCGTGTAACCGATACCGACCGTGCTGACCTCGGTGGCAGTGGCTATCCCGTCCACGACGGCTGCGCGGATCAGAAACGGCAGCGCCAGGGCCGGCAATGCCACCAGAAAGCTACGGCCGATGGCTCGGCCGCTCGGCCGCTCGACCATTCGGTCGGCAGGCGTGGATCGCAGGCGCACGATGGCGACCAGCGCCAGCGCGCCCACCGCGGCCGGCAACATGCCCCCGGTGAACAGCCCGGCGATGGACACGCCGGCGGAAGAACCGATGGTGATCAGCACCAGCGAGGGCGGGATCGTCTCGCTCATCGCGCCCGACGCCGCCAGCTGCGCGACCAGCTCCCCAGGATGCGCGCCCCGGCGCCGCATGCCGGGGAACAGGCTGGGCGCGATCGCCGCCATGTCCGCCGCCTTGG
>CAXTVQ010000154.1:0-3241 GCA_964247705.1 uncultured Acetobacteraceae bacterium | reverse complement strand
AGTTCCAGCACCGCCGGCCCCGCCTCGCGGCACATGAACTCGAACGCGTCCTGATCGCCGAGCCAGTCCGACCCTTTCACCGTGTCGTACATGTGAAAGCGCCAGTGGTCGCCATCGGCCATGTTGCCCAGCGCCGCGGCCATGCCGCCCTGGGCGGCGACGGTGTGGCTACGGGTGGGAAAGACCTTGGTGACGCAGGCCGTGCGCAGACCGGCGGCCGCCATGCCCAACGCCGCGCGCATCCCGGCCCCGCCGGCGCCCACCACGACCACGTCGTAGGCGTGATCGACCACTTGATAGGCGTTGGTCATCGCATTTCACTCCGCCAGAGCGGCATCGAAGGGCCAGATTGGAGAACCAGTTGGAAGGGGCAGTGTCGTTTTGCCGGCATGAAGATGATGGTGGGCCAGGCGCGCGTCGCGCGTGCATGGCATTTAAAGATCGCAAGCATCTCCGGCCGAGATGACTTGCCGCCGCAACCCTGCCGTCCCTAGATGGTCAGGCGCAGGTCGAGGGGTGTGACGACATGGACAGCGACGATCTGGCGGTGTTCCTGACCGTAGCAGAGGCCGGCTCGATCGGCCGCGCGGCGGAGCGGCTGCACATCGTGCAATCCGCCGTCACGACCCGGGTCCGCAAGCTGGAGGACGGGCTCGGCACCGTACTATTCCGCCGGCACGCCCGCGGCGCCGCGCTGACGCAGGCAGGCGAAGTCCTGTTGCCATTCGCCCGCCAGGTCACCCGGCTACTGGCCGAGGCGCGGCAAGCCGTCACGGACGGGGACACGCCGCGGGGCCGGCTGCAGGTTGGCGCGATGGAGACCACGGCGGCGTTGCGCCTGGGGACGATGCTGGCCGGTTTCACCGCCCAGTTCCCACAGGTGGAGCTGACGCTGCGCACCGGCACGACTGCGGAGATGATTGCACAGGTGCTACGGCAGGAGCTGGAGGCGGCGTTCGTGTGTGGCCCGGTGGCGCATGCACAGCTGAGTGTCAGGCCCGTGTTTCGGGAGCGGCTGGTCGTGGTCGCCGCCCCGGGCGTGCCCGACCTGGCCGCCGCCACGGCATCCGGCAAAGCGCGCATCCTGGTCCTGCGCCGGGGCTGCTCCTATCGCCAGCGCCTGGAGGATTTGCTGGTGCGGCGAGGTGTCGCGGTCGTGCAGGTCATGGAATATGGCACGATCGATGCCATCCTGGCCTGCGCGTCCGCCGGCATGGGGCTGACGCTGTTACCCGCGGCGCTGCTCGAGCAGTGGGCGACGCGCCACGCCGCCTCTGCGCTGCCCTTGCCGGGCCAGGAGGGCGAGGCCGACACAGTGATGGTCCGTCGCACGCAATCCTACGTCTCCACCGCGTTGCGCGCGTTTCTGGAAGCGCTGCCGGTGAGCGAGGCACCACGGCAGATGCTGGCCGCCGAGTGAACGTCCGGCTTCAGCCGCTGTGCACGTGGGCTTGCTCTCACGGCTGGAAAAACTGGCGGATTTCCCCGGCGATCGCGTCGCCGTGCGTCTCCAGTGCGAAGTGACCAGTGTCCAGCAACACGACTCGCGCATCGGGCAGGTCGTGCTTGAAGGCTTCGGCGCCCGCTGGAATGAAGAACGGGTCGTTGCGGCCCCACACGGCCAACAGCTTCGGGCGGTGTGCGCGGAAGAAGGCCTGGTAAAGCGGGTAGCGCTCCAGATTCCTCTTGTAGTCGAGCTTGAGGTCGACCTGCCGGTCCGCATTGCCGGGCCGGGCCAGGATCGCGGCATCCAGGGTGTAGGCTTCGGGTTCGATGCGGGCAGGCTCTGCAACGCCCTGGAAATAGGCGTCCCGCACGCCATCGAGGCTCATGCGCGCGCGGATGGCCTCGCGCGGGCCGTCGCTCGGGTGCGCCCAATAGGCACGCAGCGGTGCCCACGCCTTCTCTCCGAGTCCGTCCAGATAGGCGTTGCCGTTCTGGGTGACGATGCCGGCGATGCGATCGGGGTCGCTCAGCGCAAGGTCCAGGCCGACCGGCGCGCCGTAGTCGAAGAGGTAAAGGATGTAGCGGCTCAGACCCAGGACATCGACGAACGACGCGATGGTTCGTGAAAGGGAGGCAAAGTCGTAACGATACTCCCGCTCGGCAGGGACCTCGGTGAAGCCGAACGACGGGAGGTCGGGCGCGATCAGCCGGAACCGGTCCGCGAGCTTGGGCAATAAGTGGCGGAAGTAGAAGGAGGAGTTGGCGAACCCGTGCAGCAGGAGCAGCACGGGCGCGTCCAGGGCACCCGCCTCGCGGTAGAACACATCCACGCCGTCCGCGCGGATGTAGCCGTGGCGTACGGTGGTCGTTGCTGCCGGCGCTGCGCTGGCGGTATCGGCCACAGCCGCCGCAGCGATGCCGGCGCCGAACGCGCCCGCGCCCAGGATCAACCGCCGTGTCGTTGCAGGGGATGAGAGCACGGATGCGGGCGCGGCGGGGTCGGCAATGATTGGTGCGACAGGCATAGGGCGTTCCGATCGTTTGAGAGTCGTCCAAGACCGGCACGACCGACCCAAGGACGTCCTTGAGATGGCCGTTTCCAGCGCCGACGATAAGGCTTCTCCCCGACATTCAGCATTCCACTTTGAGCAACGCTGGTGTGGTTGGAACCAGCCAGCGCATCCGCGAAACGGGGGGAAGCTAACGACCGCTGCCATCCAACGGCGGCGGACTGAAGCGTGCTTTGTCCAATGCAGATCCAGACCACCAATGGGCGCAAATCTGCACAGGTCTTTGGCGAAATCCCGGTTCCCTTCCAAAGGATCAATCCGATACGCTGATCACCAATCGAAAGGATGCCGCCATGGACAAGACTATCCGGCTTGCGCTTCGTGTATGGGCAGTCGCGGCGTCAATCTCTTCCGCGTCGGCGAGAGACACGGTGAACATCGCGTTCATCGGGCCCCTGACAGGCGGTAACTCTGCAGCGGGGTTGGGCGGGCGAAACTCCGCCCAGTTGGCCGTCCAGCAGCACAATGCCGATCCGGCCGCAAAGTATACCTTCAACCTGGAAACGCCGGATGACGAGTGCAAGCCGAACGTCGGCATCCAGGTGGCGACCAAGGTCGCGTCCGACCGGTCCGTGATCGCCGCCATTCCGCATTACTGTTCCGCGGTCGGCATTGCCACGGTAGACGTCTACTCCCGCTGTCGCGTTGTATGAAATTGGCTCTGTCGCATTTTGCGTGCACGGTTGGTCGGCTGCCGGCTTCGTGGTCTGTTCGGGGATGAGAGA
>CAXTVQ010000153.1:0-3498 GCA_964247705.1 uncultured Acetobacteraceae bacterium | reverse complement strand
GGACGCGAGGGTGTAGGTCAGACTTTGCTTCAGCATCGGTCGGTCCGCTTGGATTAGCGGCCCTTTCGTAAGCAAGATATTGCTGACTACAACTATTGCGTTTAGCAACAACGTTCTGTTACCCTTCGCGACAATTCTCTCGCTGCCTGCGATCCCCGACATGCGCGGCAAGGCGCTGGCTTGACCGGCGACGTTACGGCGCGGCGCCCAGCTTCTCAGGCCAGCGGCTCAGCATAGTCCAGACCGAGCAGATCGAGCGTTCGCCCAACCACCGCGGCCTCGTCATAGACCAGGCGCGCCCGCTCCAAACCAGCCTTCCCCATGCGCTCCCGCAACTCCCCGTCGCCAACCAGCCGCTCGAGCGCGTCCGCCAGCGTCCCCACCGTGAACGGCGGAACCAGCACGCCCGTCACCCCGTCCACCACCTGCTCGCGCGGCCCACGGACCGTCGTGCTCACCACCGGCAACCCGGTCAGCATCGCCTCGATGATGGACATCGGCAGCCCCTCGAAATGGCTCGGCAACACGAAGATATCCGCCGCCGCCATCAGCGCAGGAACGTCCGTGCGATAGCCCAACCGCCGCACCCGGCCCGTGGCCTCCGCACGTGCGAAGGCGGGGCCGAGGTCATCCCCGCGGTCGGTGGGCAGGCGTTCGCCCACGATCCAAAGCTCGGCGCCGTGCACCTGCTCCATGGCGGCGAGTAGTTCGGCGTAGCCCTTGTGGCGGACCAGGCGGGAGATGGCGGCGATCACCACGCGGTCCGCCGGGACGCCGAGTTCGGTGCGGATGCGGGCGCGGGCGGCAGGGTCGGGGTGGAACAGGGCCGGGTCACGGCCGTTGCCGATGGCGGTGGCGTGGCGGGCGATGCCGAGGCGGCGTGCGTCGGCGGCTTCCTCGGTGGAGACGGTCATGAACACGTGGGTGAGGCGGCCGGCGGCCCATTCCATGAGGAAGGAGGCGAGGCGGCGCGGCCACGGTGCGGGCTGGTGGAACAGGAAGCCGTGGCAGGTGTAGGCGACGCGCGGCACGCCGGCGGCGGTGGCGGCGCAACGGGCGAGGAAACCGCTGATCGGCATGTGGCCGTGCACGATGTCCGGCCGCTCGCGGCGGAGCAGGCGGACGAGGGCGACGAAGGCGCGCAGTTGGGCGCGGGGGGAGACCCGGCGCACGAAGGGGGCGGGTTCCACACGGAAACCCTCGGCGCGGATCTGGGCGAGCAGGGGGCCCTCGGCGCAGATGCCGACCACCTCGTGGCCGCGGGCGCGGATGGCGCGCATCAGGGGCAGGACGAAGTGGTAGAGGGAGAAGTCGACGTTGGCGATCTCGACGATCTTCATGGGGAACGCTCCGCAACGATGCGTCGCGGCCTCATCCCAACCCTCTCCCGCAAGCGGGAGAGGGCGAAGCGCGCCTCAACTGCGGTAGGAGCCGTTGATGTCGATGTAGCCGTGGGTCAGGTCGCAGGTCCATACGGTGGCGCGGCCTTCGCCCAGGCCCAGATCGACGGCGACCTCGATCTCGCGGCCTTTCATGTGGGCGACCACGGGGGCCTCGTCATAGCCTGGCACCACGGTGCCCTCGCGGGCCATCCAGGTGCCGCCGACGCCGACCGAGAGGCGGTCGCGGTCCGCGGGTTCGCCGGCCTTGCCGACCGCCATGACGATGCGGCCCCAGTTGGCGTCCTCGCCGGCGATGGCCGTCTTCACCAGGGGCGAGTTGGCCACCACCATGGCGACGCGCTTGGCGGAGCCGTCATCCACGGCGCCGGTGACGTCGATGCGGATGAATTTCTGCGCGCCCTCGCCGTCGCGCACGACTTGGAGGGCGAGGTCCAGCAGCACGGCGTCGAGCGCGGCGGCGAAGGCGGCGAGGTCGCCCTGTGGGTTGGCGGCGGCGCCGGTCGCGAACAGCAGGACCGTGTCGCTGGTGGAGGTGTCGCTGTCGACCGTGGTGCAGTTGAAACTGCGCGCGGTGCCGCTGGCCAGCATGCCTTGCAGGTCGGCGGCGGGGACGCTCGCGTCGGTGAACACGAAGCACAGCATGGTCGCCATGTCGGGCGCGATCATGCCGCTGCCCTTGGCGATGCCGGTGATGCGGACGGGCGTGCCGCCGATCTCGGCGGTGCGGGTGGACGCCTTGGGGAAGGTGTCCGTGGTCATGATGCCGCGGGCGGCGGCCTCCCAGGAATCGGCCGAGAGGGTGGCGTGCAGCGCGGGCAGGGCGGTGGTGATGCGCTCGTGCGGCAGCACCTCGCCGATCACGCCGGTGCTGGCGAGGAAGATTTCGTCCGGGCGGCAGCCGAGCAGGGCGGCGGCGGCAGCGGCGGTGGCCTGCGTCGTCTCGCGTCCGCGGGCCCCCGTGAAGACGTTGGCGTTGCCGGCGTTCACCACCACGCCCCGGGCCGAGCCGCCGGCCAGCGCCGTGCGGCACCAATCGATGGGTGCGCCGGGGCATTTGTTGCTGGTGAACACGCCGGCGACCGTGGTGCCCCGGGGCAGGGCGATCATGACGAGGTCGGTGCGGCCCTGGTAGCGGATGCCCGCCGCCGCCGCGCCCAGCCGCACGCCGCCGAGCGGCGGCAGTCCGGGCAGCGGGACCGCGAGCGGGGAGGCGGGCAGCTTGGCCATTGCCGTTACTTCGGAACGGCGGGAGTGGCGCCGGGTGTGGGCGGCAGGTCCGTGGTTGGAGTGGCGGTCGGGTCCGGCTGCTGGGCGGCGGCGCTGTCCGGGGTCATCGGGCTGCCGTCCATGTTGAACTTCTGCACCACCAGTCCGACCCGGGCCTTGTCCAAAGCGGCCCGCACGCCGGCCTGGATGATCTGCTGGCGGATTTCGTCGCGCACCTGGTCGAAGCTGGGCGCGGCGGCGGTGCGGACCTCGTCCACCTTGATGACGTGCCAGCCGAACTGGGTCTTGACCGGGGTCTGGGTGAACTGGCCGGGTTTCAGGGCGAAGGCGGCTTCGGCGAACTCGGGCACCATGTCGGCCTTCTTGAAGAAGCCGAGGTCGCCGCCGTTCTGCGCCGCCGGGTCCTTGCTGTTCTCCTTGGCGAGGGTGGCGAAATCGGCGCCCTTGTTCAGTTGCGCGATGATCGCCTTCGCCTTGTCCTCGCTGTCCACCAGGATGTGGCGGGCGTGGACTTCCTCCTCGCCGGGCTTGTTGGCGTAGTCGGCGTCGTATTTGGCGTGCAGCGCGGCCTCGGTCACGGAGGGGCCGATCTGGCGGCTGAGGATCGCGTTCTGCAGCACGGTATCGGTGGCGCGGCCGATGGCGCGCTGCACCTGGGGATCTTTCTCGATGCCTTCCTTCTGCGCCTCGATCACCAGGGCCTCGCGGTCCACCATCTGGTCCAGCAGCATCGGGTAGAGCACTTGCGGCGGCATGGAGCGCACCTCGTCCGGCAGGCTTTGCGCCGCTTCGGACACGTCGCTCAGGTGCAGTTCGTGGCCGTTCACGGTGGCGACGACCGGGTCCGGGCGGGCCTGCCCGCCGGGGG
>CAXTVQ010000152.1:0-3707 GCA_964247705.1 uncultured Acetobacteraceae bacterium | reverse complement strand
GATCCTGGCGCTCGGCGCTGCGGGCTGAGTGATCCTGGCGCTCGGCGCTGCGGGCTGAGTGATCCTGGCGCTCGGCGCTGCGGGCCGAGTGATCGGCGCGCCGTTCGCCGCCAGCAACGCACGCAAATCGCGTATCGGCGGGAACACTTCCTGGTTCCAGTCCGAACCCTGTGCGTCGTGCGCCGCCTGTTCCATCTCCACGATCTCCCGGTCCTCGCGGAAAATACGGTCGGTGAACCACACCAGCAACGGCCAAGCTGCATCCAGCAGACCGGGGATCTTCGGACGTCGCACGGAGAGCAAGCCGAACGTGCGGTTCACCCGCTGCTCGGCGTCCACCGGGGTGTAGCATATCCACAGGTGCATCACCGGCTCGTCGCCCGACGTCCAGATCCGCAGTGTTTGATACGGATAGTCCGTACGGATCGTCATCAGATCCTTGGACACGTTGGACACACCGCGCCGCACGCCCATGATCGCGGCCTCGCCGAGTGGCTGCTTCCCGCCGGTGCGGGCAAAGCTGTAATCGATCTCAAGCCAACCCTCGCCCACCCGGCGGCCCAAATAACGCGGCGCGATCTGGCCCATCTGCTTGCGGTGCAGGAACTGATGGTTCATGTCCATCAGGTTCTCGTGCATGAACGAGTAGTGGCAGCGCACGGTCTTGCCAAAGCGCCGGGTCTTGAAGGCCGGATCCGCGGCGGCGCCGAGCGGGGCGAGTTCGGTCGCAGCCGCCGGGTCGCCCGGCCATATCAGGATCAGCCCGTCCTGCTCGCGGCATGGATATGCGCGCACGCCGTTCGGCAGCTTGCCCTTGCCGATATACGGAACGTCGATGCACTTGCCGGACGCGTCGTAAGTCCATCCGTGATAGCCGCAGCGCACGGCACAACCCGACACGACCCCCTTGGACAACGGAACCTGCCGGTGGGCGCAACGGTCCTCCAGGGCAAACACCGGGCCCTCCTTCGGCCGCACCAGCACCACCGGATCGCCGGCGAAGTGGGTCGCGTAGGTCGCCCCGGGCTTCAGTTCCTTCGACCAGGCGAGCGGATACCAGTGATCCGGATGCGAGCCGACCCGGCGCAGGTCGCAAGCGGGCTGGTCGCGGATGGTGAAATCAGGAACGTCGGGCATTCGGCATCCTCTGGTCGCCGGAACGCTTTAGAGGCTCACTTCGGGCTGCGTCAAACCACAGGCGCTGGATTTAGACACTTCTCAGCCGCGGAACCACCGTCGGCGCCGGGTGGTCCGGCGGCGGGTCGGCAAGGATCACCTTCCCGCCATAGCTCTGCACGAACTCGCCACCCGCAGCCGGTCCGGACGCGTGGTCGGCCGGTTTGATCAGCACCTCGGGGCGTAGCGCCTGCAACGTCTCGAGCGGAGTGTCCTCGTCGAACAGGCAAACGAGATCAACCGACGTTAGGCTGCCGAGCACCGCCGCCCGCGCCGCCTCGGATTGTGCAGAACGCTGCCCACCGTTCATCCGGCGGAGGCCGACATCCGAGTTCAGCCCTACCACCAACCGGTCGCACTGGCTGCGCGCCTGTTCCAGCAACTGGACGTGGCTGGCCTGCATCGTGTCGAACGACCCATCGGTGAAGCCCGTCGTCCAGCCGCGCTGTCGCCAGCGCTCGACCTGCTCGGCAGCCTGTTCCCGGGATACCACCTTACGCAACGCGCTGCCCTGGGGAGAGAGCGCCGCCAGCATATCGGTCTCCCGGGCGACAGCCGTGCCGATCTTGCCGACCACGATGCCGGACGCGATGTTGGCCAGCCGTGCCGTGACCGGCAGCGCCAAGCCGGCAGCGAGCCCGGCGGCCACGGTGGCGACAACCGTGTCACCTGCCCCGGACACGTCGAATACCTCGACGGCCTCGGCCGGAAAATGGTGCGCAGTGCCGTCGGCCATCACCAGGGTCATGCCGTCTGCAGCCCGAACCACCAGCATGGCGCCGAACCCGTGCGCCAACACCAATGAATGTGCTGCCGCCACGATCGCCTCCGGCGTATCCACCACCATGCCGGAGGCTTCGGCCAGCGCGCTTCGGGTCGGCGTCACGATGATGTCGGCACCGGCATAGCGGCCGTAGTCGCGACCGGCCGGACCGACCACCACGCGCCGGTTGGCCGTTTTCGCCGCCGCGATGATGCGGGACGGCAGCTCACCGGCCAGGACACCTTTATTATAGTCGGACAACACGGTGACGGTCGTCGCCGTCAGCGCATCCTGGGTGATCCGCAGCAGCCGCTCGACCAGCTTGGGATGGATCGGCGCCACGATCTCGTGGTCTGCCCGCAGCAACTGCTGGCCCTGCGCCAGGTAGCGCGTCTTGGTCGTTGTGGTCCGGGAGCCCTGCACCAGGAGCCATGGTTCTACGTTCGGCTGTCCGCCGATCAGGCCGGTTAGGTCTGACCCGGCCTGGTCGTCACCAACGACCGAGACGAAAGCAACCGCGGCGCCCAGCGCAGTCAGATTACGGACGACGTTGCCAGCACCCCCCGGCATCACCACGTCCCGCTCGACCGACAGGATCGCGATGGGTGCTTCCGGCGACACGCGGGTGACGGAGCCGTAGACGAAGCGGTCCAGCATCGCATCCCCGACCACGAGCACGCTGGTGCGGCTCAAGCGCCGGACAGCGTCCATCAGGTCGGCCGTATCGGCGGAACCGGCCCCGCGCGGTGGGTAAGTCATCCGGGAACCGCTACAGAACCGGGCTTGGCTTGGCAAGCGGATTACCAGACAGCAACGATTGTGCCGTTCCGGAGCACTTCGATTGCCCAACAGCAGACGCGCCACAATCAAGCTACATTGCCGGCGCAGGACTATCATCCGCTAAGTGGAGATGGTCATGAGTTCTCGTTTCTTGAGCCGCGCGGCCACGGCCGGCGTCGTGCTATGTACTCTCGCCGGTTGCGCCGACCCGTACGATCCGGGGCAGCGCGCGGTGGGCGGCGGCCTGCTCGGGGCCGGCACAGGGGCCGCGATCGGCGCCTTGGCCGGCGGCGGGCGGGGTGCGGCCATCGGCGCAGTCGCAGGAGGCGCTCTGGGAGCGGCAGGCGGTGCTGCGACGACGCCACCCCCACCTCCCGGCGCCTATTACGGCTATGCGCCGCCGCCTGCCTATTATGCCCCGCAGCCCCAGCCGTATTACGCGCCAAGCCCAGCCCCGGCTTACGGTTACTGAGGGCGTAATCCGCCTGCCGTCTCAGCTTGACCCTCGGATGGCATTCGGTCACACACGCTGCGCTCCGCATCCAGCGGGCGGCGGCGCTGCCGTGTGTGTCTGATCGCGACAAGCGGAGTATTTCAGTCGATGCGCGGCAAGGGCGAATACCTCTTCACTTCGGAATCCGTCTCCGAAGGCCATCCCGATAAGGTCGCCGACCGGCTAAGCGACACCGTGCTGGACGCATACCTGGCGGCAGACCCCTACGCCCGTGTCGGCTGCGAGACCCTCGTCACGACGAACCGCATCGTGTTCGCCGGCGAAGTCCGCGGGCCCGAAACGGTATCCGCCGACCTGCTCACCCACCTCGCCCGCATGGCGGTGCGCGATATCGGCTACGATCAGGCAGGCTTCTCCTGGAAGCACGCGGAGGTGCATTGCCACCTGCATGCCCAGAGTGCCGACATCGCCGTGGGCGTTGACAGCGCCGGCAACAAGGACGAGGGCGCCGGCGACCAGGGCATCATGTTCGGC
>CAXTVQ010000151.1:0-3957 GCA_964247705.1 uncultured Acetobacteraceae bacterium | reverse complement strand
TAGGTGATGTCGGCAACCCAGAGCTGGTTCGGCGCGGATGCGCTGAACTTGCGGTCCACTAGGTCCGGCGCCGGTCGCGCCTCTTGATCACGCCGGGTCGTCACCGGCCCACCATGCCGATGGCTGGCCCCAACAAGCCCGGCCTGCCGCATCAGCCGTGCAATCCGCTTGCGGCCATGCTGCTCGCCGCGCCCTTGCAACTCGGCGTGCACCCGCGGCGCCCCATATGTCTGGCGCGAACTGGCGTGCACCGTGCGCACTCGCTTCAGCAACGCCGCGTCGGCCGTGGCATGGGCCGATGGTGGGCGGCTAACCCAGGCGTAGTAGCCCGCCTTGGACACGCCGAGCACGCGCGACATGGTGGCAATTGGGAAGCAGGCCTGGTTGGCGCTCATGAACCGGAAGAGCCCGACGGCACCGCGCCGGTCTCCCGTGCAAACCAGGCCGCGGCTTTTGACAAGATATCCCGCTCCACCCGGAGCTGCTTGTTCTCACGCCGCAGCCGCGCCAACTCGTCGCGTTCAGTGGACGACAAACCAGAGACCAACTCCTCCCGTCGGCCCTCTTGCTTGTCAGCCACAACGGCCCAGGCGGCAATCGACTGCGCCGTGGGTTCAAACTCCCGAGCAAGGTCCTCGGGAGATCGCCCAGCACGGACTAGATCGACCATCTGACGGCGAAACTCAGGCGAATACGGCGGACGCGTTCTGGGCATCAGGAGCACCTCTGGCGAAAGCTTCAGGGTGTCCACGAAACCGGGTCAATCCCAGTATGGGACGTGTTGTAACGATGTCAAACGTCCGTTTGGCCTGTTGACGGATGGTGAGTGTGGCTGACTGACACCGTTCCACGCGCGACACCCGTCGCTGCCTCAGAATGTTTTTATGCTACGCGGTGCGGCGAGGACGTCCGCCTTTGGCGCCGTTGGCGCGTGCTGCGGCGGCCTTGGCGTGGGATGTGGTCCGGCCCGCCTGCTGGGCCAGGTAAGCCCGTGTCCCGAATAAGCCGGCAAGCAGGCCCGGGATCGACAGATCGGCATCCAGTGCCTCCCAATGCAGCCCATAGCCCGTGCCCAAGATCTCGACCTGGGCCAGTTGCTCCTCGGTCGCCGCGTCCAGTCTCTGGGCAAGCTGTGGGGGGAACGCGAAGGTGCACCCGTTGGTGAGCTCGACGATCACCCGCCCCGAGGACCGGTCGTAACGCGCCGACGCGGCGCGTGGCTCGTGCCGCCGCGCCGCGCGGCCGCGTTCCAGCGCGGCGTCGATCTGGGCGTCGGTCAGGTCAGCCATGGATGTCCTTCCAACTCTGCAGCAGGAGCGCCGATCGGGCCGTGATGAGCCGCATGACCCGGCGGACTTCGCTGCGTGTCATGTTGCTGGCCCAAACCAGGTCAGGGGCGCCGTGTGGTCCGATCAGGTTGATCTTGGCTTCTCCGTCACCGAACACATGGACATGGGCCGGCACGTGGTCATTGGCGTAGATGACGACCCGCAGGCCGTCGGCACGCAGCACGGTCACCATGGGCTTGGATAACCCGTCCGGATGGGTTATTCAAGCGCGATACGGCCCGGGAGGGACCGGTGGATCATCCCGCAGCAACGGTCCACACTCCCCCGGCACGCCCGACAACAGGGTGGCAGGAGGAGGAACCAACATGACCAATCTCAAAGCCACGTTTCTGGCTGCCCTTGGGGCGCTGCTGGTGCCGACGCTGGTCTTGGCCGCCGTCGAGGCGAAGCGGTTCAAGCAGCTGACGGTCGAGGACCTGACACCGGAGCAGCACGAGGTTGCCGACGAGGTTCTCAAGGTGAGCAGCCTGGGGATCCAGGGCCCCTACAACGTCATGCTCCGCAGCCCGGTGATGGCCAAGCGTGAGGTCGCCCTGCTCGACTACATCCGCTTCAACACGTCGGTCCCGCGCCGGCTCAACGAGTTCGCCATCCTGATCCAGGCCCGGCTCTGGACCTCCCAGGTCGAGTGGAAGGCACACTACCCACTCGCCATCAAAGCCGGGCTTTCCGAGACCGTCGCGGCAGACCTGCGCGAGGGCAAGCGTCCGACCGGCATGCAACCGGACGAGGCTGTCGTCTACGACGTCTGCGTGGAGCTCTCCACCCGGCACGAACTCTCCGAGGCGACGTTCGCCCGCGCCCGGCAGGTCATGAGCGAGCAGCAGATCGTGGACCTCGTCACCGTGTCCGGCACGTACGTGTTGGTGGCCATGCAGCTTGCCGCCGGCAACGAGGGCACTCCGGATGGCTCGACGCCGCTGGCACCCATGCCGGCAGGGTGGACGCTGCAGTAGCAGCCTCAAGCGACGTCAGACTGTCGAGCCGACGCAGAGCGCAATCCTGGCAGGTCGTCTAAGGCGTGGTAATGCGCGCCGGGAGGCGCCTGATACACTATGGGTAATAGTGTATCAGATGCGCGGTGCTAAGCCGTTGATCCCTGCCCCGCCGCCGCCGTTCCAGTGATGGTGGGGCGCCAAAGCTGATACACTTCTCGCGAACTCGCGCCCAGACGGCTGCAGAGCGACCTGCCAGCATGATACAAGTTCGCCATGGTCCTGCACCCCTGCCCGTTTACGCCCGCCGAGCGCATCCTGATCCGCACTTCATGATCCGCTTCGGCCAGGCACCCCGCCTGCAGGATGGCATCTCGCTGCGCACCTGACGCGGCGGCTACCAGGTCGGGCAACCGCCGAGCCTAGGACAAGTTAGGCAGGCACCTCGTGGATGTCACGCTGCGTGGCCGCCGTGACACCGTTCTCGCGCTGCCGGAATGCGGCAAGCGCTCGGTATACCTGGAGCCGCGCACGCATGACGCTACCAAGCGGCTGATGAGCCAGAAGACTGTTTGCCGGCCGGAACGTCATCTCCTCGTCGAAGTAGCGCTGGCGTGCCGCGCTGTAGGCGTCCTGCGCCGGTAGCCGAAGGATCGCGACCGTCCGGAATGGGCTTTCCGCGGTCGGCCATTCCACCGACGCATCCTCGATCGGCTGGGTGTCGGCGTTGGTCCAAAGCTGCGCACGGAGTTTGTAGACCGCCTCGTGGCTGCCGAAGTAGGTCAACGCGGCATGGCGGAAGCCGTCCTCATCCTGGTGCGGGTCGAGCTGCCACGTTTCCAGCGCCGCTTGCGCGTCGGACACCGGAAATGTGCCGAGCTTGGCGACATGGTCGCCGAAGCGGATCGGCGCTTGGCTGTAGTAAGGCTCGGCCATTGGATGGCTGAATGGGTGCCCAAAGAAGTCCGCTTTCGGGCTTTCCGTCCCGAAGGCGTGCAAGAGGCGGTTGAAGTTGCGCGCCCCTGCCGAAACCGCGCTCTTCACCCCTTCGGGCATCCCCGTCGACTTGCCGATGATCGTGCCGTCGCGCAGGAAGCCCTTTGCCGTGCCGGACGGGAAGGTCGGACCGCTGGCGAAGACGAAGTCCTGCGTGTCTGCGGTGTGCCCGCCCAGCTTCTCGCCCGCGACATCGTAGATTTTGATGGCCATGCCGCGATGGGTGGACACGCGGTCGCCCAAGGTTTCGCCGGGTCCCTGCGCGAAGCGGACGGCGACGGGATGGCTGCCTGGCGTGGCGAACAATCCCTGGGCGAGTTCGGGAGGAAGGCCCGCGGCGATTTCCAGTGTGCCGGTGACCAGCGCGCTAGACTTGGCATGGCTTGCCCGCACGGCATGGTGCTCGCGTTTCTCGACGGTTTCGCTCTGCTGGGTCATGCCGAGGATGATGCCGTCGATCGTTTCCTGCTCCTCGGGCTCGGGCTGCTCGATCTCGGGGCGGTAGCGAAGAAAAGTCATTGGAGCCTCATGGGTCAGGGGTGCGCGCCGCGGGAGACGTCAAGCGTGGTCGTCCAGCAGCTTGTCGATGGTGATCGGCAGGCTGCGGACCCGCTTGCCGGTGGCATGGAAGATCGCGTTGGCCACCGCACCCGCGGTGCCGACGATGCCGATCTCGC
>CAXTVQ010000150.1:0-4101 GCA_964247705.1 uncultured Acetobacteraceae bacterium | reverse complement strand
GAGGCATCCGCTTTCCACTTCCACCCGACGCAAACCATGGAACGCTTGGCCGATGGGCGGCACCTGGTGCGCTTCACCGCAGGCGGTTGGCTGGAAATGTGCCAGCATTTGGTCACCTGGGAGGACCAGGTGGAGGTGCTCGAACCCGACTGGCTTCGCACGCGATTGGCCGATTGGGCGCGCAAGGCCGCTGACCACCACGCCTGCACACCCGGAGAGACCGCATGAAGCGTACCCTGATCGTCGCCGGCGGCACTGCTGCGGCCGCCCGCAGGCTCGAGGCAGCCCGCAAGGGGCAGCACGGGTTGGAAATCCGCACGATCGAGCAGGTGGCGCAACGCCTCGCCGGCGGGTTCCTGCGCCCAGTGGATGGCGACACGCTCGCCCGCGCCGCGGACGAGGCAATTCGGGCGATGCCAGTGGCGGAGTTGGGCGACTTGCAGGCAATCGCCGGCCTTCCCGGGTTGCCTGGCGCACTCGCCGCTACGCTGAACAAGGCATGGCTGGCCGATATCGACCTGGCGAAGGAAGCGGCCGGACAGCCTGGAGTGGCGCGTCTGGCGACGATCGCAAAGCTGGAACGGGCAGTGTTGGACCGCCTCCCCAACGGCATGCTGCGGCCCGGTGATCTGGCCCGCCAGGCCATGCTGCGGCTGCCGCACGCACCCGCGGTGCTCGGGCCGATCGAGCTGGACTATTTGATAGATGTCGCGCCCTGCTGGCGGTTGTTGATGATGCTGCTGCACCGGCCGCGCCAGGTGTTCTGGCGAAGCGGCGCCCATGTCGCGCCATCCTGGTGGGTCCCGCCCTGCAAGGACGAGACACACGAGGACGTCACCGCACCCACCGTCCGTGCCGTCACCTGTGCGACCGCCCGGCATGAAGTGATCGAGGCGATGCGCTGGGCACGCGGGCTGCTCGCGACCGGCAAAGTGCAGGCGGGGCAGATCGCCTTCGCGGCGGCCTCGCCGGGCGAGTATGACGACCTAGTGCTGGCGATGGGCACGGAGGCCAGCCTCGACATTCACTTCGCCCATGGCCGCCGCGCCCTGACCACGCGCGACGGGCAGGCCGCCGCCGCCCTGGCCGATGTCCTGCTGCACGGCCTGTCGCAGGACCGGGTGCGTCGCCTGGCCCGGCTGGCGCATGCAGAGGACACCCCATTCGGCCGCCTGCCGGACGATTGGCTACGGCATCTGCCCCGTGCAGCCCCGCTCTCTTCGTCCGAGCGCTGGCGGCAGATCGCCGACATGCCGGCCGACATAGTGGCGATCCTGCTGCCCGCGATCGACCTGATCGCCGAGGGCACCGCCAAGGCCGCGGAGGCAGGCGAGACCTTCCTGCGCGGGACGGCCCGGTTGCTCTGGCGCCGCGCCCTGCTCCGCGCCCCGGCCACGGCGCTCGAGGCCAGCCTGGGTGCGCTCCGCCTGCCGGACACGAACGAGGCGGCGACGTCCATCGGCTGGATGCACGCGGCCACCCTGGCCTGCTGCCCCCGCCCGTATGTCTGGCTGCTGGGCCTGAACGCCCGCACCTGGCCGCGCAGCGCCGCCGAGGATCCGTTGCTGCCCGACCATGTCATTGCCGCCAGCCGGCTAGACCCGCTGCCGCTGACCCAGGCGGACCGGCTGGCGTTCCGCGCGATCCGGGGCACGACCGCGGCGGAAGTGGTATGCTGCGCCAGCCGCCGCGACGCCACGGGCCGCCTGCTCGGCCTGTCGCCGTTGATGCCGTCCGACCCGGCACCGGAGCGCCTGCGCCGCGCCCGGGTACCCGCGCATGCCATGAGCGAGCAGGATCGCATGATGGCCCGGCCCGGCGAGTTCGCCAGCACGCCCCGTTCCGCCTCCGCCGATGCCTGCTGGCAGGACTGGAACACCCCGGCGGTGACGGCCCATGACGGCGCAGTCCGGCCCGGCCACCCCGTGCTCGCCCGCGCGCTGGGCCGGGTGCACTCGGCCACGTCGCTGCGATCGCTGCTGCGCAACCCGCTCGGCTTCACCTGGCACTACGCCCTCGGCTGGCGCGAGCCGGACGCCGGGGTGGAAGCGCTGGAGCTGGACGCGCTGCAGTTCGGTAGCCTGGTGCACGCACTGCTGGACGCGGCCCTGCCGGCGATCCAGGCGGCGGGCGGGCTGGCCGTGGCCGGCCCGGGCACGATCGCCGCTGCGGTTGCTGCTGCCCGCATCGTCGTGGCCGCGGAGTGGGAGGCGGAGGCCGCCGTACCGCCGGCGATCCTCTGGGCGTTGACCCTCGACAGGGCAGAGGCGATGGCCGCCACCGCCCTGTCCTGGCCGTTGCCGCCCCTGCCGGGGGGGCGCAGTTACGCCGAGGTCGCGTTTGGTGGCTTGGCGGAAGCCAATGCCGGTAGCCCGTGGGATACCATGCAGCCCGTGACCATCCCCGGAACGACGTTGCGCATCCAGGGCCGCATCGACCGGCTGGACCTGTCGGGCGATGGGCGCACGGCGCGGCTGGTGGACTACAAGACGGGGTGGCCGAAAGACCCCGGCGTGCTGGCCGGCGGCGGCGAGTTGCAGCGCTGCCTGTATGCCTACGTGGTGCAGGCGCTGCTCGGGCCGAAGGTGAACGTGGAGGCGGCGCTGCTCTTCCCGAAACAGGCGGGCGCCTACCACCCGCTCGCGGACACCAAGGCCGCCCTGACGACGCTGACGGCGGCGCTGCTGCGCGCTGAACGCAGCCTGCGCGACGGCAACGCGCTGTTCGGCCCGGACACAGGCGGCTCCTACGACGACATGGCCTTCGCGCTGCCCGCCAGCCCGGGCGCGCTGACCGAGCGCAAGCGGGAGGCCGCCCGCAGGCAACTCGGCGACGTGGCTGCCATCTGGGAGGAAGCGTGATGACCGAAGCCTTGTTGGCGGCCGACACCGCCGCGCGCATCACCGCGCTTACCGCGCTGGACCGCACCTTGCTGGTGGAGGCGGGCGCCGGGTCAGGCAAGACTTCCGTGCTGGCGGGCCGCGTGGCGGCGCTCCTGGCAGCCGGGCGGCCCACGCGGGAGATCGCGGCCATCACCTTCACCGAACTTGCCGCCGGTGAGCTGCGCCAGCGTGTGGTGGAGTTCGTAACCGAGTTGGCGGACGGCGTGGTGCGCCCCGATCTGCGCGCGGCCTTTCCAGCCGGTCCCGACGCGCGGCAGCGTGCCGCCCTGTGCCGGGCGCGCGACAGCCTGGACGAGTTGCTGTGCACCACCATCCACGGCTTCTGCCAGCGCCTGCTGCGGCCCTACCCGGTGGAGGCCGGCATGGACCCGGGTGCCACCGTGATGGACCGCGCCGATGCGGAGGCCATGCTAGCGGATGTGTTGGAGGATTGGCTGCGCGAACGCCTGTCCGGGCCACGCCAGCAAGATGACCTGCTGGTGACGTTGTTCGCGGACGATCCCGGCCGGACCGGGGCGTTGGTGCGCGACCTGCTGCGCTGGATGGCCCACCATCGCGGCGCCCCCGTGCCAGACGTGGCGATGCAGGCCGATCCCTTGCAGCCGCTGCGGGCCGCTGCGGTGGAACTGCGCGCCTTCGTCGCGGGTGCCGCCTGCCAGGAGGAGGAGACGGCCCAGGTGGCGGAGGAGCTAGATGCGTTGCTGCGCGCGGCGCCGGGCAGTGGCATGCCAGAAGCGGAGATGCTGCTACACGTCATGCGCCTGTCCGCGCCGCCGTGCTGCGCCATCGGCGGTGGCGGTTGGGGTGCCTACAAGAAGCTCCCCAAATGGCGCGCCGCCGTGAAAGCCAACCGGTCGCAGATAACGGCCGAGCGGCTGAACGAGGACGCAACCGCCTGCTACGAAGCCTGCAAGGCCGCGCACGAGGCCGCGCACTCCTACGCCGCCGGACGCGTGCTGCACCGTCTTGCGGGCGAACTGCGGACCGTGCTGGCCCGCTTCGACACCGCCAAACGCGAGGCGGCGCTGATCGACTTCGACGACCTGATGCTGAAAGCCCGCGACCTGTTGGCGAGCGACCCCACCGTGCGCGCTGCCTTGGGCGCCCGCTACACCGCCGTGCTGGTGGACGAGTTTCAGGACACCGATCGGCTGCAAAGCGAGAGCCTATGGCGCTTGTGCGCCGCCTCTCCCGATCC
>CAXTVQ010000149.1:0-4237 GCA_964247705.1 uncultured Acetobacteraceae bacterium | reverse complement strand
TCCCAGAAGGGCCACCAGGCTGCCGGCAAGTGCGCCGAACAGCATTTGCAGGCAGCCCAACACGGCCGACGCGCTGCCGGCAAAGTCGGGTAGCGGCCGCAACATGCCGTGCGTCACATTGGGGCCGATCAACCCCCGACAGAACGCGTTGGCCACCAGCAACCCGACGACGACCGGCACGGGCGCCATGCCGCCGCCGAGCAGCGCGGCAGATGCGATCAGACTCAGGACCAGCCCTGAAACCAGCGGCAGCCGTTCTGGGAGACCGCGGCGAGCAATCTGACCACTAACAGCCCCGCCTGCCATCAACCCGATTGCTGCCAGCCCGAAAAGCAATGCGAAAGCGGGCGCTGAGATCCCCCGGGCCCCCATAAGCACGAGGGGGGCTCCGGTGATGTAGGCAAAGAGGTTGCCGAAGCTGCAAGCGTTGATCAGCGCGTAGCCCAGGCACGTTCGATGGGTCAGGATCCGGCGATAGTTCGGCAGCACCCGACCGAGCAACCCCGGCGATTGCACCCGCCCCGTCTCGCCCAGCCCGAACAGAATCAAAATAAACAGCAGCCCGCCCGCGACCGTCATGGTGGCGTAGATGAGTCGCCACCCGCCCGCCAGCAGCCCGGCGCCGATCGTCGGCGAGACCATCGGTGCAACGTTCATGACAATGCTCATCCAAGAGAGCTGCGCCCGGGCAACATTGCCTTCGAACACGTCGCGTACGATCGCGAAGGCCAGCACCATGCCAGCGCCCGCACCGGTACCCTGGAGCAGCCGTGCCAGCAGTAGGATGGGCAGGGATGATGCAAAGGTGCAGATGACGCCGCCCACGGTAAACGCAGCGATGCCCGCCAACAGAACAGGGCGTCGTCCGAAACGGTCAGACATCGGGCCGTAGGCGATCGGGCCCAGCGCAAAGCCGGCCATGAAGACGGACAGCGTCAACGCCGCAGCCGCTTGGGTCACGCCCATTCCAGCGCTGATGGCGTCCAACGCCGGCAGGCCCATGTCGGTCGCAAGGGGAGGGAGCGCCCCAAGGCAGCCGAGCATCAGTGTAAAAGCAAAGCTCCCGGGTCGAATGCGCATTGGACGACATTGCCGGACCCGGCGCTTCTGGCCAAGCACGCCGGCGACGCGCGGGACCTGGACTGCGCGATACCTCCAATACTCTACAGAGGCTGGGAACTTGTTCCACCTGCGGTTTCGCCCGCGGACGCAATCAACGCTGTCCTCGCACGGCGGCAGCGTCGGCGACAGCTATGACAGCGCGTTGGCCGGAGACGATCAACGGCCTCTACAAGGCCGAGGTGATCCATCGCCGCGGACCGTGGCGGAGCCTAGAGGCCGTCGAGTTCGCCACGCTGGAGTGGGTGGACTGGTTCAACAACCGCCGCCTGCTCGAACCTTTCGGCAACATCCCGCCCGCCGAAGCCGAAGCCAACTACTATGCCGCGCTGGACGACACGCCCATGGCCGCGTAGCACTCAAACCAACACGCCTCCGGCAAACCCGGCGCGGTTCAATGGTGAGCGTGTCTGCTTTGTAGATGTCAGATCTGGTTGAGTGTCTGGCATGAGACACATAGCACGCACGGCGCCTCGAACGTCCACCCGATGTTCACCCCGCTCCCGCGCCACAACTCGCATTAGCCTGAACCCTCGCCAGCAGCCGTGCGACCGTGGTGTGCGTCCACGCCTTCCCCTCCCGCGGCGTCGGCACCCCTCGCTCCGTAAGTGCCCGGGCAAGCCCGATCAGGGACGACACACCTTCGGATCGCAGGCTCTCGATCTCCAGAGACAGTCGATGTGCCGTCCGGACTGCTTTCCGGGCAGCAATTGCCGGAAAAGCGCTTGGCGCCACCGCGGCCAATACCCTCCCTTTCGATGGTCCGTCGTCGTGCTACGTAAGCGTAGTTCTGCCTCGGCTGGCCGGAAGCGGCAGCCCGGTTTGGACTATGAAGGGTCAACGAGCGGGCGATGATTGGTGTGACACGAGCAGTCGGGTTTTCCAACGGGAACAGCACACGACTAACGTTTCACTGATTCACCCGATGGCATGCCGTCCGACATTCTACCTGGTAGTATCCGCGACCAGCGCCTCCCCCAGCTCAGCAATGGCCGCGTCACGCTTATCCATGGTGGCGGTCGTGCCAGTGACGTAGATCGCTGCGACAACTGGTGCTCGCCCAGGTGGCCACATCACGGCGATGACCCCCCGCGACCCATACCCGCCTGCTCCCGTTCGGTCGCCGATGCGCCAGTCCTTGGGAATTCCCGATCGCAAAAGGGGCCCGCCGACCTCATCGGCGACCAGCCACTCGGTTAGTCGCTCCTGCGAGGATTTGGAAAGGGCGTCTTCGAGGACGAGCGCGCGAAGAGAGGCAGCGATCGCCGCTGGCGTCGTTGTGTCCCTGGGATCACCGGGCGTAGCCTCGTTTAACTCCGGCTCCCGCCGATCAAGACGAGTCGTGGCATCGCCGATGCTGCGCAGGAAGCTGGTCAGCCCCTCGGGCCCCCCGATGCTTTCGAGCACCTTGTTGCCTGCCACGTTGTCGCTGAAACGCAGGGCCGCCGAACAGGTCTGACCGAGGCTCACTTCGTGCCCAACTAGTCTCTCCATGACGGGTGCATACGGAACTAAGTCGGCCTGGGTTATCCGGACCGTACGGTCGAGAGTGACTTGGCCTGCGTCCACCCGGCGAAGCAAGGCACCGCAGGCGAGTGCCTTGAAGGTGCTGGTCAGGGGGAAGCGTTCGTCGGCGTGGTACAGCCAACTGGTGTTACGGCCGGTGTCGTATACCGCAAACCCGACTCGTGCACCGAGCCGGCTCTCGATCTCGCCGGCTTTGGTCACCATGGCACTCTTGGCGGGCTGCGCTTGGCCCGCGAGCGGCACGGCCGCTATTGCCAGGCTCATCATCAACGCAGATGCCTTCATAGACCATCCCCCAGGTTCAACGCGTCAGGACCTGATTCATGTCCGAAAAGCAAGGACGCTCTCCGACTGAGTGCACCCAGACCGTCGAGCAAATTGGATCGAGAGCGAACTGTCGGCTTCGGAATGCAAAAGGCAGAAAAGCGAACAACAGCGAGACCGCAATGCGGTCCAATAGGGAAAGAAGGCTGAGAAAGCGGCCTGGCTGAGGGCCGTGCTGCTACGGCGATCACAAACCTGTTCTTCGGCAAACCACGCAAGAATAGGCCGCGGCCAACTGTCAACACGAACTGAGAGCGTCCGCCCGCCAACCCCTGTCCCAAAACGCCGTCTCCAGCCGGACCGCGGTGTTGAAGTGTGATTGCAAATCCGCCATCCGCACGTCAGCCCCCGATCGGGCTCCAATCCGCTGTAGCGTTGCGGCTGCTCCGGTCGCGGCCTGTTGGTATTCGGGACCGGCATATTCGTTGATCCAGCGGGAGTATGGGTTGGCGACACCAGCGAACGGTGACAGGGCGAGCCCGATCTCCGCATAGCCCAGGATACAGGGTGCCAGCGCCACATGCAGGTCCAGCAAGTCGCCCGCCAGACCGCGGTCCAGCACGAACCGGGTGTAGGCGACGGTTTCCACCGCCTCCGGCTCGGCCGCCATCTCAGCCTCGTTAACGCCCCATTCGGCACAGGTGCCGACATGCAGCCGCATCTCGGCCAGCAGCGCCGCCATGCCAGCTGCGGCGGCGTGCAAGTCGTCCAGGCGAGTGCTCTTGTAGCCGGCCAGCGCGTAGGCGCGGACGAATTGGATGAGGAAAAGATAGTCTTGCGTTAGGTATCGGCGGAAAGCGGCCTGTGGCAGCGTACCGTCCGCTAGACCGCGCACGAAGGGATGGTCGACGTAAGCGGTCCAGAGTGGCCCGGCGCCCGCACGCAAGCGGGCAAACAGGAGCGTGTTGGCATCAGGCATGAGCGACATCTCCTGCATCCCGGTGCTGTAGCTCCGGCGTAGGTCGAGTAGCAACGACCGCCGCGGATACCCGCCTTGACCGAAACCGGATGTTCGGCTTCGGAGCGTATGGGGTAGAGAAGCGGATGGTCATCCAACGGCTGACGTGGTTGCTTACCTCGCCGCTACCGGCCAGCATTTGGCGGTCCCAACCCACCGCGAGGCACTTGGATGATCGATACCGAACGCCGGGCGAACCGCCGAGACTGGCGCACACGCTTGATCCGGCCCGAGGTCGGAGCACCGGCCGGTTTCGTCTCGCTGGCACCTGCCGTGCACCGCGGCTCGACTGTCGTGTTCGAGCGCCTT
>CAXTVQ010000148.1:0-4341 GCA_964247705.1 uncultured Acetobacteraceae bacterium | reverse complement strand
ACCAGCCGCTCCAGCACCGGTCCGCACGCCTCCAACTGGTCGCGTGCGATCCATTCCTCCGGTTGATGTGCCTGCGCGATGTTGCCGGGGCCGATGATCACCGACGGGATGCCGGCGCCCTGGAAGATGCCGGCCTCGGACCCGTAGGGCACCGCCACCGCTCCATTCTGGCCTAGCACGTGCAGCAGCCTCGCCTCCATGTCCGGGGCGCAGGCAGCCAGGGCCGGGATGCGGGCCAGCACGTCCCACCGCACGCCGCAGGCCGGGTCCACCGCCTGCATCGCGGGGATGATCTCGGACGCGACGGTGGCTTCCATCCCGGCCAGGACGGCGCGGTCGTCCACGCCCGGCAGCACGCGCATCTCCCAGAAGAACCGGCAGGCAGCGGCCACGATGTTCAGCGCCTCGCCGCCCTCGATGCGGTTGACCTGGATCGTGCTCCAGGGCGGATCGAAATTGTTGTCATGCGGCCCTGCCCGCATCGCCGCACGGACTGCATTCACCCGGGCGATGCACTCCGCTGCTGCCATCACGGCGTTCACGCACACGTCCGGCTGGGAGGAGTGGCCGGGCCGGCCCGTCACGTAGGTCCAGCCGATCAGGCCGCCCTTGTGCGCGTTGACCAGGCGCAGCTCGGATGGTTCGCCGATGACGGCCAAAGCGGGGGCGAGGTTCGCGCCGATCCACTCCGCCATCGGCCCGACGCCGGTGCAGCCGACTTCCTCGTCGTAGGACAGCGCCAGGTGCACGGGGTGCTGCAAGCGGCGCCCGGACAGGCTGGGGGCGAGCGCGAGGCAGCAGGCAACGAAGCCCTTCATGTCGCAGGCGCCACGGCCGGTCAGGCGGCCGCCGGCCTCGCGCAATGTCCAGGGATCGGCCAGCCAGGCTTGCCCCTCGACGGGGACCACGTCCGTGTGGCCGGACAGCACGAGGCCGCCGGGTGCGTCGGGGCCGAAACTCAGCAGCAGGTTCGCCTTCGTGCCGTCCGGGCTCGGGAACCGCCGGGTGCGGGGGGCGAGCGGGGCGAGCAGCGCCTCCACCCAGTCGAGCAGGGCCAGGTTGCTCTCGCGGCTGACGGTCGGGAAGGCGACCAGGCGGCGCAGGGTCTCGACGGCTTCCATCATGCCCTTCCGGTGGTTCGACGTTGCTCGAGCCGGCCGAGGATGCGCACCAGCGGCCAGAGGATCACCAGGTAGATCACTGCCACCACGATCAGCGGCGTGGGGTTGGCGGTCAATGCCTGGGCGTCGTTGCCCTGTTTCAGCAGCTCCGGCAGGGCCACGACGGAGGCGAGGGAGGTTTCCTTGACGATGCCCACGCAGTTGCCGGTCAGCGGCGGCACCACGATCCGGACTGCCTGCGGCAGCACCACGTGGCGCATGGTCGCGCGGAAATGCAGGCCGAGGGCGCGGGCGGCCTCCAACTGGCCCTTGGGGATGGCCTGGATGCCGGCGCGGAACACCTCGGCGCTGAACGCGGCCAGCACGATGGAGAGGGCGGTGACGGCGGAGACGAAGGAGCTGAGGCGGATGCCGACGAAGGGGAGCGCGTAGTAGAGCAGGATCAGCAGGATCAGCATCGGCAGGGCGCGGAAGACGTCGGCGAACCCGGTGGCCAGCCAGCGCACCGGGGCCGGGCCGTAGAGCCGCAGCAGCGCCGCGAGCAGCCCGACCGGCATGCCGAACAGGATCGCGCACGCCGCCAATTGCAGCGTCACCCAAAGGCCGGACAGCAGCAGCGGCAGGACGCGCCAGGCGACCTCGCCGTTGAGGAAGGTCTCGCTGAAGCTCACCCGGCGTGCGGGAGCGGCTCGACCTTCACGCTGCTGGAGCCGGCCGGCGCCTCCGCCCCGAACCACTTGGCGTAGAGCTTGGCCACCGTGCCATCCTGCTTCAGCGCGGTGAGCGCGTCGTTGACCTTGGGGGTCAGCGGGGAGCCCCTCGGCAGCATCATGCCGATGTGCTCGTCCGCGGGCATGCTGGCCACCACGCGCATGCCCCGCATGGTCTTGAACGCGTAGAGGGACCCGGCTTCGTCGTTCACCGAGCCGTCCACGCGGCCGTTCGCCGTGTCCAGGAACATGTTGGCGGCGGTGTCGTAGCTCTTGTTGCCGGCGATGCCGAGTTCGGCGGCGTGGCCCTTGATCCAGGCCTCGCCGGTGGAGCTGGCGATGGCGCCGAGGGTCGCGCCTTTCACGTCGGTCAAGCTTTTCAGCGTGGAAGACGGGCCGGCGATCAGGGCCAGGCCGTCATCGAGGTAGGGCTGGGTGAAATCCTGGTTCTTGAGGCGGTCGGGGGTGATGGTGATGGAGGAGATCGCGAGGTCCACGCGGTGCGAGGCGGTGGCGGCGAACAGGGCCTGGAAGCCGAGGTCGGTGAACGCGGGGGTCATGCCGAGCTTGTCCGCGACGGCTTTCACCAGATCGACCTCGAAGCCTTGAAACTGGCCGGAGTCGGTCTTGAACTCGAAGGGCGGGTTGGAGGGGTAGGAGCCGACCTGGAGGGTGGCTTGGGCGTGCGCCGTTGCTGCCACGCCGGCCGTTACGGCCAAGGTCAGCCAGATCCGCCTGCCGATCGATGTCAACGCCCGCTCTCCCGCCGTGTTGGCGGAAGCTTCGGAGGAGTGTTGCCGGGCGTCAACGGGTGGTTTGCTGCGCTCCCCCCTCCCCTTGTGGGAGGGGGCGTTAGGCGGGTTGGTAGGCGGCGGCGAAGCGTTTTTGGCGGCGGCGGAGGATCTTCCAGAAGATCTGGGCCACGACGCGCGACAGGCGGCCCCGCGGGGGTAGGCCGACCGCTTTCAGGATCATGCCGATGCTGCGCTCGACGTGGTTGTAGCGGTAGAAGCCCATCGCGCGGCCCATGTAGCCGGCCATGCAGCGCTCGTGCTCGTAGGGCACGCCCACCGGGTCGTTGCCGCAGTGGTAGGCGTAGGCCAGTTCGTCGTCCTCGGTCTCGGTGATGCGGCCGGCGGCGATGCGCAGGCGGCTCAGGACGCTGATGTGCTCGCGGGCCAAGTAGCGCTGCAGGTGGTCGTAGAACAGCTTCCAGTGCCGGTACTCGTCGGTCGCGATCAGGCGGCAGACCTGCTCCAGCACGGGTTCGTCCGTCGCGTCGGCGAGCGCCGTGTAATAGGAGGACGTGCCGGTCTCAACCATGCAGCGGGCGATCAGCTCGCCGGTCTTGGAGCCGCGAACCGAACCCTCCGCATCGAGCGGCAGCTTGTAGCCGGTGCGGTAGCGCTCGAAGGCGTCCGCGAACCGCCACTCCGGGTCAGCCAGCTCCGCCCATTTGCCCAGCGCGTCGCCGTGCTGGACTTCCTCGACGGCCCAGTTCGTGGACGCCTGGCAGAACGCCGGGTCCTCCTTGAACACCCGGCAGAGGTAAACGGCGTATTCGGTGCCATTGCGCTCGACCATGGCTGCCGATTTGACCAGGCGCAGGATTTCGGGATCGACCTTGGCCGGATCGAACCGGTCCCAGGCCACATCCTCGATCCGCCAATGCTTCATCGTATTATCTCGAAAAATCCAATCCGCCGCGAGCGTCTACCTCGCACCGCCCCCACTGGAACGAAACGCACCGTGGCGTGAGTGTGACAGCGAGTCCGTGAGCGTGGCTGACAGACCACACTCAGACCAGCATAGGTTAGCTCGAAGCGGCCTCGACCATCGCGCGGGCGGACTGCATCCGGTCCATCGCGAGGTCCAGCGTGGCGACGTCCATCTTGTCCGTGCGGTCGTAGTCGGCCTGCGCCTCGGTCAGGCGGCGCTCGCCCTCGGCGCGGGAGAGTTCGCCCACCGGTACTGCCTCGTCCGCCAGCACTGTGCAGCGTTCGGGCGTGATCTCGGCAAAGCCGCCGCTGACGAACAGGCGGTCGGTGACCCGGCCGCCCTCGGTGATCGCGATCGTGCCGCCGCGCAGCAGCACGATCATCGGCGCGTGGTTCGGCAATACGCCCATGTCGCCCTCGGACGCGGGGATGACGACCATCTCCACGTCACGGGACAGCAGCAGCTTCTCGGGGCTGACGACCTCGAGGGCGATGGGCATTACGCCTTCTCCTTCATGCCCTCGGCCTTCTTCACCGCGTCCTCGATGGTGCCGACCATGTAGAAAGCCGACTCCGGCAGGTGATCGTATTCGCCGGCGACGATCGCCTTGAAGCTGCGGATCGTATCGGCGAGCGGGATGAACAGGCCGGGCGTGCCGGTGAAGACCTCGGCCACGTGGAACGGCTGGCTGAGGAAGCGCTGGATCTTGCGGGCGCGGGAGACGACGAGCTTGTCCTCCTCCGACAGCTCGTCCATGCCCAGGATGGCGATGATGTCCTGCAGCGACTTGT
>CAXTVQ010000147.1:0-4657 GCA_964247705.1 uncultured Acetobacteraceae bacterium | reverse complement strand
GCACCAGCCTCGCCTCGCCGCTGACCGCCGGCGTGATGGCGACCGTGAACGAGGTTCACGGATTGCTGGGCCGGCCGTTCGTCGGCTTCGCCAACCCGTGGCTGTACAGCCACCGCATCGGCCAGACCGCCAACAGCGCCGGCATCAACCAGGTCAAGCCGCCGGCCACGCCGACTGCGGTGCTGCGCGGCTACGTCACCGACCCGAACGAGGTCCGTGTGGTGACGATCAACTCGGTGCCGGACCTGATCATCACCGCACCCTTCGCGCTGCAGGTCTGCTCCACCGCGATCTGCGAAGGCATCGACGACGTGTTCAACTACACCACCCCCGGCTACAACGACGTCACCGGATTGGGGGTGCCATTCGTGCCGCTGCTGGCGCTGCAGTAGGCCCTGCCGGGCGATATGGCGGCGGAGCGATGCTCCGCCGCCTAGTTTTGCCGGACACCCGTTGCCAGGCCAGCGGCGATGAGGACGCCTCCACTCGCTCGCTTCGCCCACCGTCCGGCAAAGCGACGCGTGGTCAACTGCGAAGCCTTCACCGCACCGAGGGCGTAGAGCGTGTCGGTGAAGCCGACGACCACGCCGAAGGTCAGCACCAGGATCACGGCCTGCTCGGCGTAGTTGCCGCCCGGGCTGATGAACTGCGGCGCGAAGGCGATGAAGAACACGATGGTCTTGGGGTGGAAGACGCCGACGGCGATGTTGCCGGCGAACGCGGCCCGCGGTGAGACCGCCCTCCGGGGAAGCGCGTCAACCGGCTCGTTCCTGGCCTCCACGATCGCCGCCAGGCCCAGACCGATCAGGTAGAGCGCTCCGAGCCATTTCAACGTGGTGAAGGCCAGCGCCGACCCGGCAAGCAGCGTACCGACTCCTGCCAGGGATAGGCTCATCGCCATGATGTTGCCGGCTGCCATGCCGGCTACCGAAGCCAGGGCCGTCCTGCGGCCCGAACCGATCGCGTAGCCGACGATGCTCATCACCCCGGGGCCTGGAACCAGCCCCATGAGCAGGGAAGCCAATGCGAAACCCATCCAGAGATGCGTGTCCATCCTGTCCCCATGACCATATGGCCAGCTTCAGTGCGGAACGAACGGCGTTTCGGCTGATCCCGTGTCCACGACCTGTCCGTGTGGGCCAGCCATGGCTGCGCGGAGGTACCGATCAGGTCCGAACCATGAACCGGCGACCAGTGGCCGGCAATGATGTACCTGATCCTGGGATACCGGTTTTCGAGCCTGTGCAGCGTCCGGGCAGATCCGCCCGGGCGAGGTTGCTGCTGACCCGTTCCTTCAGGATGTTCCCGGCATGCGGCACATCTTGGTTCGGGAAATAGACGAAGGCGAGGTCGCCGACACGGGCGAGATCCGCGTCACATTCTTCACGGCGGCGTTTGTTCCCCTGTCATGCATTATCCCGTCGCCGCTGTGCCTCGCTTGGCTGCGCGCTTCTCGCGTCGCCTGATCGATCCGGGCGAGGAACTTGGACACGGCTGGGCTTGTCTCGGCATATCGTGCCACCCACCGCTACATCTTCAGTGCCACCTTCGGGAACTGGCGTGTTGGCTAAGGCGGAAACGGCAGATGAAGCCCGTAGTCGTGAGCGCGATCCCGTCCGACCGGCTGGTGGTGCTCGTGGACACGGCGCGTCCACCCTTGCCTGCAGCTTGGCTGCGCGCATCAGGTCGCCGCGCGCCTGCGTCGACGCCGCCGCCTGGCGTAGCTCCTGCTCCTGGAAAGGTGGCAGGCGTGTCATCGCTCAACACGAGGACAATGACGCTACGGTGTCTGCCTTGCCTGCTCGACCACGGCCTGCGCGGCAAGGTCCGAGCGCGCCGCATGGCCCGGAACCCCGCGAAGAACGCGTTTCCTGTGCGGCCCTGCTTGTCGGTACGCTTCATGTCCTTCGGGAAAGGCGCCACCATCCGCGCCGTCTCCCCATCGGTGCAGAAGGAGGGGATGTTGGCGTCTACCGGGACGATGCGGGCAACGGCGCCTGGGTTCTGGTTGATGAAGGGAAGTGCCACTTCGCCACCTGACACGTGTCCTCGTCGCCGTCGCCGAAGCGGGCGTGATCGAAGGTGATCAACTCCGCGCCGATATCGCGGTGGATGGTGCCGAGCAGCGGATCCCAAGCTGACCTGTCCATACCGCTGCCGGCCTCGAACACCACCGGCGGCCGGCGATGATGTGGAACGCGACATGGCGGCCACCGACGTCGATCAGCAATGTCTGGGCAGCCGGGGATAGTGCGGTAACGGCTGGTGAGGATGCAGGTGGGCAGTTGCGGCGAGGGAGCTCGCAGCAAACCGACCAGCGTCGTCGCGATCAGGATGCGCTTCTGCATCCAGTGCACCCTGCCCGTCGCTACGTAGGCGAATGCTGCGGATTTGTCGTCCAGTTGCAACCGGACGAGATGGCACTCCTGGCCGCGAAGCACTTCCTGCCCAGGTCATCGGCGATTGTCAGCATCCTGTCACCCCCAGGACAGCAGAAACAGGCGCTACGACTCGGCCTGCATAGTCGTCAGGGAGATGCACGACGCGAGGAAATCGGTGTCGGAGTGAGGGGTATCCAGGTTGCGGACGCCCTCGGCACTGGTTGAGGGTATCCGGTGCGACGCCAGCCGTTAGCGTCGCCTTCAGCATTCGGCGGTATCGAGTACCTGCGTCTTGCTGGCGCGTGCCGGCGGCCACACCTGTTTCCGGGAAGCACGGTGTGGCCGTTGCACTACGAGCATCTCCGATACCCGCTCCCGTTCAGCACGGTGCCCTTTCAGGGTCGAGCACGCTGCCATCAGCCTTTGCTCGCTTGTTGGCCGATCCCTTCGGCAAGATTTGGAACATCGCGTAATTCGTCGTCTATCTGTTGACTTACCACAAGTCCTTCAACGATGACGATTATAGCCGCCACGATAACAAGAGCGAAGCCCGCGATGGCTGCTATCGTCCCGCTTGTCGTTACGATGGCAATCTTTGGTGCGATCGCGTCCAAAGCGCCAAAAAGCAGGGAGCTGATGAGGAGAATGGCAGCCACCAGACCAATCAAGGTGGCCCACGCCATCAACTTGCACCGACGCCTGTAGAGAAGCACTTGTCGTTTCAGGTTACTCTCTCGATTGCCTTCATGCTCTGCCGAACGATAATCTCCAACGGCGTCCCGATATCTGGTGACGGCACCATCGTAACGCTGCTGCAGAAACCCCATGAATATCCACGCCGCGAAGATGATGGACGCGTTGGGACCGATCGCTTTGAGAACGCTCGCAAGTTGATCCATCATACACCCACGATGTACAAACTTTGACTAGGTCGCCGATTATGAAGCCCATGTGCCTCCTGATCCAAGCCGTCGGAAGGTTCAATTTGACGGCAGTGCGTGTCGCCTCTGTCGACCGGCGTCGACCGGAGGTGCAGCACCAGCGGCAGGACGGGCTCGGGCACGTCCGCAACGTGCGCGCTCACGTCGACTCTCGCTCGATGTCGTCCAGGATGGAGTGGATCAGCGCCCAGTGCCGACATCTGCCCGGCGATTGCCTAGGTTCTGCCGAGGCACCCCCACCCTGGACGTGAGGTCAGCACGCGAAGCCGCCAGGCTGCGCGCTGCCCGTTCCGATCAGGTCACAGGCGCTCGTAGTCACCTGCCAGCCTGCGGCAGCAAGTCCTCCAGGTGAACGCCACGACCCTCGGGCGCGGCGACGAGACGAAGCCGCGCTCGTCATCTGCCAGCCTGATCACCTCCAGCCGGACGCCCGTGCGCCTGTGCCGCGTCCGCCGCCTGTTCGCCGGAGTAGCCCTGGTCCACGTGGGCCAGTGTGACGCTGTCGCCAGTCGCATCCTGCACGGCCGCGGCTGGGACGCCGACCGTTGCCCGGTCGTTCTCGTTGGCAGGCGTCACGTGAAGGGCCAGCAGGTGGCCGAGCGTATCGATCGCCATGTGCAGCCTGCTGCCGCGCACGCGCTTGTGTTCGTCCCACGCTCCACGCCCGCCATTCTCGGCGTGGAGCATGAAAGGCGGCGGCCGAGCACGGCCGCACTTGGCTCCTCCGCACGGCCTTCAGCCAGCGGCTGGCCCGGTCACACACGGCCTGACGTGTCAGGCCACGCCGTAGCGCACCAGGTAATGCAGACCGTTGAACACCTTGCGTGAGGGGTGTTCCCGTTGTCTGGCAGTTCGAGGCAGCAGCGTCAGGTCGGGACGCAACAAGCGCCTTGATCAGCTCTGCTGCTCAAGCGTCGTCAGACACGTCGGACGGATACGGCTTGTGGGCAGTCGTGGCCCCATGGAAACCGGGGATCCCATTGTTCCTGCTTCACGACAGCGTCTAGGCACCCAGCTCGGGTGCCGCATCCTCCGTCGCCGCGATCGCCGTTGCCGACTGTTCACCGACCGCCGCCAACAGCAGCACGTGTTCCGGCTCACCCATCCGTGCCCGGCGCAGGCGCTCGATGTTGGTCCGGACGACCGGATGCTCGTCGGCCAGGCGGCGGAACTCGCGCGCGCTGATCGCCAGCAGGTGGCCGAAGCCCAGCGAACGCACCGACACGCCCATTCGGCCCGTGCCCAGCAGGTCCTCGGCGCCCAGCACCGAGCCGGGGCCGTAGCGGATGTCGTGCTCGGCGACGTGGCTTTCGAACTGGCCGGCGCTGACGAAGT
>CAXTVQ010000146.1:0-5427 GCA_964247705.1 uncultured Acetobacteraceae bacterium | reverse complement strand
TCAACTACGTGGCGCTGGACGGCACGATCGGCTGCATGGTGAACGGCGCCGGGCTCGCGATGGCGACGATGGACATCATCAAGCTGTACGGCTCCTCCCCCGCCAACTTCCTCGACGTCGGCGGCGGCGCCACCAAGGAGCGGGTGACCGCGGCATTCAAGATCATCCTGTCGGACCCGAACGTCGAAGGTATTTTGGTTAACATCTTCGGCGGCATCATGCGCTGCGACGTGATCGCGGAAGGTGTCGTGGCCGCAGCGCGGGAGGTCTCGCTCGGCGTGCCTCTGGTCGTGCGGCTGGAGGGGACGAACGTGGCGCTCGGCAAGGAGATCATGGCCAAGTCCGGCTTGCCGATCATCTCCGCCGACAATCTGGCGGATGCCGCCGCCAAAGTGGTGCAAGCCGTGAAGGAAGCCGCATAATGGCCGTCCTGGTCGACGCCAACACCAAGGTCATTACCCAGGGCTTCACCGGCGCCCAGGGCACCTTCCACTCCGAGCAGGCTATCGCCTACGGCACCAAGGTCGTCGGCGGGGTGACGCCGGGCAAGGGCGGCACGCTGCACCTGGATCTTCCCGTGTTCGACACGGTGGCAGCAGCGGTGGAGAAGACGGGCGCCAACGCGACTGCGATCTACGTGCCGCCCCCCTTCGCCGCGGACGCAATCCTCGAGGCGATCGACGCGCAGATCCCGCTCATCGTCTGCATCACCGAGGGCATCCCGGTGCAGGACATGATCCGGGTCAAGCGCGCGCTCAGCGGCTCCGGCAGTCGGTTGATCGGGCCCAACTGCCCCGGCGTGATCACCCCGGAGGCATGCAAGATCGGCATCATGCCGGGCCACATCCACCGCCGCGGCAAGGTGGGCATCGTCAGCCGGTCCGGCACGCTGACCTACGAGGCAGTGGCGCAGACCACGGCCGCCGGTCTCGGGCAAAGCACCTGCGTCGGCATCGGCGGTGATCCGGTTAAAGGCACCGACTTCATCGAGGTGCTGGAGATGTTCCTGGCCGACCCGGAGACCGAGAGCATCATCATGATCGGCGAGATCGGCGGCGCCAGCGAGATCGACGCCGCCGAGTTCCTGGCGCGGGAGAAGAGCAACAAGGTCGTGGTGGGCTTCATCGCCGGGTCCACCGCACCCCCGGGCCGCCGCATGGGCCACGCCGGCGCCGTGATCAGCGGCGGGCGTGACACGGCCGCGGCCAAGTTCGAGGCGATGCGGATCGCGGGCATCCACGTGGCGGACAGTCCATCGGCGCTCGGCAGCACGATGGTGAAAGCCCTTCAGGGCTGAGGTATGCAGATCTGGCAGGGCTGCTCATTTTAACCTGCCGTAAATTAGCCGCGTGCCCACTTAGAGTGGAACGGTAGACGGAAGGACGTATTCGAGACATGGCAGGCGTCGACATCCTCGCAACGGCCTTCAACGGGTCCAATGCGGCGTTTATTGCTGACCTTTACGCGCGTTGGGTCGCCAGGCCGGACAGCGTGGACCCAAGCTTCGGCGAGCTGTTCGCGTCACTGAACGATGAGTCCCGGTCGGTGCTGACGGACGCGTCCGGGGCGTCCTGGGCGCCGCGGATGTTCGATGTCGGCGAGCCCGAGCCCGTTACCAAGCCTGCCAAGGGTGCAAAGACCGAGGCCGCTCCTGCTAAGGCAGCCCCGGGCCTATCGGACAAGCAGCTCCGCGCAGCGACGCTGGACAGCATCCGCGCGCTCATGATGATCCGTGTGTATCGCGTGCGCGGCCATCTGGAGGCGCAGCTCGACCCGCTCGGCCTGACCATGCCGAAGCCGCATCCGGAGCTGGACCCGGCAGCATACGGCTTCACCGAGGCGGACATGGACCGCCCGATTTTCATCGACAACATGCTCGGCCGCGAAACCGCGACCCCGCGCGAAATCCTTAGCGTCCTGCGCAGCACGTATTGCGGCCCGATCGGCGTCGAGTACATGCACATCCAGGACCCGGCGCAAAAGGATTGGCTGCAGCGCCGCATCGAGGGCGCGCCCTGGGCCAACGCGTTCGACGCCGCCGACAAGAAGACCATCCTGCGCCAGCTCACCGAGGCCGAGGGCTTCGAGGTGTTCTGCCAAAAGCGGTATGTCGGAACCAAGCGGTTCGGGCTCGAGGGTGGCGAGGTCACCATCCCCGCCCTGCACGCCATGATCGAGACGGCGGCCAAGGATGGCGTGGGCGAGGTCGTGATCGGCATGCCGCACCGTGGCCGGCTGAACACGCTGGTCAACGTGGTACGCAAGCCGTTCACCGCCCTGTTCAGCGAATTCGGCGGCGCCAGTCCGAAGCCCGACGATGTGCAGGGCTCGGGCGACGTGAAGTACCACCTCGGCACCAGCACGGACATCGAGGCTGGCGGCCACAACGTCCACATCTCGCTGCAGCCGAACCCTTCCCACCTGGAAGCGGTGGACCCGGTCGTCGTCGGCAAGGTCCGTGCGCGGCAGGACGCGGCGGGTGACACGAAGACCCGGCGCAGCGTCATGGGTATCATCATGCATGGGGACGCGGCCTTTGCCGGCCAGGGCCTGGTGTACGAGACGCTGGCGATGAGTAAGCTGATCGGCTACCGCACCGGCGGCACGATCCACCTCGTGGTGAACAACCAGATCGGCTTCACCACCGTCCCGGCGCACGCGTATTCCGGCCTGTATTGCACGGACGTCGCCAAGTCGATCCAGGTGCCGATCCTGCACGTGAACGGAGACAACCCGGAGGCGGTGATCTTCGCCTCCCGCCTGGCCGCCGAGTGGCGTCAGGAGTTCGCGACCGATTTCGTGCTGGACGTCGTTTGCTACCGTCGCCACGGCCACAACGAGACGGACGAGCCGGCCTTTACCCAGCCTCTCATGTACCGGGCGATCCGCGACACCAAGACGACGCGCACGCTTTATGCCGAGAAGCTTGCTGCCGAGGGCACCGTGCCAGCGGACGAGTCGAAGGCGATGTGGGACGGGTTCACCGCCACGCTCGAGGAAAGCTACAAGGCGGCGCAGAGCTACAAGCCGAACAAGGCGGATTGGCTGGAGGGCCGCTGGGCCGGCTTCAAGCAGGCCGACCAGGAGGACGAGCGCTCCGAGGAAGGGACTGCGCTCACGGAGGGGGATGCCGCCGCGATTGGGACTGCGCTGTCCACGGTTCCGGAAGGATTCGACGCGAACCCGAAGATCGTCCGCCAGCTCGAAGCCAAGAAGGCTGCGTTCGAGAAGGGCGAGGGCATCGACTGGGCAACCGGCGAGGCGCTCGCGTTCGGCGGCATGCTGCTGGACGGCAACCGCGTGCGCCTATCCGGCGAGGACTGCCAGCGCGGCACGTTCAGTCAGCGCCATGCGGTGCTGGTGGACCAGACCAATGCCAACGAATACGTGCCGCTGAACCACGTCCGGGACGGCCAGGCGAGGATCGAAATCTTCAACTCGTTGCTCTCGGAACAGGGCGTGCTCGGCTTCGAATACGGCTACACCCTGGCCGATCCCAAGACGCTGGTATTGTGGGAGGCGCAGTTCGGCGATTTCGCCAACGGCGCTCAGGTGATCATCGACCAGTTCCTGGCCAGCGGCGAAACCAAGTGGCTGCGCATGTCAGGGCTGACCCTGCTGCTGCCGCATGGCTACGAGGGGCAGGGTCCGGAACACTCCTCCGCCCGGCTGGAGCGCTACCTGCAGCTTTGCGCCGAGCGCAACATGACGGTGGCGAACCTCACTACGCCGGCCAACTACTTCCACGCCCTGCGCCGGCAATTGAAGCGCAACTTCCGCAAGCCGCTCGTGATCATGACGCCGAAGAGCCTGCTGCGGCACAAGCTCGCCGTGTCGCCGCTCGTCGACTTCACCGGGGATAGCCATTTCAGGCACATCATCCCCGAGATCGACGCGATCGGGCCGGCGGATGCGGTGAAGCGCGTCGTGCTGTGCACCGGCAAGGTCTATTACGATCTGCTGCAGGAACGGCGCGACAAGGGTGTCGAAGATGTCGCGATCGTGCGTTTGGAGCAGATTTATCCGTTCCCGATGAAGTCGCTGGCGTCCGTGCTCAAGAGCTATCCGAACGCGGGCGTGGTCTGGTGCCAGGAGGAGCCCGAGAACATGGGCGCCTGGAGTTTCGTAGACCGCAAGATCGAGCGGACACTCGGCACGATCGGCCACCGCTGTGCCCGGCCGGACTATGTGGGCCGCGATGCCGCTGCCAGCCCGGCGACGGGCCTGGCCAAGGTGCATGCCGCTCAGCAGGCCGATCTGGTCGCCCGCGCGCTCGCCTTGGACTGATCGAGATTTAGCAAGGAATTGTTATGGCCGCCGACATCAAGGTGCCCACGTTGGGCGAGAGCGTCACCACCGCCACGGTGGCGCGCTGGCTGAAAAAGGCCGGCGACGCCGTCGCCGCAGACGAGCCGTTGGTGGAGCTCGAGACCGACAAGGTCACCGTTGAGGTAAACGCTCCTACAGCCGGCACGCTTGGCGCATTGGCGGCGGATGAGGGTGCGGAAGTGGAGGTGGGCGCCCTGCTCGGCACGATCGAAGAGGGTGGCGGGGCAGCCGCTCCAGCGAAGTCTCCCTCTACGCCGGCCTCTACCAGTTCGCCCGCCAAGCCGCCTCCGCCTACGCCGGGTCCCGTTGCCCGGCCAGCAACGCCGCCGGCCGACACAGTCGCGCAAGCGCCGGCGAGCGGCACACCGCACGCGCCGATGCCCTCCGCTGCCAAGCGGATGGAGGAGAACCACATATCTGCCGAGCAGATTGGCGCCGGGTCGGGCAAGGACGGCCGGGTCACCAAGGGCGACGTGCTCGCCTTCCTGAGCCGCCCGGCCCCCGCGGCAGCGCCTTCGCCCGCCCCGGTGGTTAGCCGCGGCCCGGGCCCGGATGCCGCCCGCGAGGAGCGGGTCAAGATGACCCGGTTGCGCCGTACGATCGCGGCCCGGCTGAAGGAAGCGCAGAACACAGCCGCCATGCTGACCACCTTCAACGAGGTGGACATGTCGGCGGCGATGGCATTGCGCACCGAGTACCGCGACGCCTTTGAGAAGAAGCACGGCGGCACGCGGCTCGGCTTCATGGGCTTTTTCGTGCAGGCCTGCATCGCAGCGCTGAAGGAGTTCCCGGCCGTCAATGCCGAGATCGATGGCGACGAGTTGGTGTACAAGAACTACGTGCACATGGGCATCGCGGTGGGGGGCTCGAACGGGCTGGTCGTGCCTGTGGTGCGTGATGCCGACCAGATGAGCCTGGCCCAGGTTGAGCGCTCGATCTCCGATTTCGGCCGCCGCGCACGGGATGGCGCGCTGAAGCTGGACGAGCTGTCCGGCGGCACGTTCTCCATCACCAACGGCGGCGTTTACGGGTCGCTGATGAGCACGCCGATCCTGAACCCGCCGCAATCGGCGATCCTGGGCATGCACAAGATCCAGG
>CAXTVQ010000145.1:3235-5456 GCA_964247705.1 uncultured Acetobacteraceae bacterium | reverse complement strand
TCCGGCGCGTCACGCGCGGCGGCGGCGCAGTCGTGCTGGAAGGCGTCCACCATCAAGCGGGCGCCATACTCCGACTGCGGCGCGGACCCGGCGCCGTCCGACACGCTGGCCACCAGCACCTCCGTTCCGTCCACGCCGACGATCACGTCGCAGCGCCCAGCGTCCTGGCAGCGCGCGCCGGTGCGGGCGTGCGACGTGCCGGCGGCCGACCCGTATGCCGTGCGCCACGCGCGCACGTTCGGCCTCCCGCCTAGCCGACCGAGAGCCAGCCGGACGGCGGGGGGAGGGCGACCATCTGGCCCGGCTGGCTTTTCGCGACACCGCCCAAGGAGCTGGACAGCCAGGTGAACAGCTCGCGGAAGTTCAGGCCCTGCAGCTTGAGCGGCGGGCGGTCCGTGCTGCAGATCTGCGCCAGAGTCGCCATGTCGGCGCCCTCCACGCCCACGGCGAAGAAGCTGAAGGATTTGCGCGCGCTGCTGTCGCCTTCCCGCACGCGCGCGGCGGCACTGTGCCAGGTGTCGGTCGGCGCTCCGTCGGTGACCAGGAACACCCAGGGGCGGTAGTAGGCGATCCCGGCCTCCTTATAGGCGCGCTTGCGTGCGTCCAGCAGGTCGAGGCCCTGGTCGATCGCGGAGCCTAGCGGTGTGTCGCCATTGGCCTGAAGCGTCGGGGCGGTGAAGGCGTCGGCAGTCTGGAACTGAGTGTGAACGCGTACGGGACCGAAGGTGACGATGCCCACTTCCACCCGCTGGGTCGCCATTCCATCGGCCATGAGTTGGGTCTTGAACGTCTGCAGCCCGTCATTCAGCTCGGCAATCGGCCGGCCACGCATGGAGGTGGACGTGTCGAGCAGCAACAGACACGGGCAGCGCGGTTCGGCGTTTTCCACGAACTCGGGGTCGGCGAAAGGTAGCTGGTCGATGATCATGGGGCCTGCTCGTTGCGAACCCCCGCAGTCTACGGGGGTTCGGGCAGGGCGTGTAGAGCGGTCTTAACCCGTCACGGCTACCGAGGGGTGACCGTCGTCGTGATGTTGCCGGCCGGGTTCGGCGCGGGATAGGCCATGCTGCCGGTTTGGTTGGACGGGTTCGGCGCGATCGGGGCGCCATTCTGCGTGCAAGCGGCCGCAGCGAGGCCGAGGGCAGCGACCACCAGAAGCGAACGGGTTTTTTGGGTCATGGGTGTCTCCGTGCGTCGGGGCGGAGGGTCCGCCCTCGGGGATAAGTGCGCGCATGAGCGATTGGTTGCAGAACCGTCCGGAACGCGGTTCGTCAGGCCACCCGGTCGCGTTCCGGCACGTCCTCCCCGCGGGAGACGCGGGCGATGTTGGCGAACATGTGCGAGACGGTCTTCGCGAAGGTGTCGGCGGTGGTGGCGGCGATGTGCGGCGTGATGGTGAGGCCGTCCACGCCGATGAGCGGGCTGTCCGGCGGCAGCGGCTCGGTCTCGAACACGTCCATGCCGGCGGCGTGGATCACGCGCTCCTTCAAGGCCCAGATCAGGTCCGGCTCCACCACCACCCCGCCGCGCGCGACGTTGATCAGCACCGCGCTGCGCTTCATCGTGGACAGCGCCTTGCGGTCGATCATCCCGGCCGTCTCGGGCGTGAGCGGGCAATGCAGGGAGACGATGTCCGCCGCCGCCAGCAACTCGGAAAGTGGGGTGTGCCGGGCGCCCAAGGCCGCCTCGACCGCCGGGTCCACCCGGCGGCGCTGGGAATACAGCACGGGGCAACCGAAGCCGGTCAGCAGCCGCGCCGTGGCCTGCCCGGTGGCGCCGAAGCCAACGATGCCGACCGTCTTGCCGGACACCAGGTAGGCGGGGGCGCTGGCGATGCCGCGCCATTCGCCCCGCTGCATGCCGGCGGCGGCGTCCGACAGGTGGCGGAGGGCGGAGATCATCAGCCCGAGGGCGAATTCGGCGACCGGGACGGCGTTGCTGCCGGTGGTGCGGGCCACGGCGAGGCCGAGCTCGCGGGCGGTGTCCAGATCGAAATTGTCCACGCCCACGCCCCATTTATGCAGCAGCTTCAGCCGCTTGGCCGCGCGCATGACGGAGCCGGGGACGGCGATCTGGCCGGAGATGGCGTAGTCCGCGTCGGCGATGATGGCTTGCAGGTGGGCTTCGTCACGCGAGGTGCCGTGGCTGAGCACCATGCCTTCCGGGAGCAACGCACGCATGCGTTCGATGGTGGCGGGGGCGATCGGGTCCAGCACGACGA
>CAXTVQ010000145.1:1979-3135 GCA_964247705.1 uncultured Acetobacteraceae bacterium | reverse complement strand
AGGACCAGCACGCGGTCGCATAGGGCGCGCACCACGGTCAGGTCGTGGCTGATGAAGAGCAGGCCGATGCCGAGCCGGGTGCGCAGGTCGGCGAACAGGGCCAGGATCTGCGCCTGGACGGATACGTCGAGTGCGGAGACGGCTTCGTCGGCCACGAGGACGTCGGGGTTGGGGGCGAGGGCGCGGGCGATGCCGATGCGTTGACGCTGGCCGCCGCTGAACTCATGCGGGTAGCGGGTGGCGTGCGCTGGGTCGAGGCCGACTTGTTCCAGAAGGGCGGCCACCCGGGCCGGCCGGTTGGCGTGGGGGGCGAGGCGGTGGATGGCCAGGCCGTCGGCGATCTGTGCCCCTACCCGGCGTCGCGGATCGAGCGAGGCGAACGGGTCCTGGAACACGAGCTGCATGCGCCGCCGCTGCTCGGCGGAGGGGGTGCGGGCGATGTCGGCCCCGTCCAGCAGCACGCGGCCGGCGGTGGGTTTGAGCAAGCCGAGTACGACCCGGCCCACGGTGCTTTTGCCGGAGCCGCTCTCGCCGACGAGGCCGACGGCTTCGCCACGGCGGAGGGTGAAGGAGACGTCGGTAACGGCCTGGACGGGGCGGGTGCGGCGCAGGAAGCCGCGGGAGCCGAACTGGCGGGTGATGCGTTCGGCGGTGAGGAGGGAGGTCATGCGATATGTCCCCCCTCCCCTTGTGGGAGGGGTGCCACGAGTGAGGTCGTCTCGTGCGTGTGGCGCACCTCCCCCCGGCCCCCTCCTTCAAGGGGAGGGGGAGAAGCGTTTGCCAGCACGTCCCAGCGAATGCATCGCGTGGCGCGGTTTGTGGTGATTGTGCGTAGGGGCGGGTGGGCGGCATCGCAGATCGGGCGGTAATACGGGCAGCGGGGGGCGAAGATGCAGCCAGAGGGTAGTGCCAGGAGGGATGGCACCACGCCGTCAACCCCAGTTGGTAGGCCTCCCGTTTCGGAGGGGGCGCTGCGCAACAGGGCGGCGGTGTAGGGGTGCAGCGGGCGGGTGAACAGGTCGGCTGCGCGGCCCTGCTCGACGATCTCGCCGGCGTACATCACCGCAACGTAGTCCGCGATCTCCGCCACCACGGGCAGGCTGTGGCTGATGAACACCATGCCCATGCCGCCCTCCCGCTTCAGCGTGGCGAGCAG
>CAXTVQ010000145.1:0-1879 GCA_964247705.1 uncultured Acetobacteraceae bacterium | reverse complement strand
ACGCGGTGCACCGGGTTGAGGCTGCTGAGCGGGTCCTGGAACACCATCGCCATCTGCTTGCCGCGCAACCGGCGCAGCACGGCTTCGGGTGCGCGCAGCAACTCGGTGCCGCCGACCCACACGGCGCCGGCACTGGCGCGGGCGGCGAGCGGCAGCAGGCCCATGACGGCCAGCCCGAGCATGGACTTGCCGGAGCCGCTCTCGCCCAGGATCGCCAGCGTCTCGCCCGCCTGAACGGTCAGGGACACATCGCGCACCGGCTGGATCATGCCGGCGGGGGTGGCGATGCTGACGGTGAGGCCGCGCACCTCCAGCACCGGTCCGGACGCAGGCAGCAGGCCGGGGGCCATGTGGTCGAGCAACCGGCGGCGGCGGGGCATGGCGCGGTGCGGGTCGGTCGCGTCGCGCAGGGTGTCGCAGACGGCGTTGAGCGTCAGGATGGTAAGGGAGAGGGCGAGGCAGGGCCAGAGCAGCAGCGCGGGGGCCTGCGCCATGGTGGTGCGGCCGGCGGCGATCATCAGGCCCCAGGAGGGCGCGGGCGGCACCACGCCCAGGCCGAGGAAGGAGAGCCCGCTCTCCAGCACCACGGCGGAGGACGCCGCCAGGCTGATCTGCACCAGTAGCGGCCCGGCGATGTTGGGCAGCACGGTGCGGGCGAGGATGCGCAAGCGGCCGGCGCCGAGGACGCGCACCGCTTCCACGTAGTCCTGTCCGCGCACCGCGAGCACGCCGGCATAGGCGACGCGGACGAAGCCCGGCAGGTAGACCAGCGCCAGCACGGGGATCAGCGTGCCGGCGCCGGGGCCAAGCAGCGTCACCACCAGCAGCGCCAGCAGCAACGGCGGGAAGCACAGCACGGCGTCCATGCTGCGGACGGCCAGGAGTTCGGCGAGACGGCCCAGGAAGCCGCCGGCCAGGCCGAGCAGCGTGCCGACCGCACAGGCGAGTGCGGTGGACGCTCCCGCGACCAGGAGCGAGACGCGCGCACCCCAGATCAGCCGGGAGAGTTCGTCGCGGCCGTATTCGTCCTGGCCCAGCCAGTGCGCGGCGGAGGGGGCGGCAAGACGGTGCGCCACGTCCATGTGCAGCGGCAGGCCGAGCGGCAGCACAGGCGCCAGCAGGGCCAGCAGCACGATGGCGCCCAGCGCTGCGAAAGGCCACCCCTGTCTTACAAGCGGGCGACTCACGCGTGCCGCACCTTGGGGTCGAGGGCGGCATAAAGCATGTCGGTCAGCAGGTTCAGGGTGACGAACAGGACGGAGATCACCAGCATCACCGCCTGCACCGCCGGGTAATCCCGGGCGTTCACCGAGTCGACCAATAGGCCGGACAGTCCGGGGTAGTTGAACACGTATTCAACGAGCACCGTGCCGCCGAGCAGGCTGCCGAGATGCAGCGAGACGACGGTAACGACGGGCATCAGCGCGTTGCGCAGCACGTGGTGCAGCAGGACGGCGCGCCGGGTCAGGCCCTTGGCGGTGGCGGTGCGGACGTAGTCGCGCCAGAACACGTCCAGCACCGAGGCGCGGGTCATGCGGAACACGGTGCCGAACAACCCGGCGGCGATGGTCGCGGCAGGCATCAGCAGCAGCGTGAAGTGCTTGGCCGGGTCCCGCGCGAGCGGCACGTAGCCGCCGGCGGACACCCAGTGCAGTTGCTGGGCGAACACGAACACCATCAGGGTGCCGAGCACGAACACGGGCAAAGCCAGGCCGAGGGCGGCGAGGGCGGAGACGGCGCGGTCCACTGGGCCATCGCGGCGGAGGGCGGCGAGCAGGCCGAGCGGTAAGCCGGCGGCGAGCGCCAGGATCGCGGCGGCGGCGATCAGCTCGAGCGTGCGTGGCAGGCGGCGGGCGATTTCCGGGCCGATCGGGCTGCC
>CAXTVQ010000144.1:0-5528 GCA_964247705.1 uncultured Acetobacteraceae bacterium | reverse complement strand
GACAGGGCGCGGTGGTGACCACGGTGCGCAGCGGCTCGGGGATGTCGTCCAGCCTGGCCTTGGCGTGCAACTCCGCCTGTTGCGTCAGGGCCGAGCATGGCGGCGCGTTGCAGGTCACGTGCCTCTTGAGTGGGCCTTGGCTGGCTCCCATCTTCCACGTGTTGCGCGCTGCCTCGCGAGGGGCGTGCGGCATTGTCGCCTGCTTCGAAAGGGACATGGAATGAACATCGAGAAATTTACCGACCGGGCCAAGGGTTTCCTCCAGGCCGCTTCCACCATTGCGATGCGTGAGTATCACCAGCGTCTGACGCCCGAGCATCTGCTCAAGGCGTTGCTGGATGACGAGGAGGGTGCGGCCGCCGGGTTGCTGCGCGCCGCGGGGGCCGACCCGAAGGCGGCGCAGACGGCGGTCGATGCCGAGGTCAGCCGCATACCGCGCGTGCAAGGGAGCGGGGCCGGGCAGCCGCAAGCCACGGTGGAGCTGGTGCGCCTGCTGGACCAGGCCGAGCGGGATGCACAGAAGGCCGGGGACGAGTTCGTGGCGCAGGATCGCCTGCTGCTGGCGCTCGCCGGGTCCGACACGCCGGCGGCGCGGGTGCTGCGCGCGGCGGGGGCGAACCCGCAGGCGCTGGACAAGGCGGTGGCGGACATCCGCAAGGGCCGCAAGGTGACCAGCGCCAATGCGGAGGAGAATTTCGACGCGCTGAAGAAGTATGCGCGGGACGTGACCGCGGTGGCGCGGGAAGGCAAGCTCGACCCGGTGATCGGGCGCGACGAGGAGATCCGGCGCGCGATCCAGGTGCTGGCGCGGCGGACCAAGAACAATCCGGTGCTGATCGGCGAGCCGGGCGTGGGCAAGACGGCCATCGTCGAGGGGCTGGCGCTGCGCATCGTGAACGGGGACGTTCCGGAATCGCTGCGCAACAAGCGGGTGATGGCGCTCGACCTGGGCGCTTTGGTCGCGGGGGCGAAATACCGCGGCGAGTTCGAGGAGCGGCTGAAGGCCGTGCTGAAGGAGATCGAAGGGGCCGCCGGCGAGGTGATCCTGTTCATCGACGAGATGCACACGCTGGTGGGCGCGGGCAAGGCGGATGGCGCGATGGACGCCTCCAACCTGCTGAAGCCGGAGCTGGCGCGCGGGGCGTTGCACTGCATCGGGGCGACCACGCTCGACGAATACCGCAAGCACGTGGAGAAGGATGCGGCGCTGGCGCGCCGGTTCCAGCCGGTGTTCGTGGGGGAGCCGTCGGTCGAGGACACGATCAGCATCCTGCGCGGGATCAAGGAGAAGTACGAGCTGCACCACGGGGTGCGGATCACCGATGGCGCTCTGGTGGCGGCGGCGACGCTGTCCAACCGCTACATCGCGGACCGGTTCCTGCCGGACAAGGCGATCGACCTGATGGACGAGGCGGCGAGCCGGCTGCGCATGCAGGTGGATAGCAAGCCGGAGGCGCTGGACGAGCTGGACCGGCGGCTGCTGCAGCTCAAGATCGAGCGGGAGGCGCTGAAGCGCGAGGAAGACCCGGCGTCGCGCGAGCGGCTGGAGAAGCTGCAGCACGATCTGGCCGAGCTGGAGGAGAAGTCCGACGCGATGACGGCGGCTTGGCATGCCGAGAAGGACCGGCTGGCCGGGTCGCAGAAGCTGAAGGAGCAGTTGGACGCGGCCCGCAGCGAGGTGGACGTGGCGCAGCGGCGCGGGGATTACGCGCGGGTGTCGGAGCTGACCTACGGGATTGTCCCGTCGCTGCAGAAGCAGATCGAGGCGGCGGCCGCGGATGGCGGCAAGCTGGTGAACGAGGCGGTGACCGAGGACCAGATCGCCGGGGTGGTAAGCCGTTGGACCGGGGTGCCGGTGGACCGGATGCTGGAAGGCGAGCGCGCCAAGCTGATGCGCATGGAGGAGGAACTGCGCCGCCGGGTGGTGGGGCAGGAGGCGGCGCTGGAGGCGGTGGCGCATGCGGTGCGCCGGGCGCGGGCCGGGTTGCAGGATCCGAACCGGCCGATCGGCTCGTTCCTGTTCCTGGGGCCGACCGGGGTCGGCAAGACGGAGCTGACGAAGGCGCTGGCCGCGTTCCTGTTCGACGATGACCGGGCAATGGTGCGGATCGACATGAGCGAGTTCATGGAGAAGCACTCGGTCAGCCGGTTGATCGGGGCGCCCCCGGGGTACGTCGGGTATGATGAAGGCGGTGTACTGACGGAAGCGGTGCGCCGGCGGCCGTATCAGGTGATCCTGTTCGACGAGGTGGAGAAGGCGCACGAGGACGTCTTCAACGTGCTGCTGCAGGTGCTGGACGACGGGCGGCTGACGGACGGGCAGGGCCGGACGGTGGATTTCCGCAACACGATCATCGTGCTGACGTCGAACCTGGGCAGCGACCTGATGGCGCACCAGCCGGAGGGGGAGACGACGGAGTTGGTGCGGGCGCAGGTGATGAGGGTGGTGCGCGACCATTTCCGGCCGGAGTTCCTGAACCGGCTGGACGAGATCGTGCAGTTCAACCGGCTGCAGCGCGGAGATATGGCGGCGATCGTGAAGATCCAGTTGGAGCGGCTGCAGCAGTTGCTGACGGTGCGGCACATCACGCTGGAGCTGGACGATATGGCGCTGAACTGGCTGGGGGAGGCGGGGTATGACCCGGTATACGGGGCCCGGCCGCTGAAGCGGGTGATCCAGCGCACGCTGCAGAACCCGCTGGCGGGGCAGTTGTTGGAGGGCACGATCCATGACGGCGAGGTGGTGCGCGTGAGTGCGGACCGGGATGGGCTGGTGATCAACGGGCGGCTCGCCGAGGCTGCCTAAGCCTAAAGCTTGGTTGGCCACCTTCCCCTGTCGTTGCGGGGGAGGTGGCTAGCCGCCCATCTTGGCGAAGACCTGGCGGTCCTTGTTTTCTTCCATCAGGCGGCGGAAGCCGGGGATGGTGTCCAGGCCGAGCCCGCCTGGGACGCCCGTCTCCTCATCGGGGACGACGTCCTTGTAGCTGGCTCCGCTGAGCTTTTCCCACTTTCCAGCCGGCTTCTTTGCCTCGACGTGGACGACGGTGGCTTTCATCACCAACCGCACGATCGCCTCCTTCGGGGCCGAGGGCTTGGTCAGGCTCATGAACCCGCCCACCATCGTCCAGCCGCTCTTGGTCGCCCAGGCCTTCAGTTCGTCCTGTGTCATGATCGCTAGGCCGCCTTCTTCTTCTTGCCCTTGGCCGCCCGCCCCTGACCCGGCGCCACGCCCCGGGCCCGGTCCAGCACCAACCGCGCGTAATCATCCATGTCGCCGTCGAACGGCGCCACCGTGCCGTCCGCCGCCAGCCACAAACGGTCAGCTACCAGCTCCATCAGCGAGCGGTCATGGGTGATCAGGATCACGGCGCCTTCGTAGTCGTTGAGCGCGTCCAGCAAGGCGCGGCGGCTGTCGATATCCAGGTGGTTGGTCGGCTCGTCGAGGATCAGCAAATGGGGGGCGGCCATGGCGACCATGTTCAGCAGCAGCCGCGCCCGCTCGCCGCCCGAGAGGTTTTCGACGGTGGTGGACTGCTTCTCGAAGCTCAGGCCGAACTGGGCCAGCCGTGAGCGGTAGGACGTCTCGCTGTCCTCCGGCCGGGCCTCGCGCATGATGTCGAGCGGCGTGTGCGCCGGGTTCATCGCCTCGATCTGATGCTGGTGGAACCAGCCGACCTGGATGCGTTTTTCCCGCTGCATGTGGCCGGCCTGGAGCTGCAGGGCGCCGGCGGCCATCTTGGCGAACGTGGACTTGCCGGCGCCGTTCACGCCGAGCAGTCCGATCCGGTCGTCCACGTCCAGCCGCAGGTTCAGGGCGCGCAGCACCGGTGCGCCGCCATAGCCGACATCGGCCGCCTCCAGCCGCATCAGGGGCGGCGCCAGCGGGCGGGCGGGAGACGGCAGGGTGAAGGGGGCCACCCGCTCCGCCGTCACCGCCGCGATCGGTTCGAGCTTGGCCAGCCGTTTCATGCGCGACTGCGCTTGCGCCGCCTTGCTGGCCTTGGCGCGGAAACGGTCGACGAAGGATTGCAGGTGGGCCCGCTCCGCTTCCTGCTTGACGCGGGAGGCCGATATCAGCCGCGCCTTCTCCGCCCGGCGCCGCTCGAAGTCGTCGTAGCCGCCGGTGTAGAGGTCGAGCTTGCCATCATGCAGGTGCAGGATGTGGTCGACGGAGTTGTTCAGCAGCTCGCGGTCATGGCTGATGATCAGGGCCGCGTGCGGGTATTTGCGCAGCCGCGCCTCGAGCCACATGGCGCCCTCGAGATCGAGATAGTTGGTCGGTTCGTCGAGCAGCAGCAGGTTCGGCTCGGCGAACAGAGCCGCGGCGAGCGCCACGCGCATGCGCCAGCCACCGGAGAACTCGGCCATCGCCCGGCCCAGATCGGCCGTCGAGAACCCCAACCCGGCGAGGATCTCACCCGCGCGGGCCGGGGCGCGGTCGGCGTCGATCTCCTCCAGCCGCGCGTAGATGTCGGCGATCCGCTCGGGGGCTGCCGTCTCGAGTTCGGCGTAGAGCGCGTTGCGTTGCTCGTCCGCCTCCAGGATCGTATCGAGGAGGGTGACCGGGGTCGCCGGGTGTTCCTGGGCGACGGTGGCGACGCGGGCGCCTTTGGGGATGGCGATATCGCCACTATCGGCGCCGAGTTCGCCCAGGATCAGCTTGAACAGCGTGGATTTTCCGGCGCCGTTGCGCCCTACGAGCCCGACCTTGGCGGCCAGCGGCAGCGTCACGGTTGCACGGTCGAAGAAGCGCCGTCCCCACGCGGTAAACACGAGATTGTCGATTTGCAGCATGGGGCTCCGTGTAGCGGTCAAACACTCGGTTTGCACGACCGATTCATGACAAGAGCAAGATTGCGCATGGCTGGAATGAGGCACGCAGGTGGAATTACCGCGTCATCGCGTTGACACACTTGGCGCTGCCCACTAGATACCGGCTCCACCGACGGCGCTGGCCGACGGTGCTTCCGAAAGGAAGACGTTCATTGACAAGTAAATCGGATGAGGAAGGGATAAGTTGGCGGCGTCCTTTTAGCTGGCATGAGAGTGTTGGCTGGGTATGGGATTGGTTGTTTGGTTTGGTGTATTTGGTTTGGGTTTTTGTGACCTTAGCTGGGTGATCGGGCTAGGCTTTCTGGTTTTGTATGGGGATGTTTAGCTGGCGTATTTCGGATTTGGAGATGCGTTGGATGCATGCTTTTGCCTGACTGGTTGGTTGGGTTTGATGATTGGTTAGGGTCTATTGTTCGGATTGTTTCTGGGAGACTGGGGGCAAGATGAACCTGAGAGTTTGATCCTGGCTCAGAGCGAACGCTGGCGGCATGCTTAACACATGCAAGTCGCACGGTCGGGTAACCGGCAGTGGCGGACGGGTGAGTAACGCGTAGGTATCTATCCTTGGGTGGGGGACAACTGCGGGAAACTGCAGCTAATACCGCATGATGCTTGAGGGCCAAAGGCGCGAGTCGCCTGGGGAGGAGCCTGCGTACGATTAGCTAGTTGGTGGGGTAAAGGCCTACCAAGGCGAC
>CAXTVQ010000143.1:0-5942 GCA_964247705.1 uncultured Acetobacteraceae bacterium | reverse complement strand
GTCCCGGCTGCCGTGCTGGCCCCGATCGTCACTGCCGGCCGCGATTCTCTGGTAAGCCTCCAGGAAGGGCCGCGCGCGCGCGATATGGCCAAGCTGTTCGGCGTGACAGACCATTCCGGCCGGCTGACCGACTGGGCCGAGACCGCCGCCGCCGTGAGCGCGATGGACCTGGTGATCACCGTGGATACCGCCATGGCCCATCTGGCGGGCGCGCTCGGCATCCCGGTCTGGCTGATGCTGCCCCATGCGCCGGACTGGCGCTGGATGCTCGGGCGGGACGACACACCCTGGTACGCCGGCATGCGCCTGTTCCGGCAGGACCGTCCCGGGGATTGGCCGGGCGTGATCAAGCGGGTCGCCGTGGAACTGGCGGCGATCTCGCGCCCGTCCTACAGCATGGCCATGCCGCCATTGACGTGCAGCGTGGCCCCCGTCACCCAGCCGGCTTCGGCCGACGCGAGGTAGAGCACCGCCGCCGCCACGTCCTCCGGCTGCCCCATGCGGCCGAGCGGGATCGCGGCGGTGAGCTTGGCCTTCTGCTCGCCGGTCAACGCGTCTGTCATGGCGGTCTGGATAAAGCCGGGGGCCACGATGTTGACGGTGATGCCGCGGGCGCCGACTTCCTGCGCCATCGCCTTGGTCATTCCCACCAAACCGGCCTTCGCAGCGGCATAGTTCGCCTGTCCCGCATTGCCTGTGCTGCCGACGATGCTGGCGATGCCGATGATCCGCCCGGCCCGCCGCCGCAGCATCCCGCGCATGGCTGCCCGCGCCAGCCGGAATGGCGCCGTAAGATCCACGTCCAGCACCGCTTGCCAGTCCTCGTCCTTCATGCGCATCGCCAGCATGTCGCGGGTGAACCCGGCGTTGTTCACCAGGATGTCGAGCGGGCCCGCCGCTTTCTCGCTGGCGGCAATCAGGGCGTCGGCCGCTCCCGGGTCTCGCAGATCGGCTGGGCAGACGTGGGCGCGCTCACCCAGTTCGCCGGCAAGGGCCTGCAATGCATCCTCCCGCGTGCCGGACAGGGCTACGGCGGCTCCCTGGGCATGCAGCATGCGGGCGATCGCGGCGCCAATGCCACCGCTGGCGCCGGTGATCAGCGCGGTCTTGCCGTCAAGCCGGAACATGGACGTCTCCTGGAGTAAGACGCTGCGCCTACTGCCCGCTTCCGGCGATGTCCAGCTACGGCTCGCCCTCGGCGGCATCCCGTAGCCGGTGGAAGCTGCGGCGGCTGAACGGCAGCATCGCGACATACAGCAAACCCGCCGCCGCCAGCGCCGCCCACGGATCGGCGACCAGCACCGCCGCGAACACGCCCGTGCCCAGCAGCAGCGGCAGCACGAACTGCGACGGCACCTTGAAGTTCTTGAAGCTCCAGACCGGCAGCGTGGAGACCAGCAAAGTCGCCGTGCCCACCAGCATCGCCGCGCAGAACAGCGGGTGGTGCACCACCGCGTAAAGGCGCGGCCAGCCCCACTCCCGCGCCTCCAGCCCCGCGAACAACGGGAACAGCGCGAGCCCCGCCCCTGCCGGCGCCGGCACACCGGTGAAGAAGGATTGCGCGTAGGCCGGCGCGGGAGAGGCTTCGATCATCGCGTTGAACCGGGCCAGCCGCAGCGCCATGCACACCGCGAACATAAGGCAGGGAGTGAAGCCGTAGCCGGTCGCCACACGCAGCGACCAAAGGTAGATGATGAAGGCGGGCGCCACGCCGAAGCAAAGGAAGTCAGCCAGGCTGTCGAACTCGGCGCCGAAACGCGACGTGGCCTTGAGCAGCCGGGCCAACCTCCCGTCGATCCCATCGATCGCGCCCGCGACCACCAGCGCCGCTGCCGCGCTGCCCCAGCGCGAGTCCAGGGCGAAGCGCATCGCCGTCAGCCCGGCGCACAGGCCGAGCAGCGTCATCATGTTCGGGATCATCCGCTGGAAGGACGGTCCCTTGAAACGGGGGCGCCGGCGGATGCGGCGGCGGAACTGGGCCGAACCGCCGGGTTGGCCGCTCATGCCAGCATGGCCACCACGGTCTCGCCGCCCACCATGGTCTGCCCGACCTCAACCAACGGCCGGGTGCCCGGAGGGAGATAGATGTCGGTGCGGCTGCCGAAGCGGATGATGCCGAAGCGGGCGCCGGCGCGGACCATGTCACCTTCCTTCACGCCGCACAGGATCCGGCGCGCGATCAGCCCGGCGATCTGCACCACGGCGAGGTCCCGCCCGTCCGGCAGGTTGATCGCGATGGCGTTGCGCTCGTTCTGGTCGCTCGCCTTGTCCAGGCTGGCGCTGACGAAGGCGCCGGGCCGGTAAGCGATGCGGCTCACAACCCCCGCGGCCGGCATCCGGTTCACGTGCACGTTCAGCACCGAGAGGAACGTCGCCACCCGCCACCGCGGCAAGGGACCGAGGCCGAGTTCGGCGGGCGGCACCGCTTCCATCACGGACACCACGCGCCCATCGGCGGCGGCCAACACGGCGCCCGGACGGGTGGAGGGCGTGCGCTCCGGGTCGCGGAAGAAGTAGAAGCAGAAGGCGGTCAACACCAAGGCCGGCCAGAACAGCCACTGGCTGAACAGCAACCCGGCCACCACCAGCACGACCCCGGCGGCGATGAACGGCCGGCCGGCGCGGTGCGGCGCTGGGAAAGCGATGCGCAAAGTCTGGGCGAGGGTCATGGATGTGTCATCATGCAATGCAGAGGCGCCGGGATATGGCCCCAACGCCGCACGCCAGCAAGTTCAGCGCGCGGCCGCAGGCATGACGGGAGGCGTTCCGGACGTCGCTTCGGGGGCCGGCTTCGCGGCGCCTGGCGTGATGAACACCTGGCCCGGGTAAATGCGCTTGGGGTCGCGGATCTGGTCCCGGTTCGCGCGGTAGATGACGGTGTAGCGAATGCCCGTGCCGTATACCCCGCGCGCCAGCCGCCACAGGTTCTGCCCGGGCTGCACCACCACCTGGCCGTCCGCCACCTGCGACAGGGCCAGCGTTTCGCGCTGGAACGGCAACTCCACCCGCGACAGCACCTTGCCCTGGCTGCCGAGCTGGTCGAGGCGCAACGTATGCAGGCCCACCCGCATCTGTGACGGTGGCGACATCGCCCAGTGCCCGGTGTCGGCGGCGAGGGCGTCGCCGACCGGGATGTTGTCCACGTACATGCGCACGGTCGCGTTCGGCGGGGCGGACCCGCTGAACTGGATGGCGCCGTGCTGGTCATAGTCGACCGTGTCGATACCGAGCTTGCGCGACGCCGCCGCCGGCGCTTGCAGCACGCGGGAGGGCCCGGCGGGCGGCGCCAGCACCGCCAGCGGCGGGTTTGCGGGTTCGGCGGCGCCGGGTTTCGCGGGCTCCGGCACCACGACCAGAACGGGGCTGTCCCCGGCCTTGATGCCGTCCGCCGTCTGCGCCATCAGCGTGAGTGCGCCGGCGCCGGGGGGCAGCTTCGTGCCGGGCGCAATCACCCACGTGCCATGGCTGTCGGCGCGCGCCGTGCCGACGACGTCGCCGTTCTCGGACACCGTGACCAAGGCCCCCGCCTCGGCCCGGCCGGCGATCACCGCCCCGCCGTCCGGCGCCACCAGCACGACGTCGAAACTGGGCACGGCCAGCACCGGCTTGGCAAGCGTCACGGCGGGTGGCGGCGGTGTGGGAAGCGCCACTGGCGCAGAGGCCGGCACTGTCGCTGGAGCGGGGGCATCCGCCTGCCCGAAATGGTTGACGCCCAGGGCAACGCCGGCGCCGAGCACGACCACGGCCGCTACAGCCAGGATGGACGCGCGCAGCGAAGACGGAGGGCTTGACGACGACATCTGTTGCCGAACGTAAACAAGGCGAGGCTTGGCTGCAACATAGTGTGTGGCGGCCATCCCCATACTGGCGTCATCCCGGGCGCCACGGCAGAAATACCTGGCAAGGGAGCGACGAAATGAGCGGAGTTCGGCGGCCAAGGGCGCGGCAAACGGTGCTGCGCCTCTCGATGAAGGTGTGGGACGCGCCGACGCGCCTGTTCCACTGGGCAGTCGTGGTGCTGATCGCGTGCAGCTACTTCTCGGTCACGTTCAACCGGATGGATCTGCACTTCCTGTCCGGCTACGCGCTGCTCACGCTGCTGCTGTTCCGGCTGGCCTGGGGATTCGTGGGCAGCGAGACGTCCCGCTTCAGCCAATTCCTGCGCAGCCCCGTGGCAGGGCTCCGGCACCTGCGGGATTTCGCCAAGCGGGAGCCGGACGACCAGGTCGGGCACAATGCGGCCGGTGGCTGGATGGTGCTGATCCTGCTCGGGGACATCGCGCTGCAGGTCGGGCTCGGGCTGTTCAGCAACGCGGACGATTACGTGAACGAAGGGCCGCTGGCGCACCTGGTGAGCAAAGGCCTGAGCGACCGCCTGACGGCCCTGCACGCGACCAATTTCTACGTCCTGCTTGGGCTGATGGTGCTGCACGTGGTGGCGATCGTCGCCTACGCGGTGCTGAAGAAGCAAAACCTGCTGCGGCCGATGATCACCGGCCGCAAACGGCTGCCGGGTGCGACACGCCAGCCGCGCATGGCGTCCTCGCTGGTCGCGCTGCTGCTCGTCGCGCTGTCGGCCTGCATCGTGTGGGTGCTGACGACGCGGGTCTGAACCCGTCGGGGCCAACATCGTCCGCCACCCACGCGCACCAGGGCGGACGGTGTCCGCCCTGCAGGTTCAGCCGTCAGCTTCGCTCGCGGTACGCGCGGTGGCAGGCGCCGCAAGCACCGGCGGTCACCTTGAACTGGTCCGCGAACCCGGCCTTGTCGTCCGCCTCGGCCAGTGTCTCGAGCTTCTCGGCCGCCTGATAGAAGTTTGCAGCAGCCTTCTCGAACCCGGCGCGGTCCGACCAGATCTCCGCTTTCGCCTTGGTATTGCGGCCGGTCTGGGTGCCGTCCGGGAACATGGTCGGGATGATGTGGCCCCAGCTCGACAGGCCCTTGGCGCCGTCCGTCAGCGGCTTGACCGATCCGCCGGAATCCACCGTTGCCTTCATCGCCGCCAGCACGCCGGCCTGCAGGTCGAACCCGGCCTGGCGCGCGGCAATCACCTGGTCGGTCGAGATCGGAGTCTGGTCCGCGGCCCGCGCCATGCCGATGACCAGGGTCGCCACCGCCAATCCGCCGATGAATACTGCCCGCATGGAATCCCGTCTCCGATTGTCCGGTGCAATCGTGTCACCGCGTCCGCGCGCTTGCCAGCCGAAAACCGCATGACAGCGGCTGGCTTTAACAGCAGATGTTCAGCCAGCCCAGGAGTCCGCCGTTTCCATGCCAGCCAACATCCGTTCAGTCGCCGTGTTCTGCGGGTCCCGCGTCGGCAATGACCCAGCGTGGCGCACGGGCGCCGAGGCGCTTGGGCGAGGGCTGGCGGCCTATGGCATCCGGCTGATCTATGGCGGCGGCCGGGTCGGGCTGATGGGCGCCGTGGCGGATGGCGCGCTGGCCGGCGGCGGGGCGGTGACCGGGATCATCCCCGATTTCCTCCGGGCGCGCGAGGTGGCCCACCCCGGCGTCACCAACCTGATCGTCACCGACACCATGCACAGCCGCAAGGCGTTGATGTTTCAGCACGCGGACGCCTTCGTCACCCTGCCGGGCGGCCTTGGCACGCTGGACGAGACGATCGAGATCATCACCTGGCGCCAACTCGGGCAGCATGCACGACCAATCCTGATCACGAACCTCAACGGCTGGGCAACGGGGTTGATCGGGCTGCTGAACGATTTCGTCACCGATGGTTTCGCGGACACCTCGACCCGGGCGCTGTACGAAGTCCTGCCAGACGTGCCGGCAGTCCTGCGCCGGCTGCTGACCCTTCCTGCGCGGACATGGTGACCCGCTGATCGCATGCTTGCTTGCCGACCCAGGGGGCGCTATACGCCCGGCCTCGGTCGGAGCGTAGCTCAGCCTGGTAGAGCGCTTGCTTCGGGAGCCAGAGG
>CAXTVQ010000142.1:0-6102 GCA_964247705.1 uncultured Acetobacteraceae bacterium | reverse complement strand
CAGCGCGAGCACCGCATACGTCGCCAGCCAGTGCTCCCCCATGTAGTCCCCCGTCACGTGCGGCAGGCCCGCCGCAAGGTGTAGCTCCGCGGTCTGCTCCATCATGATCCGCCGCGGGTCCACCGCGGGCAGCGCGCCGGCGAGCGAACGCCAGCACCACGCCCGGCTCAGGTTCACCCCGTCCAGATGCGCGAGCTTGCCGTCACCCCGGTCGCTGACCGACACCGGGGCGAACAGCGCCTGTGGACGCGCCGCGGCCAAATTGGGCAGAAACCGGTCGAACCACGGCAGGAACCGGGCAGGGGGCAGCAGCCGCCGCATGCACTCCGCCTCGATCAGGGCGGAGGATAGGAAGTCGTCGCCGCCGGGTTCCCAGGCCTGGCAATCCACGTCCCCGCCGTACCACCCCTCGGCCGTCCGCCCCAGCAACTCCAGCAACGCCGGATCGGCCATCGACGCCCAATCCGCCATCAACGCCAGTGCGAAAGCCGTGTTGCCATGCGTCCCGACGCGCACGGGGTAGGCCGCCTTGGGTAGGAACGCCGTCATCCGCCCGGCGATCAGCGCCACCAGTGGAGCCAACGCCTCCCGCCACTTGCGCTCGGGCAGGTCCGCCAGCGCCGCATCCAGCTTCAGCAGCCACGCCCAGCCATACGGCCGCTCGAACCCGGCGGCCATCGGATGGCTGAATGTCGCGACCTCGCCCGCGACCTTGTCCGGGGTGAGCGCGCCGTCGAACAGCGTGCGGATCTCGGACGCCGGCGCCATGGCGGGGAACAGCCGCAGCAGCCGCGCCAGCATCCAGTAGCCGTGCACGCAGGAGTGCCAGTCGAAGCTGCCGTAGAACACGGGATACAGGTCCCGCGGCGTCCGCGCATCGCCCGGGCCGGCATGCACGTTGGCCGGCTTGTTCGGATATTCGCGCGTGACGTGGCCCAGCGCCGTCGCGGCGAACTTCGCCGCCAGCCCGGCCGTCAGCGCCATGCTCACCCCAGCCCCATCGCGGCCAGCAGGTCGGCCCGCCCGCCCCCGTGCGCGATATCGGCGGCGCTGACACCGTCGGCGTCCCGGTGGTGGATGTCGGCGCCGTTCAGCACCAGGAGCGCCACCATGTCCGCCCGGCCGAACCGGGTGGCAAAGATCAGCGGCGTGCGCCCAGCCACGTCCGGCTTGTCGACCTCGGCGCCTGCTTCCAGCAACTGCCGCGCCAAGCCGGTGTGGCCCTTGAACGCGACCCCGCCGAGCGCCGTGCTGCCCTCGGTATCCACCCCGTCCACCGGCGCCCCGCGCTCCAGCAGCAGCGTCACGGCGTCTGCCTGACCGGCATAGGCGGCGAGGATCAGCGGGGTGAAGCCGCGTTCGTCCGTCTGGGCCGGGTCGGCGCCGGCATCGAGGAAGGCCATGAGCAACGCCGTGTTGCCCTCCCGCGCCGCCGCGTGAAACAGCGACTGCGGCCGCTTGGCAGGCGCTGCCCCACTCATTTCAGAGTTTGGACAACGCTGAACCCTTCGAACTCCGGATGGCCCAGATACATCGCCCGGTTGCCGCCGGCATTGGCATGGGCGGCGCGGAACGCCTCGGACCGGGTCCAGGCTTCGAACGAGGGGTAGTCGGCCCAAACCGTGTGCGACGAATACAGCGTGTGGTCGTCCTTCGCCGGCCCTTTCAGCAGGTGGAACTCCTGAAAGCCGGGCACGGTGTGCAGATGGCTGTCGCGGCCGGTCCACATCTGCTCGAACGCTTGCTCGGACCCGGGCGTGACTTTGAAGCGGTTCATGGCGATATACATGGCGTGGCTCCTCTCTGCCGTGACACTGCCACAATAGCATGGTGTGTTGGCATTTGATGGCCAGCACGCACCGTGCGTTTTGCGCTCGCTTTTGCGCTACTGACCCATCCCGCGCTATCACACACAGGTTCATCGAGCGACGCCCAATGGAAGACGACGATAACACACCGCCCCGGCCTGACAGCTTGCTGCCCTACGAAGCCTGGGCACAGGAAGCGATGCGTGGCGTGGCCGTGCGCGCACTGCAATTCGCCTCCGCCGAGGGAATGCCCGGCGAGCACCATTTCTACGTAAGCTTCCGCACCGACGCGCCCGGCGTGTCCATCCCCGCCCGGCTGCTCGCGCAATACCCGGAGGAGATGACGATCGTCCTCCAGCACCAGTTCTGGGACCTGGTGGTGGACGAACCCGCCGGGTCGTTCCGCGTCGGGCTGTCGTTCGGCGGGGTGGCGAGCACGTTGGTGATCCCGTTCTCGGCGCTGACTGCCTTTGCGGACCCGCACGCCCAGTTCGGCCTGCGGTTCCGCGCCGCGCCGGTGGACGTGGCCAATACCGAGCAGGAGGACGAGGAGCCCGAACACCAGCCGGAGCCGCCGGCGCCATCGGAGGAGCCGCAAGTCGTCAGCCTGGACGCGTTCCGCAAACGCAAGGACTAAGCCGTTGGATAGTTTGCCTCCCTCAAGCTTGGTTCCCCAGTTGCCCGGATTTCTATACGCGCCGATGTTCCCGTTGGGACCGCGCGATACGCCGTGGCGCAAGCTTGCAATCCAAGGTGTGTCCACCACGACGTGCGACGGGCAGAGCGTGTTGCGCATCCAGCCGGAGGCGCTGACCGCGCTCGCATTGGAGGCGTTCCACGACTGCTCCCACCTGCTCCGCCCGGGGCACCTGGCGCAGTTGCGCGCCATCCTGGACGACCCGGAGAGCAGCGCCAACGACCGCTTCGTCGCCCTGGACCTGCTGAAGAACGCGGCCATCGCGGCGGGCGGCGTTCTGCCGATGTGCCAGGACACCGGGACCGCGCTGGTGTTCGGCAAGAAGGGCCAGCGCGTCTGGGTTGCGGGCGACGAGGAGGCGGCGCTCGCATACGGCGTCCACCGCACCTACACCGAGACCAACCTGCGCTACAGCCAGATGGCGCCGCTCGGCATGTTCACCGAGGTCAACACGGGCAACAACCTGCCCGTCCAGTTCGACATCATGGCCGCCCCCGGCAATGACCATGCGGACGAGTTCCACCTCCAATTCGTGGCCAAGGGCGGTGGCAGCGCCAACAAGACCTTCCTCCACCAGGGCACGCCCGCTTTGCTCAAGCCTGAGAAGCTGCTGCCGTATCTCGAAACGCTGGTCCGCACGCTCGGCACCAGCGCCTGCCCGCCCTACCACCTCGCCATCGCGATCGGCGGCACCTCGGCCGAACTGACCCTCAAGACGGTCAAACTCGCCTCCACCCGCTGGCTGGACACGCTGCCGGGGGAGGGCACGCCCGCCGGCCACGCCTTCCGCGACCGCGACATGGAGCGGCAGGTGCTGGAGATGACCCGGCGCATCGGCATCGGCGCGCAGTTCGGCGGCAAGTATTTCTGCCACGACGTCCGCGTCATCCGCCTGCCGCGCCACGGCGCCAGCCTGCCGATCGGCATCGGCGTGTCCTGCAGCGCCGACCGGCAGATCCTGGCCAAGATCACCCCCGACGGCGTGTTCCTCGAGCAACTCGAAACCGACCCGGCCCGCTTCCTGCCCGAAGCGACTGACGCCATCCTGTCCAAGAAGGGCGCGGGCGAGGTCGTCCGCCTCGACCTCAACCGCCCGATGACCCTGATCCGGCGCGAACTCTCCCGCCACCCCGTCGCGACCCGGCTGGCGCTGACCGGCACCGTGGTCGTGGCGCGCGACATCGCCCACGCCAAGCTCGCCGAACGCCTGGCCCGCGGCGAGCCGCTGCCGGACTACATCCGCGACCACCCGGTGTATTACGCCGGCCCCGCCAAGACGCCCGAGGGTTACGCCACCGGCAGCTTCGGCCCGACCACGGCCGGACGCATGGACAGCTACGTGGAGCAGTTCCAGGCGGCGGGCGGCAGCCTCGTCATGCTGGCCAAGGGCAACCGTTCCCGCGCTGTGCGCGACGCCTGCCGCGCCCATGGCGGCTTCTACCTCGGCAGCGTCGGCGGCGCCGCGGCCCGGCTGGCGCAGGACTGCATCCGCAAGGTCGAGGTGCTGGAATACCCCGAACTCGGCATGGAAGCGGTGTGGCGGATCGAGGTCGAGGATTTTCCGGCCTTCATCGTGATCGACGACAAGGGCCACGATTTTTACGACGCGATGGAGCCGGCAATCAGCGAGCGGTAGCGTGCGTAACTATTCGAGATGCGCCGACACGGCCACGCCCTGAATTGACAATGCTTTACCGCAAAAGTGTGTCAAGCCCAAACACCAACACTTCCTGCCATAGACATGTCCGTTTCTGACGGGGAAGCCATGAGCGCTTCAGTGCGCCGTCATAGAACTCGATCGTTCTTCGCCCGTATGTGACAAAGGTTTACGAAACCGGCCGTATTGCATCTTGCTGATTTGACGGACGGTGTCCAAGCCTCAATTACGTCGCAGCGCACAACGCCAGGAAGCTCGCCCGCATGGATACACCGCTCGAGGTCCGGCCCTCCCCCGACCGCAGCAAGCCGCGCCAGAGCGTGCCGCCGCCGCGCAAGCGCCGCCGCTGGCTGACGCCGATCATCGCGCTCATCGTGCTGCTCGGCACGGGCTACCTCGCCTACCATTTGCTGACCGGGCGTCAGCCGGCGACGCAGGCCAGGCGTGGCGCGGGTGCGCCGCAGAGCGTGGGCGTGGCCACGATCGGCACCGGGGACCTCAACGTGACGCTGACCGGCCTCGGCGCGGTCACACCGCTCGCAACCGTCACCGTCAAGACGCAGATCAACGGCCAATTGCAGCAGATCGCCTTCACCGAGGGTCAGCTTGTCCACAAGGGCGACTTCCTCGCCCAAATCGACCCGCGGCCCTACCAGGTGTCGCTGGAGAAGGATCTGGGCACGCTGGCCCATGACCAGGGTCTGCTCGCCCAGGCCCGCGCCGACAATGCCCGCTACCAAACCCTGAACAAGCAGGACAGCATCTCCCGCCAGCAGGTCGAGGACCAGGTCTACCTGGTCAAGCAATACGAAGGCACCGTGCTGGCGGACCAGGGAACGGTCGACAACGACAAGCTGAACCTCGTTTATTGCCACATCACCTCCCCGGTGGATGGCCGCGTCGGCATTCGGCTGGTCGACGTGGGCAACTACGTGCAGACCAGCGACACCACGGGGCTGTTCGTGATCACGCAGCTACAGCCGATGTCCGTCGAGTTCACGCTGCCCGAGGACAATGTGGACGAGATCCAGGCCCAGATGGCGAGCGGCACGTTGCCGGTGACGGCGTATGACCGCACCAACACCACGCAGATCGCCAGCGGCACGCTGGCGACAACCGACAACCAGATCGACACCACCACCGGCACCGTCAAGCTGCGCGCGATGTTCGACAACAAGGACAACAAGCTGTTCCCGCAGCAATTCGTCAACGCGCGGTTGCTGGTGCGCACGGTCAAGGGCGCCGTGGTCGCGCCACAAGCTGCGATCCAGACTGGCGCGCCCGGCACCTTCGTCTATCTGCTTCACCCGGACGAGACGGTGCACATCCAGCCGGTCAAGATCGGCGTGACCGACAACGGCCGCGTGCAGATCACCGACGGCCTAAAAACGGGCGACAAGGTCGTGATCGACGGGCTCGACCAGCTCAAGGACGGCGCCAAGATCCGGATCGCAACCCCGCCGGGTCAGCAGCCGGAGGGCGCTCCTTCCGGCGCCGAGCCTGGCCGCCGCCGTGGCAACCGGTCGCCCGCGGCCAACGGCGGCCCGCCTGCTGCCAACGGCCAATAGTTTGAGCCCGTCCCGGATCTTCATCCTCCGCCCGGTCGGCACCACGCTGCTGATGGCGGCGATCCTGCTGGTGGGCATCATCGGCTACAGTTTCCTGCCGATCTCCGCGCTGCCGGAAGTCGACTACCCGACCATCCAGGTGCAGACCTTCTACCCAGGCGCCAGCCCCGAGGTAATGACGACATCCGTCACCGCCCCGCTCGAGCGACAGTTCGGCCAAATGCCGGGCCTGGGCCAGATGTCGAGCGTATCGTCCGGCGGCGCCTCCGTGATCACGCTGCAGTTCGTCCTCAGCCTCAGCCTGGACGTGGCGGAGCAGGAGGTGCAGGCGGCGATCAACGCGGCCACCAGCCTGCTGCCGTCCGACCTGCC
>CAXTVQ010000141.1:0-6130 GCA_964247705.1 uncultured Acetobacteraceae bacterium | reverse complement strand
AAATCGAGCAAGCAATGTGCCGGCGGCAGCCGCAAGCACCTCGTCGAGGCTTTCCTCGGATCGCTTCCGGAGCAACTTGTTCAGTCTTTTAGCCCAGGTAACGGCAGCCTCCAGTGCCGGCTCATCATCGAACAGATGCGAGATAAACATCCGTTCTTCCGGGGTCATCCGCGAACGGCTGGTCGTGAGCAGACGAGCAAGCCGGTAGCCGGTCGGAGCCGGCCAGAACGCAGGCAGCGATTGTCCCATAGACCCATCGCTTTGAAAAACTTTGCCCCGGTGTCCGGCCGCCCATTCTCGAACGATGGTCGACTTGCCACGGAAGCCAAGGACCAGAAGTTCGCGCCAAAGCTGGGTGGCATTGTGGCATCCTTCGCTCCAACGCCGCCCTAGAAAAGGTTTGAATGAGTCGAGGATGCTATCACCGGACGGCTGCTGCCAGAGCGGTGCCTGGCCGCATTGTAACCAACCGTGGACGGTCTTGCGGTCGGCGCCGAGTTCGGCGGAGATACGGGTGATCGTCACTCCAGCGTCACGAAGTCTAGCAGCCTCCTCATATCGGACTTCTCGGTGCAGGCGGGATGCCAGGCTTCTTTGCTGGGCTGCAATAAGAGGAGTGGCTGAGGAGGTCTCGGGCAGGACCGTCGGTATGGCGCTCGCCGTCAAATACGCTCTGACGTGTTGGGCGGCGCGCCGGGCAGCCGCACTATGCCGGTCGCCAAGCGCCTGAACAGCTTCCCCCAAATTACGGAGCAGGTGCCATCGATCAGCCACCTGGATCGCGCCTGGGGCTCCCTGGCGGATGCCATCAGCGTAGGCGCCCGCACGATCGCGGGCAACAACCTCAACGCCTGGACGATTACGAAGCCAGGCGGCAACGGTAGCCGCTGCACGGTCGGGCAACAGGTCCACTACTTCGTTCGTCTCGAGATTCACGAGCACAGTCCCATAGTGGCGGCCCCGCCTCCAGGCCCAGTCATCAATGCCCAGGACACGAGGGGTTGGTGTCGCGGGACGCCGCACCGATGTCAGGCGCAGCAACGTGTCCGGGCTAGTTGGAGCCGAAATCCTGGCTGCAAGGCGTGCCCCGGCTTCACCCCCGAGTGCCAGACCAAGTTGATGCTGAAGATCTCTTAGCCGTCCAGTCCGGCGGCCAGAACGGCGTGTCACCTCCGTCAGGCGCTCGGCGAATGTCCGGCGACCACAACGGCGATTGAGACAATGAAAGCGACGGGCCGTAACGTGGATAGTTACCGGTCGTCCCTGCCAGGGCAGATCGTGTAGCAATCGTCGATACCAGCTGTGGATCCGTAGCGATGGCGTGTCGCACACCGGGCAATTCGCCGAGGTCGAACGCGGCACCGCTTCGATGGTCACATGTTCGGGTGTGGGGCGGACTTGCGTTACCCTGAGGGATTGGGGGATGAACGAGAGTAAGGCTGAGGGCACGGGTTTGAGCACCACGGATGTGAATCCATGTGTCTTCTCGCTTCAGCCCCAAAGTACAAGCCGGACAGCACGCAAAGTGCGGGAGAACCAATTTTACTTCGGCGGTTCTGGGGAGAGTTCAGGCGGCGTTGACACCTGGCGCTCCTGCGCGGCGCCAACCCGGACGCAGCGGTGTTCCATTCGCGTGAATGCCGAGGCGGCGACCTTGCGGAGCGGCCGCTCGACCCATCCCAGGTCCATCGCATCGTCAAGGCGGCGGCCCTCCGCGCCGGGCTTGACCCGACGGTATCGGCTCACTGGCTGGCACGCCCATGTCAGCCACGCCCTAGACGCGGGCGCGCCGATCCACCTGGTCCAGTCCACCGTGGGCCATGGCAGCTTGGCCACGACCAGCAAGTACGCCCATGCGCGGCCGACCGAGAGCAGTTCGACTTATTTGCAGGGGTAGCGAGGCCGGCTATCGAGAAGCGATCCTATCGCTAGTCAGAGTAGGCTTTGCCCCCTGCGGCTCGCTCGAGGGCAGCCTTCGTGGCCTCTGCCAAACATTAGGTTGGCGGTTTGCAAACATCTGGAACAGGGATGAAATTTGTAGCCCAACTCCGGATGGCTACTTCTGCAGGAAGATGCTGACCGTGAAGGAGCAGGAGCACTGCTAGCGGCAGCGGCCAGGTCCATCGCCGAACTGGCACATCTGGCCCGATCAGCAGTGCTAAGAAAGCTGCGCCAATAATTCCAACTGCGCCCCCGGCCAAAACGTCGGCGACTGTATGCACTTGTAGAAATAGGCGAGTGGCGCCGAACACGATGGCGCAAGCTAGGGGCGCGAAGACGACAATTGAACGACGATTTGGCGCAGCCAGGATTGCCATCCCGCCGAACACGATGGCGGCCGAGGCGGTATGGCCGCTGGGGCTGCGCAAATCGATGGCCGCCAACGGGACGGCACAGGCGACACACATCGCCTTCAGGACACCAACTGTTCCAAGCACACCGCCAACTGTAAGGGCCCAAGCAGCTAGCCCTCGCCACCATCTTGTGCCCACAAGCAACAAGGCGATTGCAGCAGCAAGAGGCAGAATGACTGCCTGGTCGGCAAAGTCAGTCAGGAACTTCAATATAAATCCCAATGATTGCAGTCTCAGTCGATAAACTAGCTAGCGACCTGGTTCGCCCGTCCGTCGCAGCGCGTCAAGGCAGTTCATCCCGGCTCGTCTCGCAGATCCTCAACCGCGACGCCAAGCGTCTCGGTGATCCTGACCAGCAACCCGGGCGATAGCGGCCTTTGCCGACAGAACGTCTGTTGGAGAGCCTTCCGTGACGCGACCCCTCTGGAAATGAGATCGCCTCGGGTGATGCCGGCTTTGTCCATGGCATCCATCACCCTGCAGAGCGCATCCTGCGGCGGTTCGTTTATCGCTATGACGCATGTCCTTCTGCGCGGCGGTCGGCAATGTTGGATATCCTAGACCTACATAGGCCGGTGTCGGCATTGTCGAGGGCGAGCAGGCTCCAAACAGGAGGTGACCTTGAGAGACGATACCCCAGAGCCCGACAACATCATCCCATTCCCGCCGCAGCTGCGCGTGGTGCCGATCGAGCCAGCGCCGGCCCAACCGCTGGAGCATTCGCTTGCCCTAATCGAGCACGATGGCCGCCTGTATGACCTGGCGGCCTTGGTCCGGCATCTGTCGCCGGCCGAACTCCAGGTGATCGCCGCCGCCGGCCCGCGGCAAGTCAGGAGATGTGGGATCACGTGGTGCGGTGCTGGCCGGCGATGGCGGCGGAGATCGTGGCGGGTGCGCGGCCGGCGGGGTGAGGTCGGTCGACGACGACGATCCGACTCGGGCGCTTGAAGCAGCGGAACCAGACTCCACACCCACTCAAAGTATCCACAGAGGCCGAAGTTATCCCGTGGAGTCTGGTTCCAAGGTTGTGGAGTCTGGTGCCGATAAGCCGAGTCGCCCCGTGGAGTCTGGTTCCACAAACAAATAGCTGAATCTAATATCTCTTCGAATAGCCTCGGAACCAGACTCCACGTTGACGATGGGCCATTGAGCCGTCGATGGTGACGCATCGTGGCCAACATTCATCAAATCATCCTCCGAGAAGGCGTCGACGAAGCGCGTCGACAGGCCGCTTCAAAACACGAACGGGCACTCGTTGAAGCCGCCTACAAGGTGCTCAGCGAAGATGCTGACAAAATGGGGTTCACATACAGCGGCTTTGCCCTGACATCATTGCCGCATAAGCCCCAGCAGGATTTATTCTGGCGCCGAGAAGGCCACAACGTAACCCTGCTTCTCGAATCAGGCCGAGACCGCGCGGGTAAACCGGTTGGGTTGCCATATGGCTCCTACGCACGCTTCATTCTGCTGTTCCTGCAAAGCGAGGCGGTGAAAACGGGCAGCCGGGAGATCGAGCTCGGCCGGTCAATGCGCGTATGGCTGGGGACCATGGGTCTCTCGATTGGGGGCACCACCTACAAGATGGTTGCCGAGCAGGCAAAGCGCATCTCCGGGTGCAGGCTTCAGTTTTTTACATCACGCGGCGAAATGGAGGTTATGCGGCACGGTGGGTTTGTTGACGGCAGCATCAGTCTTGCCGGCGTCGACGTTGATCAGCCCACCTTGTGGAACGACCGGGTTTTGCTCAACGAGGAATTCTACCGGGCCCTTCGGGAGCACCCGGTTCCAGTTAGTGAGGCTGGTCTGCGCGCAATTGGCCCGCGGTCGATGGTGATCGACGTTTATATCTGGCTAGCTTATAGGCTTCACGCCCTGACCAAGGATGTCTCAATCAGTTGGCCAGGACTGCATACCCAATTCGGTGCTGGGTTCAGTCTGATCCGAAAATTCCGCGCCCACTTCATCGAATGCCTGGAGCTAGCCATGGCTGCATACCCCGAGGCCCGGCTATCCGTTGACGAACGCGGGGTCACTCTCCGGCCGTCGCGCCCTGCTATCGCTAAGGTCTAGCATGGTGGTGTGGAGTCTGGTTCCACCCTAACCCGGGCTGGGATGCAGCAGGGGTAACCAGCCGCCTGCGCACCCAAGGCTATGACGGTCAGCAAGACCACCATTTCTACGATCAGCCCCAGCAGCACCCAAATCTTCATGCATGCTGAAGTATGCATCGGCATTCCAAGTTGCCGCACGATCAGGCGATTACGTCCTAGCGACCGCCCAAAGGATGGCAATGATGACCAGGACCAGCGCGGCAATGGCAATTCGCTGCATTACACCTCCACATGCAGGAGGATCGTCCCGCTCGCCCCTCCGACGACATCCGGTCCACAGCCATCCGTGGTCAGATAGATTTTCGCCGGCTGCTCTCCGCAAACCGTGCAGCACGTCCTGACGATGGTGTCCGCCAGGGTCCGGGCGCCAACGCAGCTATCCTCCTGCATCATCAGCCTAACCGGATTATTAGCGACGTGCCCGCACTTGCAGTGCACACACAGCCAGCGGTCTCGGAAGATCGACATACGGCAGGGTAGCACGACGGCGCGATCGTAGGGCGGCGATGGTATCGACATTGCCGGGTCAGTCCGTCAACGGCAATCTCTGCGGCGCGCGGACCGCCCGGATGCCTTCCATCGCCAGCCAAGTCACCAAGTGCTCGGACACCACGCCTGCCATCTCGCAGGACATCGCCCGCGTGATCTTGCCGCCGCCAGACTGGAGGGCAGCGGTCAGAGCCGCCTCCAATTCGTCGTCGGGGACGGGTTCGGGGAAATCGAACATGCCGCCCTACTCAGTTAGTCGTTTGGTGTTGCGCCACGCATCCGGCGCCGCCCCCTTAGCCGGTGGCTTCTTCATCAGAACGAACCCTGATTGCTCAAGGTGATCGACCAGCGTACTCGCGGCAATCGCGGCGGCGAGGCTGTCGCCATGTCTATGCGCCTTGCCCGTTGTGCTGAACCGAAGCCCGTAACTGAGCGCGTGCTCGATCTCGTCGCGAGTGGCTGGGCGGAGCGGTGTGTCGTCTGGCATGCTGGGAACATTACAAGAACGCGGCCGGGAGTCGAGTCGCTTTTTGCCGCGGCGAGGTGGTCAGATCATCTGACCATCCGGTGCCCCATCCTGCTTGCCGCCACGCGCCACGATGATCAGCGCCTCATCCTCCAACGGCCGCTGCAACTCCAGCGCAATCGACGCCGGCGCGGTCATCCAAACGTCGCACTCCTCCGGCGTGGTCAGGAAGCCGAACAGGTCCGTTTTGACCGGCCCCTCCTTCACCTTCCGCACGCCAGCCCATGGCGTCCAGATGCCGGCAAAGAATGACAGCGGCCGATCATCGCCGAACGCGAACCAAATGGGTGGCCGGGAGCCATCGGGCATGAGCTCGTTCTCGCTGAAGCTGGTGAATGGCACTAGGCATCGGCTCTCTGGGCCCAGCCAGCGACGCCAGTGCGGCGATTTGGCGTTCCGGATATTCGTCACGCCTGAATCGGATGCCTTGGGCTTGCCGGTCGCCGTGACCAGGAACTTCGGCGGTGTAGGCATGCCCCAGCGCGCCATCGCCAACTCGCGCCCGTCAGCGCTGTTGCGGACGATCGGCGCGGCATAGTCGGGGAAGATGCCGGGCAGCGGTGGAAGATTGCCGGTGCGGTCGACCATGGCGCGGGCGAGTTCGCGGATGGCCTGCTGCCCGCGAGTCATGGAGTAAAGATTGCACACGC
>CAXTVQ010000140.1:0-6193 GCA_964247705.1 uncultured Acetobacteraceae bacterium | reverse complement strand
CGCCTGCTGCAGCGCGTTGGCCGCTCCAACCACCGGATGGATGTCGCCAGCCGCGCCATCCTGGTGCCCGCCAACCGCTTCGAGGTGCTGGAGTGCGAGGCCGCCGTGCAAGGTGTGGCCGCGCGCGAACTGGACGGCGACCCACCCCGCCCCGGCGGCCTGGACGTGCTGGCGCAGCATATCCTGCTGATGGCCTGTGCCGCGCCTTTCCTGCCGGACGACCTGTTCAACGAGGTCATCCAAGCTGCGCCCTACGCCGATCTCACCCGCTCCACGTTCGAGGACGTGCTGAACTTCGTGGAGGATGGCGGCTACGCCCTGGCCGCCTACGAGCGCTACCGCAAGCTGTTCCGCGACGCCGATGGCCGGGTGGAGATCCGGTCCGCCCGCATCTCCCGGGTGGCCCGCATGAACATCGGCACCATCATCGAAATGCCGGTGCTCAAGGTCCGCATGCTCGGCCAGCGTGGCGGCAGCTTGGGCGAGATCGAGGAGAGCTTCGTCAACATGATGGTGCCCGGAGACACCTTCATGTTTGCCGGCCGCCTGCTTCGCTATCAGCGCATCCGCGAGACGACCGTGGAATGCACCGAAGGCGGCCGCGGCGACCCCATGGTTCCCGCCTATGCCGGCGGCAAGTATCCGCTCACCTCCAACCTGGCCGCCCGGGTGCGCGCCATGCTGCACGATCCCGAAAGCTGGCACGCCTTCCCCGAACAGGTGCGCGACTGGCTGGCCTTGCAGCAGGAGCGTTCCACCCTGCCCGGCCCGGACGATTTGCTGGTCGAAGTGTTTCCCCGCAACGGCCGCTGGTACACCGTCGCCTACTGCTTCGAAGGCCGCAACGCGCACCAGACGCTCGGCATGCTGCTGACACGGCGGATGGAGCGGGCCGGCGCCGGCCCGCTCGGCTTTGTCGCGACCGACTACGTGATCGCCGTCTGGACCGCGAACCAACCCGGCGACATGGCCGAGCTGTTCCAGCAGGACATGCTGGGCGACGACTTGGAGGCGTGGATGGCGGAAAGTTCCCTCCTCCGCCGCACGTTCCGCAACGTGGCGGTGATCGCCGGGCTGGTGGACCGCTCGCAGCCGGGCGGCGACAAGAACCGGCGGCAGGTGACGGTGAACACGGACCTGATCTACGACGTGCTGCGCCGCCACCAGCCGGACCACATCCTGCTGCGCGCGACCCGGGCCGACGCCGCGCGGGGTTTGACCGACGTCGGCCGCATCGCCGAAATGCTGGCCCGCGTGGAGGGCAAGGTGCGCACGGTGCGGCTGTCGCGCGTGTCCCCGCTTGCCGTACCGGTGCTGCTGGACATCGGCCGCGAGTTCGTCCGCACGACGGAGGACGAGGACGCGCTGCTGGCCGAGACCGAGGCGTTGATCGCGGAGGCGACCGGCGTGGCGGAGCCGTCGCAAGAGCCAATGCGGGTGCATCCGGTGCACCGGGCGAACCTCACGAAGATGATCCGGCGCGACCGGGCGCGTGGCGGCAGCCCTCACCCCGGTCCTCTCCAGCAGGCGGGAGAAGGAGCAGACAATCAGCAGACGCTTCTCCCTCTCTCGTCCTTCACGGGAGAGGGCCGGAGTGAGGGCGCCGCGACACGAACCCGCCGCCGACAGGCATGACCACCGCCGCCCCCATCCATCTCGCCGGCCACCGCCTGATGCTGGATCCGGCCGGCGCGCTCTGGTGGCCCGAGCACCATCTGCTCGCCGTGGCCGACCTCCATCTGGAGAAAGGCAGTGCATGCGCGGTGCGCGGGCATCTCGTGCCCCCTTGGGACACCCGCGCCACGCTCGACCGCCTCGCCGTCCTGCTGCGCCGCTATGCACCCCGGACGGTGCTCGCGCTCGGCGATAGTTTTCACGACACCGGAGGCCCCGGCCGGCTACTCCCCGCCGACGCGGCCCGCCTGCACGCCATGGCAAGTGCGCACGAGTTCGTTTGGCTGCTCGGCAACCACGACCCGCTTCCGCCGGAGGGCATGCCGGGCACCACTGCCGAGTGGTGGGAGCGGGACGGCATCGTCTTCCGCCACCAAGCCGGCGGCACGGCGCCGGAGGTCTGCGGTCACCATCACCCGAAAGCGACCGTCCCCACCCGTGCCCTGCCGATCACCCGGCCCTGCTTCGTCGCCGGGCCGCAGCGGCTGATGCTTCCGGCGTTCGGCGCCTTCACTGGCGGGCTGGACGTGCGCCACCCAGCCATAGCCGGCCTGTTCCCCCGCGGCGCCCGGGCCTTCCTGCTGGGGCGTGAACGCCTGTTTGCATTCGCCCTCGGCCAGGCGGCGCTACCGTAGTCGATGTGGCTTGGTCGATCTGGGTAACGAAACATTGCCCCCGTGGCCTGGGCACCACACATTGTGTGGAATGAATGGCTCAATCGTATGGTTTCGCCAGGATCTGCGCCTTGCTGACAACGCGTCGCTGATCGCGGCGGCGTCGGCCGGGCCTGTCCTGCCCGTATATGTACTGGACGACGAGGCTGCCGGCGCTTGGGCGATGGGCGGAGCACACCGCTGGTGGTTGCACCATAGCCTCCAGGCGCTCGCCGAGGCCCTTGCCAAGGCTGGTGCCACGCTCGTGCTGCGGCACGGCCGGGCGTCTGCGATCATCCCCGAACTGGTCAAGGCCGTCGGCGCCGCGGCGGTTCACACTGGCCAAATGGCCGAGCCCTGGGCGCGTGCGCAGGAGCAAGCCGTGCAGTCGGCGTTGCCGGAGGGGATCCCGCTCCATCTGCACCGCACCGCCACCCTGTTCGACTTCGGCGCCGTCCGCACCAAGACCGGTGGCGACTACACGATCTTCACGCCTTTCGCCCGGGCCGCCCGAGTCCTTGGCCAGCCCGACGCACCCCAGCCCGCGCCGACCCGCCTGCAAGCGCTCGAAGCCAAGTCCGACAAGCTGGACAGTTGGCGCCTACTCCCCACCAAGCCAGACTGGGCCGCTGGTTTCCGCGACACCTGGAACCCCGGCGAGTCTGGCGGCCACGAGCGGGCCGAGCGGTTCATGGCCGAGCGCCTCGCCGGATACCACACCGGCCGCAACACGCCGGGTGAGGACCTGACGTCGATGCTCTCCCCGCATTTGCACTGGGGCGAGCTGTCACCGGCGCAGCTCTGGCACCGGGCAGCGGAGATCGGCTCCGGCGAGGGACTGGACACGTATCACACCGAACTGCTGTGGCACGAGTTCTCCTCCAACCTACTCTGGCGCAACCCGCAAATGCCGGATGCTCCCCAGCGCGCGGATTTCACTCGCCTACGCTGGCGGCAGGATCCGGCGGGTTTGCGTGCGTGGCAACGCGGCCAAACCGGCGTGCCGATCGTGGACGCCGGCATGCGCCAGCTTTGGCAGATCGGCTGGATGCACAACCGGGTGCGGATGATTACCGCATCCTTCCTGGTGAAACATCTGCTGGTGTCCTGGGTGGACGGCGAGCGCTGGTTCTGGGACACGCTGGTGGACGGCGACCTCGCCGTGAACGCGCAATCCTGGCAGTGGGTCGCCGGCTGCGGCACGGACAGCCAGCCATTCTTCCGCGTCTTCAACCCGGAGACACAGAGCCGCAAGTTCGATCCGCAGGGCGCCTATATCCGCCGCTGGGTGCCGGAGATCGCGGCGTTGCCGGACCGCTGGATACACGCTCCCTGGTCCGCCCCGGCCGAAGTGCTGGCGCAAGCTGGCGTGACGCTCGGTGCAACCTACCCCCACCCGGTCGTGGCGCTCGAGGAGGGCCGCGACCGGGCGCTCGCCGCGTTCCGTGCGATGCGGCAGGCCGCATGATCATTCCGGCTGGCCAGCCGCTACGCATTGTCGGCGATGTGCACGGCGACTCACGCGCGTTCTCCTTCGCCGCCGACACCGACCGGTTCGTCGTCCAACTCGGCGACCTCACCGACAGCGGCCCGGACAGTGCAGGCGCTCTTGCCATGGCGCTCCGCCTTGTGGACGAGCGACGCGGCATCTTCCTGCTCGGCAACCACGACCGCAAACTGGGGCGCGCCCTCAGCGGCCAGCCCGTCCGCGTGGACCCGGCGCTCGAGGAAACGCTTGCCCAGCTTCCGTCCACACTGCGTAGCCGCGCGCTGGAGGCGATCACACGGGCCCCGGCCTGGATTGTCGATGGCGAGCGCGTCTTCGTCCACGGCGGCTTCCACACGGCGATGCTGGACCACGCTCCCCCACCCGGCCTGGGCCGTGTCGATACACCACTTAGCCGGGCTCTGTTTGGCCAAACCACAGGGCGCGTCCAGACAGACGGCTATCCCGAGCGGGTGCTGCGCTGGGTGGACCGCATTCCGGAGGGTGTGACGGTTTACTGCGGCCACGACCGCCGAAGCACCGATGGCCGTCCTTACGTCCGTTGGGGCGCGGTCGGCGGTTGTGCCGTCTTCCTGGACACCGGCGCTGGCAAAGGCGGCCATTTGTCCTGGATCGACTTGCCGCCGCGCAAGGAACTACCGGCTAAGAAGCCCGTGCGGCAGCAGGGATTACCACTTTAGCGCTCTGACCCGTCAGGCCAGCATCACGGCGTTGTAGACGGCATGCAGCACAACCGCCGGAGCCAAGCGCCCGGTCCGCTTGAAAATTACTGCGTTCGCGGCTCCCAGCGTCGCTACCGGCAGCCAGGACAACGCGGGGTGATACACGGCGAAACTCCTTTGCCGGCGGCGCGATTAGCACGGCCACCACGAAGTAGGCCTGCCGCAGATGCGCCACGGACGCCATCTGCGCCGTTGCCTGATCGAGTGCGCGCGAGCGCAGTGTTTCCCTGTGCCCCTCCGTCGATCATTTGCATGCCTGCCGACAATGGATGTGCAAGCAGCATACCCGATCAACGGGCGTGCGCCAGCAATGCGTCCACTCCCACGTGCAGCTCCAGATGGGCCGCAAGGCGGTCCAGCACCGCATCGACCTCCGCCTCATGCCGCCGCCCCGTCGGCGTCGCTCCTAGCCGCCTCAGCCAGCTATCACGTTGCGCATCGTGCCCGAATAATCCGTGGACGTAACACCCGGCCACCAACCCGTCCGCCGACACCGCCCCGTCCGCCCGTCCGTCCTCGAACCGCAGCAACGGCTCCGCGTCGCCTGTCGTGCGCCCGACATGCATTTCGAACCCAGAAAACGGCACACCACCAAGCTCGCCGCGCACCTCCATCAGCCGCTTGTTCCCGCCCAGCACCGTGTCGACCGGCAGCAAGCCCAGTCCGGCAACCTCTCCCGGCGGGCCTTCCACGCCCTCTGGATCGGCTACGCGTCGCCCAAGCATCTGGTAGCCGCCGCACAGTCCCAGCACGCGTCCCCCGCGCCGGTGATGCGCCAGCAGATCGATGTCCCATCCCTCCGCGCGCAGGGCCGCCAGGTCCGCGATCGTCGCCTTCGACCCGGGCAGGATGACCAGGTCGCACACCGGTAACGGCGAACCCGGCGGTACCAGCACCAGGTCGACGCCGGGTTCGGCCGCCAGCGGGTCGAGGTCGTCGAAATTGCTGATCCATGGCAGCTTCGGCACCACCACCCGAACCACGGCGCCTGCGCGGCGGGCAAACGCCAGATCCGCCGCGTCCTCCGCCGGCAAGCGGTGCGCGTCCGCGAAGAACGGCACCAGGCCGAGCGGCGCCCAGCCCGTCCGCTCCGAGATCGCGGTCATGCCCGCGGCGAACAGCGACGGGTCACCCCGCATCCGGTTGACGATGAAGCCGGCCACCATCGCGCGGTCCGCCACGTCCAGCACGGCGTGCGTGCCGACCAGGCTTGCGATCACGCCGCCGCGGTCGATGTCGCCCACAACCACCACCGGCACATCGGCCGCTTGCGCAAAGCCCATGTTGGCGATGTCGCCCGTGCGCAAATTGATCTCGGACGCGCTGCCGGCGCCTTCCACCAGCACGATGTCCGCCTCCGCCCGCATGCGCGCGAAACTGTCGAGCACGGCGGGCAGCAGGCCGGGCTTCATCGCCTGATACGCCCGCGCCCGGGCGTTGCCGATCACGCGGCCCTGGACCACGATCTGGCTGCCGGTTTCGCTTTGCGGTTTCAGCAAGACCGGGTTCATGTGCACGCTGGGCAGCACGCCGGCGGCTCGCGCCTGCAACGCCTGCGCCCGCCCGATCTCCCCGCCATCCGGCGTCACGGCGGCGTTGTTGGACATGTTCTGCGGCTTGAACGGCCGCACGCGAAG
>CAXTVQ010000139.1:0-6421 GCA_964247705.1 uncultured Acetobacteraceae bacterium | reverse complement strand
TCCACGCTCAGGCCTCCACGCTCACCCAACCGGCGCCCCTGATGCTCTTCGCCATGGCTTCCAGCACCTGCACGGTGCGGAGCGACTCCACCTCCGTGGCGCCGTTCCAGTGCCCGGCGCCGAGACGGACCAGGCGGGCGAAGCTTTCAGCCTCCAGCAGGAAACCGTCGGCGGCGGGGACCGTCTCGGCGTCCCACTCGGTCGTCGCCGGCGCGCCGCGGCGGATGCGCAGCGGCAGCGACGCCGCGCCGGGCGGCGCGTGGTTGGCGTAACTCGTCTCGATGATGCCGGCGTCACCGACGATCGTGGCGAAGCGGTGCCCGGCGGTGGCGAAGCTGCAGGACACGGCGGCCGCCGCACCCGACGCGAACTCGATCGTGGCGTTGACCGTCATGTCGACACCGCTCTTGGTCCAGGTCGCCGCGGCGAACACGCGGGTCGGCGCGGCGCCGATGGCGATGACGGCGAGGCTCGCGGAATATGTGCCGGCATCGAGCAACGCCCCGCCGCCGGCCGCCGGGTCCAGGCGGATGTTGCCGGGATCGCGCAACGGCGTCCCGTCCGGCGTGCAAAGCGGGAAGCCGAACGCGGACGCCATCGTGACCGGCCGCCCGACCGCGCCCTCCGCCAGCAGCTCGCGCAGCCGCAGCGTCTGCGGCTGGGACATGTAGGGGTACGCCTCGGCCAGGTGCACGCCATGGGTGCGGGCGGCATCGAACATCGCACGCGCCTCCTGCAAGGTCAGCGTCAGCGGCTTCTCGCACAGCACGTGCTTGCCCGCCTCGGCACACTTGATCGCCCAGTCGCAGTGCATGTGGTTCGGCAACGGGATGTAGACCGCGTCGATCTCCGGATCGGCCAGCAGCGCCTCATACGAGGCGTGGCTGCGCGCGATGCCCAGCTCGCCGGCAAACGCGGCGCCCTTGCCGGCATCCCGGCTGGCGACCGCCGCGACGGTCGCAACGGTCGAACCGGCCAGACCGCGGGTGAACTGCCGGGCGATGTTGGCGGCGCCCAGGATGCCGTAACGGAGCGGGGTGATGGCGTTCATGCGGTTCTGCCTTGCAAGGGTGGCGGAAGGGTAGCTCAAGGTTGGCGCGCGACGGCCTCCGCCACCGTCTCGGCCAACTGGTCCAGCTCCGGATCCGGGATGCCGGCCGCGTGCAGCCCGGCGCAGGTGCGGAACAGATACTCGGCACTGCTGCCCAACTCGCCGGACGCCGTGGCCAGCCGGTCGATCACGGCTTGCTGGGCCAGGGCCCCCGCATACTGCTCCGTCTCGGGGTTGACGGTGAAGGCGATGGCGCTGCCGAAGCGCTGGCCCGCCTCGTCCGCCACGTCCAGCCAGCGCGGGACGTAGCTGCCCGCCAGCATCTCGCGGCGCCACAGCAAGGCAAGCTCCGTCTCCACCGTCTCGTCCGCCAGCCGGAACGCGACGCCGCTGCATTCGCCGCCCTGGTCCAGGCCGAGCACCAGCCCCGGGTTCTCCGGCGAACCACGCCCGGCGCGGGTGGCGAGGCAGAAGGCGCGGTGCCAGCCCTGGATGGTCGCGGTGCGGCGTTCGACGAAGTCGATCGCCGGGTTCCAGATCAGCGAGCCATAGCCGAACAGCCAGACGGCCTCACCCGGCGGGCGCGCCGCCAGCGTCTGGTGCAGCGACTGGGCCCGCTCCGCCTCCGTGAGCAGGCGCATGCCGGAGCCGGAGCGCGCCACCATGGCGTCGATCCCGCCCGCCTCCAGCAGCGCGCGGGTGATCACGACCTTGCCAGTGGCCCCGGTCATGCCGCGCGCGCGACCTCCGCCAGGCCGAGCCGCACCCGGGCCGCGTTGTATTCCCGGCTGAGGCGGGCGACCAGGTCCGCCGCCGGAACCACTTCCTTGACCGCGCCCACGCCCTGGCCCGCGCCCCAGATGTCCTTCCACGCCTTGGGCTTCTGCCGGTCGGAACCGAAGTTCATCGCCGACACGTCCGAGACCGGCAGGTTGTCCGGATCCAACCCGGCGCTGACCAGGCTGCCCTTGAGGTAATTGCCGTGCACCCCCGTGATCAGGTTGGTGTAGACGATGTCGGAGGCCCCGCTCTCGACCAGCATCGCCTTGTAACCCGGCGTCGCATTGGCCTCCTCCGTCGCGATGAACGCCGAGCCGATATAGCCGAAATCCGCCCCCATCGCCTGCGCCGCCAACACCGCGCCGCCGGTGGCGATGGCGCCGGACAGCGCGAGCGGCCCGTCGAACCAGGTGCGGATCTCCTGGATCAGCGCGAACGGCGAGATGGTGCCCGCGTGCCCGCCCGCACCGGCCGCCACCGCGATCAGGCCGTCGGCGCCCTTCTCGATCGCCTTGCGCGCGAACGTGTCGTTGATCACGTCGTGCAGCACGATCCCGCCATAGGAGTGCACGGCCTCGTTCACCTCCACCCGGGCGCCGAGCGAGGTGATCACGATCGGTACCTTGTACTTAACGCACATCTCCACGTCGTGCATCAGCCGGTCGTTGGAGCGGTGCACGATCTGGTTCACCGCGAAGGGCGCGTCCGCCTCGCCGAGTTCACCGGTCAGCCGCTTCAGCCACTCCTCCAGCACCGGCGCCGGCCGGGCATTGAGCGCGGGGAAGGCGCCCACCACACCCGCCCGGCACTGCGCGATCACCAGCTCCGGGTTGGAAATGATAAACAATGGCGAGGCGATCACCGGCAGGCGCAGGCGGTTGAAGACGGCGGGGAGGGACATGGCGCGTTTCCTGGGTTGATTGGCACGCGAACGGCATTGACGTTGCCGGGCGTCCGGCCTCAGGATCAGGGAACAGGATAGCAGCCGGGCCGGTCAAGGACTCGAGCATAAGCGTCCACGAGGGGAGTTCTGTCCATGCGGTTACGCGTTGGTGCGGCTATGCTCGCGTTGCTGGCGTCCACCGGGCTTTCGTCCCTCGTGGCGGCGCGTGCGGACGAGACGGTGCGGATCGCCTACATCGATCCGCTCAGCGGCCCGCTGGCCGAGACCGGGCAGTTGGGCGAGCAGCATTTCCGCTTCGCCATCGACCGGGTCAACGCCACCCAGGCAGCCGGACCGGGCCGCAAATTCGAACTCGTCCCGATGGACAACGAGGTCAGCCCGGAGAAGTCGCTGACCCTGCTGCGCAAGGCGGTGGACGACGGCATCCACTACATCACGCAAGGCAACGGCTCGGCCGTAGCCTTCGCGCTGGTGGACGCGATCCAGAAGAACAACCGGCGCGATCCGTCCAAGGACGTGATCTTCCTGAACTACGCCGCAGTGGACCCGGGGCTGACCAACGACAAATGCTCCTGGTGGCATTTCCGCTTCGACGCGGACAGCGACATGAAGATGCGCGCCCTGGCCGACTACCTCGTCAGCCAGAAGGACACGCACAAGGTCTACGTCTTCAACCCGGACTACTCGTTCGGCGTATCGGTGGAGAAGGCGGCCCAGGCCATGCTGAAGGACCGCCGCCCGGACCTCGCCGTGGTGGGCGCGGAGCGGGTCCCGCTCGGCAAGGTGAAGGACTTCACCCCCTACATCGCCAAGTTCCAGGCCGCCGGGGCCGACGCCGTGGTGACGGGAAACTGGGGCGCGGACATGGAGCTGCTGGTGAAGGCGGCGGCCGACAGCGGCTACAAGGGCCGCTTCTACACCTACTACATCGGCGACGAGGTGCTGGTGGACGCCGCCGGGCCGGGTGCGAAGGGCGATGCGCAGATCAGCACCTGGGCCGGCAACGTGCCCGGCATCGACGACATCTCGGACGCCTTCGAGAAGCGCTACGGCCGTACCTTCTACTACTGGCACGTCGTGAACGAGATCGACACCCTGGCCGCCGCCATGAAGCAGGCCGACTCGTCGGACCCGGTGAAGGTCGCGGCGGTCATGAGCGGCATGAAGCGCACCACCCCGCTGGGCATCTCCGAGATGCGCGCGGACGACCACCAGCTCATCCAGCCGCTGTTCATCTCGGAGCTGGAGCCCGGCCTGCCGCACGTGTTCAAGGAGGTCGGCCTGGGCTTCAAGACCGTCGGCACCATCGATGCGGACAGCACGCGCATGGCCACCACCTGCGCGTTCAAAGACAAGCCGTAGCTTGGGCGAGCAGCTCACCCTCGTCCTGCTGAACGGGCTGGTCTACGGCCTGCTGCTCTTCATGCTGTCCAGCGGGCTGACCCTGATCTTCGGCATGATGGGCGTGCTGAACCTGTCGCACGCCAGCTTCTACATGCTCGGCGCGTATTTCGCCTACACCATCAGCGTGTATGTCGGGTTCTGGCCGGGGCTCGTCGTGGCGCCGTTGCTGGTGGGCGTGCTGGGGGCGGTGGTGGAACGCTACGGGCTGCGCGCGGTGCACCGCCACGGGCACATGGCGGAGCTTCTGTTCACCTTCGGCCTGGCCTTCGTGATCGGCGAAATCGTGCCGCTGATCTGGGGGCGCAACCCGGTGCCTTACACGGTCCCGGCGGCGCTGGACTTCCCGCTGTTCCATATCGGCGGCACCGCCTATCCGGCGTACCGCGTGTTCATGATGGCGGTGTCGCTGGCCATGTTCGTGGCGCTGTTCGCGGCCTTGGCGCGCACGCGGCTCGGGCTGGTGGTGCGGGCCGCGCTCACCCATCCGGACATGGTCTCGATGCTCGGCCACGACGTGCCACGCGTGTTCACCATGGTGTTCGGCGCCGGTTGCGCGCTGGCGGGACTGGCCGGGGTGATCGCGGGCAACGCCTTCACCACGCAGCCGGGCATGGCGGCCTCCCTCGGCGCCATCGTGTTCGCGGTGGTCGTCATGGGCGGGCTCGGCTCGATCTGGGGCGCGTTCGTGGCGTCCGTGTTCATCGGCCTGATCCAGACGGTGTCGATCAGCCTCGACCTGCCGCTGTGGAAGGTGATCACGGCGCTCGGCCTGAGCGTGGACCCGGCCGGCCGGCTGACCGATTTGTGGAACCTGACCATCGCCCGGGCAGCGCCGACGGTGCCTTACCTGCTCCTCGTGCTGATGCTCGCCTTCCGCCCCAAAGGCCTCGCCGGATCGAGATCCGCATGAGCGAACACTCAACGCTCCCCCTCCCCTTGAGGGAGGGGGCCGCAGGGAGGGGCCAACCCGCACTCGACGTACAGGGTGCCGCCACCGCTCCCCTATCCTCGCCCTCAAAGGGTGTCGGACCGTCTCTCCGTGTCGTCCTGCCATGGGTGCTCGTCGCCCTGGCCGCGATCGCTGCCCCCTACGTGCTCTCCAGCGGCTTCGGCCTCTCCTTGCTGTGCCGCATGGGCATCGCCATCGTCTTCGCGCTCAGCTTCAACATGCTGCTCGGCCAGGGCGGGATGCTGGATTTCGGCCACGCGGTGTTCCTGGGCTTCGGCGGGTTCGCCGCCATGCACGCGATGCGCGCGGCCGGGGCAGGGGCCTGGATGCCGGCGCCCCTGCTCCCCCTGGTCGGCGCCGCCGGCGGCCTGGCGGCAGCCCTGCTCGCCGGATCCGTCGCCACCAAGCGGGGCGAGACGGCCTTCGCCATGATCACGCTCGGACTGGCCGAGCTGTTCGCGACCGCCGTGCTGATGTTCCCGAGTATCTTCGGCGGCGAGGAAGGGATCAACGGCGACCGTTCCGACGGCCCGGCCCTGTTCGGCATCGACTTCGGCAGCGAGTTCCACGTCTACTTCCTGATCGCGGCCTGGGCCTTCGTCTGCGCCTTCCTGATGTGGCGCTACACCGCCACTCCGCTCGGCCGCCTGGCCAACGCCGTGCGCGACAACCCGGAGCGCGTCGGCTTCATCGGCTACGACCCGGCCTCGGTGCGCTTCCTCGTCTTCATCCTCTCCGGCCTGTTCGCCGGCGTCGCGGGCGGGCTGCAGGCGCTGAACGACGAGATCGTCACCTCCTCCAACATCTCGTCGGACGCCTCGGGCGCGGTGCTGCTGATGACCTTCATCGGCGGCATCGGCACGTTCTGGGGACCCGTGCTGGGCGCGATCCTGGTGACGTTCCTGCAAGTAGCGTTGAGCACCATCACCGACGCCTGGCAACTCTATGACGGCCTGCTGTTCATCGCCGCCGTGGTATGGGCGCCGGGTGGCCTCTCCGGCATCATCCTCGCCCATGCGCCGCTGCTGCGGGCCGGGCGTGGCGGCGCGTTGGTGCCGTCCTACGCGAGGGTGGTGCCCGGTCTGGTGCTTGCCCTGGCCGGCATCGCCCTGGCTGCAGAGCTGGCGTTCCGGTTGCAGGCCGTCCGCAACGGGGCGTCTGCCGGCACGATGCTGGGCTTCGCCGCCCAGCCGCAGCAACCCTGGCAGTGGGCGATCGGGATCGCGCTGTTCCTGGCCGGGGGGCTGCTGCTGCGGCGGACGTGGCCGGCGGCACGGGCCGTCTGGCAGGCGGAAGCGGCCGGGCTGCGATGACGCCAGCCCCTTCCCTGACG
>CAXTVQ010000138.1:0-6478 GCA_964247705.1 uncultured Acetobacteraceae bacterium | reverse complement strand
AGCCGCCGCACACCACGTCGCCGAGGAAATCGAGCAGCACGTAGTCGAAGCCCCACTCGTGGAAGCCGAGCTTCTCCAGCAGTTCGAAGCCGTGGATGATGCCGCGCCCGCCGCAGCCGCGGCCGACTTCGGGTCCGCCCAACTCCATCGCGAACACGCCGTCGCGGATGAAGCACACGTCGCCGATCGCGACCTTCTCGCCCGCTGCCTTCTTGCGGGAGGACGTCTCGATGATGGTCGGGCAGGCGCGGCCGCCGAACAGGAGGCTAGTCGTGTCGCTCTTGGGGTCGCAGCCGATGAGCAGCACGCGCTTGCCCTGCTGCGCCATCATGTAGCTGAGGTTGGCGAGGGTGAAGGATTTTCCTATGCCGCCCTTGCCGTAGATCGCGATGACCTGCGTTTCCTTCTTCGGCGGCGCCGTGCTCGGCGCGTCCGGCTCGATCGCCGCCTCCTCCCGCAGCGCGTCCACCATGCTGGCGTTCGGGGTTGCGTGGATAGGATTGGTCACGGAGGCGTTCATGAGCAGCCTTTCCAATCAAGCAGCATCTTGAGGCAGGACGCGTCTTCGAAGGCGGTCCGGTAGGCGAGCGGGGCGTTCGCGGCCGGCTCGGTGTGGGTCAGCAGCCCGTCCAGCGAGAGCGCGCCGGAGCCGGCGAGGGCCGCCACGGTGGCAAGGTCGGCCGGTTGCCACTGGGCGGCGACGCGGATGCGGGCCTCGCGCATGAAGGCGGGCGGGAAGGCGAAATGCAGGTGTTCGCTGTAGAACCCGGCGAGCACCACTTCGCCGCCGGGTGCGAGGCGGGCGATGAGGCTGTCGAGGATGCCCGCATCGCCGCTGACGTCGCAGATGGCGGCGTAGTCGCGGCGGGGATCGCTGGCCGGGTCGGTGACGATGTAGCCGAGCGCGCCATCTGCGCGGGCCGGGTTCAGCTCCCAAACCGTGGGCGAGCCGCCGGCCAGCACGACGAGGCGGGCCAGAACGCGGCCGAGCACGCCATGGCCGATGATCAGGTCCGGCAGCTTGCCACCCGCCAGCGCGTGCTGGGCCGTGGCGGCGAGCGCCAGCAACACCCCGCGTTCGCCAAGATCCTCTCCGATCGGCGTCACGCGGGCGCCGGGCACCACCAGCCGCCCGGCCGTGCCGCCGAACAGGCCGCGCACCGGGCCGAAGCAGTTGGCGCCGGGGACGAACACGGTCTCGCCCACCGAACGGCCCGACGCGGCGCCGGCGGTCGTCACGCGGCCGACCGACTCGTAGCCGGGCACCAGCGGGTAGCCCATGCCGGGAAAGTTCGGCATCCGGCCGGACCAGAGCAGGCGTTCGGTGCCGGTGCTGATGCCGCTCCAGGCCACGTCCACCACCACGTCGGCGGCGCCCGGGTCCGTCAGGGCAAGGCGCTCGACGGCAAGCTGTTCAGGGGCGCCCAAAACGACGGCTATGGTATCCAAGACGCCTCCTGACGTCGCGGGACGACGATGCCCTGCTTGACTGTCAGCTTATCCGGACGTGTAAACCTGTCAATCATCATTTACACTTTAGCGAGCAGAACGCGCACCAGCAGCGGCGTGTGTGTCGGCATAGGCCGCACACTGGCGAACCCGGCCTCCAGCAGCATTGCGGTTAGTGTGGCGATCGAGCGTGGACGGCCCTGCCCCATCGCCAGCAGGTAGATCCCGAAATACGCGTCTCCCGCCGCCTGGGCCCCCCGCGTTTCAGCCATCGGCTCGGCCAGCAGCAGGACGCCGCCAGGGGGCAGCGCGGCGCGCGCGGCGCGCAACAGGGCGAGTGCCGCCGCGTCGTCGTGGTCGTGGATCACGCGCACGAGGGAAATGGCATCGGCGCCCTGGGGCAGCGTGCCAGCGTAGAAATCGCCGCCGATCGCCTGGGCACGGCCGGCCAGCCCCGCCGCGGCGAACTTCGCACGGGCACGCTCGGCAACGGCGGGGAGGTCGAACAGGGTGAGCCGCAGTCCGGGCGCCCGGGCTGCGGCGGCCAGCAAGAACGTGCCGTCGCCGCCGCCGACGTCCATCAGGTGCGCGTGGCGGCCGACCCGGTAGGCGTCCAGCACCTCGCCCGCCACCAGCGGCTGGGAGGCTGCCATCAGCGCCGTGTAATCCGCCACCTGGCCGTCGCCGAGGGCCGCCGGCACGCCGGTGCTGGCGTAGGACCAGTAGCGGCCGAGCTCGGTCCCGCCCCGTTCCGAGCGCAGCAGCGCCACCGGGTCCTTCAGGTCGGCGTAGAGCATGGGGTGGTGCAGCACCATCTGCGCGATGGCGGCATTGCCCACCATGGCGGCGCCGAGCGGGCCCAGCCCGTAACGCCCGCCGCTGCGCCTGGCCACCAGCCGCAGCGCCACTGCCGCAGCCAGCAACCGGTCCGCGGCTTCGGGCGTGAGCCCCAGGCGGGGTGCGAGGGCGGCCGCGGTGGCGGGCCGCTCGGCCAGGATGTCAAACAGATGGAGCTGCACGCAGGCGAGCAGGATCTGCGAGTAGATGAACCCGGCGCACAGATCGAACAGCGCGCGCGTGTTGCGCCGCGCCACCGGCCGGGTGAACGGGAAGGCCGCGGCCCAGCGCCGGAACGCCGGGCTGGCCACGGCCCGGTCCCGCCACGCGAGCACGCGCTCACGCAAGGGCGGGACGGACGACAGGGCGACGGCGTCGCTCAAGCGGCGTGACGCGCCAGGTCTTGCGGGAGCAGCCGCATGGTTTCGGACCGGATGTGGCTGCGCAGCGCGGACCGGCCGAGGCAGGGCGGCACTGCTTCCACGGCGGCCTCGGAAAGGGTGCCGAGCCGGTCGATCGCGCCGTCCAGGCCGAGCTGCGTCACGGCACTCGGGCGGGCGTGGGCGCGGTCCTGCCCGACCGGCTTGCCCAGCGCCTCGCGGGTGGCGGTGGCGTCCAGGATATCGTCGGCGACCTGGAACGCCTCGCCCAGCCACATGCCCATCGCGCGCCACGGCTCGCACTCCACGCCGGCGGCGGCGGCCCCGGCGACGGTGGCGGCGGCGAACAGGGCGCCCGTCTTCTCGCGCTGGTATTGCGCGAGGTCGGCCGCCTCCTCGCATTCCCAGGCCTGCCCGGCGGCGATCCCGCACGGCACGCCGACGGACGCGCCGACCGTGCCCAGCAACGGGCCGAGCCGCAGCGGGTGGCCGGCGGCGCCCGTGGCCAGGGTCTGGAACGCGAGCACGATCAGCGCATCCCCCGCCAGCACGGCCAGCGGCTCGCCGAACGCGCAATGCACCGAGGGCTGGCCGCGGCGCGTGTCCGCGTCGTCGAAGCACGGCAGGTCGTCGTGCACGAGGGAGGCGCAGTGCAGCAGCTCGATCGCGGCGCCGGCCGAGTCGCTGACGCCGGGTGCGTCCTCGCCACAGGCGGCGGCGACGGCCAGGCACAGGCGCGGCCGGATGCGGGCGCCGCGCGGGAAGACGGCGTGCCGCATGGCGGCCACCAGCTTGGGCGGGCAGCCGGGGTGGTCGCCCCGCGCCAGCGCCGTTGTCAGAGCCCGCTCGATGCGCGACATCACGTCCATTGACACGCTCCCGTTCAGCTTGTTTGTGTCAGCCTTGGTTGTCGGAGAGAGTGTCAATGCAGATTGACAAAGCCGTCAAGCGGGAAAGATGACGGATCCTTCCGTGATCATCGTCGGCGCGGGAATGGCCGGGCTGGCGGCCGCGTTGGACCTGGCGCGGCAGGGCGTGCGGGTGACGGTGCTCGAGCGCGCGGACGCACCCGGCGGCAAGATGCGGGAGGTGGCGACCGCCGGCGTGCGGCTGGACGCGGGGCCGACCGTGTTCACGATGCGCTGGGTGTTCGACGCGCTGCTGGCCGATGCCGGCACATCGCTCGACGCGCACGTGACGTTGCAGAAAGCGGACATATTGGCCCGCCATGCCTGGAGCGACACCGAACGGCTCGACCTGTTCGCCGACCCGGCGCGCACCGAGGACGCGATCGGTGCGTTCGCCGGCGCCGTGGAGGCGCGGGGCTATCGCGCGTTCCGCGAGGAGTCGCAGCGGATCTACCGCACGCTGGAACAGACGTTCATCACGGCACCCCGGCCCTCCCCCGTGTCGCTGGTGCGGTCGGTGGCGGGGCAAGGGTTCGGCGGGCTGCTGTCGATCCGGCCGTTCGACACGATGTGGTCGGCACTCAGCCGCCATTTCCGCGACCCGAGGCTGCGGCAATTATTCGGGCGGTATGCGACGTATTGCGGCTCCTCCCCCTTCCTCGCCCCGGCGACGCTGATGCTGGTGGCGCACGTGGAACAGGTGGGCGTGTGGCTGGTGGAGGGCGGGATGCACCGCCTCGCCGCCGCGCTGGCCGGGTTGGCGGAGGCGCGGGGCGCCGCGATCCGCTACGGCGCGCATGTGGAGGAGGTGTTGACGGCGGGCGGGCGGGCCACGGGCGTGCGGCTGGCGGGCGGCGAGGTGCTGGCCGGCAGCGTGATCCTCAACGCGGACGCGGCCGCCGTCGCCGCCGGGTTGCTGGGCCGCCCGGTGCAGCGCGCGGTGCCGGCGCCTTCGGGGCAACGCTCGCTGTCCGCCGTCACCTGGGCGACGCAGGCGGAGGCGGTGGACTGGCCCCTCGCACGCCACACGGTGTTCTTCTCGCGCGACTACCAGGACGAGTTCGACCGCATCGCCCGCGGCACGCTGCCCGGCGAGCCCACCACCTACATCTGCGCGCAGGACCGTGACGCCGCCGGCTCCGGCACGAACGGGCCGGAGCGCCTGCTGCTGCTCGTCAATGCCCCGGCCACGGGTGACACGCGCCCCTTTCCCCCTTCGGAGATCGCCGCATGCGCGGACCGGATGTTTACCCTTCTGCAACGCTGCGGTGTTGTTATTCGCCCGACGGCGTCCCCGGTGGTGACGGCGCCGGAGGGGTTCAACCGGCTGTTCCCGGGGACGGGGGGAGCGCTGTACGGCCAGGCGACGCACGGGCCGATGGCGTCCTTCGCGAGGCCGGGATCGCGGACGTCGATTCCGGGGTTGTATCTGGCGGGGGGCAGCGCGCATCCGGGGGCGGGGGTGCCGATGGCGGCGCTGTCCGGCCGGCTGGCGGCGTCGCGCGTGATGGCGGACCTCAGTTCGCGGCGCCCGTCCCGCGGGGCGGCTATGCTTGGTGGTATGTCGATGCGCTGAGCGAGGATGGCACGCACGGGCTGACCATCATCGCCTTCATCGGCAGCGTGTTCTCCCCGTTCTACGCCTGGTCCCGCCGCCACGGCGCGGGTGATCCGCAGCAGCACTGCGCGCTGAACGTGGCGCTGTACGGCCGCCCGAAAGGCTGGGCGATGACGGAACGCGGCCGGCGGGCGCTGTACCGGGACGCGACCCAACTGCGGATCGGCCCGAGCCTGGTGCATTGGGACGGCGCATGCCTGACCATCGACATCGACGAGATCACCGCCCCCTTCCCGTCCCGCATCCGCGGCACCGTGCGCGTGCACCCGGCGGCGCTCACCAATCGCGTGTTCGAGCTGGACGCCGCCGGCCACCATTGCTGGTCCCCGATCGCGCCGGTCTCGCGCGTGGAGGTGTCGCTGACCAGCCCGGCGCTGCGTTGGTCGGGGCCGGGGTACCTGGACAGCAACTGGGGGGCGCGTCCGCTGGAGGCCGATTTCGTGCACTGGGACTGGTGCCGCGCGCCGATGCCGGACGGCGCGGCGATCCTCTACAACGCGACGCGGCGGGAGGGCGGCGAGCAGTCGCTGGCGCTGCGCGTGTCGGCGGCGGGTGCGGTGGAGCCGTTCGCGCCGCCGCCGCGCGTGGCGCTGAAGCCGACGCTGTGGCGCGTGCCCCGTGCGACGCGGGCCGATGCCGGGCAGGCGGTCACGGTGCGGCAGACGCTGGAAGACGCGCCGTTCTACAACCGCTCGGTGATCGACACGCATCTGCTCGGGCAACGCGTGACGGCGGTGCATGAGAGCTTGTCGATGGACCGGTTCACGCTGCCGGTGGTGCAGGCGATGCTGCCGTTCCGGATTCCGTTGCAGTGGTGAGGGTCGGCTACCGCCTTTCGCCGACGCAACGTCTCAACCCGGTGGTGGAACGTTGACGTCAGCAAGGGCCGATGACCTCACTCTCCGTCAGCATCACCGGGTGCGCGATCATGGGGGCCCAAGCCCCCTCGAGCCTCTTTGAGCGCCTGGTACTCCGCTTCGAGGTCCGCGATGAGGGTGCGGTCGTCGGACGGTTCGCCCATCGTTGGTCCCTCGCGCAGCCGCTCGAGCTGATCACGTATCGCCGTCATTCCCTCGTCGATTTGCTGTCGCAGCGGCTTGTCTGACTCTGCCATGCCGCCAGGCTAGCGTGTCAGAGCGATCGAGGACAGCCGGTGTGGGTCCAAAAGCAGATGTCGACTGCGCTCATCAGCCGGAGTTGAGACGGTCAACCGTTTATGTTATGTTCTCAGAATGAGTTTAGAAGCCTCCTCCCTTTCCTCGGCCGAAGACCTGCTGCAGGCGTTT
>CAXTVQ010000137.1:3777-6535 GCA_964247705.1 uncultured Acetobacteraceae bacterium | reverse complement strand
CAGGACCACAACGGCTTCACCCATCAGGATCCGGGCTTCCTCGACCACGTCATCAACAAGAAGGCGGACGTGGTGCGCGTGTACCTGCCGCCGGATGCGAACTGCCTGTTGTCGGTGTTCGACCATTGCCTGCGCAGCCGCCACTACGTGAACGTCGTCGTCGCCGGCAAGCACGCTTTGCCGCAATGGCTCACGATGGAAGCGGCGGTGATCCACTGCACCCAGGGCCTGGGTATCTGGCAGTGGGCCAGCAACGACCAGGACGCCGAGCCCGACGTGGTGATGGCGTGCTGCGGCGACACGCCGACGCTCGAGGTGCTGGCCGCCGTCTCCATCCTGCGCGAACACCTGCCGGCGTTGCGGATGCGCGTGATCAACGTGGTGGACCTGATGCGGCTGCAGCCGGAGCTGGAGCATCCGCACGGCCTGAGCGAGATCGATTACGACGCGCTGTTCACCACCGACAAGCCGATCATCTTCGGCTTCCACGGCTACCCCTGGCTGGTGCACCGGCTGACGTACCGCCGCACCAACCGCCACCTTCACGTGCGCGGCTACAAGGAGGAAGGCACCATCACCACCGCTTTCGACATGCGGGTGCAGAACGATCTGGACCGTTTTCACCTCGTGATGGACGTGATCGCGCGGGTGCCGGGCCTGGGCACCAAGGGCGCCTACCTGAAGCAACTGATGCAGGACAAGCTGGTCCAGCATAAGCACTACATCGACAAGCACGGCGAGGACTTGCCCGAGATACGCAACTGGATGTGGCAATCCACCTAGATGGATGGCGGCTGGACCGATGCGCGCCTCACCGCCGCCATCTTCGACGTCGATGGCGTGTTGCTCGCATCACCGCACGAACAGGCCTGGCGGGACGCCCTGTCCGGCCTCGCCGACCCGGCGCGGTTCACCACGGCGTTCTACCAAGCCACCGTCGCCGGCAAACCGCGCATGGCCGGCGCACTGGCCGCCTTGGACGCGCTCGGTGTGCCAAATGCAGCCGCCCAGGTGGACGGCTACGCCGCCCGCAAGCAAACCCGGCTCGAAGCCTTGATCGCCGGGGGTCACGTCACCGCCTTCCCCGACGCGCTTCGCTTCGTTGCCGCCGTATCGGCCCTTGGCTGGCCGATGGCGGTTGCGTCCTCCTCCAAGAACGCGACCGCGATGCTGCGCCAGATCCGCCTCCCCGATGGCCGCGCGCTGCTCCCTCTGTTCAGCGCCAATGTTTGCGGGCGCGACCTGCGGCACGGCAAGCCCGACTCCGAGATTTTCGAGATTGCTGCGAAGGAACTGCACATGACGCCTGGACACTGCTTCGTGGCGGAAGACGCCCCGGCCGGCATCCAGGCCGCGCGCGCCGGCGGGATGGCCGCTCTCGGCGTGGCCAGGCTGCACGATGCGGCCGGCCTGCACGCGGCCAAGGCCGACCTCGTGGTGAGCAGCCTGGATGACGTCTCGATCGAGGCGCTCGCCCACGGACGCCTCGGCGCGCCGGCATGACCACGCCGTGCACGGCCCAGCAGGCGCTGGAGCCAACTGCCGACCCGGCGTGGGTGCTGGAGCAGAAAGGCTTCGACCCGTTGCGCGACAGCAGCCGCGAGTCACGGTTCGCCATCAGCAACGGCTTCCTCGGGGTCCGTGGCGGCCGCACGGTGGACCGCCTGCCGGGCATGGGCGTCGCACCACGCACCTACGTCGCCGGCCTGTTCGACGTCGTCGGCGCCGACCGACCCCTTTCTGCACTCGTCCCCGCACCCGACTGGCTCAAGATCGAAATCTCGTTGCGATCGCAGGGTCACGACGCCGCTATCGAGGACGCCTCGTTTCACTGCCGCACCCTGGACTTCAAGCGCGGCGTGCTTGTCACGGAGAGCCACGTCGATGGCGCGCCGGGTCTGGCGGTCCGCGTCCGCGTCCTGCGCATGGTGTCGATGCGCTGCCGTTCCCTGGGCATGCAAATCATCCAGGCCGACGTGGTCACCGGCAGCCTGGAGGCGACGCTCGTGGCGTCATCCGAGGGCCTGGAATTCGGCCTGGTCGCCGAACGGCTGGAACAGGATCTGTGCGTCTGGCACACCAACACCACGGGCAAGCGCCTCGCCATGGCTGCAACGGCAACCCTTCGCGTCGATGGCCAACTCGTCACCGCGAAGCCAATCGGACCGCTGACCTGGAGCTGGACATGGACGACGCAGCCGGGACAAGTGGTGCAGTTCGAGCGCATGGTCGCCGTGGCGCGTGGCGATGAGTTGACCGGGGATACCGCCAGGCAGGCACAGGACCATCTGGCGGCGGGCCGGGCACTCGGCTGGGCTGCCAATCTCGGCAGTCACGAACTCGACTGGGCGGAGCGCTGGCGCGAGAGCGACGTTGTGATCGGCGGCGACCCGGCTGCCCAGCATGCGCTGCGGTTCGCCTTGTATCATCTGAACGGCGCCGCCAACCCGCACGACGAACACGTCTCCATCGCCGCCCGCGCGCTCACCGGGCCCGACTACCACGGGCATGTGTTCTGGGACACGGAGATCTTCGCGCTGCCGTTCTACACCCTCACCTGGCCCGAAGCGGCGCGCGCGTTGCTGATGTACCGGTTCAACACGCTGCCGGGTGCGCGCGCGAAGGCCGCCCATGCGGGATGGCGCGGCGCGATGTATGCGTGGGAGTCTGCCGACACGGGCGTGGAAACCTGCCCGGAGCACGCGATCGGTCCCGACCGCCGGATCGTGGCGATCCTGTGCGGGGCGCAGGAGCTGCA
>CAXTVQ010000137.1:0-3677 GCA_964247705.1 uncultured Acetobacteraceae bacterium | reverse complement strand
CCTCTGCGACGCCGGTGCGGAGATCCTGCTGGAGACCGCTCGCTTCTGGGCGAGCCGCGCACAGCCCGGGGCCGACGGACGGCACCACATCAAGGGCGTGATCGGTCCGGACGAGTATCACGAGACGATCGACGACAACGCGTTCACCAACGTCATGGCGCGCTGGAACATCCGTCGTGGGCTCGCCGTCGCAGCCTTGCTGCGGGAAAGATGGCCGCAGCGTTGGGCCAGCCTGTCGAGCGAGCTCGGCTTGGGAGGCGTGGAATTGGGGCAATGGACGGATGTGGCCGAGACCCTGGTCACGGGGCTCGATCCGCAGACGGGACTGTTCGAGCAGTTTGCCGGCTTCTTCAAGCTGGAGACGATCGATCTGGCGGACTACGCCGGGCGCTCCGTGCCGATGGACGTGGTGCTCGGGCGCGAGCGGACCCAGACGGCGCAAGTCATCAAGCAGGCCGATGTCGTGGCATTGCTGGCGTTGCTGCCGGAGGAGTTCGCGGACGGCGCTGCAGCCGCGAACTTCGCCTATTATGAGCCCCGTTGCAGCCACGGCAGCTCGCTCAGCGCGGCCATGCACGGCGTCGCTGCTGCCCGGCTGGGCAATACCGACCTCGCTATGCGCTTCTTCCGGCAGACATCGGCGACCGACCTGGCGGACACCCATGCCGCGATCGACGGCGGCGTCCACATCGCGGCTCTTGGCGGTCTCTGGATGATTGCCGTGCTGGGCTTTGCCGGACTGGACATGGACGCGGCCGGATTGAGCTTCGATCCGAAACTGCCCGAAGGCTGGCATAGCCTCGCGTTCACCGTGCAGTGGCAAGGCCGGCACGTACGGATCAGCATCGAGGACGCCGGGCAGACACTTATTGCGACATTGACCCGCGGCGACGCAATGGCGATCCGCGTCGACGGCGAGACCTACCGGCTTCGGACCGAGGCCCGGCTCGTTGTCGAGTGTGAGGGCGGTGACAGCCCGGCGGCGCCTCCGGCGGTGACCGTCCGGCGCGCCGCCCCGCGGTGGCGCGCCGGACCTGGGCATATTCCGCTATAGGTGCGACCTATGGTGATGGTGCACTACCAGCCGTAACCCGGCCAATTGTAGTAACCGTGCAATCGCTCCTCGTAAGCGCGCTCGACAAGATCGGCGGGGCTCCAGGGCGGGCTCGCCTTGACCTGGGCTTGCGTGATGTCGACCACCACCTCCCGGTCGAGCCAGTTGATGCTTTTCACGGCGTAGGGCGACACCAGCACGTGCTGCCCCGGCCACCAGTTCCGCGTGTCGACAGCCATGTAGCGGATGCCCCAGGTCTGTGTGTCCATCATGAAGTTCTCGATGTGGCCGATCGGCCCGTCGGCCGCTTCGAGGTGATACCCGGTCACCGCGGCCAGGCTCCGGAGATGCGGGTCCCCCTCGTCCTCGAGCGGCGCCTGGTCGGCATACAGCAGGTCGCCACCGGCATGGGAGCGCGTAGCCCCGAGCGGCCAGCCCATGCCACCCATCGCACCACCGAAGTAGTTGCCGCCGCCCCACAGCGGGTCGGTCCCGTAATAGCCGTACAGGCTCTCCTGCATCTGGCGGGACACCGGCTCGTCCCGCTGGACGTCGGGGCTGTCCTTGACCTGCTGCCTGGTCAGATGCACCGCGATCTCCATCCTGGCGAAGTCCGGTTGCGCCATCGCCGAGGGATGCACCAGGACCTTGCGGCCGGTCAGCCAATGGCTGGTGTCGACGACCATCCAGCGGCTCTTCCAAGTGCGGTCGTCAAACAAGACGTCGCTGACGACACCGATCTTGCCGTCCTTTGCCTCGACCGCGAGGCCCTTGAGCGATGATCCGGATATTAGCATGTCGCATCCTTTCTGTCGGATTTCTGCCCCGTGCCTGGTGCCCCGTGTCTGGGGCGGCGCGTGCGTCAGACGACGGTACCGACTGCCGTTGTGGACCGTCAGCGTCGGAAACTACCTATCAGGCCGGTCCGAAGGCGCTTTGGCTGGCCTGGGTAGTTTCCGACCCTCTCTCCGGACCGGTGCCAACTCTATGGTGCAATCCTGCAACCAGTGGAGGCGTGGGTTAGGTTTCGCCTTTTCCCCGCTCTGCTCTCAGCATCGAAGGATTTCGCCAATGGCCAAAGAAGACACAGTCGTCGCCGTGTTCGCCAACCACCCGGAAGCGGACGCAGCCATCAAGGCGTTAGCATCGGATGGCTTCGCGATGAAGCAGCTCAGCCTGATTGGCAAGGGCTACCATACAGAGGAGAAAGTCTCCGGCTTCTACAACCTGGGTGACCGGGTCCGCTTCTGGGGCTCCCGCGGTGCGTTCTGGGGCGGCATGTGGGGCCTGTTCTTCGGCGGCTTGTTTCTCACCATCCCCATCGTCGGCCACGTGGTCGTGCTGGGCTACCTCGCCGCTGTCGCGATCTCAGCCGTCGAAGGCGCCGTGGCCGTCGGTGGGCTGAGTGCCATCGGGGCCGCGCTGGCCAGCATCGGCATCCCCAAGGACAGCGTGATGAGCTACGAGACGGCAATCAAGGCGGACGAGTTCGTCGTCATGGTGCATGGCCCCCAAGCCGACGTCGAGCGCGCACGCGAGCTCCTTGTGACCCTGCACCCGCATCAGTTGGACATGCACCCGCTTACGGCGCCGCACGGCGCCGAGCGTTTGCCGGTCACGGCCTGATCTTGGACACGCGCCCCGCTACCGGTGTCGTCGCGTCGGTTCGGGGCGCCGTGGTTGACGTCGACTTCTCCGGCGGGCCGTTACCCGCGATCGACACGGCGCTGTTGGTCGATTGGGACCGTCCGGAGAAACTCGTGCTGGAGGTGCACAGCCACGTGGACACGGGCACGGTCCGAGGCATCGCGATGCAAGCCACCGCCGGCCTGTCGCGTGGCACCGGCGTCCGCGCGACCGGTGCCGCGATCGAAGTCCCGGTCGGCGAGCCCGTGCTGGGCCGCCTGCTCGACGTGCTCGGCACCTTGGGGGACCGCGGATCACCCTTGCCGCCGGATACGCTTACCCGCGGCATCCACGGTGCCCCGCCGAAACTGACCGAGGAGACCTCGGCCACTGCCGTGTTCGAAACTGGAATCAAGGTGATCGACCTCCTTGCCCCTCTCGCCCAGGGTGGCAAGGCCGCGATGTTCGGCGGCGCCGGCGTGGGCAAGACCGTACTGGTGATGGAACTGATCCACGCGACGGTCGAGAAATACACCGGCATCGCCGTGTTCGCCGGCGTCGGCGAACGCTCCCGCGAAGGCCACGAACTGCTGACGGACATGCAGGATTCGGGCGTGCTGAAGCGCACCGTGCTCGTCTACGGCCAAATGAACGAACCACCCGGCGCGCGCTGGCGGGTGCCGCTGACCGCACTCACCATCGCCGAGTATTTCCGTGACCAGAAGCATCAGAACGTCCTGCTGCTGATGGACAACGTGTTCCGCTTCGTCCAGGCCGGCGCCGAGTTGTCGAGCCTGCTCGGCCGCCTGCCGTCGCGCGTCGGCTACCAACCGACCTTGGCCACCGAAGTCGCCGGGCTGCAGGAACGCATCGCCTCCGTCGCCGGCGCGTCGGTGACCGCCGTGCAGGCCGTCTACGTCCCGGCCGACGACTTCACCGACCCGGCGGTCACCGCCATCTCCGCCCACATGGACGGCATCATCATGCTGTCGCGCAA
>CAXTVQ010000136.1:0-6550 GCA_964247705.1 uncultured Acetobacteraceae bacterium | reverse complement strand
CTAGCCCATTACATTTGCCAGCGCCTCGAGCTGCCCGTGCTGCACCTGAACACGCTGTGTTGGCGTCCGGGATGGCAGGAGCCGGACGCGGCAGGGTTTCACGCGCGCACCGAAGCGGCGCCGGCCAGGGGGACGTTGGATCATCGCGGGAACTATCGTCAACCTTTGATCTCCGCCTGCCTCACGCCGAACTCGTCATCATTCTTCAACCGCCGCACTGGCGGCGTCTGGCTCGCGTGCTGCGCAGGGTCGTGACGCGCGGCCATGACGCCGATCTGCCGGAGAGATGCCCGGAGCCCTAGGATTGGAGCCTGGCGACATTCATCTGGCGCTTCGCCCGAAAGGCCTGGCCGCGGGTCGAGGTGGCGCGGATCGCACATGGCCCGGACGTCCCGGTGGTCCGATTGCGAACGGACCGGGACGTTCACCGCTTCCTTGCCTGATTCCCGGTAGTTAGACTAGGCGCGCACTTCGCCGACCGGCGCGCGGCGATACCGCTCGAGCACGGCATCGTCTGGGTCGCAGCCAAGGCCAGGACCATCGGGAACGTGGGCGATACCGCCAGTCGCATCGAGCCAGGTGCCGAAGGAGCTCGCCTCAAGCTTCACCCATAGCCGTTCCAGCGGGGCTTCGGACATCGTGGCCGCCAAGTGCAGGGAGGCGAGATAGCCGGGACCGAAATAGGCGCAGTGCGGCACGACGCGGACCCCGTGCATCTCCGCGAGGCTGACGACCCGGCAGCACTCGGTGATTCCGATCTTGGCCACGCTCGGCTGCGCGACATCCACGGCGCCCGCGGCGAACAGGTCGGCGAAGCCCTGCACGGTCGCGATATTCTCCCCGGCCGCGATCGGCACGGCAGCAGCATGGCGGACGCGGGCCAGCGTCTGCACATCCTCCGGCGGCCAAACCGGCTCCTCCAGCCAGTGCAGCTTGGCCGGCGCCATGGCATGCGCGTTCTCGAGCGCTTCGGCCTCGGTCCAAGGGCAGTTGACGTCATCCATAAGCAGGAGGTCCGGCCCGACTGCCTCGCGCGCGGCCAAGACGCTCGGCGGGTCGACCTGGTGCAGCTTGATCGCCATATAGCCCTCGGCGGCCGCCGCCGCGGCGCTGCGGGCGGTGGTGGCTGGGTCGGCATAGCGGAGCAGGCTGGCGTAGACCGGCAGCTCGCGCCGCCGGGCACCGCCGAGCAGTGCGTGCAGCGGCTGGCCGGCGCGCTTACCCGCCATGTCCCAGAGCGCGATATCCACCCCGGCCATCGCGTAGGAGAGCGGGCCGTTGCGCCCGAACAGGTGCATCGCCTTGGCCAATCCGTCTGCGATGCCTTCAATATAGGCGGCATCCTTGCCCAGCAGCCAGGGTCCGACCAGCGTCTCGAGCGCCGCCTTCGTGGCGGGGATGCAGCCATGGCCGAACGCTTCGCCCCAACCGACCGTGCCGTCATCGGTTTCGATCCGGACCAGCAGCATGTCCAGCGTGGTCCACGCTTTGCCGCCCAGCTCATGGCGGGGCCCATCATAGGAATACGGGATCGCGGCGTGGTGGGTGGTGACCCGGGTGATCTGCGTCATGCCGCCACTCCCATATACGCATGGGCCAGGCGGGCATGCAGATCGGGCGAGGTTCCTGCGTCCTCGAACACCATTTGCCCCCGCGCCAGCGCATAGACCCGGTCCGCCAGCGCCACGGCCTTGTCGACCGCCTGCTCGACCAGCAGCACGGCGACCCCGCGGGTCCGGAGCTGGCCCAGCACCGCCAACACCCGGTCCACCAGCACCGGCGACAGGCCGGCGGAGGGTTCGTCCAGCATCATCAGGCGCGGCTGCTGCACCAGGCCTTGCGCCACCGCCAGCATCTGCTGCTGCCCGCCGGACAGCGCGCCGCCCCGCTCCGTCCGTTTCGCGGCGATCTCCGGGAAGAAAGCCAACGCCTCGTCCATCCGACGCATCCGGTCGGCCTTCGGCACGTCATAGCCGGCGAGGAGGAGGTTGTCGGTGACGGACAACCCGGTGAAGACACGGTGGCCTTCGATGACATGCACCAGCCCGGCGCGCATCGCCGCCCGTGGATCGCCACCGAGCGGCCGGCCGTCGAAACGCCGCGTGCCGGCCGCCGGCAGCAACCCCGAGATCGCGCGCAGCAGCGTCGTCTTCCCCGCCCCGTTCGGTCCCAGCAGGGCCACGATCTCACCGGCGGCAACCGTCACATCCACGCCGCGCAGCACCGCCACCTTACCATACCCGGCGTGCAGCTTCTCCACCGCCAGAAGGGGCTCAGGCGCCAAGATAGGCCTCCACCACCTCGCGATGGGACCGGATCTCCGTCGGCGTGCCCGCGGCCAGGATGCGGCCGAGATTGAGCACGGTGACCCGGTCGCAGACGGCGAAGATCAGATCGGCATGGTGCTCCACCAAAAGTACTCCGGCGCCCGTGTCGGCGATGCCACGCACCAGCTCGCCGAGGCGGGTGATCTCGTCCGGTGAGAGGCCAGCGGCGGGTTCGTCCAACAGGATGAAGGCCGGGTTGGCGGCGAGCGCGCGGGCGATCTCCACGAAGCGTAGCTCGCTGTGCTGCAGGCGGTCGGCACGGATGGCGGCCAGGCGCTCCAGCCCGACGGTGCGCAGCGCCAACTCGGCCCGCGCCCGCATCGCCCGCTCTTCTCGGAGCGATCGCGGCAGCCGGAGCATCGCTTCGACAAAGCTGGCGCGTCCCTGCGGCGTGCTGCCAAGCATCACGTTGTCCAGCACGCTCGCCTCGCCCGCCATGCGCGGGGTCTGGAAGGTGCGCGCGATGCCGGCCGCCGCGCGCGCGGCGGTTGCGCCGAGGCCGAGCGTGTCCTCGCCCACCCGCACCACTCCCGCCTGCGGCCGGACGAAGCCGCTGATGGCGTTGAGCGTGGTGGTCTTGCCGCTGCCGTTGGGGCCAATCAGGCCGTGCACCTCCCCTGCGCGCAGCGTCAGATCCAGCCCGTCGATGGCGCGCACGGCGCCGAAGGACAGCTCCACCCCACTCAGCGTCAGCTCGGAAGCGCGCCGGTGACCCTGTAGCAACTGCGAGAGCAGTGCCGTGCGCGGAACCACGGCGCGGTCGATGTGCAACGGGCGGCGCCCGGCGCGATCCAGCAATTGCGCGATGCCGCCCGGCGCCAACAGCACGATGATCAGCAGCAGGGCCGCGTAGAGGAAGGTGGACCAGGCCACCAGCGGCGCCGCGAACTCCGGCAGCACGGTCAGCAGCGCGGTCGCCAGCATCGGCCCCAGTATCGCACCGCGCCCGCCGATCAGGATGGCGGTGAAGAACAGCACCGAGAGGTCGAAGGTGAAGGCGTCCGGCGTGATGTAGGATTGCAGCGATGCGAACAGCGCTCCCGCCACCCCGGCCGTGGCACCGCTGAATAGGAAGATGGTCAGCAGCAGCCCGCGCTTGGACACGCCGCAAGCCTCGGCCGCCACCTCGGCATCGCGCAATGCCACCAGAGACCGGCCGAAGCGGCTGAACCCGGCATTGGCCGAGAGCAGGGTGACGATGGCGGCGATCGCCATGCAGAGCGCGTAGAAGCCATTCGTGTTGTCGAAGGGTGCGGGGAAGCTGGGTCCGGGTAGGCCCACGCCCCCGCCCGTTACATCAGTCCAAGCCAGCGCCACTTGCGTCACGATGGTGGCGAAGCCCAGCGTGCTCATAGCGAAGTAAAAGGTGCGCAGCCGAAGCGCCGGCAGGCCGACGACGACGCCACCCGCCGCGCCGATTGCCCCCGCCGCAATCAGCGTGGCGAAAGCCGGCACGCCCAGCTTCTCTGCGCAGGCGGCCGCCGCGTAGGCGCCGACGGTCAGCAGTGCGACCCAGCCAATGGCGAGCTGCCCGGCGAACCCCACCACGAGGTTCAGGCCGGCGACCAGGACCCAGTACACCGCGGCCCGGGTGGCAATGCTGGTCCAGTAATCGCCGGCCACGAACGGGATCAGCACCACCGCCGCCAGCACCAAGAGATACGGTACCGCGACGGCGATCCGCGGCATCGCGACGCGCATCGGCGCGCGAGCGACGTCAGACACGGCGCGTAGCCGGGCTGCCGAACAATCCCTGCGGCGCCAGCAGCAGCACGGCGATGAACGCCGCGAACACGGCCACCGAGGCGAACACGCCGCCCACGGAGAAATTGGCTGCTTGCTGAAACAATCCCAGCAGCAAACCGCCCAAGAGGGCGCCGCGATTGTTGCCAAGCCCACCCAGGGCCACCGGCACGAAGCCATAGAAGTTTAGCATCGAGCCGTTGCCGAAGAAGGCCAGCAGCAAGCCGCCGCCGGCGAACCCGGCCAGCCCGGCGATCACTCCGGCCAGCGCGTAGGACAGCAGGCGCAACCGCCGCTCCGGCAAGCCCAGCGCCCGCGCCGCGAACCCGTCCTCGGCAATGGCCAGGAATGCGCGGCCCAGCAGGGTGCGGCGATACATCCACTCGAGCGCCAGCACGGCAACGATACAAGCGAGAGGAGGCAGCCAGAACCGCTCCTCTATCCCGCCCAGGCTGAACCCGGCGATGCGCGGGAAGGGGCGCGGCTCGGTGCCCCACCAGATCGCGGTTGCCTGTTGCACCATCAGCGCCACCGCCAGCGTGGAGAGGACGTAAAGATGCTTGTCGAGCGCCGCCAACACCGGTTTGACCGCGATCACCTCGGTCACCACGCCCAGCAGTGCGCACCCGGCCAGGGTTGCCAACAGACCCAAAGGCCACGGCACGCCCAGCCCGCCGATGATCGCCGAGCCCAGCACCCCGCCCAGCATGCCCATTATCCCGGCGGTGAAGCTCATCACGCGGGAGGCGGAGAACATGACGTTGTACGTGATGCCGATCAGTGCATACACCGAACCAAGCGCCACCCCCGTGACGAGGATGGATTCGAGCATCGACTCAGCCCGGCGCCAGTTTGAACGCGCCGTCCTTCTGCGAGTTGGCCTGGCTCATCACCACGTCATCCTGCGGGTAGCCGTTATGGTCCTCCGGCGTGAAGGTGTAGTCGCCGAACACACCGGGATAGTTCTTGGTCTTGTTCCAGTCGCCGATGATTGCGGCGGACGTGTCCTGCCCCGTCGCTTTTACCGCCGTCGCGACCAGGTTGATCGCGTCATACCCGCACGCCACCCACCAAAGCAGCGTATCCCTCAAATCGACCTTGCCCTGGAGGCTCGCGACGAACTTGGCGGACCGGTCTGGCAGCTTCCCGTCAGCGTCGAAGGAGCAGGAGCGGTAGCCCACCATATATACGTGGTCCCAGTTTGACGGCTTATCCAGCAAGCCGCGGATGTCGCCCGAGCCCAACGACGGATGCCCGAGGATCGGCACGTCCCAGCCCATGTTCGCCCGCGCGTTCATCAGCCGGGACAGCAGCCCGACGGCCACCGTCCACACCACGATCGCCTGCGCCCCGGACTGCTTGGCACGCAGCATATCGGGCATTACGTCCGGCTGATTGGCGTCGATCTGCGAGGTGTAGGTGACGTCCGCGCCATCCTTCTTGAAACCGGCCGCCGAAGCCTGGGCGGCCGTCGTGCCATACCCGGTGGTGTCGCCGAACACCGCCACCTTCTGCAGCTTCATCGTCTTGAGCGCATAATTGCGCACCGCGTCATCCCATTGCGTGTTCGACGGTGCGACCCGGAAGGCATTGGGATACTTCGCCGGGTCCATCAGGCTGTCGATTACGCAGGGGTGGACATTGGGCATCTTGGCCCGCGCCATGATCGGGGTGACGGCGAGCGATTCGCCGGAATTGGTTGGCCCCCAGACGGCGTTGACCTTCGCCCGGCCGATTAGGTCCTGCACGCCGTTGACCGCCTTGGTTGGATCTCCCTGCGTGTCGCGCGTGACGATCTCTATCTTGCGGCCATTCACGCCGCCGACGGCGTTGATCTCGCTTGTGGCAAACTGGACACCGCGGTCGAAACCGATGGCCGGCGCACTCAGCGCGCCAGTGAGCGAGGCGAGCCAGCCGATCTTGATCGGCTCGGTCGATTGGGCGAGCGCGGGGCGCGCCAAGCCAGCGGCGGCCGCGCTGATCATGATATTCCGGCGATTGATGTTCAAGCCGTTATTCCCCCGGGGGCTCGCGGCCTTTGCGCCGCTATTGTTGCCCGCGATGTCAGCAGCCCCGGGGGGCCGCGTCAACGCTTATGCCGGTTAGGGGCGCTGTCAGGTTGGCGGGCCTGATCCAAGGGTGGCAAGCTGTCCGACATGACGACCTGCTAGCGCGGCAGGTCGCCGTTGGGCAAAGAATGTAGCGACGTTCTGCGTGTTCGAGGATGAGGCCGCCACCATCCACACCGCCTTTGAGCAGGAGGCGAGCTAGTCTAACAATCTGTCAGTTTACAGTCATTTCAACATGCTTGTGTGTTAACAGATAAGAAAAACCGAGCTTCTAATTGTTTCACCGGGTCGTCATGTCCGAACCAGTGAAGGCCGCAGCCATTATCACAAAGATCGGCAACCACAGTTTCCGCGCCACTGGGATCACGGCCTCCTTGAAGAACGGCAGCACGTTGGAGAACGCGGCTGCCA
>CAXTVQ010000135.1:0-6626 GCA_964247705.1 uncultured Acetobacteraceae bacterium | reverse complement strand
AACGTGCGGGCACTGATGAACAAGGCCGGTGCCGACGCCACCGACGGGGTGAAGCAAGCCGGCTACGACTGATGGACACGCTGGCAGATCCTGCATCGGTCGCATTAACGATTGCCGCCCCGCCGCGCCGCCGCCTGCGCCTGCCGGAGCTGCGGGACCGCCACGTCAAATACCTGCTCGTCTTGCCGGCGATGCTGGTCGTGGCCGGCACGGCGTTGTGGCCGCTGGTCTATTCACTGATCCTGTCATTCCGCTTCTGGCGGCTGGCGCGTTCCCCGATGCCGGGACCGTTCGTGGGGATCGCGAACTACGCCCAGGCTTTCGGCAATAGCGAGTTCTGGCTCTCGGTCGGCAATAGCGCGCTATTCGTGCTGCTGTCCGTCACCTTCACCACGGTGCTGGCGCTTGGCCTGGCGCTGCTGCTCGTGCGCGGTGGTTTCTTGCGCCGGGCGGTGCAGACGCTGCTGATCCTGCCGTTCGCGATGAGCCCGGCGCTGGTCGGCATCTCCTGGCGCTTCTTGTTCAACCCGGAGTTCGGCCTGTTCGCCGCCCTGTTCGGCACGCTGATCCCGCCGCTCGCCGGCATCAACTGGCTATCCACGCCGTCGCTGGCCTTTGCCGCCATGGTGATGGCCGACGTCTGGGCGTGGACTCCGTTCATGACCCTGATCCTGATCGGCGGCCTGGCCTCCCTGCCGCAGGAGACGGTAGAGGCGGCGCAGATGGACGGTTCACCGGCCTGGCGCATCCTGTTCGGCATCATCATCCCGCAGCTCCGCCCGGTGCTGACGGTCGTGGTGATCCTGAAGACCATCTTCGCCCTGAAACAGTTCGACGTGATCTTCATGTTGACCCAGGGCGGCCCCGGCCACGCCACACAGACGCTGGTGTACTACGCCTACCTCAACGGCTTCAAATACTACGACATGGGCTACGCCGCCGCAGTATCGTGGCTGATGGTCGTGCCGATGCTGTGCCTGACCTTCCTCTACATCAAGTTCGTGTTCCGGAGGGCGGCATGAAACGTCGGGGACCTTGGCGCTGGGTGCAGGACTGCCTGGTGGTAATGGCCGCCGTGCTGGTGCTGCTGCCGATCGTCTGGATCGCGCTGGCCGCCTTCAAAACCGGTGTGGACGTGTTCCAGCTCAAGCTGTTCTTCACACCCACGCTGGACAACTTCGCTACCATTTTCCAACCGCCCTACCTGATCCACCAGAAGCTGTTGAACAGCGCCATTGTCTCGACCTGCGTGGTCGCCATCTCCATCCCGCTGGCGACCTGCGCTGCCTACGCGTTCTCGCGTTTCCGCATGGTGGGCGAACGGGTGATGCTGGTGACCATCCTGGCCACGCAGTTCGTACCGGCCGTGGTGATCGTGCTGCCGTTCTTCCTGATGTTCCGCTCGCTCGGCATGTTGGACACGCGCCCGGCGCTGATCCTGGTGGATACCGCCATCGTCATGCCGTTCGCCGTGTGGATGATCAAAGGCTTCGTGGATGGTATCCCGATCGAGACGGAGGAAGCGGCGCTGGTGGATGGCTCCACCCGGTTGCAGGTGCTGCGCCGGGTCGTGTTGCCGATGGCGGCACCCGGGATCGTCACCGCCGCGATCTTCGCCTTCATCATCTCGTGGAACGAGTTCCTGTTCGCGCTGATACTCACCCGGCGTGACGCGGTCACCCTGCCGGTGGGCCTGCAATTGTTCAACGGGCAGGAGGGGATGCAGTGGAACCTGCTCTCCGCCGCCGGGCTGTTGATCATGGCGCCGATGATCGTCCTGGCGTTGCTGGTGCAGAAGCATTTCGTCCAGGGCATGACGATGGGGGCGGTGCGCTGATGGCACAGGTGGTGCTGAAAGACATCGAGAAACGCTGGGCCAATTTCGTCGCGGTCGCCCGGCAGTCGCTGACGGTGGCGGATGGCGAGTTCCTGGTTCTGCTGGGCCCGTCCGGCTGCGGCAAGACCACCACCATGCGAATGGTGGCGGGGCTCGAGGAGCCGAGCTCGGGCGAGATCTGGATCGGCGATCGTTACGTCAACGACGTGATGCCCAAGGACCGGGACATCGCCATGGTGTTCCAGAATTACGGCCTGTATCCGCATCTGACGGTGGGGGAGAATATCGCCTATCCCCTGCGCGTCCGCGGCGTTGGCCGCATCGAGCGAGAAGCGCGCGTGGCCGAGGCGGCGCGCAAGGTGGAACTGGGTGCGCTGCTGCACCGCCGTCCGCGGGAGCTGTCGGGTGGGCAGCGGCAGCGCGTGGCGCTGGCCCGCGCCATCGTCCGCACGCCGGCCGTGTTCCTGATGGACGAGCCGCTGTCCAATTTGGACGCCAAGCTGCGTGTGACCATGCGAGCCGAGATCAAGCATCTGCAGCACGAGCTGGGCATTACGACGATCTACGTCACCCACGACCAGATCGAGGCAATGACGCTGGCCCACCGGGTTGCCGTGATGAAGAACGGCATCGTCCAGCAGATCGCACCGCCGGCCGAGGTGTACGACCATCCGGCCAATCTGTTCGTCGCCGGCTTTATCGGTTCGCCGCCGATGAACCTGATCCCGGGCGCCCTGGTGGATGGCGATTTCGTCGCCCCCGGCGTGCACCTCGCCGGCGCCGGCGAGGGCACGCGCGACGGGGTGGTGCTGGGCGTGCGGCCGGAATGCATGACCATCACGCAGCCTGGCGAGGGTAATATCACCGGAACTGTGTTCACCACCGAACTCACCGGCGAGGCCGTGCTGGTCACGGCGCAAGTCGGCGAGACCAGGGTGATTGCGCGGACGGAGCGTGGCTTCGATGCCCCTTACAGCGCCAATGTCGGGCTACAGGCCGACCGGCGCCGGCTGCATCTGTTCGACGCCGAGAGCGGCTTGCGCCTGCAGCCGCTCCCACAACCGATGCCGGCACTCGTGCCCGGCGAATGACGGAGGAAAACATGACTGATACGACACTGACGGAGACCGCCGCCCGCGCGCGCCTGGTCAAGCGGTCCGACATGGTGGCCTGCAAGGTCGCCTTCATCGACTGCAAGATGCCCGGGTCCACCGACAAGGAGAACTACTCGCTGATTGGTGCCGGGGTGACCCAGTCCGCGGACCAGGTCGTGAACCTGGTGGAGCCGCACGGCTTCAGCCTTGGCGTCGCAGCCATGCCGCCGGGCACGGTCAACAACCTGCACGTCCACTACACGGCCGAAGTGTTCATGATCTACAAGGGCGAGTGGACCTTCCGCTGGGGGGCGGACGGCAAGGATGGCGAGATCGTCGGCTGCGCCGGCGACGTGGTCAGCGTCCCCACCTGGATCTTCCGCGGCTTCACCAACACGGGCAACGAGGATGGCTGGATCTTCTCCGCCCTGGGCGGCGACGATACCGGCGGCATCATCTGGCACCCGTCCATCCTAGAGACCGCCGCGAAATACGGCCTGTATCTCACTAGCGAAAACATGCTGGTGGACACCGAGACCGGCGCGCCGAAGCCTAAGCCGGAAGAGTTGCTGCAGCCGGTGGATCGCACGACGATCGAGAGCCTGCGCCGCTACACCCCAGCCGAAATGCGCAAGCGCGTCGTCACCACGGCCGACCGGCAATGGTCGGACCACGCCTTGCTGGATAGCTGCCTGCCCGGCCATGCCAGCGAATTGGCCCCGGTGCTGGGCCATGGCATGACCGAGGACCGTGATCATGAAACACCCATCACCAACCTGCACGGTTTCTCCATCGAGTTCCTGCGCATCCAGCCCGGCAACAAGGTAGGGCCGTTCAAGCTGGCGGAAAAGCAGGTGCTGATCGGCTTCCGGGGCGCCTTCGACGTCACCGTCAACGCACCCGGCGAAGACGTGACGATGCGGGTCGCGGCGCAGGATTTGTTCTCCGTTCCGGACGGCGCCTGGCGCACTCTCACCGCGGCCGGTGACGAGCCGGCCGAGATCGCGGTGATGATCGCGGGCGACGGGCGCAAGCACGTCACCTGGGCGTCGGAGGTCGTGGCGCAGGCGAAGGTGGCCGGCATCGGCATGGATCATAACGGCTACGCTGCCCTCGCGCGCCTATTGCCCCCGCAACCCGCCATGGCCGCGGAGTGATGCGGCCGAACCGCCTGCGGCAGATGCACCGCGACCGGCAGCCAATCGTCAACGCCTGGCTGTCGATCCCCTCCGGCTATGCCAGCGAGGTCGCCTGCCACACCGGCGTGGACGCCGCCACGGTGGACTGCCAGCACGGTATGGTGGGCTTCGCCGACGCGATCGCGATGTTTCAGGCAATCGCCACTACCGATGCGGTGCCGATGGTGCGGCCCAGTTGCAACGACGCGGCGCAGATCATGCGGTACCTCGATGCCGGGGCGTATGGCGTGATCTGTCCGATGATTTCCACGGCGGCGCAGGCGGCAGAGCTCGTCTCCGCCTGCCGCTACCCGCCCCAGGGCAGCCGCTCCTTTGGTCCGGCCCGCGGAGCCGTGTATGGCGGGGTTGATTATTTCGACCGTGCCAACGGCGAGATCCTGGTGCTGGCGATGATCGAGACGAAGGAAGCGCTGATTAATCTCGACGCGATCCTGGACACGCCGGGGCTGGACGGTGTGTACGTTGGGCCGAACGACCTAGCGATCGAGTTGGGGTTTGCTCCGAAATCTGAGCACGACCATCCCGACGTCATCGCTGCCGTGTCCGGTATTCGCGCGGCAGTGGTGGCCAGGAAGCTCCTTGCGGGCATTTTCTGCTCCGACGGCGCTGCGGCCCGGGGGCGGCTTCGCGAGGGGTTCGATCTGGTGACCCCGGGCAACGACGCTGCCGTGTTCCGTGCTGCCTACGCCGCCAACGTTCGTGAGGCGCGAGGTTGAGCGCCGCCGCGCTTGTCAAAGCACCGATCTGACGACCCTGTCATTACGTCCTGAGGACAAATGCACATGCCCCGGCTGTTGGACCGTCTCCGCCGTTGTGGTCTTCCCGCACTGTTGCTGCTGGGTCTGACGCATCCAATCGCGCACGCTCAAACGATCGACGAGCTGGTCAGCCGCGGTGTCGTCAACATAGGCGTACTGGCAGACCTACCGCCCTACGGCATGCTCAACGACAAACAGGAAGTCGAAGGCTACGACATCGATGTCGCGAATCTGCTGGGCAAGTATCTAGGCGTCAAAGTAAATATGGTCCAACTCACCGGACCCAATCGCATCCCGTTCCTGCTGACCAACAAAGTCGACATCTTGGTCGCCACCTTTGGCATCACTCCAACTCGGGCCAAGCAGGTCTGGTTCTCCATCCCCTACAGCGCGTTGCAGAATAAAGTCTGGGCACCGAAAGGCATGCACGTGAGCGGCCCCGCCGATCTGAAGGGCAAGCGGATCGGGGTACCGCGCAGCTCAGTCCAGGACCTGCTGCTGACAAACTTGCTGGGCTCCAATGCCCGGATCCAACGCTTCGACGACGATGCCAGCACCTATCAGGCCTACCTGTCCGGTCAGGTCGACGCCATCGGCGAGACTGACGTGACCACAAACACGATTGCGCAACGCAACCCTTCAATGGATATCGAAGGCAAGTTCATGCTGTTGAGCCAGCCAAACGGCATCACCGTGCGAGCGAACCAGACCAATCTGCTGCAGTGGATAAACACCTTTTTGTATTACATTCGCAACGACGGGGAGTTAGCTGAGATCCACCAAAAATGGCTGCACCAGCCGATGCCGCCGCTGCCTTACTGAAGCCGACAACAGGCCAGAGCAGCAGCCCTGCTGGCACGAGCACGAGGGTCCACTGCGAGTTCAACTCCGGGATTACCGGTGAGACGCGATCCGCTGAGGCCGTAGGCTCGGACGGGTGATCACCACGAGATGCTCGCCGCTTGCACGCGCGGAGCTGGCGCGCTGTCAGTAGAGTGTCGACACCATGCCATCCCGTTGTGGGTCGGCACCGCCATCCAGTTTGCCATCGAACAGCGCGATGCCGTGGACCCCCGAGAATGCGTAGCTCAGTGCAGACCGCCTGACCGTGTAGCCCATCGCCTCCACAGCACGCTGCACGCTTCGGGGAATACGGTTGCTGACGTCGATATCGTCGCTAGTCGCGACGAAGCGAGGCGCACTGATTGCCTCCTGCATGCCCATACCCCAGTCCAGCACATTTAGAATTACCTGCAGGACGCCGAGCGTGATCCAGGTGCCGCCCGGCGCACCCAGCGTCATGACTGGCTGGTCATCCTTGCTGATGATGGACGGGCACATGGAGGCGAACCGGCGCTTGCCCGGCGCGATCGAACCGGCTCGGCCGGCCCGCGGGTCGAACACGCTCATGCATCCGTTCAGGATGAAACCGGTCCCCTCCGGGATCACGCCGGAAGGAATGCCCAGCGAATGGGTCAGCGAGACGACGAGCCCCTCCGCATCGACGCAGGAAACGTGCGTCGTTTCCTTGGGATCACCTTTTGGTGCCTGTAGCCGCGGCACGGATGCCTTTTCGCCGCGCCGGATCGCGGCAGCGCACGATTGGGCGTAGGCGTCCGACAGCAGCCGGTCGAGCGGCGGTGCCACGAAGCGGGGATCGCTGATGTGGGCATCCTTGTCGCGCGTCGCGATCTTCATTGCCTCCGCAACGACGCGAATATACTCCGGGGTGTTGTGG
>CAXTVQ010000134.1:0-6790 GCA_964247705.1 uncultured Acetobacteraceae bacterium | reverse complement strand
GGGTCGAACGTGTTGACCATGAACTGGATGTGCCGCGCGTTGCTGCGTTCCAGGACGGGCAGCAGCGCACCGGCTTGGTGGACAGGAATCGTCACGACTACTAGGTCGTAGGCAAGCTGCGCGTCCAGGCCGTCGGCAACCCGCATCGCAGCATTCTCGACACCCGCATGCGCGCCGGCTGCCCGGACGACACCGCCGTCGCGGCGGAGCTGCTGCAGGCGCACGGACCCCGGGCGCGCGACGGCGGTCACGTCATGTCCGGCGCGGGCGAGCTGGTAGGCGAAGGTGCTGCCGATGCCGCCAACGCCCACAACGGCGATCGACGCTAGAGGCTGGGCTTCGACGTTTGTGCGGTTATCCTGAGCCATTGTACGACGCTTCCGTTTTGGCTACCACGATTGAGCCAAGCCTTGCGAGCCCGGCGAGAAGTCTGCCTGACCCGGATCCCGCTAGAGATTTAAACCTGTTCTGTTCAACAGGTGGGACGGAGTGGGCCTACTTGCCAGCCATGAAACGCTGCACGACGCTGCCGATGTCGCGAATGATCGCTTCCCGGCTGAGTGCCACGACGTACGCGTGCCGCAGCACATGGCGGTTCATCGCCAGCCCGGCCATCTGCAAGACGATCAGGCCGATCGGCTCGTCGCGCTGGTCGCCCGTCAGGGCCGCCCCGATCAGCGGGGTGGCCTGATTGACGGTGATGGCGACAATGCGCTCCCGCGCCACCTCGTGCGTGGCGGCCGCGCGCAGCAGCGCCGGCAATTCGTCGCCGGCCTTGGGTCCCTCCCAGCGATCGAAGAAGTGTGCCACCAGCGCCGCACCGCGCCGCGTGAACGGCACGAGGTCAGGTCCGGCACCTTAAGGTCGATGCTCGCGGCTAGCGCGAACAGTTCCTCGTTGCTGCCGTAGTAGCGGATCACCATCGCCGGGTGGATGGAAGCGGCGGCGATGGCGCGCACCGTAGTGCGCTCGTAGCCGTACTTGGCGACCAACCGCCTCGCCTCCTGCAGGATACGGTCGCGCGTCGGTTGCGAGCGCAACGCTGAGCCGGTGCCGTTGGTCGGTCTGCCTTCGGTGCTCACGAAATGATGGTCCACCTTTAGGCCGAGAAGGCGCGTGCAGGCAGGCTGGCCCCGAGTTGTCCCCTAAAGCGTCAGGGGACAACTCGGGTGCCGTTTGCCTGCTAGGCGGCCTGCTTCGACGCGGTTAGCCGTCGCACAAGCAGCGCTGCGGCAGGGGTCGAGGACGCTGAATTCTGGCCGGTGATCAACTGGCCATCGTCCACGACGTAAGGTGCCAAGTCGTCGCCCTTGGAATAGGTGGCGCCTTGGGACAGCAGCTCGTTCTCGACCAGGAACGGCACAACGTCCGTCAGCTTCATCGCAGCCTCTTCGGTGTTTGCGAACCCGGTGACCCGCCGACCCTCGACCAGCGGCTTGCCGTTCGGAGCCTTGGCGTGGCGCAGGACGCCCGGCGCATGACACACCAGGGCGATGGGCTTGCCTGCCGCCAGGAAGGACTGGATCAGCTCGGCCGAGTGCCTGTCCTCGGCCAGGTCCCAGAGCGGACCATGGCCGCCCGAGTAGAACACCGTGTCGAACCCCTCCTGCGAGACGCCGTCCAAGCGGACGGTCGCGGCGAGCCGCACCTGGGCCGCCTCGTCGGCGTCCAAGCGGCGGGTGAACTCGGTCTGGTAATCCGCTCCGGTGCTCATCGGATCGACCGGAGGCTGGCCGCCCTGGGGAGAAGCGAGGACGATCTCCGCGCCTGCTTCCAGGAACGTGTAATAGGGCCCGGCGAACTCCTCCAGCCAGAAGCCCGTCTTGCGACCCGTGTCGCCGAGTTTGTCGTGCGACGTCAAAACCATAAGTACTTTCATGTGCGGACCCTGCGAATGGATTGACCGTTGAAGCAGTGCCGTCGCGCCGGTCACTGGTTGCGCCTCGCGGCGCCCAGGTGACGCCGACGAGGCGGACCGTTCACCGACACGATCTAGATCGCCGCAGGGAGGCCTGGCAGACGTGCAGTCAGCCTATGATGCGGACTCACAGGCGACAGGCCTCGGGATGTAGGTCACCAGGGAGAGGTCCGGCCGCCCCTCCGGCGCGAGGGCCACGTAGGTCAGGTCGACGCGTCCTTGGACCGGGTGCCGGATGCGCTTGACGCCCTCGTCGAAGCCGCGGACATCGGCATGCGGCCACCACTGGCGAAACTCCTCGCTGGTCCCACGAAGCTCATTGACGAGTTCGTCGAACGGAGCCTTGTCCCGGGCCCGGGCCCGGGCGGCGCTGAAGCTCGCGAGCATCCCGCGGGTCATCTGCTCCCAGTCCAGGATCAGGGTGCGGTAGGGCGGGTACAGGAACAGCAGGCGCAGCGTGTTGCGTTCGTGCGGCTGCAGCGTGCCGTAGTCCACGAACAGGTCTGCCACGGCCGAGTTCCAGGCCAGAATGTCGAAACGGCCGTTGCGGATGTAGGCCGGAACCGGCTCGACCGCCTGCAGGAGCATCAGCAGCCCATCGGTCAGCTCGTCCGTTGGGGGCACGGAAGGAGCTTCGCGTGCGGACAGCGCGAAGAGGTGGACGGACTCGACCCGGCTGAGTTGAAGCACATGCGACACCCGCCTGAGCGTGTCGGCGGACGCCTGGATGTCGCGTCCCTGCTCCAGCCAAGTGTACCAGCTGACGCTCACGCCGGCCAGCACGGCCACTTCTTCCCGGCGCAGCCCAGGCGTGCGCCGCCGTTCTTCGGCCAACCCAAGGTCCTTTGGTTGCAAGCGTGCCCGCCGGCTTGCCAGGAACGAGCCGAGCGCCTTGCGTTGCTCGGGTGACGGCTTGTTCATCCCGACGGTCCGATCGATCCATCGTCCATGGAGCCGGCGGCGTTGAACCGGCGGCGATACGCGTTGGGGCTAATGCCGACGATCCGCTGGAAGCGGTTGCGAAAGGTCACGGGTGCTTCGAACCCTGTCGCCACCGAGATGGCGTCGACCGTGCGCCTGCTCGTCTCCAGCAACTCCTGTGCGCGGCGTATCCGCGCCGTCAGCACCCATTGCAGCGGCGTCGTACCCGTCTGGTCGCGGAAGCGGCGGGCGAAGGTGCGTGGGCTGGTCCTGGCCCGCGCCGCAAGCTCCTCCACTCCAAGGGATTGGTGGAGATGTTGAAGCATCCAGTCAAGCAGCGGCGCCAGGCTGTCGCCCGAGCGCGGCAGGTCGTGCCGGATAAACTGGGCTTGGCCACCATCCCGATGCAGGGGGGCCACCGCCAACCGTGCCGAGTGTGCAGCCGCTGCCTGGCCGTAGTCGCGGGCGACGATGTGGAGGCACATGTCCATGCCGGCCAGCGCACCGGCGGAGGTGACAATGCGTCCCTCGTCCACGAACAGGACATCCTGGTCGAGCACGATTTCGGGGAAGCGGCGCCTGAACTCGGCCGCCCCCACCCAGTGCGTGGTCGCCCGATGCCCATTGAGCAGCCCGGTCTGCGCCAGCACGAACGCCCCCGAGCAGATGGAAACGAGCCGGGCTCCCCTTGTCCAAGCTGCGAGAATGGCGTCCAGCACCCGCTCACTGACTTGCTGGCCGCAGTCCTCGATCCCCGGGACGACGATTGTGTCGGCGCCAATGACGTGGTCGAGCCCGTGCGGCACGTCGATGGAGAACGCGCTGCTCCGCACCCGCCGGGCCTCGCCACAGACCTGAACCTGGTAGCCAGGTTCGTGCTCCGCCGTTTGGACATGCCCGAACACCTCGCAGGCGATACCCAGGTCGAAGGAGATGACGCCGTCCAGTGCGAGAATGGCCAGGGTGTGCAGCGGGATTTCCTGTCGGAAGAGGGCGACGGCTCCGCGATAGAATAGCACTTGGTGAGCATGGCAGTAAATGAGCGGTTATTGTCATTTCTGCCACTTACCTGTATCCGCGGCGCCGCCTAGAACTGGCGCATGCCGCGACGGAGCATCCGATGAACGAGCTGATTTCCATGGGCCAGCAAGATGCCAAGCCATTGCAGATCGGCATGCTGCTCTATCCTGGCCTGACGCTGCTGGACCTTGTCGGGCCCCAGGCGGCGCTCGGTATGCATGGGAAGACGCTGCTGCTTTGGAAGGATCTGGAACCCGTCTGGGCCGACACGGGCATCTCAGTGAACCCCACCACGACTTTCGCCGACTGCCCACGCGACCTGGACGTATTGTTCGTGCCGGGGGGCTTCGGCACCAACAAGGCCATGCAGGACGGCGCGATCGTCGACTTCCTCGCCGAGGTCGGCCCGACGGCGCGCTACGTCACCTCCGTCTGCACGGGCGCGCTGCTGCTCGGCATGGCCGGGCTGCTGGACGGCTACCGGGCCAACACGCATTGGGCGTTCCGCGACGCACTGGAAGCAACGGGCGCGACCGTCACGGCCGGCCGGGTCGTCGTGGACCGAAACCGGCTCACGGGCGGGGGCGTCACCGCCGGAATCGACTTCGGCTTGACGCTGCTGGCCGAACTGCGGGGCGAGCAGGTGGCCCGGGTGACGCAGTTGGCGCTGGAATACGATCCCGAGCCGCCATTCCAGGCTGGCTCTCCCAACAAGGCCGGCGCCGAGGTGACCGGCATCGCGCTGGCGGCTATCGGCGCCATGAAGCCCGAGGCGGTCGCGATCGCCCAGGGCAGGCGGCGCGGCCCAGCTGCCGCGCAAGCAGGGCGCCGGGCGTGAGCCGGTCCAAGGCCAGCAGCCCGGCGGTCCAGCCCTGGAGTCATGGACCATGACGATGGCCGAACCGGACCACACGGCATTCGAGGACGTCTTGCGCAGCCTCGAACAGGCCTGGAACATTGGGGACGCGGCGGCCTTCGGCGCCCGGATGGCGGAGGACGCCGACTTCGTCACCATCCGGGCCGACCACCTCCGGGGTCGGCCGGCGATCGTGGCCAGCCATGCCCATATCTTCTCCACCATCTACGCCGGCAGCCGCAACCGGATCAGCCTGGAATCGGTGCGGCGGTTGGGTGATGATTTGGCCGTCGTCCACGCCCGCTCCGTGCTGGAATCCCCCACGGGTCCACTCGCCGGCGTGCACGAGGCCATGCTGTCGGCGGTCATGCGGCGCGACGGCGGAGCGTGGCAGATCGCATCCTTCCACATCACGCTGGCGCCCCAAGCCCGATCGGAACAAGGCGGCGCCCGCCCCTGATGTACGCGGCACCGGACCTGCCGTGCCGCTTGGCGCGAAGCCTGGAAGTTTGAGGGACACGATCATGAAGCACCCCGACACGGATGTGTGCCTTGCAGCCATGGCGTTGGCCCGAGACCACTCACCCCCGTTCCTGTTCAACCATGTCATGCGGACATTCGCCTTCGGGCGGGACGCGGGGGCACTGCGGCACGCCCGGTATGATCCGGAGATGCTGTTCCTCGGCTGTGTGCTGCACGACCTCGGCCTGGTGGACAGGTTCATCGGCGCGGATCGCTTCGAGGTCGACGGTGCAGACGCAGCTGCCGACTTCCTGTCCCGCGAGGGCTACTCCGACCGCAAGGTCGCGGTCATCTGGGACGCGATCGCCCTGCACACCACGCCCGGCGTGCCGCAGCGCAAGCAGCCGGAGATCGCGTTGCTGCAACTCGGGGCCGGCATCGACATCGGCGCCATCCCGCGCGCGCTCGTCACCCCTGAGAGTGTGGAGATCATCCTCGCCGAGTTTCCGCGGCTCGGCTTCAAGACCGCCATGCTGGAGGCGATGGGAGCGGTGGTCCGGCGGAAGCCGGAAACCGGGGCGCTCAACCTTATGGGCGAGATTGGCCGGGAGCGGGAGCATCTTCCCATCCCCGGTTTCTGCGACGTCGTCGCGCATGCCGGCTTCAACGACTAGGCCTGCTCTAGAGATCCCTCCCCCGTCAGCCGCTTCGCGGAGCGGACAGTTTCCATGTCACCGCCAGGAACAACGATGACCTCAGAACTACGGGTGCCTTCTTTGCCAGGGCTTGGTATTTCGGCCGCCTTGCCGGATCTGGGACGGCGCGCGCTGGGCATCGGTGTCGGCGCCGCAGCCTTGGCGGCTTCAATTGCTGGTGCAGCAGCTCAACCTCGCCCGCGGCCGACCGTCAACGTGGTGATCTACCCGGGGATGATCCTGCTAGACCTTGTCGGGCCGCTGACCGTGTTGAGCATCATGGGGGCGGACATCCACCTGGCCTGGAAGGACAAGACGGCGGTGGCCACTGACGTCGGCCTGCACGTTCACCCCAACTCCACCTTTGCCGAGGCGCCAAAGACGACCGACATCTTGTTTGTGCCCGGTGGGCTGGGTGGGACCGTGGGCGCCATGGAGATGCCCGAGGTCGTCGCTTTCGTTGCGGAATGCGGTGCGCAGGCAAGGTGGGTGACGAGCGTGTGCACCGGCAGCCTGCTGCTGGGTGCGGCTGGATTGCTCAAAGGGTATGCCGCGACATCTCACTGGTACGTGGTCGACATGCTCGCCGACATGGGTGCGACGCCGCGTCATGAGCGCGTGGTGACCGATCGCAATCGCATGACGGGCGGCGGTGTTACCGCGGGGCTGGATCTCGGGCTTACCCTGGCGGCCCGGATGGCCGGGGAGGAAACAGCCCAGCGCATCCAGCTTCTCCTGGAATACGCCCCTAAGCCGCCCTTTGACGCCGGCGAGCCGAGCAGCGCAGGTTCCACGTTGACGGATGCCGTCCTGACCGCCCGTGCCCCGGTGCTGCGAGAGGCCCGCGACGCGGTCGCTACCGCCCGCATCCGGCTCGGCCTGTAACCACTTTCCCACTCTGATCTCGCGCATTCGAAC
>CAXTVQ010000133.1:4355-6859 GCA_964247705.1 uncultured Acetobacteraceae bacterium | reverse complement strand
TAACAGCACAGCGCGATAGCCGAACCTCAAGCATGGGCTGACCCGTGCAACAAAGTCGCGAGAACTGACAGAACCGACCGCGCCACCATTGGCGGTACGCGGCGCGGATCCCCGCCGCGTTGTGCCAGGACGCGGTGCCAGACATCGGCGGCGAGCCGCCCCTGCTCGACATTGTCCCGGCGGTCGACCTTGCGGAACACCGGCGAATGCCGTCTCGGAGCTGCATGGAACGAAGGCTCTGTGTCCCCTCATTGGCAGTTCACGTCACTCCAGCAACGGATGGTGGCAGGCGAATCCGCGGTCCGGAGAGCCTTCCCAGCCCGGATACTCCCGCCGACATAGCTCGGTCGCCGACGGGCAGCGTGGGTGGAAATGGCAGCCGAGCGGCGGCGCCGCAGCTGACGGGATTTCGCCGGTGACCCGAGGCAGGGTGCCGCGCTGCCCAGGGTCCGGGATCGGCGAGGCGTCGCACAGCATACGCGTATAGGGATGGCGCGACCGCTCGAACACCGCTTCGACCGGCCCCTGCTCGACGATGCGGCCAAGATACATTACCGCCACACGGGCGCAGAACCAACGGATGACTGCGAGGTCGTGGCTGACGAACAGGAAACCGAGGCCGCGCCGGGCCTGCAACGCCTTCAGGAGAGTAAGGATCTGCGCCTGCACGGAGACGTCCAGCGCGGAGACCGGCTCGTCCGCCACCAGCAATTCCGGTTCCAGCACCAGGGCGCGCGCAATCCCGATCCGCTGGCGCTGCCCGCCGCTGAAGGCGTGCGGCAGGCGGCGGAGCGCGGAGGGGTCCAGCCCCACCTCCTCGACCGCCGCTGCGGCTCGCGCACGGGCTGCAGCGCCGCTGGCCAGCCGGTGTACCACCAACGGCTCGACTAAGGTTTGCCCTACGGTGCGGCGCGGGCTGAGCGACGAGAACGGGTCCTGGAACACGATCTGCATGCGACGCCGCAGCCGCAGCAACCCGGCGCCGCGGGCCGCCAGCACGTCCTCGCCGCCGAAGCGGACCGACCCGCCGGTGGGTTCGATCAGGCGCATCGCCAACCGCGCCATGGTGGATTTGCCGCAACCGCTTTCGCCCACCAAGCCAAACGCCTCGCCGGCCTGCACCGACAGCGTGACGCCATCCACCGCACGGACCACGGTCGTGCTGGGCCGTGGGAAGCCGCGCCGGGTGGTGAAGTGCTTGACCAGCCCGTCCACCTGCAGAAGAGCCGTCATAGGCCACCCAGCGTCGGGTCGGCCGCATCGCGTAGCCCGTCGCCCAGCATGTTGAGCCCAAGCACCAGCAACAGGATCGCGATGCCCGGAAAGATCGAGAGCCAAGGTGTGTCGAGGATCGCCTCGAAACCGTCCCGCAACATGCTGCCCCAACTCGGCGCCGGTGGCTTGATACCGAGGCCCAGGAACGAAAGCGCGGCCTCTGTCCGGACGGCATCCGCCATCCAAAGCGTCGCCATCACCAGCACCTCGGAGAGCATGTTCGGCAGGATGTGCACGAACAGGATGCGGACATGGCTGAAGCCGAGTGCGCGGCCCGCCTCCACATAGGCACGGTTGCGGAGGCTGAGCACCGGCGCGCGGGCGACGCGGGCGAAGGGCGCGATGGCGGTGAGTGCGATGGCGAATACCAGGCTTCCCAGCGACGGCCCGATCAGGGCCACCACGATCAGACCGAGGATCAGGCTCGGCAAGGACAGTAGCACGTCCATCACCTGCATGACGAAGACGTCCGTGCGGCCACCGACATAGCCCGCAACCAGCCCGATCGTGCCCCCGACCAGCATCGCGCACGAGACGGAGAGGAATGAGACCAGCAGTGAAAACCGGGCACCCCACAAAAGGCGGGACAACACGTCGCGGCCGAAATTGTCGGCACCCAACGGGTACTCCGCACTCGGCGGCGCCAACTGGTCGACGATGTTCTGCTCGATCGGGTCGGCCGGCGAGAGGATGGGCGCCGCCACCGCGGCGAACACGATCAGGATACAGATCAGCGCACCGACACTGGCCGTTGGGTGCCCGGCAATCCATCGCAGGGCCGCACGCAGCCGGGTCATGCCTCGCGCACCCGCGGGTCGAGCAGCCCGTAGGCGAGATCGGTCATCAGGTTCACCACCACGATCATGAAGCAGTAGATCACCAGCAGACCCTGCAGCATGGTATAGTCCCGCTGGTTCAACGCCCCGACGATGATACGGCCGAGGCCGGGGCGGCTGAACACGATTTCCGTCAGGACGGAGTTGCCGATTAGGATGCCGATATACAGGCCGACGATGGTCACGATCGGCAGCGACGCGTTGCGCAGCCCGTGCCCCCACACGACCCGGCGCCACGGCACGCCCTTGGCTCGCGCCGTGCGGATATAGTCCTCGCGCAGGGTCTGCAGCATGGTCGAGCGCGTCACCCGGGTGATGTAGGCGCCCATGACCGTGCCCAGCGTCAGGGCTGGCAGCACAAGTTTGTACAGCCGGTCGATCGGGTCGCTCATG
>CAXTVQ010000133.1:0-4345 GCA_964247705.1 uncultured Acetobacteraceae bacterium | reverse complement strand
GCGTTGCCGATCACTGGGAACACTCGCCAATGCAGGCCGAATAGCAGCAGCAGGAAGATGCCGGCAACGAACACCGGCAACGACAAGCCTAAGAGCGAGCCGATCCGCACGGCGAAGTCGATGAAGCGGTTGCGGTAGACCGCCGCATACACCCCGGCCGGCACGCCGACCAGCGCCCCGACCGCGACCGAGGCCACTGCCAGGTCCAGCGTGTAGGGCAGCACCGCCGCGACCTCGCTCAGCACCGTGCGCCCGGTGACCATGCTGCGGCCGAAATTGCCCGCGAGCGACTGGCCGAGGAAGGCGAGGTATTGCGCCCAGATCGGCCGGTCCAGCCCCAGGCGGACATGCAGCGCTGCGATGGCATTGGGGGTGGCCTGATCGCCGAGGATGGTCATCGCCGGGTCACCCGGCACGATGCGCACGATGACGAAGACCAGGGTCAGCACGGCGAGCAAAGTCGGCACCGACGCGAGCAGGCGGCGCAGGATATAAACGATCACGCCGCCTGCCCGTCGCTATTTGAAGCCCGACGCCTCGGTCAGCATCGGACCCAGAGACATTGAACCGCTCTGGGGGAAACCGAAGTCAAAATTGTCGTGATGCGCCCAGACCTGCAGCGTCTCGACCAGCGGCACCGCGCACACGGCGGCGATGATCTTGCGCTGCGCCTCCGCCCAGCCCGCTGCCTGCTTCGCCAGATCCACCTCGCTCCGTGCCGCGTCGATCTCCGCATCGGCCACGTTGCAGTGGCTGAAATTGGTGACCGCCGTCGGGCCCTTGACGATGCTGCGCGACGAGAAGAACTGCGTCAGGTACACATCGGCCACAGGGAAGCGAGCCGCCGCGTAGAACGAGAGCGGGCTGAGGTCCTGCCTAATCATCTGGTGATAGGTCGCGTGCTCCACCACGTTCATGTCGACGTTGATGCCGACGCGCTTGAGCTGAGCCTGCACCACCTGCATCAGCGCCAGGCTGTTCGGTTCCTGCGTCATCACCATCTTCACCGTAACGCCGTCCTTGTAACCGGCGTCGGCGAGCAGTTGCTTGGCCTTGGCCGGGTCGTACGGCAGCAGCCCGTTATCGGCCGTGTAGCCGAGATAGCCGCTCGGGAAGACGCTTTTCGGTTCCCGGGCGACGTCCGCACCGCGCCAGCGCACGATCTCCGCCCGGTTGATGCCGTAGGCGATCGCCTGGCGCACGCGGATGTCGTCGAGCGGCTTGGAGGTGATGTTGAGATACAGCTGCGACAGCTCCGCCGGGTCCATCACGTCGGTCACCGTGTGGGGCACCGCCTTCATGCGAGCGACCCATTTCTGGTCCTGCTGCCCATCGCCGAGGTCGATCTCGCCGTTCTCGAAGGCGAGGTCCCGCGAGGCGGAGGATGGCATGAAGCGATAGCTGATGGCGGTGATCTTGGGCTTGCCGCGGAAATACGCATCGTTGGCCGCCAGTTCCAGCGACTGGCTCGGCGCCACCGATTTGAACATGAACGGCCCGGTGCCGATCGGCGCGCGCTTGAACCCGTCACCGCGCTCGGTAACCGCCTTCTTGGACAGGATAAAGCCACCGGAGTAGTTGGCCACCAAGCCCAGCAGGCTCGGCACCGGCTGCTTCAGCGTGATCTTGACGGTGTATGAATCGACCGCCTCCACCGACTGGAACTGCGCGTAGTCGGCGGCAAAGGCGGAGGTCGCGGCGCTGGCGGCCTTGGTGTAGCTGAACACCACGTCGTCCGAAGTCATCTCGCCGTAGCCACCGTGGAACTGCACGCCGTGGCGCAGGTGGAATGTCCAGGTCTTGCCGTCCGCACTCTCATCCCAGCTCTGTGCCAGGTCGGGTTCGAGCGTTTTGGGGTCGATCGTGCCAGGCTTGAACCGGGTCAGCGCATTGAAGATCCAGGCGACGGGCACACGGTCCTGCGTGCCGACGGCGAAATCGGGGTCGAGCGTGCCAATGTCCTGCGAGAAGATCGACACGCTGAGGGCCGTCTTGGGCTGGGCCGACGCGGTGCCGCCGAAGGCCAGGGTGGCAGCCAGGAACGCGGCCGGAATCAGTCTCTTCATCGCAGATGTCCTCGTCGTTGCAGGTATCTTATGGCAAATGCCCGGCAGTGAAACGGTAATCAGCCGCAAGCCGGCGGGCTCGGCCAGGATTGCGTCGCGCACGTCGCTTCAGTCCAGTTTCCCAGTGCTGACATGGCAGCGCGCCAAGTGGCCCGGCGCGGCCTGCGCCAATATCTGCGGCTGCTCGCACCCAGCGCGCGCCATCGTGCAACGCGGCTGAAACCGGCAGCCAGTCGGCATCGCATCCAGTGGTGGAACGCGGCCCGGGATCGCGGCAAGTTCGCTGGCCGGCCGGTCCATGCGCGGGATCGCAGCGAACAGGGCCCGCGTATAGGGGTGGGCGGGGCGAGCGAACACCTCACCGACTGCCGCCTGCTCGACGATCTGCCCGGCATACATGATCGCCACCCGGTCGGCGATCTGCGCGACTACGCCGAGATTGTGGGTGATGAAGAGCATCGCCATGCCATGGCGTGCCTTCAGGTCGGCAAGCAAGCCCAACACCTGCGCCTGGATGGTCACGTCCAGAGCGGTGGTGGGCTCGTCGGCCAGCAGCACCGCCGGGTCGCAAGCAACAGCCAGCGCGATCATCACCCGCTGCCGCATGCCACCGCTGAAGTGATGCGGGTAGTCGTCGTAGCGCATGGTGGCGGAGGGGATCTTCACCTCCTCCAGCACCGCCACAGCGGCACGCCGCGCTTCCTTATTCGAAAGGCCGCGATGCACCCGCAGGCTTTCCGCTACCTGTACGCCGATCGTCATGACGGGGTTGAGCCCGGTCATCGGGTCCTGGAACACCATCGCAACCGTGTCGCCGCGCAGCCGTTCGAGCTGTTTGCGGGAACAGGCCAGCACATCGACATCGCCGACCCGCACCGACCCGGTGACGCGCGTCGCCGCCGCGGGCAACAGGCCCATGACGGAGAGCGCGGTGACCGATTTGCCGCAGCCACTCTCACCTACCAGCGCGAGCGTCTCGCCGGGTTCGAGGTCGAAGGAAACACCATCCACGGCTGGCCGCCACGAGGTGCCCAGCCGGAATTCTGTCCGCAGCGTGTCGACGGCGAGGGCGGGCGCGCTCACCCGTGCAAGGTCAGTGGAAGTGCCGGGCCGTTCCATCCGGTGAAGCGTGCCAGGCTGAAGGCGTCGAGCGTTACGGACGGCGCGCGCTTGTGCACGAAGTCACACATGATCTTGCCGGTGAGCGGGCCAAGGCAAAAGCCGTGGCCGGAAAAGCCCATGGCGATCGCCAGCCCCTCGATCTCGCTGGGTGTGTCGAGCACGGGCAGCGCGTCTGGCGTTTGGTCGATCAACCCGGCCCAGACGCTTTCGATCCGCGCGGTGCGGAACGCCGGCACCAACTCCCCGAACACGGTTAGCGCATGTTGGACGGATTGCATCGTGGGCCGCACGGTGGGGGTGGCGCCCTCCTCCACTTCGCCGTGCCAGGGCTCGTGGCCGCCGCCCGCGCGGAACTTGCCGGTGTACTCCTGCCGGCCGCCGCCATTGGCATAGCCGGTGCCGACAACCTGCTCCAGCAAGGGCGGCAAAGGAGTCGAGTTGACCATGGTGACCATCATCACGTCCATCGGCACACGAAGGCCCAGAGGCTCCAGCAATTCGTTGCCATACACACCGGCGGCCAGCACCACCGCCGCCGTCGGGATGCGGCCCTTCTCGGTGACCACCGCCTGCACGCACCCGGCATCGGTCTCAATGGCCGTCACCCGTTCGCCGAACCGCAGCACCGCCCCTGCCCGCTCCGCCGCGCGGACGAAAGCAGCGACGCTGGCCTTAGGATCAGCCTGTCCATCGGTCGGGCATAGCGATGCGAGCACGACCTTGTCCGACAGGGCCGGCGCCGCCGCCCGGATGTCGCGCCCTTCCAGGCGGATCATCTCTAGCCCGGCGGCGCTTTGTTCGGTGATCAGGTGCTCGATGATCGCCGCCTCGCCAGCGTCCCGTGCACAGCGCAGATTGCCGCGTTGGCGGTAGTGGGTGGGACTGTCCAGCCGCTCAGCCAGGCCCTCCCACAACTTCACCCGCCAGGGTCCATCCGGATGCCATCGCGGCCGGCGCATACCGGTCGATCAGCACGACCCGCAAACCGCTGAGGGCAATCTCGAGCGCAGCCGACGCGCCACTGATCCCAGCCCCGACCACCACTACGTCGAATGGCTGTTCGGTCATCGGCTCTCCTTTGTGTCGGTCCGCTTACAGCGTGACGGCCCCATCCCGGAGATGTCAATTGCTACTTGGCGGGGGCGAGGGGATGTCCC
>CAXTVQ010000132.1:0-7313 GCA_964247705.1 uncultured Acetobacteraceae bacterium | reverse complement strand
CCTCGTCGCCGATCGGCGTCTCGAGGCTGATCGGCTCCTTGGCGATCTTGAGGACTTTCCGCACCTTCTCGAGCGGCATGCCCAGCTTCTCGGCGAGTTCCTCGGGCGCCGGCTCCCGGCCGATCTCGTGCAGCATCTGGCGGCTGGTGCGCACCAGCTTGTTGATGGTCTCGATCATATGCACCGGGATACGGATGGTCCGCGCCTGGTCCGCAATCGAGCGGGTGATCGCCTGGCGAATCCACCACGTGGCATAGGTGCTGAATTTGTAGCCGCGGCGATACTCGAATTTATCCACCGCCTTCATCAGGCCGATATTGCCCTCCTGGATAAGATCCAGGAACTGCAGACCGCGGTTGGTGTATTTCTTCGCAATCGAGATGACCAAGCGTAGGTTGGCCTCGATCATCTCCTTCTTCGCACGCGCGCTGTCCCGCTCACCGCGGCTGACCGTGGTGTACACCCGGCGGAACTCTGCGATCGGCAACCCGGCATCCTGGGCCACGGCGCCGATCTTCGCCCGGACCTCGATCGCCTCGACGGCATGCTTGTTGGTGAACGTTTTCCAGGACCGGCCAGGAAGATGCGCCACCCGCTCCATCCAGTTCGGATCGAGCTCGAAGCCGCGGTATTCCTTGAGAAACTCGTCGCGCGACAGCTTGGCGTGCTCGCCCATCCGCAGCAACTGGCCCTCGAGTTGGTTCAGCCGCTGGTTCAACTGCTTGAGCTGGACGACGAGCTCCTCGATCCGGTTGTTGTGCAGCCGCACCTGCTCCACCCGGCCGACCAGCTCCTCTCGCGCCTTCTCATAGCTTTTCTCGGACCGGGCATTCATGTCCTCGCCCGCCGTCATCGTCTCCAGCCGGCGGGACTGGACCTTGCTCAGCTTCTTGTAGAGCGCCTCGATCTCCTCGAAATTGGCGAGGACCTCCGGCTTCAGCTTTTCCTCGAGCGCCGAGAGCGACATGCCGGGCCCCTCGCCCTCGTCGCTGTCATCGTCCGTCTCGGCCGGCTCCGGCACTTCGCCGTCCGCGGTCTCGGTGATCGCCTCGGGCGGCGGCGCACCAGCGCCCTGCGTTGCCTCGAGGTCCACGATGTCGCGCAGCAGCATGCGGCCGGCCTTCAGCGCATCGTGCCAGGCGATAATGGCGCGGAAGGTCAGCGGGCTCTCGCACAGTCCGCCGATCATCATGTCCCGACCGGCCTCGATCCGCTTGGCGATGGCGATCTCGCCCTCGCGCGACAGCAGTTCGACGGATCCCATCTCGCGCAGGTACATGCGCACCGGGTCATCGGTGCGGCCGAGATTGCTCTCGTCCACATTGCCGGAGGCCTCGGTCTCCTCTGCCTCGTCCTCGGTCTTCTCGGTCTTGGCAGGAACCGCCTCGCCCTCTTCGGCCTCCTCGGCCTCGACGACCTGGATGCCCATCTCGCTGAGCATGGCCATGACGTCCTCGATCTGCTCGGAGCTGTTGTGCTCCGGCGGAAGGACGGCGTTCAACTCGTCGAACGTAATGTAGCCGCGTTCCTTACCCCGCGCGATCAGCCGCTTGACGGCGGCGACATTGGTATCGAGCAGGGTGGTGTCTACGTCCTGCTCGGCGGTTGCGGATTCGGCATTTGCGGCGGGTTTGGTCGCCATGGGGGCTAAAAACTCCAAGTCTCGTAATGGCTTTCAAGCCAATTTGCCTGGCCGTCAGGCCAACTTGCATCATGGCCGTCAGGCCAACCTGCATCGTGGCCGCCGGGCCAACCTGCATCGTGACCGTCAGGCCTCTGCATCATCAACCTGGGCATCGTGCGCCAGGGCGTCACGGGCCGCGCACAGCGCAACCAGACGATCCTGCGCAGCCGGGCCTGGCGCGCGTTCAAAGGCAGCCCGGGCAGCGGCCACCTCCTCCTCCAGACGGGGACGGTTCAGCAAACCGAAGAAATGCCACCATCCCGCCTCTGCCTCCGCCGGCATCGCTGCTGGTCCGGCGCAGGCCGGAAGTGGCATGGACCGGCTGGACAGCAATAAATCTGCCTCTGCGGCATATCCAGAGTGAGCGAGGTGGTTCATGAGTGCGGCGGAGTCAAGCACTTCGGCAGAATCATGCCAGTGTAATATCGCATCCCGCATCCTTCGTTGCGTGGGCGCCAGGGACAAGCCCGACAGTGCCTCCGCCACGTCGGCAATCAAGGCCGGGTGGTTGAGGAGAATGGCAAGCAGGGCACGGTGCCGCTCGGTGCTGGCGTCCGCCCCCGGAGGCAGGCGTGGCGAGGCGCTCGCGGCCCGCGCCGGCCCAGCCGTCCGCGACGTCTGGCGTCTGGTTGAGGCGAAGAAGCGGTCCCGCAACGCGGAGCGATACTCGCTGGCCAGCCCCTTGTCGCCGATGCGCGCTGCCGCCGCGTCCAGCCGGGCGCGCAGGGACGCGCGGGCTTCGGGCGTATCGGCGGTGAAGCCTTCCCGCAACAGGTCGAACAGGGCCGTGGCAAGCGGGCGCTTACCGGCCAGCACGGCGGCGAATGCGTCTGGCCCGCGCTGCCGCACCAAGGAGTCGGGATCCTCACCGAGCGGCAACGTCGCCAGGCATAATGTCCGGTCTGGGGCGATCAGCGGCAAAGCGAGTTCGGCTGCGCGCGCGGCGGCCCGGGCCCCGGCAGCATCCCCGTCGAAGCAGAGCACGGGCGCGTCGGCCAGCCGCCACAGCTCTTCCAACTGTCCCGCGGTCAGCGCCGTGCCGCACGGGGCCACCGCCCCGGCAAATCCGGCCTGATGCAGCGCGATCACGTCCATGTACCCTTCGGCCACGATGGCGCCGTGCGGGGATTTCCGCACCCCCTCCCGCGCCAGATCGAGCGCGTAGAGCGTGCGGCTCTTCGAGTACACCGCCGTCTCAGGACCGTTGATGTATTTCGGCTTGGCATCCCCCAAGGCGCGCCCGCCGAAGCTTATCGTACGTCCACGGCGGTCGCGGATCGGAAACATCACGCGGTTGTAAAAAAGTTCCCGCACTGCCCCGTCATCGCGGGACTGCAGCAACCCCGCCTCTGCCAGGCGCGCCGGATCGACCCCGGCCTGACCCAATTCGGCCACCAACGCCCCCCGCCCCTCGCCCGACCAGCCGAGGCCAAAGCGTGTGATGGTGTCGTCCGTGAGCCCGCGTCCCCGCAGATAGGCCAGCGCCTCCCGCCCTTCCCGCTCGTGCAGCCGGCGCGTGAAGCTAGCCGCGGCAAGGTCCAGCACGCCGGTCAGGTCCAGCCGTTCGCGCTCGGCCTGGGCCGCCTGGGGGGTGGGCTTGGGCACGTCCAGTCCTGCCTCGCCTGACAACCGCTCCACGGCCTCGACGAACCCGGCCCCTTCCGTCTGCATCACGAAGCCGATCGCGTCGCCATGGGCGCCGCAACCGAAGCAGTGGTAGCCGTCGTCATACACATAGAACGACGGCGTTTTCTCGCCGTGGAACGGACAGCAGCCTTTCCAGGACTTGCCGGACCGCGCGAGCTTCACCTTGCGCCCGACCAGGGCGGCCATGGGCGTGCGCGCCCGCAACTCGTCCAGGAAGGCGGGTGGGAGCGCCATCGCCCGTTAGCCGCCGGCCAGCTTGGCCTTCACCAGCGGCGTCGCCCGCGCCATGTCGAGCGAGGCCGCGTATTTGGCCTTCAGCGCCGCCATCACGCGGCCCATGTCCTTCGGCCCGGCCGCCCCCGTGTCGGCGACAGCGGCCGCCACCGCCTCGGCCAAGGCCGCGTCGTCCATCTGCTGCGGCAGGAAGCCTTCGATGACGGCGATCTCCGCCTCCTCCTTCGCCGCCAGTTCCGGCCGGTTGCCCTGGCGATAAAGCTCCACCGATTCGCGGCGGGACTTCACCATGCCGCGCAGCACCGCCGTTACCTGGTCGTCGTTCAGCGGATCGGCCGGGCGGACGGCGATGTCGGCGTCCTTCACCTTGGCGAGGATCATGCGCAGCGTGGAGGTGCGGGCGGTGTCGCCGGCTTTCATGGAGGTCTTCATGGCATCGGTGACGTCTGTGCGAAGTGTCATGGAGTAACATCCGATTCGGGGCGGCAGGCGATCACGTCCAGGATGCCTTGGGCGCCGTAGTCGATCAGCCGCCGGTCACTGGTCAGCAAAGGAAGGTTGCGGGCGAGAGCGGTCGCGATAAGGAAGCGATCGGCTGGATCGGCATGGACATCGCTCGGCAGAAGGGCTGCGGCGAGCGCAATCTCCGCGGAGAGCGGGATTTCCCGCAGCCCTGGCGCTGAACGAAAGGTCTTGAACCAAGCAGCGGGATCGGGGTCGAACCGCAAGCGGGGCCCGGCCCGGCGGGAGCGCCCCAGCAAGCCGATTTCCCACGCCGAAATTGCCGAATAGTACACCTCGTCCACGGCCGCCGACGCGTCCACCCTCGCCGTTACTTCTTGCGGCAGCCGGTTCGAACCGATCCAGATCACGGCGCATGTGTCGAGCAGCACGCCCGTCACCGGTGCAGGATTCCGAGTTCGGCATCCCAAGGCCCGTCATAGGCTGGCTCGGTCAGGTCGAACCCTGGTGGAATGTGAACGGTCCCCTCCATCGATGCCCGCCATTCGGCAAACGACGCCGGCGGCCGGCGCGGGGGAACCAGGCGTGCGACGACCTGACCCCGCTTCGTGACCGCGAGCTCTTCGATGTCGCCGGTGCCGACCTGGTCGAGGAGCTCTAGACACCGGGCCTTGAACTCCGTCGCATTGATAGTGAGGCTGGCCATGCGCCGATGTAGTCATTGGCGATGACCACTTGCAAGAACTTGCTCTGGGAAGTTTTTTCCCACATGGTCGCAGCATGGCCAGCATCGATGAGATCCTCAATCGTCTTGGCGGCGCGGAACCAGCCGCCAAGCTCACCGGCGTCGGGTTGGAAGCTATCCGCAAATGGCGCCAGGCGCGGGCGATCCCGTCCAAACATTGGTCTGCCATCGTCGCCGCGACTGGCCTCGCCTTCGCCGATCTGCAACCCACAGCGCCGAGCACTGCAATGACCCAGTCCGACACCGCCCCGCCCGGCGCCACCGCCGCCCTCGTGCTGGCCGATGGGGCCGTGTTCTGGGGAGTCGGGTTCGGCGCGCACAGCGACGGCCGGGTCGGCGAACTGTGCTTCAACACGGGGATGAGCGGCTACCAGGAAACGCTGACCGACGCGTCCTATGCCGGGCAAATTATCACCTTCACCTTCCCCCACATCGGCAATACCGGCACCAACCCTGGCGACATGGAGGCGATCAACCCGGCAGCGCTTGGCCTGGTGGTGAAGCAAGACGTCACCGAACCATCCAATTGGCGCTCCACGCAGTCCCTCGACACCTGGCTGCGGACGCAGGGCTTGCCGGGCATCGGCGGCGTGGACACCCGCGCCCTGACCATTCGCATCCGCGACGGCGGCCCGCCCACCGCCGTGCTCGCCTACCCAGCCGACGGCCGCTTCGATATCGCAGCCCTGCGCGCGCAAGCCCAGGCCTGGCCCGGGCTGGAGGGCATGGACCTGGCCAAGCAGGTGTCCTGCACCCAGAGCTACGACTGGGACGAAGGCACCTGGTCGTTCGAGCACGGCTTTCAGACGCAGACCGCGCCCAAGCACCACGTCGTTGCCGTCGATTACGGGGCCAAGCGCAACATCCTGCGCTCGTTGGCGCAGGCCGGGTGCCGGGTCACGGTGGTGCCGGCGGATAGCACGGCCGAGGCGATCCTGCGGCACCGGCCCGATGGCGTGTTCCTGTCCAACGGCCCCGGCGACCCGGCGGCCACCGGCGCCTACGCCGTGCCCGCGATCCAGGGCGTGCTGGACGCGAAGGTGCCCGTGTTCGGCATCTGCCTCGGCCACCAGTTGCTGGCCCTGGCGCTCGGCGCGCGGACCTACAAGCTGGACCGCGGCCATCGCGGCGCGAACCAGCCGGTGAAGGAACTGGCGACGGGGCGGGTGGAGATCACCAGCCAGAACCACGGGTTCGCCGTCGAGGACAGCTCGTTGCCGGACGGTGTGGTGATCACCCACACCTCCCTGTTCGACGGCAGCAACGAGGGCATCGCCTGCGAGGCCCGGCGTGCGTTCAGCGTGCAGTATCATCCGGAGGCGAGCCCGGGGCCGTCGGATAGCGCGCACCTGTTCCGGCGGTTCACGGCGATGATGGGCGGTGCCTAGCTCCGGTTCCAGTCGGTTCTGGAGGTGGCGGCGCCGCTCTGAGCGTCACTCGTTCCTCGCCCGCATCATGCCCGAGTGGGCGCCCCCAACCCGGTAGAGCCAACCATGCCCAAGCGCACCGACATCCACTCCATCCTCATCATCGGCGCCGGCCCGATCGTCATCGGACAGGCTTGCGAGTTCGACTACTCGGGCGCCCAAGCATGCAAGGCGCTGCGGGCGGAGGGCTACCGGGTGATCCTGGTGAACTCCAACCCGGCCACCATCATGACCGACCCGGGCCTGGCGGACGCGACCTATGTGGAGCCGATCACGCCGGACCTGGTGGAGAAGATCATCATCCGCGAGAAGCCGGACGCGATCCTGCCCACCATGGGCGGCCAGACCGCGCTCAACATCGCCATGAAGCTGCACGCCGCCGGAACGCTGGCCAAGCACGGCGTGGAGCTGATCGGCGCCAAGGCGGACGTGATCGACCGCGCCGAGGACCGGCTGAAGTTCCGCGACGCCATGTCCGCCATCGGCATCGCCGGGCCGCGCTCGGCCATCGCCCACTCCATGGCCGAGGCGCGGGAGGCCGCCGCCACGATCGGCCTGCCCGCCGTGATCCGCCCCTCCTTCACGCTCGGCGGCACGGGCGGCGGCATCGCCTACAACCGGGAGGAGTTCGAGGCGATCGTCACCTCCGGGCTCGATGCCTCGCCGACCACCGAGGTGCTCATCGAGGAGAGCATCGTCGGCTGGAAAGAGTTCGAGATGGAGGTCGTGCGGGACTGCGCCGACAACTGCATCATCGTCTGCGCGATCGAGAACGTGGACCCGATGGGCGTGCACACCGGCGACAGCGTGACGGTGGCCCCCGCACTCACCCTGACCGACCGCGAGTATCAGCGCATGCGGGACGGCTCCATCGCCTGCCTGCGCGCGATCGGCGTCGACACCGGCGGGTCCAACGTGCAATGGGCGATCAACCCGGCGGACGGGCGGATGCTGGTGATCGAGATGAACCCGCGCGTCTCCCGCTCCTCGGCCCTGGCATCCAAGGCCACCGGCTTCCCGATCGCCAAGATCGCGGCCAAGCTTGCCGTCGGCTACACACTGGACGAGCTGGCCAACGACATCACGCAAACCACCCCGGCCGCGTTCGAACCCA
>CAXTVQ010000131.1:0-7760 GCA_964247705.1 uncultured Acetobacteraceae bacterium | reverse complement strand
GATTGCTGCGGTCGTATCGGCTACGGTTCTCGGTCGTCCACATTCCAGGGCTCCTACAACTCGGCGCGCAGCCCATGGAATCACAACCGATTCGTCCGACTCAACATGTTCGTGGATAGACACTTAGCTTTCTGTCACGCAGGGGGCGGAAGAAAGCCCGAGCTGCTCCAACTGCTCCATCGTCGCAGGTTGGCCGAGGCGGTGATTATGCGCGAGTGAACGCCCCGCAGGCTTGGGCGATCCGCCGACATGCAGGCGTCAGCCGATTATTCGCTCTGTCGGGGTTCGTCATCCCGATCGGGTCACCGATGCCGAGGCTTGGCCACTGGACGGTCCCCGGCGCTGCCCGTAAGCGGGAGCCATGGCAGCCGATAAACTCGACCGACTTTTGACCACCTTGGCCATTCGCCTGCATGCGTGCTCCGTGTGTCAGATCCAGCAAGGCTGGGGTCTCGCCTATTCGGCCTTCGACGCGATCACAATCCATTTCGTCCTCGCCGGACAGGGTACCTGGCGCGTCGGCACGGGCCCCGTCCTACCATTTACCGCCCGGACCGCGCTGGTCGTCCCGGCGCACCAGGCGCATGTGTTGGGCGGGGCGGGACCAGGCATCCAACTCGTGCGGGCCGATGAGCACTGCTCGATGCTTGGCGATGGCTTGGTCTCGTTTACGGCCGGAGATGGCAGCCGTGACGCCCTCATGCTGTGCGGGATGATTTCCTCGTCTCACAGCAGCGCGCTCGGCCTGTTCGATTTACTGCGCGAGCCGTTGATTCAGGATTTCACCGCTGATGCCAGCATGTCACCCGTCTACGACCTGATGCTGGCGGAGGTCACCCGGCCGGGCGTGGGCACGCACGCGATGGCAGAGGTGTTGATGAAGCAATGCCTCATCACCTTGGTGCGGCAGCACCTGTTGTATGACGGCGCCGACTCGCCCTTGTTCGCCGCCCTCCACCATCCGCGGCTGGCCCAAGCCGTGCTCGCTATCCTTGACCAGCCTGCCGCTCCGCACAGCGTGGGCAGCCTGGCTGATATCGCGGGGATGAGCCGCGCATCGTTTGCCGAACATTTCTCGAGCGCCTTCCAGCAGGGACCGATCGACTTCGTGCAGAAAGTCCGGCTTCGCATTGCAGCACGTCTCCTGACCACGACAGACCTGCCATTGAAAGTTATTGCGCAGACAGTCGGCTACGCGAGCCACCCCTCCTTTACCCGAGCCTTTAGCAAAAGTTACGGTAGTGAGCCATTGAGTTTTCGTCGGGCTAACACATCCCATAATCAACCGTAGTGCTCAGGCGCCATCGGCGCAGAGCTCTTATCAGATCGTCCAAATGACTTAGCTATTCGTCCAAGCGCCCGGTTCGTTAGAAACTCAGCCAAAGTTTACTTCTTACGTCCTTGAAGGCCCAGTCCGAAGGCACCTCCGTGCCCTCGTTTGGAGCCGCAGCACGAAGGATCGCTCGCCGATGCACACCACCCGCCCCATGATTGCAGTGACCGTCGTGGGGTTGCTTGCCGGATGCCAGATGGCACCGATGCCCCCGGACCCCACGGGGCGGGCTAACGCGGACATGTTGCGGGTGCTGACCGCGTTCCAGGCGAGCGGCGCCAAGCCAGTCCAGACGCTGACCGTCGAACAGGCGCGCGCGCAGCCTACGCCGGGCGACGCCGCAACCACCGTTGCCGTGCAGATGGGTCTGCCCGCTAAGATGCCAGTGGCGCGCGTGACCGACATTCAGGTCGCTGGCGCCACCGGCATGCTTCCTGCCCGCGTCTACGACCCGCAAACGTCGCGCGGACCGGCGCCCGTCATCCTGTACTTCCACGGCGGTGGCTGGGTCACCGGTACGCTGGATACTTACGACGCGTCCGACCGGGCACTGGCCAACAGCACCGGCGCCATCGTGCTCTCGGTCGCCTACCGCCTTGCGCCGGAAAACCGTTTTCCGGCTGCGCAGGACGACGCGAACGCGTCCTATGCATGGCTGCTGAAGAACGCCGGGTCGGTCGGCGGCGATCCGAAGCAGATCGCACTTGCGGGTGAGAGCGCTGGCGGGGATCTGGCCATCGACACGGCACTCTGGGCGCGCGACCAGCATCTACCGGCTCCGGTGCACGCGTTGCTGGTCTATCCTGTCGTTGGCACGGACCTGAAGACACCGTCGTACAACGAAACCACGAAGGCCGTGCCGCTGAACCGCGCTGCAATCGAGTGGTACGTGAGCCACTTCACCAACGGTTCGGCCGACCTGAAGGATCCTCGGCTGAACGTCGTCGGCGCTGCCGACCTGCATGGCCTTCCTCCCACGACGATCGTGTCGGCCGAGATCGACCCGCTGCGGTCCGAGGGCGAGATGCTGGCGCAGAAGCTGTCGGCAGCCGGCGTGCCGGTGGCGCAGCAAACGTTTCCGGGCGTCACGCACGAGTTCTTCGGCATGGGCGCCGTCGTGGGGCAGGCCAAGCAGGCCGAAGATTTCGCCGCCATGCGCTTGAAGGCATCGTTTACGCCACAAGCCATCGCCACCCCGCCGGCACCCCGTCGTGCCGCCCACGCTCGCGCCCGTTGAAAGGATGACCATGCCCCAGGAAGAGAACTACGTCCGCTACACGGACGGCATCGAAGTCATCTCGACCGACGAAAACAAAGTTGTCGATGGAATCATCGCAACCATGACCAGCGAGAGCAAGAAGGTCGCCGACCGCGATGGGCGCACCGTGCGCTCGTCCCACGCCAAGAGCACGAGCCTGGTCAAAGGCACCCTCGAGGTTCTATCCAACCTGCCACCGCAGTTGCGGCAGGGGTTGTTCGCTGAGCCTCGCAGCTATCCCATCCTCATGCGGTTCGCCCAGGGCCCGGGCGAGGTACTATCCGACAGCGTGTCGACGCATCGGGGGATCGGCCTCAAGATTTTGGGCGTTGAAGGCCCGAAGCTGCCAGGCCATAACGACGCATCCCAGGATTTCGTGTTCGCCACCGGCGCTGCGTTCGCGCAGTCCAGCGCCTCGACCTTCCTGACCGCCATCACCGGCATCGAGAAGGGCGTGGGCATGCCGGAGGCGGTGAAACAGGCCGTCTCCGCCACATCGCGCGTGGTCAACGCTGCCTTGAACGCGGTCGGTGGCGACAGTCCCACCTTCGGCTTCTTCGGCCACACCAAGCGCAACCCGCTGGCCGACGCGTATTTCAGTCAAGCTGCGATGCGCTACGGCGACTACGTGGCCAAGATGGCGGTGTTCCCGGTCTCGCCCGAACTGGTCGCCATCATCGACCAGACGCTCGACACCGGTGCCGACCCGGACGCCTTCCGTCATGCCGCGGTCGAGCACCTGCGGACTCATGGCGCGACGTTCGAGATGCGGGTGCAGCTCTGCACCGATCTGGACGCGATGCCGGTGGAGGATGCTTCCGTGCCGTGGCCCGAGGACCAGAGCCCCTACGTGGCCGTGGCTCGGATTACGATCCCGGCCCAGGACGCTTACAGCCCGGCACGGCAGGCCTTCTTCGACAACGTGCTGTCGTTCCAACCGGCCCACTCGCTCGCTGCCCACCGGCCGTTGGGGTCGCTGATGCGGGCAAGGCTGGCGACCTACCAGGCCCTGTCCAACTACCGGCACGCTCAGAACCACGAGCGGCAAGCCGAGCCGACTGAACCGAACCAGGTGCCCGATTAATGAAACCCATGCTGAAGCCGCTTGACCAACAGGTCATCGTCATCACCGGCGCTACGTCCGGGATCGGTCTCGCCACGGCACGTATGGCCGCTCGACGCGGCGCCAAGCTGGTATTGGCGGCACGTAGTGAGCGCGCCCTCGGCCAACTCGTGGCCGAGATCGAGGCGGCCGGCGGCTCCGCCGTCGCCGTGACCGCCGACGTCGCGGAGGAGCCATCCAGCGCCGCCATTGCAGCCAAGGCGAAGGAGGCCTTCGGCCGGTTCGACACCTGGATCAACAACGCCGGCACCGGCGTCTACGGCCGGGTCGAAGAGGTGTCGATCGCCGACATGCGACAGGCGTTCGAGGTGAACTACTGGGGCCTGGTCTATGGCTCGCGGGAAGCGGCCAAGCAGTTGAAGCAGACGGGCGGCGGCGCGATCATCAATCTCGGCAGCGAGGTGTCCGAACGCGCCGTGCCCCTGCAAGGCGCCTACTCGGCAACCAAGTTCGCCATCAAGGGCTTCACCGAGGCGCTTCGGATGGAGTTGGAGGACGAGGGCGCTCCGATCTCGGTCACGCTTATCAAGCCGGCGCAGATCAACACGCCGTTCACGGTGAACGCAAAGAACTACCTGCCGTCCGAGCCGCAGCACGTCCCGGCGGTCTACGCGCCGGAAGTGGTGGCTTCGGCGATCCTCCGCTCGGCCACCAAGCCGGTGCGGAGTGTGTTCGTCGGCGGTGGCGGCGTGCTGGTCGCGACGCTGGGCCGCTTCTTCCCCGGCCTGACGGATCGGTTGATGGAGAAGGCGGTCATTCCCGGCACCCCAAGCGGTCGTGCTCCGCGCCGGGTCAAGGACGGCAGCGGGCTGGATGGGCCGACGGAGGCTTTGACCGTCACTGGGAACTACCCCGGCCACGTCGCCCGCAGCAGTTTGTACACCCAGGCCGCACTGAACCCCGTGCTGACAGGCGCTGTCGCAATTGGCATCGGCCTGTTGCTGAAGTCCAGCCTGAGCCGGAGGTCTCACCGTCCTGCGCAGATGCTGGGTGGCCGCGGAGGCCGAACGGAGAAGGCATTGCACATCCGGCTGGAGGCGCGCCCGGGTCGGGAACCCGAGGTGGAGAAGTTGGTGGCCGACATCCTGCAGGATGTGCGCGGTGAGCCTGCGACCGGGCCGTGGTTCGGCACCCGTCTCAGCAAACGGGTGTTCGAGATATTCGAGCGCTTTCCGGACGAGGCTGGCCGCCGCTCCCACCTGTCCGGGCGCGGTGCCGCGCGTTTGATGGCGCGGTCCAACGCGATCCTCGCCAGACCCGCCGAGATCAGCAAACTCGACGTAATCGGGATGAAGAGCTCGAAAGGCGGAACGACGGCGCAAACAGCCCGATCCTGATGCACGGCGTACAGTGCCGCCTATTGGACACAAGCTGGTTCAAGCCAGAGGTCAGCGTCGATCACCATCGGGCCGTACCCGTTCGCAGCGCGAATTCGAAGCGGCAGGCAGCGCGGGTCAACAACATATGAGGCAAGACATCATGATGACCAATGTTGCGGTCGTACCTGACCCTGCATCGCCGATCGGGGTGGTGCCGATCACGCTCACGATCAACGGGCAAGTCCGCTCGCTGACCGTGGAAGCGTGGACGACGCTGCTCGACCTGTTGCGGGAAGGCGAGCACCTGACCGGCACCAAGAAGGGCTGCGACCATGGCCAGTGCGGCGCGTGCACGGTGCTGGTGGATGGTAAGCGGATGAACAGTTGTTTGATCCTCGCCGTTTCCAGGGACGGGGCTAGCATCACCACGATCGAGGGGCTTTCAACCGGCGATGCGCTGCACCCGTTGCAGCAGGCGTTCATGGACCACGACGCGTTCCAGTGCGGCTACTGCACACCGGGGCAGATTTGCTCGGCACAGGGGCTGATCGACGAGGGACATGCCCGTACCCGCGAAGATGTCCGCGAGATGATGAGCGGCAATCTCTGCCGGTGCGGCGCCTATCCCAACATCGCCGATGCGGTGTTGTCCGTAATAGAGACCGGCCAATGAACCGTTTCGATTATATCCGGGCCGGGTCGGTGGGCGAGGCGGTGCAGGTTGGTGCCAGACCAGGTGCACGGTTTCTGGCGGGGGGCACCAATCTCGTCGACCTGATGAAGGAGAACGTCGAGCAGCCGGGGGATGTCGTCGACATCACCCGGCTGGACCTGGCGAAGATCACGGAGCTCGACGGCGGTGGGCTGTGGCTCCGCGCTTTGGTGAGCAACGCCGACACGGCCTACGATTCACGTGTCGAAGAACGGTATCCGCTACTTGCCTCGGCCATCCTGGCGGGAGCGAGCCCCCAGTTGAGAAACGCCGCGACCAACGGCGGCAACCTGAACCAGCGGACGCGATGCTATTATTTCTATGACGTCGCGACCGGCTGCAACAAGCGCTCACCCGGGTCAGGCTGCGGTGCGGTCGGTGGGGTGAACCGCATCCATGCGATCCTGGGTGCAAGTGCAAATTGCATCGCCACGAACCCCTCGGACATGTGCGTCGCCCTGGTCGCTTTGGAGGCCACGGTCCGCGTCACTGGACCGGGAGGTGAGCGGACCATTCCGATCGCCGAGTACCACCGGCTGCCGGGCGACGATCCCAGCCGAGACAACACGCTACAACCCGGCGAACTGGTTACGGCCATCGACTTGCCTGCCGAGGCGTTCAGCACGAACTACACCTACCTGAAATTACGAGACCGGCTGTCCTACGCCTTTGCCTTGGTGTCGGTGGCAGTGGCGTTGCGCCTGGAGGATGGCCTGGTGGCTCAGGCGCGGATCGCGCTTGGCGGCGTGGCGCATAAGCCGTGGCGCAAGCCAGAGGCCGAGGCGTTGCTGATCGGCAAGCCGGCATCGCAGGGAGCATTCCTTGCTGCGGCGTCCGAGTTGTTGCAGGGCGCGGCCGGCCAGGGCGAGAACGACTTCAAGATCGACCTGGCGCGCAAGGCGATCGTGCGTGGCCTCCGGCAGGCCGCCGAGGCCACGCCGCAGTCGCAGACCGACAAGCGCGTCGCGTAGGAGAACGCAGATGAACAGCATCACGAAGATCGGCATTGGCAGCGCAATCAACCGGGTTGACGGCCGCGAGAAGGTCACGGGCACCGCCAAGTATGCCGCCGAGTACACACGGGCCGGCATGGTGTACGGCTATGTCGTGTCCGCCACGATCGCCAAGGGCAGCATCATCGCCATCGACGAGGCCGCCGCCCGCAGCGTGCCCGGCGTCGTGGAGATCCTGACCCACGCCAACCATCCGCACATCGCCTGGCGCGACAGCAACTACCAGGACGAGGTGGCACCTCCGGGCTCGCCGTTCCGAGCGCTGGCGGATGCGAAAATTATGTTCAACGGCCAGCCGGTGGCCGTCGTCTTGGCCGAAACGTTCGAGGCAGCGCGCTATGCCGCCAGCCTGATGCGCGTAAGCTACGACACCGAGCCGCACAACACCGATTTCGACACCTCGCTGGCGGAGAAGTTCCTTCCGTCCAAGAAGCGCTCCAACTTCCATCCCCCGAAGGCGCGCGGCGATGCGGATGCCGCCCTGGCTGCGGCGGCGGTGTCGATCTCGGCCGACTACCATCTCGCAACCGAGCATCACAACCCGATGGAGATGCACGCGACGACCGTGGCGTGGGACGGTGACGGCCGTATCACGGTCTACGACAAGACGCAGGGATCGCAGAACGTCCAGGCTTATATCGCCAACATCTTCGGTTTCTCTAAAGACAAGGTTCGCGTGCTCAACCCCTATGTCGGCGGAGGGTTCGGGTCCGGGTTGCGGCCGCAATACCAGGTCTATCTCGCGGTGATGGCGGCCAAGCTGCTGGAGCGCTCGGTCAGACTGGTGCTGACCCGGCAACAGATGTTCACCCATGTGCATCGGCCGGAGGCGACGCAGTCCGTCCGGCTTGGGACGGACGGCGCGGGCAAGCTGACCGGCATGTCGGTCACCGCCACGACCTCCACCTCGCGGTTCGAGAACAACATGGAGGATGTCGTGATCTGGGGGATGATGGGCTACGATTGCCCGAACGCCACTGGTGACTACACGATCGCGCCGCG
>CAXTVQ010000130.1:0-7835 GCA_964247705.1 uncultured Acetobacteraceae bacterium | reverse complement strand
CCCGGGTGATCGAGGGGTTGTCGGATTTGCGGCTGATCTTGTCGACCTCGTCGATGTAGACGATGCCGCGCTGCGCCCGCTCGACGTTGTAGTCGGCCGATTGCAGCAGCTTGAGGATGATGTTCTCGACGTCCTCGCCGACGTAGCCGGCTTCGGTCAGCGTCGTCGCGTCGGCCATGGTGAATGGCACGTCCAGGATACGGGCCAGGGTCTGCGCCAGCAGGGTCTTGCCGGAGCCGGTCGGGCCGACCAGCAGGATGTTGGACTTCGCGATCTCGATATCGTTGTTCTTGGCCCCGTGCGCCAACCGCTTGTAATGGTTGTGCACGGCCACCGAGAGCACCTTCTTCGCGTGGGACTGGCCGATGACGTAGTCGTCCAGGACCTTGCAGATCTCCTTCGGAGTCGGCACGCCATCACGCGACTTCACGAGGTGCGTCTTATGCTCCTCGCGGATGATATCCATGCAGAGTTCGACGCACTCGTCGCAGATGAATACGGTCGGCCCGGCGATAAGCTTGCGGACCTCGTGTTGCGACTTGCCGCAGAACGAGCAGTAGAGGGTGTTCTTTGAATCGCTGCCACTCTTCGTCATGAACACTCCATCCCCGGAACGAGCCGGGGCATCGCAAAAACTCTAACCTCCGCCCATCTTACCAGACAAGCGGGCACCCAGCGCCATCCCCGGGCCAATTGGCAAGAACTGTGCCTACTTGGACGGATCAGCCACTGGCGGCCGGTTCTCCACCACACTATCGACCAGGCCGAAATCACGCGCCTCCTCGGCGGACATGAAGCTGTCCCGCTCCAGCTTGCGCTCGATCGTCGCAAGTTCCTGCCCGGTATGCTTGACGTAGATCTCGTTCAAACGATGGCGGAGGGCGAGGATTTCGCGCGCCTGGATCTCGATATCGGCTGCCTGGCCCTGCGCACCGCCGGACGGCTGGTGCACCATGATCCGGGCGTTGGGCAGGGCGTACCGCTTATCCTTGGCCCCTGCGCACAGCAGCAGGCTGCCCATGGAGGCAGCTTGACCGATGCACACCGTGCTGACCGGGCTGCGCACATATTGCATCGTGTCGTAGATCGCGAGCCCGGCCGAGACGACGCCGCCAGGGCTGTTGATGTAGAACGAGATATCCTTTCCTGGATTCTCGCTCTCCAAAAACAGCAACTGGGCGCAGACCAGGGCGCTCATTTCGTCATATACCGGCCCGGTAAGGAAGATGATCCTTTCCTTGAGGAGGCGCGAGTAGATGTCGAAAGCCCGCTCTCCCCGCGCCGACTGCTCCACCACCATGGGTACGAGCGAACTGTAAGTCTCGACGGGATGGCGGTCCCTCATGAACTAGCTTCCTCAATCCGCTGAAAGTGCACCGGGATGAACTTGGCACCCGGGTGTAAATAGAGTGTCACCGGCCGGATTCCAGTGACGCCGATCCCTAAGCTGCCGGAGCGTCCGTCGCGGCGACCGTCGGGGCGTCCGTCGCAGCCTCGACCGGAGGCTCGGCCGGGCTATCGGCCGTGTCGCCGGCCGCGGCCGTTTCCACCTTCGCCTCCTCCGGCTCGGCGGTGAGTTCGTCGAGCGGCACCACACGTTCCTCGACGGTGGCCTGATCCAAGATGTAGTCCACCACCTTATCTTCGAAGATCGGCCCACGCAGCGACTCGGCCGCCTCGGGGTTCTTGCGGAAGAACTCCATCACCATGGCTTCCTGGCCGGTATAACGGGACGCCTCGGCACGCATCGCACGGGTCATCTCCTCGGCCGATACCTGCACGCCCTGCGCCCGGCCGATCTCGGCCAGCAACAGCCCGAGCCGCACCCGGCGTTCCGCGATGGCGTGGTATTCGGACTTGAGCGTCTCCTCGTCCTTGCCACGGTCCTCCTCGTCCAGCTTGCCGGCCTTCATGTCGGCCTCGATGCGGGTCCAGATTTGCTTGAACTCATTGTCCAGCATCGAGGCGGGCACCGGGAAATCGGCGCCCTTGGAGAGCTGGTCCAGCAACTCCCGCTTGATGCGCATGCGGCTCATGCCATCGAACTCGCGCTGCATCTGGCGGGAGATGGCGGCCTTGAGGTCATCGAGGGAGTCGAAACCCATCTTCTCCGCCAGCGCCTCGTCGACCTCGGGGACGGACGCGGTTTTGAGCGCCTTGGCCACGATCTCGAACTGCGCCGTCTTGCCGGCTAGGTTCTTGCTGCCGTAGTCGTCCGGGAACGTCACGTCGATCGTCTTGGTCTCGCCGGGGGACATGCCCTCGAGCTGCTCGGTGAAGCCGGGGATGAAGTCCGGGCCTGCGACCTCGATGTCCACGTCCGTGCCGGCGCCGCCTGGGAAGGCATCGCCGTCGATGCGGCCGGTGTAATCCACGGTGAGCGTCTCGCCGCGGGCGGCGGGGCGGGCCTCCTCCACCGGGGTCAACACCTTCTGGCGGGCGGCGATCTCGGCCAGGGCCTTGTCCACGCCCTCGGCGGCGGGCTCGGCCTTGAGCCGGGTCAGGGACATGCTGGCGAAATCGGGCGGGGTGATATCCGGCAACAACTCCACCTCGACGCTGAAGGCGAGATCCTTCGGCGCGTCGGTGGCCGCGGGCAGGCTCTTCACGTCCACCTTGGGCTGGGTCGCCGGGCGCAGGCCGCGGTCCGACAGCACCTGCTGGGTCGCCTCGTTCACGCTGTCCTCGAGCACTTCGGCCATCACGGCGGTGCCGTAGCGCTGGCGGAGCACGCGGTCCGGGATCTTACCAGGGCGGAAGCCGGGCAGCCGGACCTGGCGGCCGATCTCGCCGAGCTTGGCCGTGCGGCGGTCCTCGATGGTGGCGGAGGGGACGACGACGTCGAAGCCGCGCTTCAGCCCTTCGGAGAGGGTCTCGGTAACCTGCATGGGTGGAACTTCCTCGGTAGCCACGGTCGGGGTGGGCGCTGCAACGGCACGGCCGGCGGAATGCGGGCGAAGGGACTTGAACCCCCACGGCTTACGCCACCAGATCCTAAGTCTGGCGTGTCTACCAATTTCACCACGCCCGCCTGCCGCGCGGCCACGGACGCGGGGTGTTACCCCACCCTCCCCACCGCCACAAGCTTCGGCTGTGGTTGAAATGAGGGGACCCAGGGCGGCATGCGCGCGCAACAGCCCGACTACGGGATCGCTGCCGTGTCGCGCACGGCGGCCCTGGTGGCGGCGATGGTTCGGCTTGGTCCGTCTCCGCTCACGCGCCTGGCTGCAGAGGCCGGGTGCACGGCGGCCAACGCGTTCCGTATCCTGCATACCTTGAGCGGGCTCGGCCTGGCAGCGCAGGACGGCAAGCGCGGGCCGTGGCAGCTCGGCGCCGGGTGGCTCGCGGTGGCGCGGGCGGCCATGGCGCAAGGTGCGGTGGCGTTGGCGGCCAGCCCGGTGTTGAGCGCGTTCGCACAGAGTTGCGGCGAGACGGTCAGCCTGGTGGTGCGCGACGGCGAGCAATGCGAGGTCGTGGCGGTGCAGCCGCCCTTACCCGGGGTGCGCCCCTATGCCGCGCTGGGCGAGCGCGGGCCGCTGCATGCCGGCCCTGGCCGGCTGTTGCTGGCGTATGCACCGGCGGAGGTGCAGCGCGCAGTGCTGGCCAGCCGCCTGCCCCGGCTCGGCCCCGCCAACCGCACCGACCCGGCGTGGATCGCCGCCGACCTGCCCCGCATCCGGGCGCGCAACTGGCTGATCGCGACCGACGAGATCGCGGACGGCGTCGTGTCCATCAGCACCGCCGTTCGGGATGGAGCGGGCGAGGTGACCGGCGCGCTCAGCATCGTCTCGCCCTCGCTGCGGATGCGCCAGCCGCGTCCACATACTCTGCTGACGCCCTTGACGGCGGCGGCGGTCGCGTTGGGACGCGCGCTGGGATGACGCGCCGGCAGAAGTGGCGGACGCGCGCGCCAAGCTCTGTATCGATCGCCCGCAGCGTGCCATTAGTGCCGCGAGCGGATCTTAGCCGGGGAGCACGATCATGGCCAATGAACAGATGCAGTCGCAGATGACCAGCAAGCACGGCTTCATCGCAGCACTCGATCAGAGCGGCGGGTCCACACCCGGCGCGCTCCGCCAATACGGCGTGCCGGACGGCAGCTACTCCGGCGATGACGAGATGTATCGCCTGATCCATGACATGCGGGTGCGCATCATCACCGCGCCGGCGTTCACCGGCGAGAAGGTGATCGGCGCGATCCTGTTCGAGCGCACGATGGACGGCCAGGCACAAGGCAAGCCGGTGCCGAGCTTCCTGTGGGAGGATCGCGGCGTGGTGCCGTTCCTCAAGATGGACAAGGGGTTGGAGGCCGAGAGCGACGGCGTCGCGATGATGAAGCCGATCCCGGGGCTGGATGGGCTGCTGGAGCGGGCGGTCAAGCTCGGCGTGTACGGCACCAAGATGCGCTCGGTGATCCACCGCGGGTCCGAGAGCGGAGTGGCGGCGATCGTGGCGCAGCAGTTCGAGATCGCCAAGCAGATTACCGGGCACGGGCTGATGCCGATCATCGAGCCGGAGGTGTCCATCAAGGCGCCGGACAAGGCGGCGGCGGAGGCGATGCTGCTGGCCGCGCTCAAGCGCCATCTGGACACCACGGACGGCAAGGTGATGTTGAAGCTCACCATTCCGGACGAGGCCGACCTTTATGCGCCACTGGTGAGCCACCCCAACGTCGAGCGGGTGGTGGCGTTGTCCGGCGGGTACAAGCGGACGGACGCGTGCGAGCGGCTGGCCAAGAACCACGGGGTGATCGCGAGTTTCTCGCGCGCGCTGATCGACGATCTGAGGCAGGCAATGAGCGATACGGAGTTCGACGCGGCGCTGGCGGCGGCGATCGACGAGATTTACCGGGCCTCGACGCAGAAGGCTTGAGACAGGAGGGGGAACGTTCGTCCCGTCCACCTCTTCATACAGGTGTCCAGGGGATGTCCTTCTCGAGAAGGGTTGGCTTCTGGTGGGGTTTGGGGGAAAGTCCCGATCCTCTAACCCACCGGTAAGAGACAAACCGAATGCAGCTCAGGCTGAGTATACAAGTGCGTATCATCGCCTTGTCTCTGGCCTGTGCGCTTGGCGCTTGCCAGCAATCGAGGTCCCCGCAGGCAGTGGCGGTGGCGGACCCGGTTCCAGTCGGCGGGGTCGGCTACCTACTGTTCAATGCGCCGATCAACACGGCCAGCCGCGATCTGTTCATGGTGGACGTGGACAAGTTGCGCCATGCCGGGGCCACGGAGATCGACATCGGCATGAACTCGCCGGGCGGCGACATCGATGCGGCGCAGGCCATCGTGGCGTATATGGCGCAGGCGCATGCCCAGGACGGCGTCACGTTCAAGGCCTACAACATCGGCCTCGTGGCTTCGGCCGCGACCTACGTGTTCCTCAATGCGCAGGCCCGCTACTCGATCGTGCGCGGCGCATTCCTGTTCCACGCAGCGTCGGCGACCTCGACAGGGCCGGTCAACGCGGAAAACCTGCGCGATGCGGCCGACAAGCTCGACGCGTACGAACGCACGATGCGCGCGACGCTGAAGGCCCGGACGCATCTCAACGATGACGAGGGGCTGACCTATGTGCGGCGCACCGTGATCCTGAACTCCGACGACGCGCAGCAGGACGGCGTGGTGGACGGCATCGCGGTGTTCAGCCCACCGACCGGAGCGCGGACATGGGCGATCGTCGTGCATCCGCAACGGGGCGTCAGGCCATTCGGCAGCCCGTCCCTGCAATCCGTCAGCACCCAGGGCTGACCCTCGCCGGCATCAGGACGGCCGGAGTGAGCGAGGTGTTTGGACCAACTGCAGCAGCACCACCGTCTGGCGGACACGGCTGAGGCGCCGGCGTATCACGAGCGGTCTTGCGGCGTCCGGAGCGCTGACCCGGCAGCACTGAGATGGGCCCGACTGGACCAGACTTGCCGACCGGTTTGCGCAACATGGTTTGCAGCGTGCCTATTGCCCAATAACGAGCGTGCACTTAGACTTTTCTTTCCCAAGAGAGGTTCGCACAGCCGTGGAGACGCAAAAACCCCCGCGTTTAGCTAAAGACCAACTCATCGTCTTACAGTCGGCAGATGCCTACAAGTATTATGATATGCTAATTGCGACAGCCCGGACTGCGCGCGAGTTTTGCAATCGCTGGGGGGCGACTTATGAATGTTACATCGGCGTCAAGCGGGGGTTCTGGAACTGGCAGGCAACCTACAACCGGATCACCCTGCTAAACGAACTCTACGCCCGGGGGCATCGATCATGGGTGTTGTACCTCGACGCCGATGCTTACGTCAGAGACCAGAGTTTCGGCATCGATGCCTACCTGAAGTCCAAGGCGCGATACGGAGCAATAATGGTCCCGTCAGGCGCAACGTCGGCGCTCTGGGATGTAAACGCCGGCGTGATCTTCGTTAATCTTGGACACAGGACGGGTGTGGAGATCGTGAAGCGTTGGGTGGATGCCTTCCAAAGCATTCCCGATGCGGTGCTGCGAAAGAACGAGACGCCATTTTCAGGGCCTGAAGATCAGTTCCTGCTGCACAATATTCTTCGAAACGACGAGACGCTCTGGCCAGACATCCACTTGGAATCTCAAGATACGCTGAATTCAGCGCACGCGTCCTTTATCAGACAAATGCTACGCGCCATGAACCAGGACTTCGCTTCGCGGCTCGCGGCCGTTCGGGAGGCCGTCGATCGCGTCATGGCTCCGATCGACAATACGCCCAAAGCAACGTCCGGACCTCTGCAGAAGACGGAAACGCAGAAGATCGTATCGGCGTGTTATAAAGCCATTCTTAAACGGGATGCCGATCGATCTGGGCTCGAAGGCTATGGAGAGCTGTTGGAGCTATTCGGCACCGAGAAGGGTCTGGAAAACATACTGGATTCGTTGACCAGAAGTGAGGAGTACCTCAGCAGAAGGCGTTGAGAGTTCGAGTTCTCGAACTCATTCGGCCGCCTCCACCACACCCGCCGTCACTCCCGCCCCCAGGAACCCTCGGATATTTCGCACCGCCTGCCGTAGCCGGTGGCCGTTCTCCACCAGAGCGACCCGGACGTGACCATCGCCTTGCTCGCCGAAGCCGATCCCTGGCGCCACCGCCACCTTCGCGCGCGCCAGCAACAGCTTGCTGAACTCCACGCTGCCGAGATGGGCGTAGGCGGGGGGGATGGGGGCCCAGGCGAACATCGAGGCGTCCGGGGTCGGGACGGCCCAGCCTGCGGCGTTCAGGCCGCGTACCAGGATGTCGCGGCGGTCGCGGTAGAGCGCGCGCATCTCGGCCACGCAATCCTGCGGGCCGTTGAGGGCGGCGGTGGCAGCCACCTGGATCGGCGTGAAGGCGCCGTAATCCAGGTAGCTCTTCATCCGTGCCAAGGCCGCGATCATCCGGGCGTTGCCGGCCGCGAAGCCCATGCGCCAGCCGGGCATGGAATAGGTCTTGGACATCGAGGTGAACTCGACCGTGATGTCCCGCGCACCCGGCACCTGCAGCATCGAGGGCGGTGGCTCGTCGCCGAAGTAGATCTCGGCGTAAGCGAGGTCCGAGAGGATCCAGATGCCGTGCTTGCGGCAGAAGGCGACGACCTCGCGGTAGAAGTCGAGTGTCGCGACGTAGGCCGTCGGGTTCGAGGGGAAGTTCACGATCAGGGCGGTGGGCGGCGGGACGGAGTGGCGGACCGCCTGGTCCAGGGCGCGCAGCATGGTCTCGTCCGGGCAGGCGGGGATGCTGCGCACCGAAGCGCCGGCGATGATGAAGCCGAACTGGTGGATCGGGTAGGACGGGTTCGGCACCAGGATCGTGTCGCCCGGGCTGGTGATGGCGGCGGCGAGGTTGGCCAGGC
>CAXTVQ010000129.1:0-7874 GCA_964247705.1 uncultured Acetobacteraceae bacterium | reverse complement strand
CCATCATCAAGCCCGACGCGACCCGGCGGAACATCACCGGCAAGGTGCTGGCTGTGCTGGAGGGGGCCGGCCTGCGTGTCGTGGCGCAGAAGCGCATCCATATGACCAAGGCGCAGGCCGAGGAGTTCTACGCCGCCCACAAGGAGCGGTCGTTCTTCGGCGGATTGGTGAGCTTCATGATCTCGGGGCCCGTCGTGGTGCAGGTGCTGGAAGGCGAGGATGCCATCGCACTGAACCGCAAGACGATGGGTGCGACGGATCCGAAGAAGGCGGATCCCGGAACCATCCGGGCGCTGTTCGCCGAGGATATCGAAGCCAACTCCGTCCACGGCTCCGACAGCCCGGACGCTGCAAAGACCGAGATCGCGTTCTTCTTCACCGACGCCGAGATCGTCGGCTGAGCGTGCGCGCCGGGCGCTGGCTGCCGGTGCTGGGCCTGGTCGCAGTGAGCCTGGTTGCGTTGGCCGGCTGTGCGGCGCCAGCCCCGCCGACGCCGGCAGCAGCTGCGGTCCAGGCGCCGCCCGAGCGTATCGACGGGAGTTACCGCGGCATCGCCCGGCTGGTGCGGGCCACGATCCGGGGCTGCCCACGCAGCGGGTCGCGCCTGGTCACGGTCGAGGGCAACTCGATGTCCCTGCTGTATCGCGGTCCGACCGCGTCCTACGCCCTCGCCGCGACGGTTGGCCCGGACGGCAGCATCCACGGCAGCGATGGGCGCGGCAACATCGACGGGCAGATTTCCGGCCGGCACATGGATCTCACGGTTTCGTCGGAATACTGCGAGCTGCGATATGCCCTGGACCGGATCTAAGCCGGGCGGTCAGCCCTTGGCGTCTTCGGGCGGAAACTCGACGCCCTCGTAAATGTCGGCAAGGCTCCGGGTGATGCCGGGCTCCGGCATCGCGGTTGCCGCGGCCGCCCGGTCTGTGGCCATCGCCCAGTCCTCACCTTTTCCGGCTGAAAACGTTTGCCATTGGCCTTGTCCGATCCAGGACGACGTAGCGCTGGATCGATGGTGTCGCACGATAGTCGTCGTTTTTGTCGAACATATCGGTTCGAGCTGAACCTGGGCTCAGGATTTCGAACACGACGACAGGTTCGGTGATGACCTGCCGGGTCGGCTGCCGCGGAGTACGGGTGACGAAAGCGTCCGGGTAGCGGATATGTCCGGCGCAGGGCGACGTTCATGCCGCAAGCCCAACACACACACGCTTGCCTTGCCGCCACCGCCGCGCTTCCTTAGCCGCCGGGGAGAACCGGCCTATGATCATCGACAACCAAGCCCAGGTCACCGACGCCGTGCTGGAGGCCATGGACGGCGCCGACAGCCCGCGGCTGCGCGAAGTGATGGCCAGCTTCGTGCGCCACATGCACGCCTTCGTCCGCGAGACCAAGCTCACCGAGCGCGAATGGGAGCTGGGCATTGGCATGCTCAACCGCATCGGCCAGGCCACGCACGACACGCATAACGAGGGCATCCTGTTCTCGGACGCGATCGGCGTCTCCACCCTGGTCTGCCTGCTGAACAACGGCGACAACGGCGCCACCGAGAACGCTTCCGCCTTGCTCGGTCCGTTCTGGCGGCTGGGCGCGCCCGAGATGGAAAACGGCGGCTCGATCGTCCGCTCCGAGACCGACGGGCCGGAGCTGTTCGCCAACTGCCGTATCACCGACCCGGCCGGCCAGCCGCTGCCGGGTGTGGAGGTGCATATCTGGCACTCCTCCCCGCGCGGCTTCTACGAGAACCAGGACCCGGGCCAGGCCGCCATGAACCTGCGCGGCATCTTCCACACCGATGCGGACGGGCGGTTCGGCTTCCGCTCGGTCAAACCCGCCGGCTACCCGATTCCGACCGACGGCCCCGTGGGCGACATGCTGCGCGCCCAGCACCGCCACCCGTACCGCCCGGCCCACCTTCACATCCTGGCCCACATCCCGGGCTACAAGACGCTGATCACCCAGGTCTTCGTGGACGACGACGAGCACTTGGAGAGCGACGTGGTGTTCGGCGTCACCCGCACGCTGATCGGCGACTACGTGCGCCACGAGAGCGGCCCGCCCCCGGCGCCGGACGCGCACGCGCCGTGGTATACGTTCGACTACACCTTCGTCATGGAACCGGGTGAGTCCGTGCTGCCGAAGCCCCCCATAAAGTGAGGCCGGGCAAGTGACGGGCCTGGACGGGAAGGTCGCCCTGGTCGTCGGCGGGTCCGGCGGCATCGGGGCCGCGAGCGCCAAGCTTTTTGCAGAAGAGGGCGCAAAGGTCGCGATCACGCACCGCCCGGGCAAGGCGGACGCGGCGGAAGCGGTGCTTGCCGGCTTGCCGGGCGCGGGTCACGCGGCGTTTCCGGCAGACGTGGCGGACACGGCCAGCATCGTGGCCCTGGAGCGCGCGGTGGCGGAGCGGTTCGGCCGTTTGGACGTGCTGGTGAACAGCGCCGGGTTCACCAAGGCGGTGCCGCACAACGATTTGGACGCGCTGGATGACGCCCTGATCGACGCGATGTTCGCGGTCAACTGGCGCGGCCAGTTCGCGACCGTGCGGGCGTTCGCACCGATGCTCAAGGCGAGCGGGGAGGGGCTGATCGTGTTCATCTCCTCCATCGCGGCGCTGAACGGCAACGGCTCCAGCATCGCGTATTGCGCGGTGAAGGCGGGCACGGACGTGCTCATCAAGTCGCTGGGCCGCTCGCTGGCGCCGCAGATCCGGGTGATGGGCGTCTCGCCGGGCGTGGTGGCGACGGGGTTCGTGCCGGGCCGTGGCGAGGAGTTCAACGCCAAGACGGCGGCCACCACGCCGCTGCGCCGGGTCGCGACGGCGGAGGACGTGGCGGCCGCCGTGCTCGCCTGCGCGACCCACCTTCGATTCTCCACGGGGACGACCATCGTGGTGGATGGCGGGCGCTCGCTGTGAACACGCAGGCCGTCCGCGTGAACGCCAAGGCTGCCGACCTCGAGACGTTGGCGCTCACCGTCGAGGCCGTCACGCTCCCCGACCCGGCGCCCGGCATGGCCCTCGTCCAGATCGCCGCCGCCGCCGTGAACCCGTCCGACGTCAAGGCGGCCATGGGCCTGATGCCCTACGCCGTGTTCCCGCGCACCACCGGGCGGGATTTCGCCGGCACCGTCGTTGCCGGTCCGGCGGAACTGGCGGGCCAGGCGGTGTTCGGCTCCTCCGGCGATCTCGGCATACGGCGGGACGGCACGCATGCCACCCACCTGCTGGTCGAGGCGGACGCGCTGGTGGCCAAACCCGCCGGTATCACGCTCGCCGAAGCGGCTGGCATCGGCGTGCCGTTCGTCACCGCCGCCGAGGGCTTCCGGCGCGCTGGCCTACCGCAATCCGGCGAGACCGTCCTGGTGATGGGCGTGAACGGCAAGGTCGGCCAGGCCGCCGCCCAGATCGCCGCCTGGCGCGGCGCCCGCGTGCTCGGCGTCGTCCGCCGCGCCGAGGGCTACGAAGGCCACAGCAGCGCCCCAGTGACCGTGATCGACTCCTCCGCCCAGGACGTTGGCGCCGCCGTGCGGGAGGCGACGGACGGGCGCGGGGCCGACATCGTGTTCAACACGGTGGGTGACCCATACTATCCGGCCGCCGTTCAGTCCCTGGCCCGAGGCGGGCGTTTGATCCTGATCGCGTCCACCGGCGCTAAGCCCGCTTTCGACATCTTCGCCTTCTACCGCGGCCGGCACACGTATGTCGGGATCGACACGCTGGCGTTCTCCTCGGTGGAGACTGGCGCCGTGCTGCGGTCGCTCCTGCCCGGGTTCGAAGCCGGCGCCTTGCAGCCGTTTCCGATCGTTGGGAGCGCTGTATATCCGTTGTCCGAAGCCAGGATGGCGTTCGCCGCCGTGCTTGGGTCTTCCCGCGACAGGGTGGTTCTGGCGCCTCCCGGATCGTAGCCCGTACCGCGCTGGAGCGGTGCGGGCCTGGAAAGGCCCAATTGAGGCCAAGCTCCACCGGCACACCCGAATCGGCCAAGCGCAGTACGGCTACACTCGACCACCGTGAACGTTCGGACTTCCGGCCGCCTATCCGCCAAGATATACCGGCCGGAACACGTGCCGAACGACTCTCCGCGAGAGCGGTCCGCACTCTGCGAAGGAAACCGCCGTCCATGGCCCTGCACGCCGCCGCTCCCACCGCCAAGGTGCCGTTCTACCGCTCGCTCTACGCGCAGGTGCTGGTCGGGATCGTGCTCGCCATCATCCTGGGCGACCTCTACCCCGACACCGCCGTCGCGATGAAGCCGCTCGGCGACGGGTTCATCAAACTCATCAAGATGATGATCGCGCTGGTGGTGTTCTGCACCGTGGTGTCCGGCATCTCCTCCATGGGCAGCATGAAGAAAGTCGGCCGCGTCGGCGGCAAGGCGCTGCTGTATTTCGAAATTGTCTCCACCCTGGCCCTGCTCCTCGGCGTCCTCGTGGGCAACGTCCTGCAGCCCGGCGCCGGGTTCAACGCCGACCCGGCCAAGCTCGACACCAAGGCCATCGCGCAATACGCGGGCGCCGCCAAGGACCAGGGCGCGGTCGAGTTCGTGCTGGGCATCATCCCCAACACGTTCATCGACGCCTTCGCCAAGGGCGACATCCTGCCCGTGGTGTTCATCTCCGTGCTGTTCGGCTACGCGCTGACGGTGCTGGGCGAACGGGGCGCGCCACTGCGCCGGGCCATCGACGCGGCCACCGCAGCGGTGTTCGCCGTGGTCAACCTGCTCATGCGCCTGGCCCCGATCGGCGCGTTCGGCGCGATGGCGTTCACCGTCGGGCGCTACGGCATCAGTTCGCTCGGCCCGCTTCTCAAGCTGGTAGGCGTGTTCTACCTCACCAGCATCATCTTCGTCGGCGGCGTGCTCGGCATCATTTCCGCCGTTGCCGGGTTCAACATCCTCAAGCTGCTGAACTACATCAAGGCGGAGATCTTCCTCACCCTCGGCACGTCCTCGTCGGACCCGGCGCTTCCCTCGCTGATGGAAAAGCTGGAGCGGGCCGGCTGCTCCCGCCCTGTCGTGGGCCTGGTGGTCCCAACCGGTTACGTGTTCAACACGGACGGCACCAGCATCTACATGACCTTGGCGGCGCTGTTCGTGGCTCAGGCGACCAACACGCACCTGACGCTGGAGCAGCAGTTCGCATTGTTCGCGGTGGCGATCCTGACCTCCAAGGGCGCCAGTGGTGTCACCGGGGCCGGGTTCGTGGCGCTGGTCGCGACCCTGGGCGTGGTGCCGTCCATCCCGCTCGCCGGCATGGCGCTGATCCTGGGGATCGACCGCTTCATGAGCGAGGCGCGCGCCCTGGTGAACATGATCGGCAACGCAGTGGCCACCGTGGTGATGGCCGCCATGGAGGGCGAGCTGGACCGCGACAAGCTGCGCGCCGCACTGAACGGCCAACTTGCCGAAGACCCGGCGATGCTGCCGGCGGCGGTGGTGGCGGCCGGCGAGTAAGGCTCCATTGACAGCGCTGAATCCTTGCGGGCAGGGTTCCGCCGCATGGGTTAACTCAAGACCCAACGAGGAGGAGCGAGCCGTGACGGACCCTGATCCCGTAAACGCTGTGCACGACCAGCCTGCAAGCCTAGCGCGCCGTGGCGCCCTGCTGGGAGGCGCCGCCCTTGGTTCGTCGGCTTTGGCGCTCCTCGCCGGGGCCCGCACGGCCCGTGCCGCGGAAGCGGGGCCGTTTCCGAGTCACCCGCGCTGGCGGTTCGTGTTCGTCAATCACGTGACGACCAACCCGTTCTTCGTCCCCACGCAGTACGGCTTGTCGGACGCGTGCGACCTGCTTGGCTGTGACCACCAGTGGACGGGCTCGGCGAACTCGGACGTGGCGGAGATGGTCAACGCCATGAACGCCGCCATCGCCGCCAAGGCCGCCGCGATCGCCGTGCCGCTGATCGACCCGAAGGCCTTCGATGCGCCGACCGCCCGGGCGCTGGCGGCGGGCATCCCCGTGTTCGCGTACAATGCGGATTCGCCGCAGGGCAGTGCGAACAAGCGGCTGGCCTATATCGGGCAGGACCTCTACCGCGCCGGCTACCTGATGGGCGAGCGGATCGCCAGCATGGTGGACGGCGGCCAGGTTGCGCTGTTCATCGCGACGCCGGGTGCGCTCAACATCCAGCCGCGGATCGACGGGGCGCAGGACGCGATCAAGAAATCGGGCAAGACCTACGACATCCAGGTGATCGCCACCGGCGCCACGGTGAACGAGGAGATCTCCAAGGTCGAGGCGTTCTACCTCGGCCATCAGGACGTGAAGGGCATGTTCGCGGTGGATGGCGGCACGACGCAGGGCGTGGCCGAGACCATGAACAAGCACGGGCTGGCGGCCAAGGGCGTGATCGGCGGCGGGTTCGACCTGCTGCCGCGGACTCTGACGCTGATCCAGTCTGGGGCGATGCACTTCACGATCGATCAGCAACCGTACCTGCAGGGGTTTTACACCGTGATGCAGATGTTCGCGTTCCTGGCGTCGGGTGGGCTGACCGGGCCGGCCGATTGCAATACGGGGCTGAAGTTTGTGACCAAGGACACGGTGGGTTCGTACCTCAGCACGAGCACGCGGTATGAGGGGAAGTCGGATAAGGCGGAGATCGTGCCGCGGTCTGGGCCGATTGGGACCTGAGCAAGCACCGGGGCTTTCCCTCCATGGGCCCCAGAGGACAGTCGTCCTCTGGACACCTGCCTTTAAGGGGTGAAGTGATGCCTATCCCCTTCCGGGTGCAGGGAAGAGCCCTGCTGTCCTCGATAGCACGCTGGCAAGAACTCAGCATCCTCGTCGTCGCCATCTTGCTGACCGCCTATTTCGAATGGGCCAACACCGACTTCCTGCTCACCGACGCAAGTCTGCAGAACCTCTCCCAGTTCGTCGCCCCTGCCGCCATCATCGCCTGCGGCGAGATCATGCTGATGATCGGCGGCGAGATCGATCTCTCCGCCGGCATGGTGTTCGCCCTGGCCCCATTCGTCATGCACTTCGCCCACGAGGCCGGCCTGCCTTTGCCGCTCGCCGTGCCCGTCGCGCTGCTCGCCAGCGCCGCGATCGGACTGGTGAACGGCGTCGTCACGGTGACGCTCAAAGTGCCATCCTTCATCACCACGCTCGGCACCAACTTCCTGCTGAACGGGCTCACGCTCACCCTCTCCCACGGCACGCCCGTCGAAGCGCCGGAGGAGGCCGGGTTCGCCGCCGTGTTCGGCAATTGGGGCTATAGCGAGATCATCTGGGCCGTCGCCGTCACCGCCCTGATGCACGTCGTGCTGCGCAACACGCGCTGGGGCCTTCACACGATTGCCTCGGGCGCCAACCCGGTCGGCGCGGCGGAGGCAGGGATCAAGGTAAAACGACTCAAGATCGGCAACTTCATGATCGCGGCGACGCTCGCCGGGTTGACCGGGATCCTGGAGGGGTTCCGCATCTCCTCCATCGATCCGCAGGCCGGCGGCAACGGCATCATGTTCCTGGCGGTGGCCGCCGGCGTGATCGGCGGGACGCCGCTGGCCGGCGGCTCCGGCACCATTCTGGGCGGACTGATCGGCGCCTTCGTGCTCGGCGTGCTGAGCGACGGCTTCACCCTGATCGGCATCAACGCGTTCACCTTCAACATCATCCTGGGTGCCGCGATCCTGGCCGCCATGCTGTTCAACATCCATGTCGGCCGCCTGCGCCGCACCGGTCTCGCATGAGCCTGGTCATGGACGCCCCCGTCGCGGCCAGCACGAACGAGGCGTTGCGCGCCGAAGGCATCGTCAAGCGGTTCGGCCCCGTCACGGCACTCTCGGGCGTGTCGTTCCACCTGCAGCAGGGCGAGATCCTGGGCATCCTCGGCGACAACGGCGCCGGCAAATCCACGCTGATGAAGATCCTGACCG
>CAXTVQ010000128.1:0-7877 GCA_964247705.1 uncultured Acetobacteraceae bacterium | reverse complement strand
TCTTGGCGCGACCGAGCATGGCGAGCGTCACGTTCTCGAGCTTGATGCCGAGGTCTTCGCTGATCACCTGGCCACCGGTCAGGATCGCGAGGTCTTCCAGCATCGCCTTGCGGCGGTCACCGAAGCCGGGCGCCTTGACAGCCGCGACCTTCAGGCCGCCGCGCAGCTTGTTGACGACCAGGGTGGCCAAGGCCTCGCCTTCGATATCTTCGGCAATGATCAGCAGCGGCCGGGCCGACTGCACCACCGCTTCGAGCAACGGCAGCAGCGCCTGCAGGCCGGACAGCTTCTTCTCGTGGATCAGGATGTGCGGGTTTTCGAGGTCCGCGGTCATCTTCTCGGCGTTGGTGATGAAATACGGGCTGAGGTAGCCGCGGTCGAACTGCATGCCCTCGACCACTTCCAGCTCCGTCTCCATGCCCTTGGCTTCCTCGACGGTGATGACACCCTCGTTGCCGACCTTCTGCATGGCTTCGGCGATCATACGGCCGATCTCGCTCTCGCCGTTGGCGCTAATCGTGCCGACCTGGGCCGTCTCGGCTTGGGTGGTGATCTTCTTGCTGCGCAACGCGAGTTCGGCGACGAGGGCGGCGACCGCCTTGTCCACGCCGCGCTTGAGGTCCATCGGCGCCATCCCGGCGGCGACGGCCTTGCCGCCTTCGCGGACGATCGCCTGGGCCAGCACGATGGCCGACGTGGTGCCGTCGCCGGCGACGTCGTTCGTCTTGCTGGCGACTTCGCGGACCATCTGGGCGCCCATGTTCTCGAACTTCTCAGCGAGTTCGATTTCCTTGGCGACAGTGACGCCGTCCTTGGTGATGCGGGGCGCGCCGTAGCTCTTATCGATCACCACGTTGCGGCCTTTGGGGCCGAGGGTGACCTTTACGGCGTCGGCGAGGATATCGACGCCGCGCAGCATCCGGCTTCGTGCGTCTTCGCCGAAGCGAACGTCTTTGGCTGCCATGTAACTTGTTCCTTATTGGTGGGGAGACGAAGGGCACTGCCCTAAATCCGGAAGGAGCCCACGCTTGAGTAGCGTGGCGTCCGCTTCACCCCTGTTGATATAGCGAAGAAATGGGCAGAGAGCCCCGACTCTTCTTCAGGCGGCGATCTTGGCCACGGAATGCGGCCCCTCGACGACGCCCATGAGGTCGCTCTCCTTCATGATGAGGAGCTCCTCACCGTCCAGCTTGACCTCGGTGCCGGACCACTTGCCGAACAGCACGCGGTCACCGGGCTCGACCTCGAGCGCCACGATGGCGCCCTGCTCGTTGCGGGCGCCGGGTCCGACTGCGATCACTTCGCCCTCCATCGGCTTCTCCTGGACCGTGTCAGGGATGATGATGCCGCCGGCCGACTTTTCCTGCGGCGTAATACGGCGGACGACGACACGGTCGTGCAGCGGACGAAACTTCATGGCGATTGGCTCCAACATGGCGCGTTTTCACGGGCTCAGTTGCCGACGAGATGTGGATCCCGGGCTGGCGTTAGCAGGGTCGGGAAATACCTACTCGGCCGCCTACCCTGACCTAGGTAGTTTCCGAGGCTGGCGGCTCGACCCCATTTGTGAATTGGCCAAATGTTGGTAAGTTCTAACGGATACCGACAATGCCCAGGATATCATCGCCGTGGACATCGCGGACCTGCACATCGTCACGGTGCCACCAGCCGCCACCGAGCGCCTGGAACAGGGCGGCCGTGTCGGCCAAGCGGGACGACTGCGCCTGAACAAGCGTGAGTTGCGCCTGTAGTTCCGTTTGCTCGGCGTTCAACAGCCCGAGATAGGCGATCGCCCCAAGACGCAGCTGCTCGCGGACGATAACGAGGGCTGCGCCGGCGGTTCGGGCGGCCTCCGTCGCGACACGCACCGCATCGGCGTCCGTCTCCAGTGCCCGCAGCGCGTCTGCCACGTTCTGGAAGGCCGTGATCACGGTGCTGCGGTATTGCGCCTCCGCCTGGTCGAACGCCGCCCTGGCGCCACGCTCGCGATGCAGCAGGGTGCCGCCGTCGAACAGCGGTTGCGTGACACTTGCCGCGATCGACCAGAAGCCGTTGCCTGGCGTGAACAACTCGTCGAAATGGATTGCCTGGCTGCCGCCGAACGCGCTCAGGCTGAGCAGCGGCAGCCGGTTGGCGACGGCGACCCCGATCAGAGCACTGGCCGATTTCAGGTTCTGTTCGGCCTGTTTGATGTCCGGGCGTTGCTCGACGAGCTTGGAGGGCAGGCTGACCGGGAGGTCGTCCGGCAGCCGAAGCGAGTCGAGCGTGAAGGTCTCGGGCACGGCGTCGCTGGGAAGGTTGCCGGCCAGCGCCGTGATCATGTCGCGCCCTTGGGCGAGTTGCTTCTGCAGCGGCGGCAAGCTGGCCTCCGCCTGGGCCAAAGCCGCCTCCTGCGACAGCACGTCGACGGTTGCCACGGCGCCGAAGGCGAGCTGCTTGCGGAAGATCCCGACCGAGCTCTGCTCGAGCTTGATGATGTTCTCCGTCGCCTGGATCTGGCCGCGCAACGAGGCCTCGGTGATGGCGGCGATCACCAGATTGGACGTGAGCGTGAGATACGTCGCCTCGAGTTGGTAGCGCTGCACGTCCGCGAGCGCCACCAGCGATTCCGTTTGGCGGCGGTTGAGCCCGAATACGTCCGGGTTGTAGCTGACGGTCAATTGCGCCGTGTAGAGGGAGTAATATGCGCTGCCGGATGCCGTCGTTGGCGACAGGCTGCCCGTCGCGGTCTTGTTGCGGCTCGGCGTGAAGTTGCCGCTCAGGTTGGGGACGTAGTTGCCTTCCTGCGCGTAGACGTTCTCTCGCGCTTGCTTCAGGGCCGCTTGGGCGGCAGCAAGGTCTGGGTTGCGCTGCAGCGCCCGCGCAATAAGGGCGTTGAGCGGCTGGCTGTGGAACAGCGTCCACCAATCGCCCTGGATGTCCAGGCCGGGTGTCAGCCGCTGGGACGGGTTGATGGCCGTCCGGTCGGCGATCAGCACCGTGGGCAGTTTCTCGGGCGTGTAGCCGGAGACGGCGGGCGGCGCCGGCTCCTTGTAGTCGGGGCCGACCGCGCAGCCCGACAATGCCGCCACGGCGAGTGACAGCCGGGTGACACGGCGTAGGTTTTTGCAGTCCATCCTGGTCTCTCGGTCTGGTCTGGAAGTGAGCGGTTACATCCCTGCGGCCAACAACGTACGGTCCTTGTCCGGCACGATGCCGTGCCTCGGGCAAGTCAGAATTGCGCGTGCAGGCGCGCTGCGAAGATGTTCACCGGGCCGCGGTCGACGTTATACGCCGGATGGTTCACAAGCTGGTAGTCAGCGGAAAGATTGAGGCCCTTGAACACCGTCAAACTGTAATATGTCTCGAAAATCTGTTCCGGGCCCGCGTTGGGCAGCGCGCCGTCGCCGACGAGGATGCCGAGACCACCCTGCGCCAAATAATCCTTGCGGGCCTTGGTGATGGTGTTCGCAACGAAAGCGACGCCCACCGTGTCATCCGGCCGCTGCCAGCGTTTGCCGGCCAAGGACAGGCCAAGCGACAGCGAACGGTCGATATCGGTGAAGTCGTAGGACTCGGTTCGTCCGTTGTCGAAACTGCCGCGTAGGAAGAAGCCGAGATCCTCGGTGATCTGCTGCTCGACATTGATGCTGGCGCCAAGCTTGTTGTGCAACCGGCGGGCCGATTGCAGCTCGGTGTTGCTGGCGCCGGGATTGGCCGCCAGGAACGCCTCGAGTTCGGAGAACGTGCCGAGCCGGGCATGCGTGTCGAAGCCGAGCAGCTTCACCTTGCCGGTTTGCCCGAATACGGTGTAGCGCGCCTCGGCCTCCGCAACCGCCTGGAACTGGTGACCAATGGCCGTGTCGATGAACTTGGAATTCGGGGTGACCGAACCCTGGAAATAGCCGGCCCGCAACGCCCACCAGTCTTGATACCACTCGGCCGATGCACCGTAGCTGTATCCCCAGGCGTCGGCCGCGTAGTCGAACGCGCCAGCGTCGACGACGGACCAGTTCAGGAAGTCGTTGCGCGGGTCATGGGCGAACTTGTTGGTGTCGAACACGTCGACCACGCTGAACTTGCCGGCCGTGAACACGACCCGGTTGGCCGTCTGGGAGCCGCCGAGCTGGTTGAGGTCGGGGTCGACACCCTGCACCTCGCCGCCGAGATCGACGGTCTGGCGGAAGAACACGCGCTGCAGCCGGACGTAGGGGTCCTCCTGCCCGACCTTGTAGGCCTCTGCACTCGCGAACCCGGCGAGGCCCAGCGTGTTGCTCAGGCCGAAGCCCTGGTCCACCTCGGGATTGACCCAGACCTCGGCGCCCCGCCACGGGCGGAACCCGCCATAAAGCGTCACGTCCCACGTCTCATCGCCCCGGCTGCCGGGGTCGAGGCTGTTGGGGCCGCGGAAGGCCGAGTGGAAGCCCGGATGATACTGGTCGACGAAGGTGGTTTGACCGTGGACTGCCCACGCCTCGGGGCTGGGCGGCTCGTTCGGCGCGGTGGACGCGGCCGAGACGTCCGATTGCGGAGCGGTGCCGGTGTTGTCCTGCGGGCCCCCCGAGGGGGTGGGCGCGGGTGAGGCGGCGTACGCTAGAGGCGCAATCGCAAGCGGCGCGACCCACGCGGCAACGGCAACTAAGCTGATACGGGCCAAGGACGTGCAACCCGGTTTGCAGCGCCGGGTTCGGAACCCGTGAGTGCGGTTCATGACAAGCGGAATCCTGGGTGTCGTGCCGCTGTGGTGTTAGCGGACGCACGCGAGAAAACCCAAGCGTTTCGCTGAAAATTCATGGCGCACGACGCTGAACCGGATGACCGGTGGCCCACTTGCCACGTCGCAGCTTCCGACCGCTTCATCTTTGCGCACAGGATCATCGACAATGCTTGTTGCCAAGGTCGTCTCGTTAATTGCGGTGCTGCTCCCGTTTGCAACGACGCCAGTGTGGGCCGCCGGCAGCGCCGGAGGGGCCGGTGCTGCGGGCGGAGGCGTGGGGGGTGCCTCCCCGACTGGCGCGGGGTTGGGCCATGGCTCGCCCGGGCTGAACAGCACCGCCATCCCAGGGGACATCGGCCCGGCAAGCCCCGGCCCACGCGGCACGAGCGCCATGGTCGGCGAAACCGGCTCCGGCGTCGCGACGGCCCTTCCAGGCACGCCGGGGTTCGGCGGCGGCGCGAACAACGGCACGTCGCCAGGGTCGGCCGTGACACCGGGCACCGGGGGCGGTCCTGGAGCGGCTTCGGCAGGATCGAGTGCCACGGTGTTCGGCACCGCCACTGCACCCGGCAGCGGTGGCGGGCCAGCCGGGCCGCAGCAATAACCGGTAGCGATCGGCCCCTGATTAAGCCGCCTCGAACAGGTCCTGAGCCAGATAGCCGCCTTCCCTCACGCCGCCGGGGCAGGCGAACAGGCCGCCACCGACATGCGTGACGAACTGGTTCAGCATGTCGAACTTCGCCATCCGGTCGAAGACCTTGATGAACCCGGTGCGGGGATCGCGCTGGTAGCAGATGAACAGCAACCCGGCATCCATCTCCATGGCGTGGCGCCAGGGCGGCCAGCGCTCGGCGACCATGCTGACGCCGTTGTCGTAGGAGTAGCCTCTGCGTAGGATCTGCGCACCGTCGTTGTTCACCGGCGCCGCCAGCCGCATATGCGCGTTCTCGGCCACGACCGGATTGCCGTCCTCGTCGGCCGCGTCGAAATCGGCGACGTCGAACTCGTCCTTGCCGCCGAGCGGAGCGCCGGACAGCTTCACGCGGCCGACCGTCTGCTCCTGGAAGGCAAGCTTCATCCGGTCCCAGTGTTCGAGCGCGATGCGGATCGGACGGGCGACGACGTAGGAACCGCCTTTCATCCAAGGACCACCCTCATCCTGCACCCAGACGAACTGGTCGAGCGCCTTCGGGTCGCCGACGGCGACGTTGGCGGTGCCGTCCTTGAAGCCCATCAGGTTGCGCGGCGTCACCTTCGGGTCGTAGCCGGGCACGAAGCCGGTTTGCACCCAGCGCACGGTGGCCACGCCGTCGGCCAGGCGCATGAACTGGCGCACCGCGTGCATCGTCGCCTGCGGGTCGTCACCGCAAGCCTGGACGGAGAAGTCACCGCCGGTACGCTCCGGCACCAACTGGTCGCCGACGAAGCGCGGCAGGTCGACGAAGGCTTCGGGGCGGTGCTTGGCCAAGCCGAAGCGGTCCGTGCCGTCCTTCTCGAACAGGCTCGGCCCGAAGCCGACCGTGATGGTCAGCCGGCTGGGCGGCAGGCCCGCGACTTCGCCGGAATCACCGGGCGCCGTGTCCGGCGCGTCGGCCGCGCCTACGGGCAAGCCCTGGGTCAGTTTGGCGGCCGCATCGGTCCAGCGCTGCATCAGGGCGGCGATGTCGGCGACGTTGGGGGTGATCGCGTCGAACGCGGCGAAGTAGGTGTGCGCCTGGATCGGCGTCACGATGCCGTTCTGGTGGGGACCGTGGAACGGCAGCAGCCGGTCCTGCGGCAACGCCTCCGTCTTGGTGAGCGGCGGTTGCCCCGGCCCTGCTTGAAGCTGGCCGGCGCGGGCGGTCCCGATGGCGCCGGCGAGCCCGACCGCGGCGCCGAGCAGGCCGCGCCGGGTTGCAAACGGGCAGCCGCTCACCGCCCACCCCGCATGAGCGTGTTCACGTCATCCATTACGTAGTAGAAGCCTTTGTTGTCCGGCATCATCGCGATTCCGAACAGGTCGCCGTTGCCGGGTGGCGATTGCGCCTGGTCGTTGTTGATCCATTGCGCATAGACCTGCTTGTTGGCCGCCGGGTCAACCTCCACGAGGCGGCCATCCTTGCCGTTGCACACCAGGAGATGACCCTCCGGCGACCATGCCATCGCGAGCGGCCAGGACAGCAGCCCGTCTTTCGTCACCACGCGCCCGGTTCCGGCGCTGTCCGTGCGCGTGCTGGCGTTGGGGATGGCCGTGATGACGTTGTCCAGCCCGTCCGTGACATACAGCGTGTCGTCGGCGCCGAGCGCCAGCCCGGTCGGGCCGAGCAGGAAGTTGTCGTAGTCGGCCCGGTGCGCGAAACCGTCGCCCACCGTCGTCTGGCTCACCAAAACGGGGGGCTTGCCGTCGGGGATGGAGATCTCCAGGCGGAGCACCGTGGCCTTGTGCAGGACGACGGGGATGCCGGTCGCCGGGTCCAGCTTGGTGGGCGGGGGCAGGTCGAAGCCGGCCATGCTGATGAACAGGACCGCGGAGGAGCCGTGGTCGATGACGGCCATGTTGCCCCAAGGATCGTTGATGGTGGGGCCGTACCAGCTCGCGACGAGCTTGCCGTTCGGGTCCAGCACCAGCATGCAGCCGTCGCCCTTGGTGGCGGTGGTGCCGTCCGTGCTCGGGGTGCTGCCGACGATGATCCAGCCCGTCTTCAGCATGGCCATTGCCGTGGTCAGCCCGACGCCGCCCGGACATTGCGGCACCTTCTGCGGCAGCCGTGCGACCAGGTAGGTCTGCTGCGTGCTGGGCCGGTAGCCGACGATGGTGGTGCCGGTGCCCTGCAGGTTGGAGATGTTGTTGAAGTTGTCGACGAGCACGTCGTCCTTCATCACCTTGCCGGCGGTAACCGGCGCCACGATCACCGCGTAGGGGTTGAGGTCGCCGTTATCGGTGACCGTCGAGGCAAGGGTCGTGTGGCGGTGCACAGTCTCGAGAAAGCCGCGCGGCTCGGCCTTCGCGCCGGCGAAGGCTGCAGATGCGAGCAGGATCGCGGCGCCGAAGCGGGCGGCGTTCAGCATGGAGTATCTCCTCATCAGAAAAGCACGTTGGTGCGCAAGCCGAGCACGAGTTCGTTCTTGATGCGCTGGGTGGGTTCGAGGGGGTTCTGCAATCCGCCGCCGGGTTTGAAGACATATTGCGCGTCCGGCTGGA
>CAXTVQ010000127.1:0-8049 GCA_964247705.1 uncultured Acetobacteraceae bacterium | reverse complement strand
GTTGCTCTGACACGGGCAGCATGCAGAGCGCTCCCATCAGCGGCCCCGCCGAAAGTGTTAGGCAGGCCAGCACGAACGACCCAGTCTGCGCGAATACCACACCGAGCAGGCTGGGGACGATCACGTTGCCTAAACCCCAAATTGCGTTCGTCATCCCGGCCCCGCTCGCTGCAAGGCTAGGGCCGGACGCCTCCGCCACCATGGTGTTCATCAAGGGGCTGTAGGCAAAGGCCCCGACCCCGAGCAGTGGTCCGGCGACCATGAATGCGCCCAACGTGGTGAGTTGGGAGAACACCAGCATCATGGCCACAAAGAACATCAGGCAGCTAATTACCAGCGCCTTGCGTCGGCCGCCCAGTAGGTCCGACAGCAGCCCGATCAGCGGCTTGGCCACGATCGCTCCCACGCCGAACAGCGCCACCACATAGCCGGCATCCGTCCGCGCGATGCCGTGCCTGCGGATCATCAGTGAGCCCGCCCAGAATGCAAACCCCCACGTGCCCCACAGCGCTCCGAACCCGGCGGCCGACAGCCAGCGCAGGTCGCGGTTGCGCATCAGGGCGGTGAGCGACGGCAGCCGGTGCACCACCCTCGGGCCGGGTGCGTCGCGCACCACCAACAGGGCCGCCAAGCCGACCGACGCAGTTACCAGGCCCAGGATGCGGTAGGTCGCAGCCCACCCCACTGTGTCCAGCAATGCGGGCACGACCAGGTTGGTCAACACCACTGCAATCGACGTCGCCGTCATGAACAGCCCCATCGCGCGGCCACGCAGCAAATGAGGGAACCACGCCGCGATCAGCTTCACCCCCGCCACGTAGTCGGCTCCAGCCAGCAGCCCCATCGCGGCTTGCAGCAGCAATCCCATGGCGAGCCCGCCGCTGAAGCCGAACAGCGCCGTCGCCGCGCCCAGGCCGAGCAGCGAGCCGCCCAGCACCAACCTGGGGCCGAGCCAGTCGCCCAGCACCCCAGCGCCGACGTTGGAGATCACGTAGCCGACATAGAACGCCGTCACGAATGTACCGAGCGAGGCCAGCGGCAGAGACAGCGAGGCGGCCACGGCGAACGACGCGTTGCTCCAGGCCAGCCGGTCCGCGAAGCTCATCAGGAACGCGGCCCAGGCCACGCCCAGGATGGCCCACCGCCGCCAGCCCGCCGCCGTCTCCGTGCTGGCCGCTACCATCGTTCGCACTGCGTCGCCCCCGTTTTGGACCGATGCTAAGATGCTTCGTCCATGTCGGGAACCTCGCCCGCATCGGGCATCGCCAGCGCATCCAGGATCCCGGCCTGCAGCGACGCCGGACCGTGCGCCGCTGCCGCCGCCCGCTCCGCCGCCCAGCCGAGCAGTGCCAAGGCGTGCGCGGCCGCAAGCACCGGGTCCGGCTCGACCGCCAGGCACGCAGCGGCCAGAGCGCCCGCGACGCAGCCCAGCCCACTGATCGCCGCCATCATCGGATGGCCACGCCGGACAGTCACCCCGCGGGTGCCGTCCGTCACGTAGTCGACCGCGCCGGTGATCGCGATGGCCGCCCCGCTGCGCCGCGCCAACGCCTGCGCCGGCCCGTGCGCGTCCGCAGTACTGGCGGTCGCGTCCGTCCCGCGTCCACCCGTTCCCATGCCGGCCAGCGTCATGATCTCGGACGCATTGCCCTTGATCAGCGTGGGTCCGGACGCGGCCAGGCTTTCGGCCAGCACCGTGCGGGCGGCGAGTGCGCCGGCGGCCACCGGGTCCAGCACCCAGGGCGTCCCGTTCCGCCCCGCCGCCGCCACAGCGACCCTGGCCGCCCGCATCCGCGCCGCAGTCTGCATGCCCAGATTGATCAGCAGCGCGTCCGGCCGCAGCACCGCCACTTCCTCCTCCGCTTCCGCCATCAGCGGCGACGCACCCAGGCACAGCAGGGCATTGGCCGTGAGGTTGGCGGCAACCGGATTGGTCAGGCAGTGCACCAGCGGCCGGCGCGCACGGACCCTGGCCAGTGTCGCACCGGAAGAGGAATGAGCCATCGATGCCCTGGTATTTCGGGAAGCGGCCACGCTAGATGTCACCCGGCCCCGGCGGCAAGTCACGAGAGAACTCCATGCGCGCCCTCTGCCTGATCTTCCTGCTCCTAGCCACATCCGCCCATGCGCGGGACCTGGTGCGCATCGGCTGGCTGCGCGGCACCAACGACATCACCCTCGGCAAAGCCCGCGGCACGCTGCAGCAGGCGCTGGCCGCCCAGGGCGCCGACGTGGAGTGGGACGGCCCGTTCAGCGCCTCCGCCCCCGCCGTGGAGGCGCTGAACGCCGCCGCGATCGACATCACCGTCGGCAGCTCGACCTCCGCCGTCGCCTCGCTGGCCGCCAAGGCGCCGATCGTGATCTTCGCCTACCAGCGGCTCGGCCCGGACGGCGAGGCGATCCTGGTCCACCAGGCCAGTCCGCTCCACAGCATCGCGGACCTCGCCGGCCATAGCGTCGCGGTGAACCGGGGCGGCACCGGCGAATACCTCCTCGTCACCGCGCTGCAGCGCCACGGCATCGACCCGGCGAGCGTCAGGCGCGTCTACCTCAACCCGCCGGACGCCACCGCCGCCTTCGCCGCCGGCGCCGTGGACGCGATCGCGGCGTGGGACCCGTTCCTCTCCCAGGTGCTGACCCAGGACGACGCCCGCGTGCTGGCCAACGGCGCGGCGATCGGCTCGGAGAACGCCATCGTCATGATCGCCCGCCGTGGTTTCGCCACCGGCCACCCGGCGTTGCTGAAAGCCGTCTACCAGGCGCTGATCGCCGATAACCGGTGGGAGGTGGCCAACAAAACTGCCGCCGGGTTGGTCTGGACGCAGGAGATGCACCTGCCCGAGGCGCTGGCCTCCGAGTTCGCCGAACGGGACGCCGTGCCGACAGGACCGGTGGGACCCGCACAGGCCGAACAGATCGACCACATCGCCGCCTGGTATGCCGCCGCCGGCATCATCCCAGCCAAGCCGGACATGGCGGGCAGCACGATCGATCTCGGGCCCCGACCGGCGCCATGATCCTCGATGAACGCACCTACCTGATCCAACCAGCCCATGTCGGCGATTACCTGCGCCTGTATGTGGAGGAGGGCATGGCGATCCAGGTCGGCCACCTGGGCGACCTGATCGGCTGGTTCACCACGGATAGCGGCGGCCGGGTGAACGAGGTCGTGCACATGTGGCGCTACGCCGACGCCGGCGACCGGGAGCGCCGCCGCGCCGCCATGGAGGCCGACCCGGCGTGGCAGGCGTTCCGCGCCAAGACGTCCGGCTTCGTCATCGAGATGCGCAGCCGCATCCTCCGCCCAACCGCATTCTCCCCCCTACGGTGACCTTGGCCAGATGACCTTCGCCGCCCTCGACTCCGCCCTGCTCGGCCCGCTGTTCACCACGGCGGCGATGCGCGATTGCTTCTCGGACGAGGCACGTCTTGCTGCCATGCTCCAAGCCGAGGCAGCGCTGGCCCGGGCGGAGGCCTCGCTCGGTCTGGCGCCGGACGGGCTGGCTACGGCGATCCTTGCGATCCCGCCGGCCGAACTGGACCCGGCGGCACTCGGCCAGCAAACGGCGGTGGCCGGCGTTCCCACCATTGCCTTCGTCAAAGCGGTGCAGGCCCGCTTGCCGGCGGAGTTCGAGCGCAGTTTCCACAAGGGCGCCACGACCCAGGACATCCTCGACACCGCCCTCGTGCTGCAGATCCGCCAGGGGTTGGCGCTGCTGGAAACCGACATCGCCGCCACGCTCGACGGGTTGACCCGGCTCGCCCGCACGTATCGGGACACTCCCTGCGTCGGCCGCACCTACGGCCAGCACGCCGCGCCACTGAGCTTCGGCTTCAAGGCCGCGGTCTGGCTCGCCGGCCTGGCCGAGGTGGCGGACACGCTGCCGGGCGTACGCAGCCGGGTGCTGGCGGCGTCCCTGGCCGGCCCCGTCGGTACCCTGGCCGGGCTGGGCGGGAACGGGCCCGCCGTGCTGGAGGCGTTCGCCCGCGAGCTCGGCTTGGCGTCCGGCCCGATCGCCTGGCACGTCCGCCGGGCGCGCATGGCGGAGGCCGGGTGCTGGTTGGCGCAACTGGTCGGTACGCTGGCCAAGATGGCGACCGACGTCGCGAGCCTGGCCTCGACCGAGGTGGGCGAGGTGGCAGAACCGTACGTGCCGGGCCGCGGCGGGTCCTCGGCCATGCCGCACAAGCGCAACCCGGTGTCCTCCACCGTGATCCTGGCCGCACATGCCGCCGCACCGGGTCTGGCCGCGACCCTGCTCGGCGCCATGGCCGCGGCGCACGAGCGTCCGGCCGGACTTTGGCACGCGGAGTGGCACGCGCTTCCCGCCCTGTTCGGTCTCGCCGCGGGGGCGCTGCGCGAGGCCCAGGCATTGGCGGAGGGTCTTGAGGTGGATACCGGCCGCATGCGGGCGAATATCGATCTCACGCGCGGACTGTTGTTCGCGGACGCTGCCGCCTCCCGCCTCGCCGCGACGATGGGCCGCGAAGCTGCCCACCAAGCCGTCGAGCACGCGGCGGCCGAGGTGCGGCGAACCGGCGAGGCGCTGCAGGCCGTGCTGGCCCGCACGGCGCCCAGCGTAGATTTGTCCGCCGCCTTTGACCTCGGCCCCGCAGTCGCCGCCGCCGGCACATGGGTCGACCGCACTTTGGCTCTGCATCGGCGGAGCTAGCCGTTGCGCTGCCGCGTTCCAATCTGCTCCCGCATGATGCACCGGCTCCTCCTGCTCGCCCTGCTCCTGCTGCCCTGCACGGTAGCCGCGCAGCCGCACATCACGGACGTCTGGCCGGACCGGGCGCATCTGCCGCAGGTGCGGGTGGAACACGTGACGTTCCCAAGCTCGAGCCCGTTCGGTCCGTCTGATGTCGGCACCACCGGCGCCCCGCCTGCCACCGCGCAGGCCGAGCTGTTCCTGCCCTCCAACGCGGCCCCGGACGGGCGGACCCCAGCCGTGGTCATGCTGCACGGCGCCGCCGGCAACATCGCCGAACGCGGCGCCACCTACGGCCCGCAACTCGCCAGCATGGGGGTCGCGGTGCTCGTGATCGACACCTTCGGCTCCCGACCGGACATGGGCGGCTCGTTCCGCCAGCGGCTGCTCAACATCACCGAGACGATGTTCGTGGCCGACGCCTATGCCGGGCTGCGCTACCTCGCGAGCCGGCCGGAGATCGACCGCCAGCACGTGGTGCTGACCGGTTTCTCCTACGGGGGCATGTCCACGATGTATGCGCTGTATGCCCAGATGGCCGACCGCTTCGTGCCGCCGGACCTGCGCTTCGCCGGGCACGTGTCGTTCTACGGCCCCTGCATCGCCCGCTTCGACGACAGCCGCACGACGGGGGCGCCGCTGCTGATGCTCTACGGCGCGCAGGACGAGCTCATCCGCCCCGACCGCTGCGCCAGCATCGCAGAGGATTTGCGCCACGGCGGCAGCAGGGTGCAGGTCGTCTCCTATCCGGGCGCGGTGCATCAGTGGGACGGCGGCCTGCCGCGCATGCTGATCGGCAACAACCTGTCCGCCTGCGCCTTCAGGGTGAACCGGGCCGGGCACATCTATGGCGCCGGCAGCGGCGTGGTGATGTCCGGCCCGCTCAGCCGGCGCGCCTTGCTGCTGCTGTGTGTGTCGAGCGATCCCTACCCGATCGGGCGGGACGATGCTGTGCGGGCAGAGTCGAACCGCGATTTCGGCCGGTTCCTGACCGAGGTGTTCAGCCGTCCTAACCCGGCCACGCAGAAGCCGAGCGGTTAGGCCCCTCTCGCACCCGACCAGGGAGAAATCGTTCCGGGCGATTTGGCAAGACGGGGTGGGAAAGGCTACATCCGCCTCGTCCAAGGCCAGTTCGGCCCAACGGAGGCACGCTTGCTCCCACACCCAGACCGCGCGAGGGCATCCCGATGATGTCCTACGTCGATCCGGACGGCGTAACGCCGCCGGTGGGGTCCGCCCGTGCAGGCGCCGAGTTGCGGGCCGCCCGGCAGCGGCTGGGCTGGGCGCTGCCGGACGTCGCCAACGGCTTGCGCATCAAGCTCGCCTACTTGGAAGCGATCGAAGAAGGGCGGCTGTCCGAGCTGCCCGGCAATGCCTACGCCGTCGGGTTCGTGCGGACCTACGCCAACTCGCTCGGGCTGGACGCGGACGAAGTGTCCCGCCGGTTCCGCGCGGAGTCGCACGAGATCAACAAGAGGACGGAGCTGACCTTCCCCGCCCCGGTGCCGCAGCGCGGCGTGCCGGCGGGGGCGGTGGTGCTGCTCGGCCTGCTGATCGCGGCCGGTGCGTATGTCGGCTGGTACCGCTACACCGGGAGCGACGACCAGCGGGTGACCCAGACGGCCTCGCCGCCCCCGGACCGGCTCGCCGCCATGGTGCCGACGCAGCAGGTACAGTCGCCGCAGGTCGCCTCGATCCTGCCGTCCTCACCCCCACCCCCCCAAGCTGTGCCCGGCCAAACCTCGCTCGGCCAAGCCTTTTCCGGGCAGACCGCGCCCACGGCGGCGAACCCGCCCCTGTCGGTCCCGATGCCGACGCCCGTGCCGGTGGCCATCGCCCCGCCGGCCCCGGTGCAGGCGACGCCGCCGGTCACCACGCGGGTGATGTTGCGCGCCAAATCCGGCGGCTGGGTGCAGGTGCGGGAGAAGCAGGGCCAGGTGCTGCTCAACCGCGTGATGCGCCCGGGGGAGACCTGGCCGGTGCCGATGAAGGCGCAACTTCTGCTCACCACCAGCAATGCCGGCGCAATGGAGCTGCTGGTGGACGGGGTCGCGGCGCCGCCGCTCGGCCCCGTCGGCAGTTTCCGGCGCGACGTGTCGCTGGATCCCGATATCATCAAGGCCGGCCACGCCAACGCACCCGGCTAACGCACCCGGCTAACGCAACGGAGCCATTCCGATGAACTACCGCTCGTACCAGCAGATCGAACGCCGCAAGTCCCGCCTGATCCATGTGGGCAAGGTCCCCGTCGGCGGCGACTCGCCGGTCACGGTCCAGACCATGACCAACACCCTGACCACGGACGTGGCCGGCACGGTCGCCCAGATCCGCCGCAGCGAGAAGGCCGGCGTGGACATCGTCCGCGTGTCCTGCCCCGACCAGGAGAGCGCGCTGGCGCTGAAGGACATCGTGGCGCAGGTGAACGTCCCGGTCGTGGCCGACATCCACTTCCACTACAAACGCGCGATCGAGGCGGCCGAGAGCGGCGCCGCCTGCCTGCGCATCAACCCGGGCAACATCGGCAGCGCCGAGCGGGTGCGCGAGGTCATCAAGGCCGCCAAGGACCACAACTGCTCCATGCGCATCGGCGTCAACGCCGGCAGCCTGGAGCGGCATCTACTGGAGAAGTACGGCGAGCCCAACCCGGACGCCCTGGTGGAGAGTGCGCTCGAGCACGCCAAGATCCTGCAGGACAACGACTTCCACGAGTTCAAGATCAGCGTGAAGGCGTCCGACGTGTTCCTGGCGGTCGCCGCCTACCAGCAACTCGCCGAGGCCTGCGACCACCCGCTGCACATCGGCATCACGGAAGCCGGGTCCAAGCGCGCGGGGACGGTGAAGAGCTCGATCGGGCTGGGCTCGCTGCTATGGGCCGGCATCGGCGACACCCTTCGCGTCTCCCTGTCGGCGGAGCCGGAGGAGGAGGTGTTCGTCGGCTGGGACATCCTGAAGTCGCTCGGCGTGCGGCACCGCGGCGTGAAGATCATCTCCTGCCCGTCCTGCGCACGGCAAGGCTTCAACGTGATCCAGACGGTGAGCACGCTCGAGGAGCGGCTGGCCCATATCGAGACGCCGATCACGCTCTCCATCATCGGCTGCGTGGTGAACGGACCCGGCGAGGCGCTGATGACCGACCTCGGTGTTACCGGGGGCGGGGATGGCAAGCACATGGTGTACGCCGCCGGCCGCCAGGACCACCGGATGAACGCCGAGGGCATGGTGGACCACATCGTGGACCTGGTGGAGGCGAAGGTGGCCGAGCTGAAGGCGTCCGTGCCGGTGAAGGTGGCCGCGGAGTGAGCGGCCCCGCGCCGGCGGCGAAACAGGTCGACACGTC
>CAXTVQ010000126.1:0-8126 GCA_964247705.1 uncultured Acetobacteraceae bacterium | reverse complement strand
GAACACGGTCCAGCAACGGGGTCAGCGGACGGGGCGGTAGGATCGGGGCGTTCATGGGCGAAACACTCTCATTGTCTTACGGCGCGGGACGCAGAGCGAGCGATCCATCGGCCCGTTGCACGATGGCTTGCACCCGGGCCTCGGCCTCGGCGAGCTTGGCCTCGCAGTGATGGCGCAGGAGCGCGCCCCGTTCATAAGCCGTGATGGCGTCCTCCAGCTTCTGCTGCCCGCCCTCCAAGCCCTTCACGATTCGCTCCAACTCGGCCAGCGCGTCCTCAAACGACAGGCTGGAGATGTCTTGCGACATTCGCGCTCCCCCTCGGTCTATCGTCATTACGCCGGAGCGGCGCATGCGACAACTCGCAGGTGGCGTAACGACACCACAGTGTGGCGGGTTTGCGACAAGCAGGCGGCTAATCTTACAGCCGCATGAGCGTCCGGACATGTGCCGCGGTGGAGGCGGCCAGCGCCGTCAGGTCATAGCCGCCCTCGAGCACGGAGACGACCCGGCCGCCAGTATGGACGTCCGCCACGGCGAGCAGGCGCTCGGTCAGCCAGGCGAAATCCTCGGTTTCCACCCGCAATTCAGCCAAAGGGTCGGAGCGATGGGCGTCGAACCCGGCGGAAATCACCAGCAGTTCCGGCCGCCACGCCTCGAGTGCGGGAATGATGCGGTCGGCCCATGCGGCGCGGAACCGCTCACTGCCGGCGCCTGGGGCGAGTTGCACGTTCACGATGTTGTCGGACACCCCGTGGTCCCGCGGCGAGCCGGTGCCGGGGTAGCAGGGATGCTGGTGGCTGGAACCGTAGAACAGCGCCCGGTCGGCGGCGAAGATGTCCTCGGTGCCGTTGCCGTGGTGCACGTCGAAGTCGACCACGGCGACACGGCCCAGGCCCCAGCGCGCGCGGGCATGGCGGGCGGCGATGGCGGCGTTGTTGAAGAAGCAGAACCCCATGGCGCGGTCGCGCTCGGCATGGTGGCCGGGGGGGCGCACGGCCACGAAGGCGGTGCGGGCCCATCCCTCCATAACGGCATTGACGGCAGCCACGGCGCCACCGGCACAGCGCAGGGCGGCCTGCATGGTGCCCGCGCTGACGACGGTGTCCGGGTCGATGGCGAACAACTCGCCCTCCGCCGGGTGCAGGGCGAGCAGCCGGTCCACGTGGGCGGACGGGTGGACGCGGCAGAGCTGCTCGTGCGTGGCTTCGGGGGCTTGTTCACGGAGCAGGGGGACGAAATCCGGGTGCTCGAGCGCCTGCAGCACGACGCGGAGGCGGTCCGGGCATTCCGGGTGGTAGGGCCCGGTGTCGTGCGCGAGGCAGGCGGGGTGGGTGAAGAGCGCGGTGGGCATCACGCCGGATCCTCGTTGGCTAGGCCGGGCTCGGCAGGGCGGCGGCGGATGGTGAACGAGAACACGCCGGCCTCCTCGCTGAGGCTGACGAGGGTGTGGCCGGTCTCACGGCAGAACGCGCGGAAGTCGGCGACGGCGGCGCGGTCGGTGGCGAGCACGCGCAGCTTGTCGCCGGGTGGCAGGCTGCGGAGCGCGCGGTTGGCGCGGAGCACGGGGAGGGGGCAGTTCATGCCCTTGACGTCGAGCAGGGTTTCGGCGGCCATGCGCGCTATCCTGGGGGGGCTGCCGTGGCGGGGCAAGTCCGGGGTGAGGGAGAGTGGGTATGGCGCTGCGAATGGGGATCGATCTAGGTGGCACCAAGATCGAGCACGCGGTGCTCGGGCCGGACGGCGCCGTGCTGCTGCGCGACCGCCAGCCGACGCCGCCCGCGTATGACGATGCGATCCGGGCACTGGCGGCGCTGGTGCCCTCGGTGGAGGCGCTGACCGGGCCGGTGACGGTGGGCATCGGCATCCCGGGCGTGATCAGCCCGGCGACCGGGCTGGTGAAGAATGCGAACTCGATCAGCCTCAACGGCCACGCGCTGGACCGGGACCTGGCCGAGGCGCTCGGGCGGGAGGTTCGGGTGGAGAACGACGCCAATTGCTTTGCGCTCTCGGAGGCGTCGGACGGGGCGGGGGCAGGGGCGCGGGTCGTGTTCGGGGTCATCATCGGCACCGGGTGCGGCGCCGGGATCGTGGTGGACGGGCGGGTGATCGCCGGGCCCAACCGGATCGCGGGGGAGTGGGGGCACAATCCGCTGCCTTGGGTGACGGCGGCGGACCTGCCGCTGCCGCGTTGCTGGTGCGGCAAGGTCGGGTGTCTCGAGACGCTGGTGGCGGGCCCGGCGCTGGCGGCGGACGCGTTCGGGCCGGGGGTGCGGGATGCCTCCACCCTGCCGGCACGCGCGGCCGCGGGGGATGGTGCGGCGCGGGCGGCGTTGGAGCGGCACGCGGACCGGTTGGCGCGGGGGCTGGCGGCGGTGGTGAACGTGCTGGACCCGGACGCGATCGTGCTGGGGGGCGGGCTGTCCAACATGGACCATCTGTACAACGTGCTGCCGGCGCTGGTTGGGCGGAACGTGTTCAGTGACGTTTGGAGCACGCCGATCGTGCGCAACAAGCATGGCGACAGTTCGGGGGTGCGGGGGGCGGCTTGGCTATGGCCGCCATAACCGGCCTTTGCCGCGATTGCTTCACGCTGACAAAGGCGCTGGCATGCCCGGTATGCGGCAGCTTGCGGACGGTGCGGCATCCGGAGCTGCTGAGCCTGGCCATCGCGCATATCGACTGCGATGCATTCTTCGCCAGCGTGGAGAAGCGGGACCGGCCGGAGCTGGCGGGACGCCCGGTGCTGGTGGGGGGCGGCACGCGCGGGGTGGTGACGGCGGCGTGCTACGTGGCGCGGATGTATGGCTGCCGGTCCGCCATGCCGATGTTCAAGGCGCTGAAGGCCTGCCCGGACGCCGTGGTGATCCGGCCGGACTTCGCGAAGTACAGCGCGGCGTCGCGGGCGGTCCGCCGGTTGATGCAGCGGTTGTCGCCGCTGGTGCAGCCGCTGTCGATCGACGAGGCGGTGGTGGATCTGTCCGGCACCGCGGCGCTGCACGGAGCGCCGCCGGCCGCTGTGCTGGCCCGGTTCGCGCTGGCGGTGGAGGCGGAGGTCGGGCTGACCGTCTCCATCGGACTGGCGCCGAACCGGCTGCTGGCCAAGCTGGCGGCCGGGCGGGACAAGCCGCGCGGGTTCGCCGTGCTGGGGTCGGAGGCGGCGGCGGTGCTGGCGGAGTGGCCGGTGCGCAAGCTGCCCGGGATCGGCCCGGCGCTGGAGCGGCGGTTGGCGGGGCTCGGGATCACGCATCTGGGCCATCTGCAGGCGCTGGATAACCGGGCGGCGCGGGCGCGGCTGGGGGAGGACGGGCCCTCGCTGGTGCGGCGGGCGCGGGGGGAGGACGCGCGGCGGGTCACCCTGGGCCACGACACGAAGTCGATCAGCGCGGAGACGACGTTCGACGCCGATCTCGTCTCGGTGGCCGATCTGGAGCGGCCGCTGTGGCATTTGTCCGAGAAGCTCGGGCGGCGGTTGCGGGAGCAGGACTATGCCGCGGGCGGGGTGGTGCTGAAGCTGAAGACAGCGCGGTTCGCCTCGCGCACCCGGGCGGCGCGGTTGCCGGGGGGGACGGTGCTGCCGGATTTGCTGTTCGCGGCGGCGCGCGGGTTGTTGCTGAAGGAGGCGGACGGGACGGCGTTCCGGCTGATCGGGATCGGCGCCTCGCCGTTGCTGCCGGGGGCGGATGCGGACCGGGGGGATCTGGCGGACCCTGACGCGGCACGCCGGGTGGCGGCGCAGGCGGCGGTGGACACGTTGCGTGCCCGGTTCGGGGACGGTGTGATCGGGCGCGGACGGGGCTTGGGCGGGCCGAGGCGGAAGGCAACGCTGCGGGACGCGTAAACTGGGCTGCCCTTCCGCAGCCCACCAGCAGCACGGGCGCTATCAGCCCAGGAAGTAGGCCAGCAGGATCAGCAGCACGACGACCGCGATCGCTCCCATGGTGACGAAGCGGGTGAAGCTGCCCCAGAAGGCCTGGCGGTCGGCGACGAAGGCCGCGTCGATCTCGGGGCCGGGCTCGGTGACCTGGGTATCGGGGGTGGTGACGGTGGTTGCCATGGGACGGGCCTTTGAACGCGCGATCGGTAGGCGCTTCTAGGGCGTGCGATGGAGCGAAGGCAAGGGGTTGAGCAGCGCGGCACCCGGCTCGGGCAGGGCTGGCTCACCCGTGATGAAGGCGGCCAGGGCGGCGGGATACAAGCGGTGCTCCTGTGCCAGCACGCGGGCGGCCAGGGTGTCGGACGTGTCGCCCGGCAGCACGGGGACGGCCGCTTGGGCGAGGATCGGACCCTCGTCCATCACGGGGGTCACCAGGTGGACGGTGCAGCCGTGCACCCGGCAGCCGGCGGCGAGGGCGCGCTCGTGCGTGTGCAGGCCGGGGAAGGCGGGCAGGAGGGAGGGGTGGATGTTCAGCATCCGGCCCGCCCAGCGGCCCACGAACCAGGGGGTCAGCAGGCGCATGTAGCCGGCGAGGCACACCAGTTCGGTGCCGTGCCCGGCCAAGGCGGCGTCCATCGCGCGCTCGTGGGCCTCGCGGTCGCGGCCGAACGGGCGGTGGGGGACGGCCACTGCCGGAATGCCTGCCGCGCGTGCGTGGTCCAGCGCTGCGGCGCCGGGTTCGTTGGACAGCACCAGGCCTATGCGCGCGGGGAAGGCCGGGTCGGCGGCGGCGTGCAGCAGGGCGGCCATGTTGCTGCCTCGGCCGCTGGCCAGGACGGCGACGCGGCGCCGTCCGCTCACTCGATCACGACCGCTGCCGGGCCGTCCGCCGCTTCGGTGCGGCCGATGGTGAAGACCGTCTCGCCTGCGTCCTGCAGCAAGGCTGTCGCGGCGGCGCCGTCCTCCACGACCAGGGCCATGCCGATGCCGCAGTTGAACACGCGCAGCATCTCGTCCGCGGGAACGCTGCCGGTGCGGGCGAGCCAGTCCATCACGGGGGGGCGGGGCCAGCTCGCGCCGTCCAGCACGGCGCGCACGCCGGGGGGCAACGCGCGCGGCAGGTTGCCGGGCAGGCCGCCGCCGGTGATGTGGGCGGCGGCGCGCAGCAACCCGGCGCGGTGCAGAGCGAGGACGGAGCGCACGTAGATGCGGGTGGGTTCGAGCAGCGCCTCGGCCAGGGTTTTCCCGGAGGCGAATGGCGCCGGGTCTCCCCACCCGGCATTGCCGCCCGCCACGATGCGGCGCACCAGGGAGAAGCCGTTGGAGTGCACGCCGGAACTAGCCAGGCCGAGCACCGTCTGGCCGGGTGCCACACCCGCGGGCAGCAGCGCGCCGCGTTCGGCGGCACCCACGGCGAACCCGGCCAGGTCGTAGTCGCCGCCGTGATACAGGCCGGGCATCTCCGCCGTCTCGCCGCCGACCAGCGCGCACCCCGCGGTCTCGCAGCCGCTGGCGATGCCGGCGACGACCTGGGCCGCCTGTTCAACGTCCAGCGCGCCGGTGGCGAAATAATCCAGGAACAGCAGCGGCTCGGCGCCCTGCACCACCAGGTCGTTCACGCACATGGCCACCAGGTCGATGCCGACGGTGGCGTGGCGGCCGGTGTCGATGGCGATCTTGAGCTTGGTGCCGACGCCGTCCGTGGTGGACACCAGCACCGGGTCCGTGAACCCGGCGGCGCGCAGGTCGAACAGCGCGCCGAACCCGCCCAGGCCGCCCATCACGCCGGCGCGGGTGGTGGCGGCAGCCAGCGGCTTGATCCGCTCCACCAGCGCGTCCCCGGCCGCGATGTCCACGCCAGCGTCGCGGTAGCTCGTCATGCTGGGCGCAACATTGGTGGCACTTTCACAATGGAGCCGCCCGGTGCGGATCGGCTATGATCGGGGCATGACGCTGCCTCGGACTAACCACAGCCGGCCAGAGGGTGCAAACGGTCCGCATGCGGTGCGCGCGTGAGCCAGCCGCTGGTGCGCGTGGCCCCGCGGCTGCCGGAGTTGCCGCCGCCCCCGCCACCCCCCGCCCCGCCGCCGGAGCCGCGCCACGCGACCCGGGCGCAACGCATGGCGCTGCTGGCCGGGCTCGCCTTGGCGGCGGTGTTCGCGCTGCAACTATTCGCCTCGATTCTGCTGCCGTTCGTGGCGGCGGCGGGCATCGCCTATTTCCTGGACCCGGTGGCCGCCCGCCTGACCCGCGCCGGCATGCCGCGGGGGGCGGCGGCGCTGCTGCTGGTGGTGGGGCTGGTCACCGCCGGGCTGCTGTTCGCGCTGTTGCTGTATCCGCTGATCCTGTCGCAGATCGGCATCCTGATCTCCCGCGTGCCGGCCTATGTGAGCGACCTGCGCGCCTGGGCCGGCGAGGTGATCGTCCGGCTGCAGCAGCGGCTGGGCCAGGATTACGTGGACGGCAAGCTGCGCGACCTCGTGAGCGGCCAGGCCGGCGCCATGCTGGGTTTCCTGGCCAGCGCGCTGACCCGCATCGTCGGCGGCGGGTTCGCCCTGTTCAACGTGCTGTCCTTGCTGGTGGTGACGCCCGTGGTGGCGTTCTACCTGCTGCGGGACTGGCCCGCGATGGTGCGCCGCATGGATGGCTGGCTGCCCCGCCGCTACGCCAACGTGCTGCGGCTGCAGGCGGTGGAGATCGACCGCATCCTCTCCGCCTGGTTGCGCGGCCAGGCGCTGTGCTGCGTGCTGCTGGCGCTGTTCTACGCGCTCGCTCTGCAGGCGGTGGGGCTCGACCTCGGGCTGATCGTGGGCCTGACGGCGGGGGTGCTGTCGTTCATTCCCTACGTCGGTTCGATCACCGGGGGAGTGACCTCGATCGGGCTGGCCCTGGCGCAGTTCCCGACCTGGACCGGGGTCGCCGAGGTGGTGGCCGTGTTCATCGCCGGGCAGTTGCTGGAGGGCTACGTGATCTACCCCCGCTTCCTGGGCGACCGGGTGGAGCTGCACGCGGTGTGGGTGATCTTCGCGCTGTTCGCCGGGGGCGCGGTGTTCGGCTTCCTGGGGGTGCTGCTGGCGGTGCCGGTGGCCGCGGTGATCGGCGTGCTGGCCCGGTTCTGGCTGCGCCGGTACCTGGCCAGCCCGCTGTACTCCGACCCGCCGCCCGAACTTGGATAGCGTGCTGCAATGACGCGCCAACTGGCGCTCCCGTTCACCCACGACCCCGCCTATCACCCGGACGATTTCGTAGGCGATCCCAGCAACGAACAGGCGCTGGCCTGGCTGGAGGCCGACTGGCCCGCCGGGCGGCTCGCGCTATGGGGCGGGGCGGGGTGCGGCAAGACGCACCTGCTGCACCGGTGGGCGGCCTGGTGCGGCGGGGTGATCCTGCCCGGGCCCGGCTTGACGATGCTGCCGACGCTTCCGCCCGGCGGCGGGATCGCGGTGGACGACGCGGACCGGGCGCCGGAGCGGGCGTTGCTGCATCTGCTGAACGACGCGGCGGAGGCGGGCCGGCCCGTGCTGCTGGCCGCGCGGGTGGCGCCGTCACGGTGGGGGACGGCGCTCGCGGACCTGGCCAGCCGGTTGCGCGCGGTGCCGGCGGTGGAGGTCGGGCCGCCGGGGGACGCGATGCTGGAGACGCTGTTCGCGCGGTTGCTGGCGGAGCGGCAGTTGGCGGTGCCGGAGTCGGTGCAGCGGTGGTTGCTGGTGCGGTTGCCGAGGGAGCCGGCGGCGTTGCGGGAGGTGGCGGCGCGGTTGGATGGGGCGGCCATGGCGGCGGGGCGACGGGTTGGATTGGGGTTGGCGGCTGAGGTTTTGGGGGGTGAAGGGTTCGTTGTCGCCGTCGATGCAAAGCCGAGTTGACTTTCTGGATTACTGGTTTTGGCCGATACCGGTCAGGCAGCTTTCGGGCGCCACGGTCAATAAGCGGACATTTGCGCCCAGGCCGCTGAAGGAGCGGTCCGCTGCCTTTCGGATGCGTTTTGAAAGCACAGTCGCCTGATACTGCCGTTTCGGCGATTTTGGCGGCTGGCGGGGGGCGGGCCGTGGGATTGGGCGGCCTCCGAATACATCGCGCGGATGTCGTCACCAAGGAAGCGGAGCGACCAGCCGCCGGTGGTTTGGGGCGGCACCACCGGCAGAGTGCCCGCGAGCGCCGAGGCCACGAAGCCGGGCCAGGCCTCGGGCGGCTGGGCCGACAGGGCGCGGTGGTGACCACGGTGCGCAGCGGCTCGGGGATGTCGTCCAGCCT
>CAXTVQ010000125.1:0-8204 GCA_964247705.1 uncultured Acetobacteraceae bacterium | reverse complement strand
GCGGCGTCCCGGCCGCCGCGCCAGCCCCGGCCCCCGCGTCCGCCCCTGCCGGCGGCGTGGCGCCGGCCCCATCCTCCGGCTCGGGCAACGGCCCGGCGCAGGCGTCCACGCAAGGCGGCACGCAGGGTTCGAAGTAGATGATTTCCGGCGTCTTCGTCGACCGGCCGCGCCTGGCGATCGTCATCGCCATCGTCATCACCATCGCCGGCGCCCTGGCGATGACCCGCATCCCCGTCGCCCAGTTCCCGGACATCGTGCCGCCGCAAGTGCAGGTGACGGCCAACTACCCGGGCGCGTCCGCCGCCGTCGTCGAAGCCTCGGTTGCCCAGCCGATCGAGGCCCAGGTCATCGGCGTGGACAAGATGATCTACATGAAGAGCACGAACGGCAACGACGGCAGCTACAACCTGACCGTCAGCTTCGAGCTCGGCACCAACCCCGACATCAACACGGTCAACGTGAACAACCGGGTGCAGACGGCGATGGCCGAGCTGCCGCCCTCGGTCACGCAGCAGGGGCTGACGATCCGCAAGCGGTCGTCGGCGATCCTGGAGTTCGTCAACCTGTACAGCGACGGCGCGAAGCAGAGCCCGCTGTTCATCACCAACTACGCCACCATCAACGTGCTGGACGAGATCAGCCGCACGCCGGGCGTGGGCCAGGCGAACCTGTTCAGCCGCCTCAACTACTCGATGCGGATCTGGTTCGACACCAACCGCCTGACCAGCCTCAATCTATCGCCGACAGACATCATCAACGCGATCCAGGCGCAGAACGTGGTGGCCCCAATTGGCCGCATCGGCGCCCGCCCGATCGGCAACGACGTGCAGTTCCAGCTCAACCTGCAGACCCAGGGCCGCCTGGTCACCACCGAGCAGTTCGGCGATATCGTGCTGCGCGCCAATTCGGACGGCTCGCTGCTGCGGATCAAGGACGTGGCGCGGCTGGAACTCGGCGCGGAGAACGAGGACAGCGACAGCCGCCTGAACGGTCAGCCCTCGGTCGCCATCGCGATCTACCTCGCACCCGGCGCCAACGCGGTGAACACGGCCGCCGCGGTCAACCGCAAGCTCACCCAGCTCAGCGCCCGCTTCCCGGAGGGCCTGCATTTCCAGGTCACCTACGACAGCACGACCTTCGTCACCGACACGATCACCGAGGTGGAGAAAACGCTCGGCGAGGCCTTCGTGCTCGTCATCATCGTGGTGTTCGTCTTCCTGGGCAGCCTGCGCGCGACGCTGATCCCCACCATCGCCGTGCCGGTCAGCCTGATCGGCGCGTTCGCCGGGCTGCTGGCGCTCGGCTATTCGGCCAATACCGTCTCCCTGCTCGCCCTGGTGCTCGCGATCGGCATCGTGGTGGACGACGCGATCGTGGTCGTGGAGAACGTCGAGCGCGTGATGGAGGAGAACCCGGAGTGGACTCCGGCGCAGGCGACCAAGGTCGCCATGCAGCAGATCACGGCGCCGATCATCGCCATCACCCTCGTGCTGCTCTCCGTTTTCGTGCCGATCGCATTCATTCCCGGCATCTCGGGCCAGTTGTTCCGCCAGTTCGCGGTCACCATCAGCGTGTCCGTGGTGATCTCGGCGCTGAACGCGCTGACGCTGTCTCCCGCCTTGTGCGCGGTGTTCCTGCGCCATAGCGGGCCCAAGCGCGGCATCATGGCCCTGCTGATGCGCGGGATCGACGGCGTGCGCGACGGCTACGCCTACGTCGTGGGCAAGACGCTGCGGCTTGCGGTGCTGGGCGTGCTGCTGGCGCTGGTGTTCGGCGCGGGAATCTACGGCCTGGCCTTGCGCACGCCGACCGGGTTCCTGCCGGACGAGGACCAGGGCGGCTTCTTCGTCGCCATACAGTTGCCGGACGGCGCCTCCGTCGCGCGCACGGGCAACGTCGTGCGCCAGGTGGAGAACCTGGCCAAAGCCATGCCGGGCGTGCGCGACACCTTCGCCATCGTCGGCTACTCGCTGCTCGACAGTGCGCAGGAGAGCAATGCCGCGTTCATGTTCCTCCGCCTCAAGCCATTCGCGGACCGCACCGCGGCGGCGGAGCGGGCGCAGGCGCTGATCGGGCGCATGTTCGGGGCGTTGCAGCAGATCCGCTCCGCGGTCGCCTTCCCGTTCAACCTGCCGCCGATCATCGGCCTGTCCACGACGGGCGGCTTCGAATACCAGTTGGAGGCGCTCGAGGGCCAAGACTCCGTCCAGATCGGCCAGGTCGGCAACGGCCTGCTCGCCGCCGCCAATGCGGACCCGCGGCTGAGCCGGGTGTTCACCACCTTCACCGCCACCAACCCGTCGCTCTACCTCGACATCGACCGGCAGAAGGCGCAGGCGCTGGGACTGTCGATCACCGACGTGTTCACGGCGCTGCAGGCCACGCTGGGCGGCATCTACATCAACGACTTCAACCTGTTCGGCCGTGTGTGGCAGGTGAACATCGAGGGCGAGTCCTACGACCGCGGCTCGATCGACGACCTTTGGAAGATCTATCTCCGCAACAACACCGGCGGGGTGGTGCCGCTGCGCGCCATCGCCGAGCCGCGCATCGTGCTCGGCCCGCAGGTGATCACGCGCTACAACAACTACCGCTCGATCACGGTCAACGGCAGCCCGGCGCCGGGTGGTTCGTCGGGCGCCGCGCTGCAGACCATGGCGCAAATCTCCCAGCAGACCCTGCCGGGCGGCTACAGCTACGAGTGGACCGGCACGGCCTACCAGGAGGTGGCGGCGTCCGGGCAGACCGGGTTCATCCTCGCGCTGGCGATCCTGTTCGCCTACCTGTTCCTGGTCGCGTTGTACGAGAGCTGGGTGATCCCGATCCCGGTGCTGCTCTCCGTCTCGGTCGGCGTGTTCGGCTCCTTCGTGGGGATCCTTATCGGAGGCCTGGCACTCGACCTTTATGCGCAGATCGGCCTGGTCGTGCTGATCGCGCTGGCGGCGAAGAACGGCATCCTCATCGTCGAGTTCGCCAAGGAGCGACGCGAAGCCGGCGACGGCATCCGCGAGGCGGCGGTCCTCGGCGCCCGCACCCGGTTCCGGGCAGTGATGATGACCTCCTTCGCGTTCATCCTGGGCCTGGTCCCGCTGGTAATCGCCCGGGGTGCGGCGGAAGTGAGCCGGCGGGACGTGGGAACGCCGGTGTTCGCGGGGATGCTGTTCTCGTCAACGATCGGCATCTTCCTCATTCCGATGCTGTATGTAACGTTCCAGTCCATGCGCGAGGGCGCCAAGCGGCGCATGGGCCGCCGGCCGCCGGCCGCACCTGTGCTCCACTGATCCTTCGTGCGGGGGCGTGGCAGCGGCGGAACGCATGGTGGGGAGCATGGCAGACGACTGGCGGGCGCTGAACAGGGCGAGTTGGGACGAGCGGGTCGCAGCGCACCTGGCGCCCGGAGGCTACGACTTAAGCTCGATCCGCTCCGGCCAACGCCGCTTCGACGCCGTGGTCGAGGGCGAACTGCCGCCTGTGCAAGGGCGCCGGGTGCTGCACCTGCAGTGCCATTTCGGACTGGACACACTCACTCTCGCCCAACGCGGTGCGGACGTGACGGGGGTGGATTTTTCCGTAGCCGCCATCGAGCAAGCGCGCCGGCTCACGGAGGAGCTAGCGCTCGAGGCCCGCTTCGTCTGCTCGGATATCGACGGGGCTGGCGCGGCCTTGGCCGAGCCGTCCTCCTACGACCTCGTGTTCACGACCTGGGGCACCATCTGCTGGTTTCCGGACATTGTCGGTTGGGCGAAACTGGTGCACGGCGTCCTGAAGCCCGGCGGCGCGCTCTATTTCGCCGATGCGCACCCGGTCGCCCTCGTGTTCGACGACGGCTCGCCGGGCGTGGCCGGCAATCCCGGATGGTTCGCTCCCTACTTTGGCCGGGAGCCGAATGCCTACGAGGACGACAGGGATTACGCCAACCCGAACGTCACCTTGCAGAACAAGCGCCAGGTGAACTGGATCCATCCGGTGAGCGACATCCTCGGTGCGTTGCAAAGCGCCGGGATGCGGATCGAATGGATGCACGAGCATGCCAGGCTGCCCTGGCGCATGTTCCAGCAGCTCGTGGAGCGGGACGGCCTATGGACTTGGCCGGACCGCCTTTGGCTGCCGCTCTCGCTCAGCGTCCTTGCGACCCGGGTCCGGTAACGGTCTCCAGCACGCGCGGGATGGCCGTCTTGAGCTGAAAGTAGCCCCGCGTGGCGCGCGGCCAGGCGACGCTGTCCCACTCGCGGCGGATACGCAGGCAGGGCGGCAACACCTCCGCCGACGGTCCGACCGGCGACCACGCTGTGACGACGGGTAGGCCCTCCGCCCATCCCTCCTGCACCATCGCCGCCGGACAGCCGAAATGGTCCGCCGCACGAGCCAGGGCGTCCGCCATCGCCGCGTCGTCGAACGCGCAGACCCGTGCGACAGCACCGTCCGCGTGGGCGACCAAACCGCCGACGCGGCGGACCGCCGCGCCGTCGAGCGGCAGGCTCTCCGGGTGCAGATCGTCCAGATGCAGCAGCAGCGCCACATCGCCGGACGGGGGATGGTCGGCGTCGGGCAGCTTGGCGGCGGGAGCCGGTTCCGGCTCCTCCAGCGGCTCCGGCGTTTCGTTCAGTCCCGCCGGGTCATAGCGGTCGCCGGTGTAGCGCCGGATGTTCTCCGCCCGCGCCACGTAGGGCTTGCCGCGCGTGTGCAGCCCGGCGACCCAGCGCCAGGACAGCGTGTTGCTCGCCGGGTCACCGTCGATCAGATGGCGGAGGAAGAAATCAGCCCCCAGCGCCCAGGGTAGGCCGAGGGTGAAGATCCAGATCGACGCGAACCACATGCGGGTGTGGTTGTGCAGCCAGTTGGTCTCGACCAGTTCGCGCGCCCAGTCGTCGAAGCCGTCGATGCCGGTGTTGCCCGCGACCGCGTCTTCGAACACCCGGCGCAATCCACCCTCCGCCGCCAGACGATTGCGGCCGGCGGCGACCAGGCGGCGGTAGTCGGTCCAGATGCCCGGCCGGGTTTCCAGGTGACCCTTGAAGTAGCTGCGCCAGAGTACCTCCTGGACGAATTTCTCCGCCGCACTCGGGCCGTGGCGGTCGAGTGCGGCCAGCGCGACCTCGCTCTCCAGCACCATGCGGCGACGCAGATAGGGAGAAAGCGCGGAGGTCGCCGTCTCCGCCTCCGGCCCGAGATCGGCGTTGCGGCCGGCGCTGTAGGCGCGGCCCATGCGGGGCAGAACGGCTGCCAGATGATCCAACCCGGCGGCGCGGGTGGCGGGGAAACTACGGTCCATGACCGGCAGGTGGGGCGGATCGCGAAACCGACATCCCGTGATGCCGCAACTTTTGGGGGGTGAGCGGCGCTACCGCGGAACGTTGCCGCATTGTCGCGGCGGCGATCCCAAGGACTCACCATGCCTCAGTTCGACGCGACGATTAAGCACATCCAGGACGGCCTGAAGGGCTTTACCGTGAAGGCCGCCGTCAAGAACATCGAAGGCTGGGAAGCCACGCTCGAGAAGGTCGAGGCCCCGGCCGCCAAGACGATCATCAAGGACCTCGAGAACCTGAAGAAGCATCTCGAGGCCGAGAAGATCAACGGCAAGCAGATCAAGGCGCTGGTGATGAAGCTCGGCAAGGAGACTGTGGCGATCGCCGGCAAGTCCGAGAGCAAGAACGCCGAGAAGATCAAGGCGCTGGGCGAAGCCCTGACCCACGGCGCCGAGAGCGCGCCCGACGAAGAGTAACACCTACGCCTATGCTTCTCCCTCGTCCGTTCTGCACGGGAGAGGGAGAAGCCTCACGCGGCTTTCAACGCCGTGCGAATCGCGTCGAGCGCATCGTCGGCCCGCTCGCCGTCAGGCCCGCCAGCCTGGGCCATATCCGGCCGCCCGCCGCCGCCCTTGCCGCCGACCGCGATGCTTGCCGCGCGCACGAGATCGACCGCGCTCACCCGCTTGACCAGGTCTGGCGACACACCCACCGCGATGCTGGCTTTGCCTTCCGCCGTCGATACGACCGCGACCACACTGCTGCCCGCCTGCTTGGCGATCGCTTCGACCAGCCCGCGGAGTTCCTTGCCCGGCACCTCGCCCACGTTGCGGGCGGCGAGCGGGATGCCGTTGATCTCCTCCAGCTCCGGCGCACCGTTGCCGGTCGCGAGCTTGCGCTGCAACTCGCTGACCTGCTTTTCCAGCCGCTTACGATCCTCGATCAGGCTCGTAACCCGGCCGGCGACGTCCGCCGGGCTCGACTTCAGCAGCCCGGCGACTTCCTCGATCCGCCGCTCGCTCTCGAGTGCCAAGGCCAGTGCGGCCGTACCCGTCACTGCCTCGATCCGCCGCACCCCCGCGCTGACGGCGCCTTCGCCCAAAAGCCGGAAGAGGCCGATATCGCCGGTGCGGCGGACATGCGTGCCGCCGCATAGCTCGATGGAATAGGCCGGCCGGTCGCCGCCGCCCTCCCCCATCGCGACCACGCGCACCTCGTCGCCGTATTTCTCGCCGAACAAGGCCATGGCGCCCTCGGCAACCGCGGCCTCCGGCGTCATCAGCCGGGTCGTCACCGGCGTGTTCTCGCGGATGCGGGCGTTCACCTCCGCCTCCACCGCCTGTAGATCAGCCTTCGGGATCGGCGTCGGCTGGCTCACGTCGAAGCGCAGCCGGTCGGGCGCGTTCAGGCTGCCCTTCTGCGCCACATGGGTTCCGAGCCGCCGGCGTAGCGCCTCGTGCAGCAGGTGGGTGGCGCTGTGATGCGCGCGGATGTCGGTGCGGCGCGCGTGGTCCAGTTCGGCCACCACGGCGGCGCCGACCGCGACCCGCCCAGCCTCCACGGTGCCGATATGGGCGAACACGTCGCCGGCGCGCTTCTGCGTGTCCGTGACCACGATGCGCAGACCGTCGGCGCCGGTGATGGCGCCGGTGTCGCCGACCTGCCCGCCGCTCTCGGCGTAGAACGGCGTCTGGTTCAGCAGGACGGAGACCTTGTCGCCCGCCTCCGCATGCCCGACCGCCATGCCGCCGATCACCAGCGCCGTCACCTGCGCCTCGGCGCGCTCGGTGCTGTAGCCCTGGAATTCGGTGGCGCCCACCGTCTCGCGCAGCTCGAACCACACCCGCTCGGCCGCGGCGTCCCCGGTGCCGGCCCAGGCGGCGCGGGCGCGGGTGCGCTGCTCGGCCATCGCCGCGTCGAACCCGGCCTGGTCCACCGTGCGGCCCTGCTCGCGTAGCGCGTCCGCCGTGAGGTCCAGCGGGAAGCCGTACGTGTCATACAGGCGGAACGCGACGTCCCCCGGCAGCGCCTGGCTGTCGCTGAGCTTGCCCACTTCCTCCGCCAGCAGCCCGAGGCCGCGGTCCAGCATCGCCTTGAACCGCCCCTCCTCGAGCCGCAGCGTGTCGGTGATCAGCGCCTCGGCGGCGGGCAGCTCGGGGTAGGCGGCGCCCATCTGGCGGATCAGCACGGGCACCAAGCGCCACATCACCGGGTCGGTCGCGCCCATCATGTGCAGGTGGCGCATGGCGCGGCGCATGATCCGGCGCAGCACGTAGCCGCGGCCCTCGTTGGACGGCAGCACGCCCTCCGCGATCAGGAAGGCGGTGGAGCGCAGATGGTCCGCCACGACCCGGTGGCTGGCGCGGAACGGGCCGTCCGGCTCCTGCCCGGTGATCTCGGCGCTGGCCAGGATCAGCGCGCGGAACGTGTCCGTGTCGTAGTTGTCGTGCACGCCCTGCAGGATCGCGGCGAAGCGCTCCATGCCCATGCCGGTGTCGATGGAAGGCCGGGGCAGCGGCTCACGCACGCCGGGCGGCCCCTCCTCATACTGCATGAAGACGAGGTTCCAGATCTCGATGAACCGGTCGCCGTCCTCGTCCGGGCTGCCGGGCGGGCCGCCGGGGATGCCCTCGCCGTGGTCGTAGAAGATCTCGGAACACGGGCCGCACGGGCCGGTGTCGCCCATGCGCCAGAAATTGTCCGACGTCGGAATGCGGATGATGCGGTCGTCGTGCAGCCCGGCGATGCGCTTCCAAAGATCGGCCGCCTCGTCGTCCTCGGAGTAGACGGTGACGAGCAGCTTTTCCTTGGGCAGCGCGAAATCCCGCGTCAGCAGCGTCCAGGCATGCTCGATGGCGAGCGGCTTGAAGTAGTCGCCGAACGAGAAATTGCCGAGCATCTCGAAGAAGGTGTGGTGGCGCGCGGTGTAGCCGACATTGTCCAGGTCGTTGTGCT
>CAXTVQ010000124.1:0-8224 GCA_964247705.1 uncultured Acetobacteraceae bacterium | reverse complement strand
TTCCGGGTGCAGGGCAGAGCCCTGCGATCCTAACTCTTTCCCAAGCCCATATCCCTCGTCGTGGGCACATGCGTCCGCCCGCAATGCGACCCCCCGCTCACCTGCAGCATCGCCCCCGTTGTCCAAGCCGACCGGTCTGACACCAAGAACGCCACCGCCTCCGCGATATCCTGCGCATCCCCCGTCCGCCCCAGCGGCGTCGCCTTCCACATCGCGTTCAAATACGGATGCCGCGCCGGGTCCTCGCTCGTCACCACCTCGTCCATCACCAAACCCGGCAACACCGTATTCACCCGGATCCCGTACCGGCCCAGCTCCGACGCCCAAACCTCCCCCATCATGTTCACCGCCGCCTTCGACGCGCAGTAATGCGACCCACCCGGACGCGCCGACCGCGACGCACCCGAAGACAGGTTCACGATCGCACCCGGCGTGCCCCGCGCCACCCACCGCCGCGCCACCGCCTGGTTGCACAGCATCACACCGCGTACGTTCACGGCGAACACCCGCTCCCACTCCTCGAGCTCCATGTCGAGCAACGGGCAGTTCGGAAAGATCCCCGCCGACGCCACCAGGATATCGAGCGGCCCGACCGCCGCCTCCGCCGCATCCACCATGGCAACGACGGAACCCGGCTCGGTGACATCGCCAGCGACCGCGGGCAGGCCAAGCTCCCGCCCAGCCTGATCGAGCCCGTCGCCCGCCCGGTCGGTGATCACCACCTTGGCGCCTTCACGGGCCAACGTGGCCGCAATCACGCGCCCAATCCGCCCAGCGCCACCCGTAACCAACGCGACACGCCCCGGCAGCAGACCATCCATGTCCGTCCCCCCTCCCTCGATGCCTTACCGAACGCCCATCCGCCGGCTGACCAGCAGGCAGAACAGCCCGACACAGCCCATGACGCTGAGATAGATGCCCGGACTCATCGGGTTGCCGGACGCCGCGATCATGCTGCTGACAACGACGGGTGTGATCCCGCCGAAGAACGTCTGCGACGCCACATAACTGATCGACGAGCCGATCGTCCGGCGGCTCGCCGGGAAAAGCTGGGTCAGCACCGTGCCGACCGGGGCATAGTAGAAACTGTAGAACACCAGCGCGATCACCGCCTGGATCAGCGCCAGCGTGGCCACCGTCGGATAGGTCGCCAGCAACAGGAACAGCGGATAGGCAATGACGATCCCGATGACGATCGCAACCGCCATCACCCGCACATTGCCGAACCTGTCCGCCAGCGCGCCCGCCACCATCGGGAACACCGTGCTCACCAACCCGCCCACGATGCTGCCGATGAAGGCCGAGGCGGGCGGCAGATGCAGTTGCGTGATCGCGTAGGTCGGCATGTAGATGTTGACGTAGCTCGCGACATTGCCCGCACACACGACGCCCGCGCCCACCAGCATGCGCAGCTTGTCATGAGCGAGCGCCTCCCGCAGCGGATGGGCGGTCGCGGGCGTGGCCACGAAGTCCGGCGACTCCTCGATGTTGCGTCGGATGTACACTGCGACCGGCCCGATCAGCAGGCCGAACAGGAACGGCACGCGCCAGCCCCACGCGTTCATCGCCTCGGGGCTCAGCAGCGTGTTCAACCCGAAGCCGAACGTCGCGGCAACGACGATGGCAAGCCCCGTCGTCGAGAACTGCAGGCTGGCGTAGAACGCGCGGTGACGCGGATTCTGTTCCGCCAGGTACGTGTTGGCAGCGCCGAACTCGCCCCCGGCCGAGAAGCCCTGCATCAACCGCGCCAGCACCAGCAGCGCCGGCGCAGCAAGCCCGATGCTGGCGTAATTCGGCAAAACGCCCGTGATCAACGTGCCCACCAGCATCAGCCCGGCCGACAGCACCAGCGCCGCCTTGCGCCCGACCCGGTCGGCATACCCGCCGATCAGGATCGCCCCCAACGGCCGCACCAAATAGGCCGACGCGAAGGTCAGCAACCCCAGGAACAGCCCGACATCCGGATCGGCCGCGGGGAAGAACTGACGTGAGATGACGACGGCGAAGGTGCCATAGATCAGCAGGTCGTACCATTCGAAAAAGGTGCCGATCGTGGCCGCGACGACCTCGCGGCTGCGGGACCCGGTTCCGACAGGCCTGGCGATCGGCGGGGACAGGCCGCTCACCGTTGCTCCCCGGCAAACACCGCCGTCAATTCGGCCACTCTCTGCAACGCAGCTTGCGGCAACCGCCCTTTCTGTACGGCGGCCAAGGCCGCTTCGAACTCCTCCACACTGGCCATGCCGACCAGGATCGTGCTCAACGCCGGCTGAGCGATGGCGAACCGGATCGCCGCCTCGGGCAGCGACGCGGCAAACCCTTCGGTGACCAGCGGCATCAACCGCTGCGCGCGGGCCAGGTCGGTCTCGTAGCTGTGGGCGGAGCCGATCGGCGCCGGCGCCGGGCTGGCAACGGGATGGCGCTCGGCCGAACCGCTGAGCGCACCGCCGGCCAACACGCGGATGCCGATCGCGCCGGTACCGGCCCGCCGGGCGTGCTCGAGCAGCAGGCCGTAATCCTGCGCCGGGTAGCCCGCCGGCAGCGCGTGGCCGGCCGACGGATTGAGCATGTTGTAGCTGACCTGCGCGCTCCCGAACGCGCCGCTGTCGATGACCTGCTGCAAAGCTTCAGTGTCGCCCACGGCGGTCAACCCGGGCAGCCGGAGCTTTCCCGCTGCCTGAAGCGCCTGGAACGCCGGCAGGACCTCGCCGAGCACCTGGCGCACGCTCAGGCTCGAGCCGCCGCCATCGGTGGTGATCGCATTGTGCAGGTGGAACACATCCACCCGGTCGCGCGCCAAACGCCGCAGACTACCCTCCAGGGACGCCGTCACCGCGGCCGCGATGCCGCCGAACGCCTCGGGCGGCAGGCGCACCTTGGTGCCGACCAACACGTCAGCCGCCGGGTGCTTGGCAAGTGCCGCGCCGAGATGCGTTTCGGACGCGCCGTCGCCGTATTGGACGGCCGTGTCGAAGTAGTTGACGCCGGCCTCGAGCGCACGGGCGATGGCACGCTCCCGATCGGCCTGCGTTCCACGGACCATCAACCCGCCGACGGCGCCGCAACCGAACCCCAGCAACGAAACCGGCGTTCCATCTGGACCAAAGGGATTTGTCTCGATCGGCATGCCGGGCTCCAGTGCAGGTAGTTTGCTTGTCGTCGTTCTCATGCTTGCTCAGCAGGGCCTTGGCCATTGCTCCGCCCATGCGACGCCATGCGCGCCATCAGCGGATCGAATGCGAACCGGTCGCGCCAACATGCGTCCCAAGGGGTATGCCGATCGCTAGATCCTTGACGAGGTGCCTCAGGCCGAATTTCCACTCGTCCTTGCCCGAGTAGCATCTCCGGCTGATCAACCGGCTCAGGGATGCGCACCGTGCCATCACGCTGGACGCTGAATAGATTTTCGCCCGCAGCCGCAGGCGCTCGGTAAGCCCCGCGTATTTGTCGATCGCCGCCTGGACCAGCCGGAGTTCGGCGCCCTCGACCTGCGCGGACATCAATGTCAACACATGGTGGCGTGCGGCGGCTGCATCCGCCTGGGCCGCCATAACCGCTAAGTTGCTACGAAACTTCGCCATCGAAAACTTAGTCTTCTCCTCTGGCAATTCATTGCCGACCGCATTCTTGCCATGCTGGCGATAGGACGCGAGCGCGTCGGGAATGTAGACCATCGTGCCCAAAACAGAGGCCAGAAACGAAAACCACTGGTCATGCGCCATCGGGCTGGGCCGACGATCATGATCGAGCGAATCTCGCCACAGGTTGGATTGCTGCAACAGCCTCCGACGGATCACCTGGGTAAATCCCAGCGCATTCGACCAGGGGCTCAGCTCGAGCGGCTTGAAGAACGTCAAATTTGGCGGCAGGCGCATCAGAGGGCGCATGAAGTTGAGGTCTGCGTCCACGATCGCTGCGTCATGGCAAACCATCACGGTGTCTGGGTCCTCGAAGAACTTGATCACCGTCGCGAGTTTTTGCGGGTACCAGACATCGTCCTGGTCACAGAAGGCGATCAGGTCACCGGAGCAGAGCGCGGCCGCCGCCATGAAATTCGCGGCCCAGCCCAGGGACTTTGGATTGAGTTGCAGCTTGATGGGCACGGCCGAATCCGCTGAAAACCTTCGAACGACCTCCACCGTGTTGTCGGTCGAGACGTCATCGCATACGATGATCTCATAGGGCAGCAGTGTTTGGGATACGAGGCTGGCGAGCTGTGCTTCCACATATCGCGCTCCGTTATAGGTCGTCATCGCAATACTGATTTTCAGAGCTGAAGGTTCCGCCACTGCAATCGTGCTCAAATCGTCGCATCGTGAAGACATTCATACACCTATCGAAAAAGATATCTTGGCAGCCAATTCGGGTGAGCCACTCATATCCCAGGGATGGTTTGATGTCAGTTCTTAAAGACGCCTGATCAAGGATAGGAACGTCTCTGATCTGCGATCCGCAGCGCTTCGCTAAGCATCATTTCAGCACCAGTACGTCTTGTCTGCTGGCCTACAAGGGCTTCCCGCTGAACAAGCTGCCCGTTGTGGCTCCATGCCGTTGGACATCGTTTCAAGCGGTTCGGCGACATCGGTTAAAAAGATTCAAATAGGGCTGGCGCTCAACAACCGTATTTGCCAAATTGCGGTTCATGGTTCGTTCTGCCAGCCGAGTCGGCTGGCCCGCCCCGAGGTCGCACGATGGCACGCATTAGCAAGGCCGAGCATCCCCGCATCCTGCAGATGGTCGATGGCGAGAATAGGAAGGTGGCGGAGGTCGCGGCCGAATACGGCTGCACCCCGGCCAACATCTATGCGCTGCTCAGCAAACTGCGGCGGGATGCCCGGCCAAACTCAGAGGTGGAAGCGCCTGATGCAAGCTCCTTGGACAAGCCAGGCCCGCCCGCTGCCGAGAGCCCTGTACCATCCGTCGTAAGCACCGCAGCGGTGACGCCGGCTCTGCCAGACCTGTTCGCGCCCGATTTCCAAACCCATGAGCCTGCGGCTCCCGCGCCCGCCACCGGCAAACGGCGCGGCCGCGGGGCGGGCAAGGCCGATCGCGCAGATGCCGCCAGCGCCGCGGCCGATCGTCCAACGCCCCAGGTTGCGGCCGTTCCGCAACGGGACCCGGAGCCCGTCGCCGCAACACCCGCCCACGCTGCCAACGTCACGGACCTTCCGCGCCAAGGCAGTGCCAAGAAAGCCGGCGGCATGGGCGCCGCACTGGCCAAGCCAGGCATGGCGCTGATGATGCGCACGGCGGAGGGCGACGAGAACCTCACGCCCTTCCGCTCGCTCGACGACCTGCTCTCGGCGATCAAGCCGATCCTGCGGGCTGCCGCGCGGAGTCCGGACGCCGTTTGGTTCTCCATCCAACCGGTCGACCTGGCATCGTTGGACAGCGACGCAGCTTAGCCGGTTCGGCACGCCGATACCGTTTGGCTGCACGCGAATCCTTCGCCTAGACTAACGACCGGCATCAAGAGGCGCACCGCATGTCCCAAACTCTCTCAGGCGGGCATTCGGCGCTCGATGCCCGCGAACTGGCGATCGTGCGGCGGCGCGCGATCCTGTCGTGTGCGGTGGGCAATTTCTTCGAGTTGTTCGACTTCACCATCTACGGCTACTTCGCCGTCGCCATCACGCGCGCCTTCTATCCCTCGCAATCGATGTACGGCACCTACGCCGCGTTCGGGGCGGCCTTCCTCATGCGCCCGGTCGGGGCCGTCATCCTCGGCGCCTACGGTGACCGGATGGGCCGCCGCGCCGCATTGGTCATCACCATCGGCTTGATGGCGGTGGCGACCGGGGTGACGGGCCTGATCCCCACCTACCAATCGATCGGCGTCTGGGCGCCGATCCTGCTGGTGGTCTGCCGGCTGCTGCAAGGCTTCTCCACCGGGGGCGAGTGGGGCGGCGCCGCAGCCTTCCTGGTGGAATACGCACCCCCCGGCAGGCGCGGGCTGACGGGCAGTTGGCAGCAATTCAGCACGCAGATCGGCGCACTGACGGGTTCGGTCTCGGCAGCCCTGCTCGCCTCCAACCTCAGCCAGGAGGATTTCTACGCCTGGGGTTGGCGCATTCCGTTCCTCTGCGGCTTCATCCTCGGCCCGATCGGGTATTACCTGCGCAAGAAGGTGGCCGAAACGCCGGCTTTCGAGCGCACGGTCGAAACCAAGCGGGTGGAGCGCTCGCCGTTGCGCGTGGCGCTGCAGGAGTTCGGCGGGCGCATGCTGCAGGCGTTCGGGCTCAGCATCGTCGGCTGCATCGCGAACTTCATCTTCGTGGTCTACCTCGTGGCGTACGCGATCAACACGATGCATCTGCCGCCGGGTGCGGCGTTCTCCTGCGCGGTGGCGTCGGGCCTGGTCGTCGTGGTGCTGACGCCCTTCGTCGGCGCGCTCAGTGACCGGATCGGCCGGCGCCCGCTGATCCTCGCCTGCGCGGTGCTGAACCTGGTGTTCGACTATCCGCTGTTCCTGCTGGCGATCCGCGGCGGAACCTTCCAGTCGCTGCTGCTGGCGCTGGTCTGCAACGCCGCGTTCCAGGCGCTGTATACCGGCACCATCCCGTCGATCCTGGCGGAGATGTTCCCGACCCGGGTCCGCTACACCGCCCTGTCGGTGAGCTATGGCTTCGCCGTCGTCCTGTTCGGCGGCTTCGCCCCGCTGATTTCCACCTGGCTCGTGGAGCAGACCGGCAACCCGTTCGCCCCCGCCTTCTACGTCATGACCGGCGGTGCCCTGAGCGCCATCGCGATCCTCAGCATGAAGGAACACGCCAACGTGCCGCTCGAGTGATGGCGGGCCGGCTGAACCTGCTGACCGACGTGGCGGGGCTGCGCGTCGGTCACGCGACCGATCTGCGGCTCGGCTCGGGCGTCACCGCCGTGATGTTCGACCAGCCGGCGATCGCCTCCGGGCTGGTGCTGGGGGGTGCACCCGGCGGACGCGACACCGGCCTGCTGCAGCCGGACATGCTGGTCGAGCGTGTCGACGCGCTGGTGCTGTCCGGCGGGTCCGCCTTCGGCCTGGATGCAGCGGGCGGCGTACAGGCAGCCCTGCGGGAACAGGGGCGTGGGTTGCAGATTAGGAGCGTCCGCATTCCGATCGTGCCGCAGGCGATCCTGATGGACCTGCTGAACGGCGGCGACAAAGCGTGGAGCCGGTTCTCACCCTACCGGGACCTCGGCTACGCGGCCGCGATTGCCGCAGCGCCGGGTGCGTTTGCGTTGGGGACGGCCGGTGCGGGGACCGGCGCGACCACCGCGACGGCCAAGGGCGGCCTCGGCTCGGCGAGCGCCACGACCTCGTTCGGGGCTGTGGTGGGCGCAATAGTGGCAGTGAATGCCGTGGGCAGCGCCACCGTCGGCGAAGGGCCGCATTTCTGGGCCGCACCGTTCGAGCAGGGCGGCGAGTTCGGCGGTCTCGGCCTGCCTGCCTCCTTCACCCCGTCCCACGTCACCTTGCGCACGAAGGGCGGGGCCGAGCGTGGGCCCGTGCTGGGCACGACCATCGGCGTGATCGCCACGGATGCCACTCTGACCAAGGCCACGGCGAAGCGGTTGGCCATCATGGCGCATGACGGGCTGGCCCGCGCGGTGCTGCCGGCGCATCTCCCCAGCGACGGCGACACGATGTTCGCCGCCGCCACCTGCGTTCAACCAGCGCCGGCCGGGGACGACCTGACGGAGCTGTTGCACCTGGCGACCTTGGTGACCGCGCGCGCGATCGCCCGGGGCGTCCATGCCGCGACGGCGCTCGATTGTCCCGGCGCGCAACCGGCGTGGCGGGACCGGTTCGGGCCCTCACGCGGCAAGGTTGCGCCGCAGCCGCGTGATGGCGCCGGGTAGGCCGCGGACCGTCAGCACCCGCCCGCTCTCGTCGTACTCCTCGGACAACACGCGTGCGTTCTCGTACACCTCCGCGATCAGCCCCTGTTTCGCGTACGGCAGCACCAGCACGTCCTCCACCATCGCCGCCTCGAAGAATGCGATGATGGTGTCCCGCAGCGCGCTGACGTCCTCCGGCGCGTGGGCGGACAGCAGGATCGCGTCCGGGTGCTTGAGCGCCAGCGCGTCACGCCCGGCCGCGTCCACCCGGTCCAGCTTGTTCAGCACCAGGCGGGACGGAACCGTGTCCGCGCCGATCTCGTGCAGCACGGCGCGGGTCACCTCCAATTGCGCCTCGTAGGTCGGGTCCGACGCATCGACCACGAACAGCAGCAGCGACGCC
>CAXTVQ010000123.1:0-8240 GCA_964247705.1 uncultured Acetobacteraceae bacterium | reverse complement strand
GCATATCCGTCCTCGATGTTGCTGGATTGGTAGGCGCTGCCGGTTGCCGGGATTATGTCGAGCTGCATCGCCACGCCCGATCGCAGGGGAATGTCCGACCCGGCGTAGACGGGGGAGTTGAGCCACTCGTCCAGGTGCACCTGGTGCCCTGGGTTGAGCTGCACGCCGAAGAACGGGTCGCCGACGTGCCGGTGCACGGCTTCGAACAACTCCGCACCCGTCACCCCGATCCGGAGCGCTTCCAACCAGGCGATGGCCGCGCGGAAATACGGTGTCACCAGGCGATCGACATAATCGGCGATCCCGCTTGGAAGCTCGCTGGCATCCTCCACGACAAAGCCGCAACGGCTGCTGAGCGTGCCCCACAGGCCGAGCGCCGCCGTCATGAAGTCACCCCGTTCGATCCGCCGTGTGCTCGGGCTGGCATGCCCGACCGCGGCGCGTGGCCCGGCAGTCAGCATTGGGTGGCAATTGGTCGGGAAGCCGTTCAGCCGCATCAGCTCCATGGCCTCGTATTCAGTCTGGCCGATGCGGAACCCGGTCAGCACGTTGCGGACCGCCGTCGAGGCCAGGCAGCTGGCGTATTCGAAGGCGGCGAGTTGCTCGGCCTCGTTGTGGGTGCGCAGGCCATCCCGAGCGTTCATGAACAGGTCGGTGACGTTCTGGATCAACGCCGGGTCACCGGTTATGCTGCGGAGGGCGTCGACTAGATAAGCCGGCGCTTCGATCCACGAGCGGCGTACGTTGCCGCGGCCGTCCTCCTTATATTTCCAGCCAGCCACACCCACCCGGGTGCCGGCGGCCACGCCCGCATCGGCCAGCAACTGCTCGATCGTCGGGGACTCGCCGCGGGGTTGGCCAAGCAGGCTCAGCTCCTGGAACAGCACTCGTTCATGCGGTAGGGGGCTCAATGTCGCGTACCCCCAACCTTCGTTGCCGACGCAAAGGCGGGGTATGCGGCCGGGCTTGAGAATGAGCATCGCTTCCTCGAAGCGCGGATCGAGGGCGCAGAGATAGGCGATGTTGCCGCAATGCTCGCGGTCGCCCCAGACGATTAGCACGTCGATGCCGAGCGCCGTCGCCCGCGCCTCGGCTGCCGCGACGCGGGCCTGGTAGATCGCGGCGGGAATGACGGGCTCCTGCGCCGGCATGCCGAAATCGGGCAGGGTGACGTCGCGGAGGAAGACGGGGCGTATGGTGTCGGGCATGGGCGTTCCCTTCTCAGGAGCGATGCAGGTGGCAGGCGGCAAACCCGTCCCCCACGGGATAGTTCGGCGGCGCGAGTTCGCGGCAGACCGGCATGACCTCCGGGCAACGCGGATGGAACACGCAGCCGGTTGGCAAACTCCAGGCGATGGGCAGGGTGGTGCCCAACGCGACCTCGGGCAAGCCAAGCCCCGGCTCGGGCGTCAGCACGGAGGCGAGCAGGGCGCTTGTGTAGGGGTGGCCCGGCGCCTGGAACAGTTCGGCCGTGCCGCGCTGCTCCACGATGCGGCCGAGATACATCACGGCGGTGCGCGAGGCCATGTGCTGCACGATGGCAATGTTGTGGGTAATCAGCAGATAGGCCATACCTAACTCGTCCTGCTGGTCCAGCAGCAGGTTGAGGATCTGCGACTGCACGGACACGTCCAGCGCGCTGGTGGGCTCGTCCAGGATCACAATCTCGGGCTGCAGGATCAGCGCCCGCCCGATCGCCACGCGCTGCCGCTGCCCGCCGGACAGTTGGCGGGGGTAGCGCGCGGCGTGCTGCGGCGTCAGCCCGACCCGGCGCAACATGCTTGCTACCGCCGCGTCGCGTTGTTCGCGGGTGCCGATACGATGCACGTCCAGCGGCAGCCGCACGATGTCGCCGACCCGGCGCCGTGGGTTCAGCGAGGCAAACGGATCCTGGAACACCACCTGGATCCTCCGGGCCAGGGCGCGCGGCTTGATCGGCGGTGCCACGCCATGGCTTAGCAGCAGGCCGGAGCTGGGCCGGACCAAACCCAGCAGCATCTGCCCCAGCGTGGACTTGCCGCTGCCCGACTCGCCGACCAGGGCCAGGGTCTCGCCGGCATGCAGCGTCAGGCTGACGCCGTTCACCGCGTTCACCACCGCGCGCCGGCCGAACCAGCCGCGGCGCAACGCGAACTGCTTGTGCAGGGCCCTCGCCTCCAGCACGGGTGCTGTCATGCCGCCCACAGCGCCGCAGACGCGTCCGGTGCCAGCACACACCGCGTGGCGTGATCGGCGCCGTGCTGGCGGAATGCCACCGGGCCCGCCCGGCACATGGCGTGGGCGGCGGAACAGCGGTCGGCGAACAGGCATGCCTCCACGACGGCGACAGGCGGCGGCACGGTGCCTGGGATGGTCGGCATCCGCTCCCGGGGGCGTTGCCGGCCGGGGACGGGCAGGGCGCGCAGCAGGCCCTGGGTGTAGGGATGGCGTGGACGGGCGAACAACTCTGCCGTGGCCGCCGTCTCGACGATCTGGCCGGCATACATGACGGCCACCCGGTCGGCGATCCGCGCCACCACGCCCAGATCATGCGTGATGAAGATGAGGCCTGCATTGAATTGGCGGCACAGCCGGGCCAGCACATGCAGTGTCTGCGCTTGGATGGTCACGTCCAGCGCCGTGGTGGGCTCGTCCGCGATCAGCAGCGCCGGATCGCACATCAGGGCCATCGCGATCCCTACGCGCTGCCGCAAGCCGCCGGAGAGCTGGTGCGGATACTGGCCCAGCCGTGCCGCCGCAGCTGGGACTCCCACCATGTCCAGTGACGTTATGGCGCGTTGCCGCGCCGCTGCGGCACTGCCGGGCCGATGCGCCTGCCAGATCTCCATTAACTGTTCGCCGATGGTCAACACCGGATTCAGCGCCGTGTTGGCGTCCTGGAAGATCATCGCCATGCGGTCGCCCCGCAGCGCCTCCCACCGTGCCGGGCTGGCCGCCAGCAGATCCTCCCCGGCAAGCTGCAGGGTGGCCGCTTGCCGGGACATGGTGGGTGGCAGCAGACCCATCAGCGCCAGTGCGGTGAGCGACTTGCCGCAGCCGGACTCACCCACGAGGCAGAGCGTCTCGCCGAGCGCCAGATGCAGGTCGATCCCTTGCACGGGGCGCAATGCGCGGCCGCACCCATGCAGGGTCACGGCCAGGTCGCGCACGTCTAGCAGGCGGTCGGTCAACGGCTGGCATCCGCCGTGAGATCGCGCAGGCCATCGCCCAGCAGGTTGATGCCCATCACCGTCAGGAACAGCAGCAGCCCGGGTTGCAGGATCATCCAGGCGTTGAAGAAGATTTCCTCCTTCGCCTCCGCCAGCATCAGACCCCAGGCCGGCAAGGGGGGCGGCACGCCCAGGCCCAGGAATGACAACGCGGCCTCCAGCAGGATCGCGTTGGCCATTTCCAGGGTTGCGACCACGACCAGCGGGCCCAGCAGGTTGGGCAGGATCTCCCGCACCAGGATGTGCCCGATCGACGCCCCGATCGCGCGGGCGGAGGTGATATATTCGCGGTGTGCGATCTGCATCGTGAGCCCGCGCGACACCACGGCGAACCGGTCCCATGCCAGCAGCCCGATCGTGCAGACCAGGATCGGCAAGGTGTTGCCGTAGACCGAGACGACCACGAGAGCCACCAGCACCACTGGCATGCTCAGCCGCGTGGTGATGGCGAAGGTGACCAGCAAATCCGTCCGTCCACGCAGATAGCCCGCCAGGCACCCCATCGCCGTGCCGATCAGGCCGGAGATGCTGGCGGCGGACAGGCCGATGAGCAGCGAAATGCGGCTGCCGTAAAGCAATCGGCTATAGTAATCCCGCCCCGTCTTGTCGGTGCCGAGCGGGTGCATCCAGACGGAGCGATGGCCGCCGAACAGCCAGTCGTGCCAGACTGGCGGCAAGCGGCGGTGCAGCAGGTCCTGCGCCGCCGGGTCGTGCAGGGCGAGCACCGGCGCGAAGACCGCGGCGAACACGACCAGCCCGAGCATGACGCCGCCGGCCAGCAGACCGCCATGACGCCAGAAAGAGGCAAGGACGGGCCGCGTGGCGATCGCTTGCGACACGCTCAGCCCAGCCTGATGCGGGGGTCGAGCGAGGCGGCCGCCAGGTCCGCCAGGAAGGTCAACACCACATACCCGGCGCAGATCATCAGCACGATGGCCTGCAGCACGGGGAGGTCGCCGCGGCCGATCGACTGCCAGGCCAGGAAGCCGATGCCGTGCAGCGCGAACACCGTTTCGATCACCACGGAGCCGCCGAGCAGGAAGCCGAACTGGACGGCGACCAGGCCGGTCAATGGAACAATCGCATTGCGCAGCGCGTGCCGCCACAGCACGCGGCGCACCGGCAGCCCCTTGGCCCACGCCGTGCGGATGTAGTCGGCCTCCAGCACGTCGATCATGGCGCCACGGATCAGCCGCATCAGCGCCGGTGCGGCGTAATACGCCAATGCCACCGATGGCAGCACGTAGCCGCGCCACTCGTTTACGCCCGAGGTGGGGAGCCAGCGCAGCTCCACCCCGAATACCACGATCAGCAGCAAGGCGAACCAGAAGGACGGCATGGCTTGGCCCGAGACGGCGAGCGTGAGCGCCACCCGGTCAAGCAGCGAGTTCGGCTTGACTGCAGCCAGCACGCCCAGCGGCACGGCCAGAGCCAAGGCCAGCAACAACGCGACGAGCGCCAAGGTCAGCGTGACAGGAAGCGCCTCGCCGATCAGGCTAAGCACGCTATGATCCCGCAAGGCGAGCGAGTGGCCGAAATCACCGGTTGCCGCATGGCCGAGCCAGCCCAGGAACTGCAGCGGCAATGGCCGGTCCAGCCCGAAATTGTGTCGAATGGCCGCCACATCGGCCGGCAGCGCATCCGGCCCGGCGATCCCGCGCGCCGGGTCCATCGCACTGTTGGTGACGCCGAAAACGATGGCGGACACCGTCAGCATCACCGAAATCGCTAGGACGAGCCGCTTGACGGTGTAAGCCAGCAAGCGGGCGACTCAATTCCACCGATAAAGATAGAACCGGGGTATCTCGTCCCGGTAGCCCTTGAAGTTCAGATCCTTGATGGCAGCGTAGTTGATGCTGAAGCTGTTAAGCGGCAGGACATAGGCCTGTTCGGTCACACGATGGATTGCCTTGGCGTAGTCGGCTTTGCGAACGGCCACATCAGGCGAGTTGTCGGCTTCCTTCAGCCAGTCCTCCACCCGCTTGTCGCGCGCGATATCGTCTGGGGAGCCGCGGAAATACACGCTGATGAAGGCCGACGCGTCGTTGATGCGGAACCCGCCCCAATCGGTGAAGAAGGTCGGCAGCCCTTCGCCCTCTAATTTCTCGTTGACGGCCTGCGGGGGCATTCGGGTTACGGTGACCTTGAGCCCTACGGCCTCCCAGTTCTGCTGGATCGATTCGGACCACTCCAGCGGGCGTGCCGTGGAGGTGAAGAGGGTGACGGGGAAGCCGTTCGAATAGCCGGCCTGGGCCAGCAACTGCTTCGCCTTCGCCGGGTCGTACGGGTATTTTACGGCAGCGGACGCGTCGCAGCCAAAGTTCACCGGGTTGCAGGGCGTGTCGATGACATGCGCGTCGCCTTGGATGAGGTTGTTCACCAGGCCGTCGCGGTCCAGCGCGTAGGACAGCGCCTGGCGCACGGGCAGTTTCGTCATAGGATTGTCCGCGCCGGTGCGGCCGGCGGCATCGAACAGGATGAATGCGACACGCAGCACGGCCGAGCTGAAGGCCTGCAGGTTGGGTTGCGTCTTCAACTGATCCACCTGATCGGCGGTGATCTGCGACAGCCAATCGGCCCGCCCGGCCAGGAGTTCAGCGATTTCCGTGGCCTCGTCCGGGACGACCCGGATGCTGATCTTGCCAATCGCGGGGCGCGGCTTGGCGCTGCCCTCGTAACGGCCCTCGAACCGTTCCAGCGTGATCCCCTTGGTGCCGTCTACGGCGGTGATGCGGTAGGGGCCGGTGCCGACGGGGTGTCGGGTCAGATCCTCCGGGCCCTTGTAGCTGCGGGGATAGATGGCGAGCGGCAACGCGATGTATTCCAGCGCCTGCGGGAATGGCTGCTTCAGGTGGATGCGCACCTTGAACGGGTCAACCTTCTCTGCGCTGGCGATCCAACTGACGTTGCCCTGGTACATTACCTTGTTCGCCGGATCGATCATCCAGTCGAACGTGTGGACCACGTCCTCCGCGTCGAAGTCGCTGCCATCGTGGAATTTGACGCCGTGCCGCAGGTCGAACTCCAGCGTGACCGGGTCGACCCACCGCCAGGCGGTCGCCAGGCCCGGTTTGTAGTCGAAGGTGTCCGGATCACGTTCCACCAGGCGGTCCCAAACCTGGTGCGACACGTTGATCGCTTCGGGAACGGTGCTGAAATAAACGTCCAGCAACGGCGCCTCGTTCTGCCAGACGACGCGCAACTCGTCATGCGCCTTGTCGGCCCGTGCCGGAGCCGTGGCGAGGAGGAGGGCTGCCACGCATCCCAAACCGCAGACTGCCTTGCTTGCCATGCCCCACCCGCTTGATAATAAATCGACGGTCGTGTTTATCACCGGGATGGTTGCCCCGCAGCAAGCATTTCTTCGTGCCGATGGTTGACATGGCCAGACGCCCTGGCCCGGCTGCCGCGCGCCCCATCATGATGGATGTCGCACGTGCGGCCGGCGTGTCGCAAACGACGGTGTCGCTGGTGCTGAACAGCGTCCCGGGCATCCGGATTTCGGACCCGGTGCGCCAGCGCATCGTGGCCGCCGCCAAATCGCTCGGTTACCGCGTCGGGACACGTGGGGCGGGACGCATGCGCGTATTGGGGTTCCTGGCAGACGAGCTATCGACCAGCCCGTTCGCAGTCCTGTCTGCCGACGGCGCGCGCGATGCGGCGCTGCCGGAAAACGCTATCCTGGTAATTGCGGTCTGCCGGGGCGACCCGGCCCTGGAGGCCTCCGTGCTGGACCTCTGGCGCGCCCAATCGGTCGCCGGAGTGATGTACTCGCGAATCTTCAGCCGCCGGGTCGATCCGCCGCCGCAGCTTGCGCAGCATCGCAGCGTGTTGCTGAACTGCTTCGATGCTGCGAACTCCTATCCCGCCGTCGTTCCGGCAGAGCAGGGCGGCGGTGCCGCGGCAACGAGCCATCTGCTGGCGGCCGGGCACCGGCGCATCGCCCTGATCAACGGCGAGCCGTGGATGCAGGCCGCCCAGGATCGTGCGACCGGCTACCGGCGCGCGCTCCGCCAAGCCGGGGTTGCGGTGGATGCGGCGTTGATCCGGCACGGGGATTGGACGGCGGCCTCCGGCCGGGATCACACTATGGCGTTGATGGCGCTGACCCATCCGCCAACAGCCATCTTTTGTGCCAACGATCAGATGGCAGCCGGCTGCTACGAGGCGCTGCGGCGGCTGGGGTTGGGTATTCCGGCGAACGTCTCCGTCATCGGCTATGACAACCAGCCGGTGTCACGCATGTTGGACCCACCCTTGACCACGCTCGATTTGCCGCACGCAGAGATGGGCCGTTGGGCGGCGGAGCAGCTACTCGGCGACGTGCAGGTGCCGAAGACGATCCGGCTCGAATGCCAACTGGTCGAACGGCGCTCGGTGGCAGCGCCCCCGCGCTAGTAGAAGGAGCAGCCTTATGACACCGACGATCACCTTGACCGACTCACCAGACGCCGATGTACGGGGCAAGATCCTGGAGCCCTTGATCGCGTTCAACGAAGCCAGCATCGGCGGACCCGAAGGCACACGGCGCCTTGCCGTGCTCCTATCCGAACCCACGAGGGGGGAGATCGTCGGCGGCCTATGGGGCACCACGAGTTTCCGTCACTTGTTCGTCGAATTGATCTTCATCCCCGAAGCGATGCGCCGGGGCGGCATTGGCCGGGAGATCATCCGCCAAGCCGAGGAGGAGGCGGCGCGGCGCGGCTGCGTGGGCGTGTGGCTGGATACGTTCAGCTTCCAGGCGCGCGGCTTCTACGAAAACCTCGGCTACACGGTGTTCGGCACGATCGACGATTACCCGCCCGGCCACAGCCGATTCTTCCTCAAAAAGCAGCTTGTATCCTGATCCCGCGCGCCATCGGCTGTCTCGGCAAGATCGCGTGTGATCGGTAAGCCTCGGCGCTGCAGTCGCGGTGCGGCGAGCCGTGGGCGCGATGGCGGGCGGCGATGGCGGAGCGCCGGCGGCCGAGTGTGCCGCGGCTGACGGAGGGAGCGTGACGGCCGAGATAGGCGGCCACGACCGCCGGGTGG
>CAXTVQ010000122.1:0-8456 GCA_964247705.1 uncultured Acetobacteraceae bacterium | reverse complement strand
CCTCGAACCATTCGATGCGGGCTGGCATGGTCCGTGGTCACCAGGTGAATTGTATGCCGCCGAAGCCACCATACGAGGTCTCGACGCCGGAGAACTGGCCGTTGACGCTCGCCAGCAGCGAAAGCTGTCGCGCAAGGCTGAGTGTGCCGCCGATATTGGTCAAGGCCGCATCACGCGAGGCGGCAACCCCGGTGACCTTGAAGGGGACGTCGGGCGCGGCAACGAAGGCCGCATTGACCGAGCGCGTCGGGTTGAACTCGTGCACCCACCCAAGATCCAGATAGGGAGTGAAGCGCCGCGTGCCGCCCAGGAGTAGCGACGTACTAAGCCGCGCGCCCAGGTTCAGAGGTGCAGACAGCTGGGACACGCTGCTGTAGCGCAGAGCCAGTCCTGAAGCGGCCGAGGCGCTTCCGCTGGGCGTGTCCTCCGAGAAGCCTCCCTGCCACAGCTCGTCCAGGTCGACCGCGGCATAGGGGGTCATGGTCAAGGCGCCGATACGGTGCGTCCAGCCAAGCTCGACCCGTCCGCCCGCCACGTTGCTGTCGAACGTCTCGCGTCCGGACGCCAGCAGGCCGGCAAGTCCGGCGACGTTGTCGCGATGCAGGTCGGTCGAGAAATTGCCGTAGGAGAGCACACCCGACAGATAGATCTCGCCACGCCGTGCAAGGGCATACGCCGCGACATTGACAGATGTATCATGACCCCGGCTGTTTTCCTGGGAGACGGAGAAGTCCGAGCTGCCGCCGCCCAAGCTCAATCCGTAGGTCAGGCCTTGCTCCGTCGAATGATCGATGCCGATCAGGGCGCCGGCGGTTTGTGCGTGCAGGCTTCTCTGCCCGTCGCTGCCATCAAGCAGATCGGTGCGGCCCAGGCCGCCGACCCATACTTCCGTAGGCTGTTCCGAACCGAAGGACGTCGCGGATGCGGCCGCACTTCCCGGACCCGCCTGGTTCCAGACGTGCTGCGTGATGGTCGACTGGTAGGCCTGCTGGGCGCCAAACAGCACCTGCTGCGCATCCGCAGTCGCGGCACCCGACAGGCTGTCATAGAGATCTGCCAGTGCCTGGGCAGACCGGAGCTGGGCGAGCGAGGTGATCAATCCATCAATGCCTCCGGCGCCACCGGCTCCTTGGATCGCATTGATGGCACCGCCCACGGCCAGCCGGTTACCCGATCCGAGACCATCGCCGGACAGCAGCTGACCGCCGGAGAAATCCACCGTGTACGACACCGCGAGATCGGTGCGGCTCGCCCGTACCGGCGCGTACTGCAGCACCGGCGATGCCGCGAGTGCCGCCCTCAGGCCGCTGGTTGCGACGCCGCCATCGGCGGTCAGGATGTTGACCTGGGCATTGCCCGGCTTCAGATCCGCCGGATCGACGACCTGCAGCGCGACCTGTCCGGACAGCTGCGCGGTTCCCGTCACATGCAGCTGATCCGCCTGGTTGGCGTGCGCGTCCAGCCTGACCAGGATCGTCCCCGTACGACCTTGCGACAGGTTGCCGGTGAGCTGCGTCGTCGTGACGGTGTTGCTCGCGCTGCCGATCGTCAGGACACCCTGGTTGGAAAGTTGTCCGCTTGGTCCGAGGTCGATCACGGATCCGGCGTTGACGACGCCGCCCGCTTGGTTGTTGAAGATCGAGCCATCGCCGGCCTGCGTGCTCCCGTTGATGGTCCCGGTATTGTTGACGGTCAACGGGACTTCTCCCAAGATCGCGATGCCCGATTTGTTTCTGGTCGCGCCCGGGATCTGGCTCGTGCCGTCATCGATGGTGCCCGCGTTGGTGATGACGTTGTCGGTCCTGCCGCCGGCGCCGTTGACGAGGATCGCGCCGGCCGAGTTCGCCCAGCTCTCGACATACCCGTCGGGACCGATGTTGATCTTCACTGCATTAGTGCCGTTGCCCTGGCTCGCGGCATAGATCGAGTAGGCGTACGGGCCGATGGTGCGCACCAGCGTGTTGTTGCCCAGGATGATGGTCACCGTGCCGGTGGGAGCGAAGCCGGCACCCGGTGCATTGAAAGGCTGGCTGCCGGCGAAGGCGAAGCCGTCTGCATCGGCCTCGTCCAGGATGCCGCCGCCGCCGCCCAGGCTCATGGCGGCGATGCCGTGGGCGCCGGCGCCGCTGGTTGCCAGGTTGGCGCTGCTCTCGAGGTCGACGGTGACGTCTCCTCCCTGGCCGGACCCGCCCCCTCGCGCCGGCAGGATGCGGGAGGCCAGGTTGACGTTGCTAAGGCCGCCGATCAATCCGCCACCGCCGCCGATGCTCTGCGCCAGGATGCCGACGCCGCCTGCGCCACCGGTGCCGATGCTGAAGCCTTGTTCGACGGTGACGGCGACCGTCCCGCCGTTGCCTTTCGACGCGCCGGCCGAGAACAGGCGATCCACGTTGGCCAGCGCATTGGCGTCCGGCACACCAATCACCAGGCCTCCACCGCCGCCGATACTCTGAGCCAGGACGGCATACGAGTTGGCGCCGAGTGTCTGGAGGTAGGCGGCGTTGGACGCGTTGGAGGATTTGTCGAGGGTGACGGTGATCGGGCCGCCATTGCCCGAGCTGCCGCCGGCGCCGTCGATCTTCAGGTTCAGGATCGAGCTTCCCGGAAGCGTCGTGCTGTTGATGACGCTCGTGTTACTCTGGCCACGGCCACCGCTGTTGTCCGGCACCGTGGTGCCCATCAGCGAGGACAGGCCGCCGCCGCCGCCGATGCTCTGCGCCAGGACGTCGGAGGCGTCGCGACCGGTGGTGGCGATCAGGCCGGTGCCGTTGGCGCTGGTGGCTGCGACCCTGACGTTCACTGGGCCGCCATCGCCATTCGATCCGCCATCGCCGCCGATGGAGAGCGTAAGATCTCCGAGCACGCCGTTCTGCGCCAGGGTCAGGCCGCCGGCGCCCCCGCCGGCGCCGATGCTTTGCGCGTGGATGCCGTTCGCGAGGTCTCCCGCGGTGGTGATGCTGCCGGTATCGGCGACGTCGATCTCGCCGCCGTCGCCGGAGCTGCCGCCCCGGCCGCCGACGCCGATGGCGGCGCTGATGGCGCTCGCGGCGGGCAGCTGGTTGTTCGAAGGCGCCGGGTTGGAGGCGCCGCCGTCGCCGCCGCCGCCGCCGACGCTCTGCGCCTCGATACCGTCCGAGCCGGTATCGACGGTCTGGATTGAGCCCTCGTTGGTCACGACGACCTTGCCGCCGCTGCCCGCCGATCCGCCGTTGCCGGCGAACCCAGCGCCAACATCGACGGAGAAGCTGGGAGACTCTTCCGGCTTGCCCTCCTCCGCGGGAGGCGCCTTGGGATCGTTCTGCCCGTTGTAGCCGGTGACGATGCCGACGAGCCTGCCGAGCACGTCGAAGTCCCCGTGGGTGTTGTCCTTCAACGTGTAGATGCCGTTGCCGTCGTTGATCACGCCGGCGCCGATGCCGAGCCCGCTCGCGATGTAGTCCGCCGCACGCACCTCCGGATCGGTGCCGGCGCCGCTCGCAGCAGTGCCACCCTTGCCGCCGCCACCGCCGATGCTCTGCGCGGCGATGCCCGGCGCCGAGGCGCCCGTGGTCAGGATGGCGCCGTGGTTGTCCGCCGTCACCGCGCCGCCGGCGCCGCCGCCGCCACCACCGCCCCCGACCGCAACGTTGACGTTGACCGTCCCGCCGCCGCTGCCGAGCGCCTTGGAGAAGTTGCCGGTGCCGCCGCCGCCGCCGACGCTCTGCGCGAACATGCCGCTGGCGCCGTCGCCGCGCGTCACGATGCCGCCGCTCGTGTTGGTCGCCTCGACCGTGCCGCCGCTGCCGCCGCTGCCGCCGCTGCCGCCCACGGTGACCGTGACCTGCACGGTCTTGTCGCTGCTGAGGAAGGCTCCGGTGTCGGCCTGGGCGTAGCCGCCGTTGCCGCCACCTCCTCCCACGCTCTGCGCGAGCATGCCGTCCGCACCAGTGCCGAGCGACAGGATCAGGCCGTTGTTGGTGGCGGTGACGTTGCCGCCCTGACCGCCGGCGCCACCGCTGCCGCCGATCACGGTGGTCGAGGATACGGTGGGCGCCTGCAGCGTGATGTTGACCACCGAGGAGTCGCCGCCGTCGCCGCCGCCGCCGCCGATGCTCTGGGCGAAGATCCCATACGAGTGCGCACCCTCGGTGATGATCGCGTTCTCGTTGTCGGCCGTGACGTTGCCGCCGTTGCCGGCGGTGCCACCGCTGCCGCCGACCGCGACGTTGACGAGTGCCGACGGGACTTCCGGCGCGACGGCGGCGGTGCTGAACAGTTGCACCGCCTCGGAGAAGGAGGCGCCGCCGTTGCCGCCACCGCCCCCGATGCTCTGCGCCTGGATGCCATAGGAATCCGAGCCCATGGTCACGATCTGGCCGCTGTTGATCGTCGTGAAGACGGTCCCCGCATTGCCGCCCTTGCCGCCGCTGCCACCGAGCGTCACCGCGATGTTGAGCTGGGCGCCGACCTGCAGGCTGTTGGCGGAGCCGCCGTTGCCGCCGCCGCCGCCGACGCTCTGCGCTTCCATGCCTGGGGAATGGTTGCCTTCCGTCTGCAGTGTCCCGAGATTGTACTCGAAAGCCTGCCCGCCCACACCGCCGCTGCCGCCACTGCCGCCGATCGTCAGATTGACGATGCCGGCATTGATGGTGGACGCGCTGCCGCCGTTGCCGCCGCCGCCGCCGACGCTCTGCGCCAGCATCGCCGGGGAGCGCAGGCCGGTGGTCAGCACCACTGGAGCCGGATCGCCGGGATCACCGGACGTCATCTCGACGATGGCGGAACCGCCAGCTCCGCCGGTGCCGCCGGAACCGCCGATCGCGACGGAAAGGCCGATCGAGGCCGCGTCTGCGTTGCCGCCATAGCCACCGCCGCCGCCGATGCTCTGCGCCACCAGGGCCGCGGCGTTGGAGCCGGCCGTGGAGATCGTCGTCGCAGTGCCGCCGGGCGTCAGGTGGATGGTGGCGTTGCCACCCGATCCGCCGGCAGCACCGTTGCCGCCCTTGGCGTGGATGATGCTGTTGGCGCTACCGGCGCTGCCGCCTTCGCCGCCGATGCTCTCCGCGAGCAGCGCTGCCGCCGTAGCCCCGGTCGTGGCGACCTTGGCGCCTTGCGCATCCACTTCCACGGAACCGCCGTTGCCGGAGGCGCCGCCTTTGCCGGCATAGGTATTGCCGTAGCCGCCGTTGGAGGCGCCGCCGTTGCCGCCCGCCCCGCCGCTGCTGAGGCCTAGCCCGGCCGCAACCAGGCTGTTGTTCGTGGAGGCCGTCAAGACGGTGGTCGAGGAGCCGGGCAGGAACTGCAGCCTCACATCGCCGCCGCTGCCACCCGTGCCGCCATTGCCGCCATAGGCGCTGCCGATCTGGTCGGACGCGTCGGCGCCGGTCCCCCCGTCGGCACCCCGTGACTGGGCGAACACGGCCGTGTCGGCGGCGGCGATCGTGCCGGCGAGAGCAGCCTGGATTGCTCCGCCAGCACCTCCGGACGCACCGTCCGGCCCGTGCTGGCCGCTCGTCGCGTCATAGCTCGTCTCCTGCGACAGGCCGGGTGCGCCGCCGTCCGCCTCCAGCAGGATTGCGCTCCCTGTCGTGCCGGATGTCTTGATGGTCGATCCGGCGTTGGCCCGGAAAGTGACCGAAGCCGCGGCGCCGCCGGCGCCTCCCTTGCCCCCGGTGCCCGAGTTGGCTGCTTGTCCGCCGGCGCCCCCCGTCCCGCCATCGGCGGACAGCAGGATGACCTGACCGGTGCCAGATTGGACATTCGCACCGGCATCGAGCGTCAACAGGCCGGCACCGCCGGCACCGCCGTCCTTACCCGCACCACCGTTTCCGCTCTGGCCGGAAATCGTAGTCTCGCCGTCGCCCCCTGCGCCGCCGGTACCGCCGGGTGCGGAGATCTGTACCGCGATCCCGTCATTGACGCTGATCGTCGTGCTGTTGACGATCTCGGTACTGGAGGCCGAGCCCGGACCGCCGTCCATCGTCCCGGGGCCCCCGTCGTGGTTCTTGCCGACACCGGGGTTACCGTCGTGGCCTTTGCTGCCGCTGGAACCTGACCCATTGAAGAAGTAATTGGGAACGCTTCCGGGACCGACACGCGTTTGCGCCGACGCGCCTTCGGTCAGAAAGAGCAGCGGGCAAAGCATTGTCGTCGCCAGAAGCGTCTGCTGTACCAGGCGGCGGAACGGCAGACGGCAGTCAGCTGTGCCCGCTTCGCCGCGTCCCGTCCGGTTATCCAGCCAGTTCGAGATACTGGACGCCTGAATCGATTGGAGGGCAGCGCGTTGGAGCGTCGTGTTGTTCACGATGAGCTTCCTTCCCTGGTTGTTTGAATCCGGCCAAGAACCCAGCCTTCTAAGCTCGCGTGCCGGACCGGTGAACCTGCAATCTTTGCTGGATCGTCGCTGCTCGTTGGGTGCCGGAGAAGTTGCGTCCGGGTATCGCCTAGGGAGTAGCTGCGCCTCAGGACTCCGCGGCCCGGGATCTCGAATGCGCAGCCGGGATACTAGTCCGGCCGGTGCGGCACGACGGGTCGTCCATCCACAGGGCCTCGGCCCAGGCGGTGAGGACCGCGGGCGTCGCAGCCTCGCCGAGGATATCCTGGATAGCGCCGAGCAGCGCGTCCGCCACGAATGGGTAGTGCTCCGGCAGGATGTTGAGGGCGACGTGCTTCTGCGTGATCCGCTCGACCGCTCTGAAAAGAGCTGCGAGATTGTCGATGTTCCGGCCATAGGCGAGCACGGCGTTGGCCAGGGCCTTGGGCTGCGATCCGCTCTTGCCGTAATCGGACTGGTTGAAGAATGCATGCACGGAGGCGCCCACGAGCAGGCGCTCATACATGCGCTCGGTGATCGTGAGGCCATGTTCAGCAAGGGCTGGAACGGTCGCTTTGATGCGGGCGAGACGCTCGCGCCAATGCAGGCTGGCACGACGTACGCATGCTGTTTGGGTACGGGAAGTATAAAAGCGCCTTCGCTTAGAAGCTGCGGCTCTGGCTCAAGCCAAGCTCGTGCACCAACTCGTGGCTGACAGCGTTCACCTGCAGCGCCTGCACCACCCGCTCCAGCCGCGATCCTTTCGCCATGACTGCCTTCTGTTCGCGCAGCAGCGCGTTGATAATAGTATCCGCCGTCAGTGCCGCCGAACTAGCTCCATGCACTTGCCTGCCACGCGCTTGACAGAGTGATCATAGCTGTAGCGGTATGCATCATTGCTACGCATTCGTTGGTCGCTCTTACAGAGAACTCCGCGTGCCGCTGTTCGTGCAAAGCTTAACGAATACAGGCGCCAGGCTTTGGTCGCTAAGATAAAAGCATCAAGAGTTCGATGGCTATATCGACCGGGAAAGGAAGGCGGTCAGAAGGGATGAAACTCTGGCCTGGATGAAAGCGGATGCGGAGGCTCACTGATCGGACGCCGCTCACCTCGCGGCAAGATCGAGCACGGCATCCTAGACCTTCTCTTCGCGACGAGCGGCCTCAAAGACCAGCGCTCCCTCCATCACCCGCTTGTGGAGGCACAGCGGTGCGGCAGCAGCGTCGAACTGGCTGAAATGCTCGGATGCAAGATGATGCCGGAAAGCTGCCTTGCTGTCGTAGACCTCGTAAAGAAGGATCCGATCGCTTTCCCCCTCAACCTCGATCACATCAAATCGGCAACAGCCCACTTCCCGGGCAACCGAGTGGGCGGCGTTGTCGTCGACGAGGCGTCGGAACTGCTCGCGCCGTCCAGGGAGCAAATGGAAATCGACGAGCACGAGGAAGCGGTCGGTTCGCGGCTCGCTCATGGCTTCCCCCTTCCTGCTGTCGTGCCCTCGCCGTCGGAGATCCGGACGAGCTTGCGCAGGACGCGCAGGCGCTGTGCCGGTGGCCGATCTGGATAGACGATCGGCCAAGTCGTATTGGAGACCTCCCCAATGTAGAGGTCACCGCGCGAGTCGGTGGCGAGCCCGTGCGGCGCGATGAACTGGTCCGGTCCGTGCCCCAATCCTCCGTCGCCGAGGCGGCTCAACAGCGTTCCGTCCGCAGACAGGATGCTGATTCGCGGACCGAGGTTGGGATGATCACGGTTCACCGCCATGCCGGGACCAAGTTCACCGACGAACAGCGACGCCCCGCGTGTGGGCGGCATGAACAACGCGCACGGGCGATGCAGGTTGTTCCACTGCCCCTGATACCGCCCGTCCCCATCGAACATTTGGATCCGGTGGTTCTCCCGGTCGGCGACGTAGATCAGGCCGTCGCAGTCACAGCAGATGTTGTGGATGATGTTGAAGCAGCCCGGATCGGTCCCCGACTGTCCCCATGACATCAGGTGCCGTCCGTCGGGTGCGTATTTGTGGACGCGTGCGTTGCCGTAACCGTCCGCCACGTAGATGTCGCCGCTCGGCGATAGTGCCGTGTGCACGCAGCGACAGAATGGACGCCCGCTGAGGCGCGGCGCCGGCTGGCCGGGAACGCCGAGCGTCAGCAGGATCTT
>CAXTVQ010000121.1:0-8559 GCA_964247705.1 uncultured Acetobacteraceae bacterium | reverse complement strand
ACCGTTGCCATACCTGCAACCTTGGCCGCCTCCTCGACTTGCTGGGTGGTCATTCCAAGGCGCACGCCAGGTATGCTCATGTCGGTCGGCGCGCCGTGGATGAAGTCGGTGCGAACTGAGGAAGATTGGCGTAGATATTCGATAAGATATCCGAGTGGTTGCTGTTTGACTGAAGATATCTGATCAAGGACGTGGGATCGGCGCCGGCATGAAGTGCTTCCTGTGCTTCGCGGTGGTTTTGTGGAAGCGGAACAGGTTCGCGTGATAGAAGTTTTCTTCCTCTTGGGTAAAGACGTGGTCCGATTGAGATGCGCCGATTAGTCCAAGGACTGGAGCGGTGTAGCCAGCCTTGTTAAGGGCCTTCCAACTGAAGCCATGTTTCTTAAGGACTCCAATAACATCCGGATGGAACCCAGGTCCATTTACAAGGACCGTGGTCGATAGAAACAGGTGGACATTGGTCAACTCATTAGCCGATTCGCCGGCGGCCAACGCCTTTTCCATTTGTTGAGTTTGGCCGCTCATCGCCGCCTTCTGGAGAGGCGTCATATCGTCGTCGGCGACGGCCATTGGTGTGGAACAGATCAGCTCGAGGATGGCCGCCGCGATCGCCAGGATTTTGGATGCGTTACTGACTTTCATGGTGATGCTCCCCTTAGTTCAATTAGATCCCCATCTTGCCATCGGAAATGCTGACCTTCTGGAGCGAACGCGATTGATTCCGTCGCGCTTGGTCAAAACCCTCAGGGTCTCTTGACCATGCTGTATTGGTCGTTGGACTGCCAGTGTCATTGTGGCGCTGCCATGGAACCTAGCCCATTGTGCCTCCTTCCACTCTCGCTAGAGGACTGCACCATCAAACCTTTGGATTAAACATCCTTTGGTATTTACGAACCTGACAACCCCTCCTCTCTTCATCACGAATCGGGCGTAGGTGCCACCCGCCATGCTTCCGCCCGCCGCTCAGCCGCCCGCACCAAGCGATACGGCCATGTGAGCCCCGCATGCGACGCCGTTCGGTCCCACAGGACCGCTACCCGGTGCAGCGGGCTCGCTAGAGCTCCATCCGGCAAGCGCTCCGTCCAAGCCAGGATCGGCGACGCTCCTAGCAGCACCGACACCAGCGCCGCTGTCGCAACGGTGCGCAGCAGGCGTGAGTTGTGACTGGGCATTAGAACTGAAAGTATATGAAAGCTGGTACCCCGTCCGGCCCAGCCGCATCGATCGCAACCGCGCAGGTGGCGAAAGCCGCCGCCGTCGCCCAATCCGGCAGACGCCGTGCCGCCGTCGCCCGGCCGATCCGGCTAGCGAGGTCCCGCCCGGTGAAGTGCAGCGCCATGCCCAGCACAAGCAGCCCGATCGTCCAGGGCGTCGCCTGCGCGATGCCACCACGCATTGCCGCGAGTGTGCGCAGATAGATCATCACCGTCCCGAAGCTGTCAGCACGGAAAAACAGCCAGCCGAAACAGACGAAGTGGAACACGACCAGAACTGCAAGCACCCGTGCCACGCCGCGCGTCGCCTCCATCCGCGGCGCCCAACCCCGCTCTAGAACCAGGCCGCCGCCGTGCATGGCGCCCCAGAACAGAAACTTCCAGGCTGCACCGTGCCAGATGCCGCCAAGCAGCATTGTCACCAGCAGGTTGAGACGAGTACGCCACGGGCCCTGCCGGTTGCCGCCGAGCGGCCGATACAGGTAGTCCCGCAGCCAAGACGACAGCGTCATGTGCCAGCGTCGCCAAAACTCCCGCAGGCTCGCGCTGCGATACGGCTGGTCGAAATTCTGCGGAAACCTGAACCCGAGCAGAGCTGCGAGGCCGATCGCGATGTCGGTATAGGCTGAGAAGTCGCAGTAGATCTGCACAGCGTAGCCGTAGGCGGCTAGCAACAGGTCGCCGCTTGGAAAGCTCGGTGGATCGGCGAAGACCGGATCGACCAGCCCGGTCGCGAGACCGTTCGCCAGCACCACCTTCTTGAACAGGCCGCCTGCAATCAGCGAAAGCGCCGGCGCAAGCGCGATCGGGTCCTCCGGTGGCCGCTCGAGTTGCGGGAGGAAGAACGACGACCGGACGATCGGCCCCGCGACGAGTTGCGGGAAGAACGACATGTAGAGCGCCATGTCGGCAAAGCGCCTGCACGACGCGACATCGCCGCGATACACGTCGACCACGTAGCTGATGCCGTGGAAGGTGAAGAACGAGATGCCCACCGGCAGCAGGATCTCGAAAAACGGCAACGGCTCGCCAAATCCTGCGGAGCGGAGGAATGCATTCGCCGAGCCGATGAAGAAGTCGTAGTATTTGAACACCCCGAGCACGGCGAGCTGTACGCCTACCGCGAGCCCCACGGCCCATCGCCGGGCTGTCGCCGCGACCAGGCGCGGCATCACTCGCCCGGTCGCGAAACTCACCGCGGTGCTGAACAGCAGCAGGAAACAGAACCGCCAGTTCCACTGCGCATAGAAGACGTAGCTTGCCACCACGAGCACCAGCTTGCGCATCCGCCAGTGATCGCCGCACAGCGCGACCAGCAGCGTCACGAACATGAAGAACAGCGCGAAGTCGAGCGTTGGAAACAGCATCAACCGGCGGCCCGTGGATGCGCCGAGCGCCATAGCGCATAGCCACGCATCAGTGCCGCGAACAGCGCTTCCGCCGTCTGCCGATAGCCGAGCCTGAGCAGGTGCACGTGATCGCCTGCAGCGAAGGCTGGCACACGCTGCGCCCAGCTGAGGATCGCGCAACGCCCGTCTCGCTGACCGGGCCCCGCCATCGCCTGCTGCCAGTCCCATTGCGCCCAGTTCTCGCGGGTCGCTACCGCAACCTGCGCTGCGCGCACTGCCGGCAGGTTCGGGGGCGTCGACCAACCATCACCAGCCCCGGTCAATCCGTCGCAGGATCGGGCTCCGGCATCCTGCTCGCGATGCACCCCGTCCGGCGGCAGCACCACGAGCACGCCCGCCCCCGATGCAGCCGCCAGCAAGGCGCGGATCCGTTGCTCGTACAGCGCCGCGTAACCGCGCGTGTCGGTCGTCGGGCTAAACCCCTCGTTGGTGCCGAACGCCACGATGAGCAGCCCCGGGTGCAGGCGCCCCATCTCGGCCGCGAGGATCGCCGGGTCGATCCGCCCTAGTATGTCCACGGTGGCGCCGATAACGCCGAGATTGCTGTAGCGAATCCCGGGCTGGTTGCGTCCCGCGGACCACCCCAGCACGTCCACGGGACCGTCGCCCAACGCCGCGAGCGTCACCGCCCCGGTGCGCAGCGTCGTGGGCAACTTCACGAACATCGGTGCCTCTCCGAGCGGCCGCTTGGTCGAAATCAGCGTATGGCCGCCATCATCCGCACTGATTTGAACAGTGCCTCCGCCCGCCTGCGCCAGCAGCTCCGCCGAGCCGCTCGAGGCATCCCCCAGCTCCGGCACCTGCAGCATCATCGTAGCCGGGCCGTTCGCGTGCTGCCGTACCAGCGCCAGCCCCCACGGCTCTGCATTTCGGGGTGCCAGCGCGCCAATCGTCTGCCACCTCTCCGCCGTCACCGTGACCTGCGCTGGCCGGTAGAGCCGAAACGGCACACCCGGCGGCAGAAAGCCCCGTCCGGCGTCGCCGAACCGCGCCTGCAGCAGCTCACGCATCCGGCCGCTGAACCCGTCATTGGCGGTGTGGCTATCGCCGACCTGCAGCACCGTCACCGGGCCACTGGTTGTATGGCGATCGAGCGCATCCAATTCGCGATAGAACGGCGCGATAGACTCCCATTTAGCCGGCGTCTCGCCTCCAGCCGGATCGGCCGCAGCACGATTGGGCGCGCCGCCGCCACACCCGGGCAGGAAGAGTAGGATGCCGATCCAGGCCGGCAGCAGCCGTCTCAGCGCGCGCTCCCAGCGGTCGCCACCACTGTCGGAACCAACGACGCGGTCACGGCGTGCATTGCCCGCGCCGCCACCAAATCGTATCCGGCCCGCGTGAAATGAATGCCGTCATCGAGCCGCATGCGCTCGGTCGCCCCGTCCGGCCCGGGCGCGTAGGCGACATAGCCGCCAGCCTGGTCCGCGACGATCGACCAGAGCGATACATAATTCGCCGGCGGCCGGTCCTTGCTGGTTGCCAGCGCGTCCTGGACGATCCCATTCAGGTAGCGCATGTCGGCGCTGTAGCGGGGCTCGCGGCAGACCGGATTGCCCAGCCAGACCACCGCAATCCCGGCACCCTGAAGGCTGTGGAGCATCGCGAGTATCCGCCCCCGGTATTCGACGCGCCACGGCGCAGAGCGGAAGGGCAGGGTGCTGCCATCGGCGAGATGGATCGGTAGACGGTCGTTGCCGCCGATCATGATCACCGCGACACCGGCGTGCGGACCGGACGTATAATTCTGGAGCCCCGCCGGCCAATCATAGCCGGCTGGCTGCCCGATCGAGGTGCCGGGCCGGCTGCGGTCCTGCATGTGCCAGCCATCGTCATGCGTCCGCAGGAGCCGTCGCAACGCAACCGCGACGCCCTGTGCCTGACTGTCGCCGAACACCACGAGGGTATGGCGCGCGGGATCCGCCTGCGCCACTTGGGTCGCGAGCCCGAGCAGAGGCAGCAGGCCAAGCATCGCACGGAGCAGTACCGCCGCGCGCAGGTTTGATTGTGCGTCCATCGCTCAACACTCCTTGCCGTGGCAGCGCGGCTGCCCGTTCGGCGCTGGCGCCCGGAACCCAGCCAGCGCGGGGGCCATGCCGGAAACCTCCTCATCAGCACCCCTTGCCGTGGCAGCGTGCCGGGGTGGCCGCGTGCGGCGGGGCGCCCCGGAACGCCGCCGCGCGCGGCATCGGCATGCCCGCGCGCCCTCCCCCCATCGGCATCGGCATGCCGGGACGTGCCCCGCCCATCGGCATCGGCATGCCCGGCCGGGTGCTCGCCATCGCCATGCCGCCGCTCCTGAAGGGCGCGCCACCTGCCGCTCCGTGGAACGGCATCGGCATGCTCGGGCGACCGCCACCCGGCATTGGGGCGCCGAAGCCCGGCCGAGCGTCGGCGCGCGCGAGGCCCGGGGCCGCGAACTCGGCATGGCCGGCGAAGCGCGCTCGGTCGTCCCGGTCGAGGCGCACGGCATCGACGTGGCCGCGGTCGACGCGTCCCGCATCGAGATGCCCGTCGTGATCAAAGCGCCCGTGCAAGCCCATGTCGCGCAGGCCGCGTCCGCCCGGATACATGTGCTCGAGCCGGTGCGACCAGCCATGCGGTGCGCCGTGCCAGTGGTGGTAGGGGTCCCAGTAGCCCCAGCCGTCGTCGTCGTCATAGACGAGCGCCTCGGTGACCCCCGTTACGATCACCTCCGGCTCGCCGTCGACCACGGTGAAGTCGGGGGCGGGCGGCGGCGGGTCGTCCGCCGGCATCTCCTCGGGCGGCGGTGCCTCGGCGACCGGCGGCGGCGGTGCCGCCTCCGCCCAGAGCCCGCGATGGGCAGCCCGGGCGACGTCCTCCTGGGCCTGGTAGCTGTCCGGCGCGCCGGGCGTAACCCGGGCCGCGCCGTTCACCAGCGCGAAGGCCGCGAGATCGGCGCCGCTCGGCAGGGTGCACCGGTCGCCACCGGCTTGCGTCGGCGTGCAGACGAGGCGGCCGCCCGACGCGTCGACGAAACCCTGCATCGCCCGGGCGTAGCTCCCGCCGGCGCCCGCGATGCCGGCCACGTGGACGCGCTCTCCGTCCACCACCAGCGTCGCCGTGTCGCGCACGTGCGCGCGGCCGCTGACCTCGCCCGACGCGCCGACGGCGGATGACGCCGCTTCCTTGATGCCCGTGGCTCCGGGCATGCCGGTGGCCGCCGGGATCGCGGCCGCCGGCACGTAGCCCACGCTGTCGTCCTGAAGCTTGATCTTCAGCCACTGCGTGCCGGCAACCTCGCCCACGACACGCACCTGCGCGCCTTGCCGCAGCTGGCTGAGCACCGCCGCGTCCTCGGACGGCGCCGCCGCCACGTTCGTCGTCTGCGCCGTGGCGAAGTCGGCGTTGATCCAGGTCGAGATGCCCGGGCCGGCGGCCGGCGTCGCCGCGGGAGGCGCGGCCGTGGCGAGCGGGACCGAGGCGACCGGGGCCGAAGCGACCGGGGCTGCGACGGGTACCACGGCGACCGGGGCCGCCGCTGCGGATGCGGGGGGCGCCGGCTTCGCGAGCACGGGCGTCGCGAGCACGGGCGTCGGGGGCACCGGAGAGGCCGCGGCAACGGGTGGCGCCGGCTTGGCCGATGGCGCCACATCGTCGAGCGACACCGGCGGCGGAGCGTTCTGCGCCCGGCTTGGTGCGAAGGCGCCAGCCAGTGCCGCGAGGGCGACGCCGCCCAGCCACACGGCCCGCAGGCGGCCGCGCCGGCTCACGGGTTGGACCCGGTCGTCGCGGGGGAGCCGGCAGGAGCCACCCAGCCGCTTCCCGACGACCCGGACGACGCGGACGCAGTACTCCCCGCCTGGCCTGCGCCGCCGCCGCTCACGGGCGCCACCCAGTTCGAGGCCGTGCTGGTCGCCGCGGGATGCGTCGGCTTCCTGTGGTGGTGGTGCACCGGCGCGGGCGCTTGTTCGGGCTCCGCTTCCGCGACCACCGGCGGCGGCAGGCTGGCCATCGCAGTGTTCGCGTCGTCGGGAAGGGCGATGCCGTCGCAGGCGCTTTGGCCGCCCGCCATGCAGGAGAACATCCCGCCCATCACCGCGCGCTTCACGGCAGTGTCGAAGTAGAGCCGGGCCGGCTCGACATCGTTCAGGTTGGCCGCCGCGAGTCCAAGGTAATACCAGGAGAGATCGATGTCGTAGCCGGTTGCGAGCACCGATTCCGCCACGTCATTCCAGCGCTGCGCCTGCACCAGCCGCGTGATGCTGGGTCGCATCAGGTTCCACTTCACCATGCAGTCGATGCCGGTGCCGCACGACATCGTCGACGTGCCGGCCTGGAACGCCGCCATGGCCTGCGCGCGCGCCGTGGGATCTTGGAACTGCGGGGCCGCGCAGCCGCCGAGTGTCACGGCGGTGAGGAGGCCGACAGAGAGCGTGATGCGACGCATGGTGTCTCCTGGGGGGCGAGGTCTAGTCACGGGTGAGCTCGAGGTCGGCGGCGGACGCGAACCCCGGCTCGGCGAAGGCAGGCGCGGGCAGCCCGAACATGTCGGCACCCGCGAACAGGGGGAGCGTGCGGTCCGAACGGAGCAGCAGCGTGCCGCCGTCGCGCCACCAGGCATCGAGCGCCTGTGCCGCTTCCTCCGTTCTGTTCCTGCCCGCCCCGAAGCGCGCGGCGTCTTCGGCCGTGATCGCGGCGGCGCGGGTGCTCTCGTCCGGGATCTCCCGGGCGCGCCGTCGCAACCCGCCATCCTGGAACGACGCCTGCAGCCGCTGGGAGCACGTCGGCAACTTAGCGATGCGCGCATGGACGTTCTTCCCGTCTCGAAGTGCTGCGAGCGGAGTCTCAGGAGGATTTGCGTCGTCGGAAGGCGTCAGGCGACGGTGGCTTGACCCCGGTTCAGGGCGCGGAGGCCGCGCGCGATCCGCCCTAAGGTGAAGACCACCCAGAAGAGCATCAGGCCGGCGGGAACCAGGAGATTGAAAAAGCTTCCGTTCACCAACGCCGCCGCGGCGCCGAGGACCAAGTAGAGCAGAAGCGCCGCGACTTGGATCGCCAGGCCACACCAGAAGGTGCGGATCTGGAACGTGAAATGTGGTGTGTAATGAGCGGCGGGATCACGCTGGACATAGGCCAGAATGACGGCAATCAGCGCGATCGGCGGAAAGAAGAACCCCGCAATGAAGGCGAGGTAGATCGTGCGCGCCATGGCTGCGCCACCGTCGCCGGAGGATGCCTGCAGTTGGGGGGGCTCGAACGCAACGGGATTGCCCGTGCTGACCGCCGCGGGTTCGGAGGTCCGCCGGTAGACTGTGTCGTTCAGGCTTGAGTTTGTCGACATCGGTGCCTCCTCTGTGTCTCCCCCAGCGCCGATCCAGCTGTTTGGAAGCTGGCGGCGTTGGACCTGGGGAGCAGAGGAGCGCTAGCATCGCGGCAGCAGAATCCTTGCTCATGAATGACTTGTGCCGTCTCAGGAAAAACTTAAGCTGGCCCGGCAAGGTTTCGAGGCTGCCAGATGGCTCTCATGCAGCCCTACGACGCCGGCGCTCCGCGGCGTGTCTTCCGTGTCGGCGGCGTCACGGTCGACGAGTTGCGGCCGGAGCTGCGGGTCGACGGGCAGCCGCGGCCGGTCGACCGCAAGGCCAGGACGATCCTGATCGCGTTGCTGAGCCGCCCGAAGGACGTTCTGTCGAAGAGGGAGCTGTTAGCGGCCGCTTGGGGGAACGCTGACCACGCGAAGGAGGGGTCGCTCAACACCGCGCTCTTCAACCTGCGGGGAGCGCTGGGGGCCCGAGGCCACGACATCGTCAAGAGTGTCAAGGACCGCGGATACACAATCGGCCTTCCGGTGGAGACCTGGACGGCCGTCGACATGCCGCGCTTGGCCCTCGGGCTGCACCCGGGAGACGAGGTGCCGTCGCGGCCGCAATGGCGCCTTGTCCGCCCGCTCGACCCTTCGACACGGGTGTGGC
>CAXTVQ010000120.1:0-8797 GCA_964247705.1 uncultured Acetobacteraceae bacterium | reverse complement strand
CGGACGACCTCATCTGCCTCAAGGACGACGCCGAGCTCAAGGCTGGCACGTTACCGGAGGCGGTTTGGCCTGGCTCGAGCGACCGACCGCGTCAGCACGACATGGCAAACTCAGGCATATTCCAGCCGGGGACAGGAGCAATGAGCAACGAGCAGTCCGACGCCAAGGTCATTCCGTTCCCGCGTCAGCTCCGGGTCGTGCCGATTGAGAACGCGGCATGTGCCGCACCAGCCAGAACCGACGTTGTGCCCGCCGTCGTTGAGCATGACGGCCACATGTACGACTTGGCAACTCTGCTGCGGGGTTTGCCGCCTCACTGCATCCGCAAGGTCGAGGCGTCCGCACCGCGGTCCGGGCAAGAGCTGTGGGACGAAGTGGTGCGGCGCTGGCCGGGGACAGCGGCCGAGGCCATCGCTGGGGTGGACAAGGAAGATTAACTTGCATCCCTGCCGGCGAAACGCCGAAAGGCCACTCTTTCATCCTTGGCGGCTAGCACGCGAATGGCACAGTGCTGACCGGACTCGGCGAGTGAGCGAGATCACTGACGCCGACCAGATCAGCCGGATGCAGCATCTGATGACGATCGGCGCCGGCCTGCGGGCGATCCAGGTCAACTCCGGTCGACGTCCTGCTGGCTTGGCTCGCGTCAACGTATGTGGTCTAGCTCAGGCCAGAGATAACGCCCGAAACAGGGCGGTAAACAGGGGGTATCCGATGGCCACACTCAAGGCGAAGTTGCTTGGCTTGTGCGGTCTGCTGATGGTGCCGACGCTGGTGTTGGCTGCCGTCGAGGTGAAGCGGTTCAAGCAATTGACCGTTGAGGACCTCACGCCGGAACAGCACCAAGTCGCGGACGAGGTGCTCAAGGTGTCCAGCCTCGGGATCCAGGGCCCTTACAACGTCATGCTCCGCAGCCCGGCCATGGCGAAACGCTTGGTCGCGTTGTTCGACTACCTCCGGTTCAACACGTCCGTTCCGCACCGGCTCAACGAGTTCGCCATCCTGATTCAGGCCCGGCTATGGACGTCTCAGGTGGAATGGAAGGCGCACTATCCCCTGGCCATCAAAGCCGGGCTTTCCGAGGGGGTCGCGGCAGACCTGCGGGAAGGCCGGCGCCCGAGCGGCATGCAGCCGGATGAGGCGGTGGTCTACGACCTGTGCACAGAGCTTTCCATAAAGCACGAACTGTCCGACGCGACGTTCGCCCGCGCCAAGCAGGTCATGAGCGACCAGCAGATCGTGGATCTGGTGACCATCTCCGGTGCCTACGTCCTGGTGGCCATGCAACTGGCGACCGGGAAGGAAGGCACGCCGGACGGGTCGACACCCTTGGCGCCCATGCCGGCTGGCTGGACGCTGGAATAGTCGTGATAACCTGGGCACACAGGACCGGGTAGACCAGTTGCATGGGCAACTTTGTAACAGGCAGATCTACCGGCTCGATCTGTAAGCAAGGCAGGAGATAGCTGGTTGACCATGCAACCAGTAGACTGGCTGCATGGTCAACTATGTGGTAGCGACATTCACAGTGTGGGGTATTGGTCATGGACGTCGGCCGATGGTTCGTCCGCACCAACAGCGGTTCGCCCCTGCCCCGCAAACTCGGCCAAACGCCGGCACCTATACAAGCACCGTGATGTTCCTGAAAACCAGGAGCTGTCCCAGAGGTTCATTACAAGAGCGCATCCATGCCGGCCAGGGTCGCGTAATGCATAGCGCTTAGTAATTAGATCACATCGGAGCGCGGTGTTACGGATCGCTTGCGGATCTGCGATCAAACGATCCAAGTATGCAAGATAAACTCTAAAACGCAGGCACTCTCTACATGCTTACGACCGTTCAATCAATTCGATCGCTGGGGCAAACGGTCGCACAGGTCTTTCCCACCCGGAACATCGAGCTTCCCAAAATCGTTGCTTTTTCGAATGCCTCAGCGACCCAGCAGGCGAAGTGGGCGCCTGCCTACGCCGCGAGATGCGCCCATCCGGCCGATGTCAGCATCGTGGCACTCCCAGCGGGTGCCGAGGTATCCGGCAGGGCCGGGTTCGCGGCGCGGGTCGGTTCGGCCTTGGTCGCCGAGCAGTTGACCCGGGATGATCCCGTTGATGCCGCCAAGCTCATGAGCGTGTTTGACGACGGTGATCGGGTGGTCGAGGTCGATGCGGAGACCCTGTTGATTGCCCGTTTCGGTGAGGGAACCTGGGGACATTGGCTTGTGGAGCTGCTTCCCAAGCTCGCCATTTGTGAAACGATATGGCCCAATCGTTTCCTCTACGCCGTCCCGCACTGGATATTGCAGGGTGGGTTGTTCAGTGACCGTATTTTCGAGTCTATGGAAGCGTATGGTGTCCCAGCGGACCGCCTCGTTCAGCTGAGGAGCGATCAGGTCGTCCGTTTCCGCCAGCTTTATACTGTCACCCCCGTCTTCTCGGACATGATCCCCCATCCTGACGTCGTCAGGTTGATGGGCGGTAGCAAACGTGCGGACGATATAACTGCCTCCGCCACGAACAAGATCGCCTTGATGCGCAACGACACCCGGCGGTCGATCGCTAACTTGGCGGATGTGGAGCGTGTTCTGGAGCAACACGACTTCGAGATGGTCGATGTCGCCGCACAGAGCTTTGAGCAGCAGCGGGCATTGTTCTCGCGGGCCGGCTGGGTGTTCTCCGTGCTCGGGTCCAGCCTCTCGGGTTTGATCTTCTCACCACCCGGCACACGCGTGCTGGCAGCGGCGCCGGCACCGTTTGCCGACCGATTCTTCTACGGCATCTTGCAGGGCAAGCCGAATGCCCGGTGGGCGGAGGTCAGAGGGCCGATCGCGGCGGCAGACCCCGTCCATCTGCGAGACTCGAGCTTCGAGGTTCCGCTCCTACAGTTGCGACAAGCCTTGCACGCCCTTGCGGCGTGATTTGGACCGCCCCGGCGGTCGAGCCACTCTGGCGGTCTTGGCCGGGCGGCTCGACCCTGGACCCGTTCCGGACGGCGCTGCCACTTGGACTGCTGGTGACAATCGGAGCAGCGTCTCGCACGCCCTGAACACGTCACCAGGCCGAATGCTTCGCAAGCAGTAGAGACCGCGATGACAATCCGAGGGAATGGCGATGTAGCAGGGGCCGCAGGTTACCCGGCGCCGGATCGCCAACGCATGGCGGCCCGCCGGTCCCCACTCGCCAGGGTCCACGTTGCTCGAGTGGATGCCGAGCGTCGGCACCCCGAGCGAGGCGGCAAGATGCTTCGGGCCACTGTCGTTGCCGACAAAGAGCCGGCAGGCCTTCAGCAAGACGGGCAGGTCGCCCAGGCTCACTTTGCCCACGAGCGGGATCAACGCCTCTGGCCGGGTCACGAGGCTTGCCACCTCGTCCGCCACGCGCGCCTCGTCCGCCACGCCGATGAGCATGATGCGGACACCGTGCTCCGCTACCAGCAAGTCGATCAGGGCGGCAAAGGAGGCGGCCGGCCATTGCTTCATGTCCGAGCCAGCCCCCGTGTGGACGCAGACCAGGGGCCGGTCCAACAGGTCCTCGGGTCGATCGGCGTTCGGCAGGGCGGCCGATAACAGGGCATGAAGCCGGCTCCGGTCCTGGGCCGGATCGTCCCCTGCCGGTAGGACTGGGAAGGGCTCCCGCTCGCAAGCCGCGGCCAGGGTATCCACCAGTTGCAGCAAGTGGTCACCGGCATGCACGCGCTTGGGGGTCAGGCTGCGGTCCCCCTCCCACTCCACTGCCACGTCCAACCACGGGAAGCGGCCCTCGCGCTCGAACCCGGCCAGCACGGTCGCGCCGCAATGGCGGAGCACATGCCGGGTTTCGCCCTGCATGCGTAGATCCAGGGCGACGTCGAACCGGTAAGGGCGCAGGCGCGCTTCCAGCGCCAGGAGGTCGGCCTCGTTCACCAGAGTGCCGGTGACGCCCGATCTGGCATGGAAGAAGTTGAATTCGATGAACTCGTCGATTGCGGGCTCCAGGGCCGCCAATAGTCCGGACGCCTTGGCGCCCAACACGCAGAGCCGGGCCTTCGGAAACCGCTGCTTCAGCCGGCGCAGGGCGGGGAAGGCCATCACGAAGTCGCCTATGTGGTCCAGCTTCACAGCGAGAATTGCTCGAACGTTTTCACACGCGATCAGCGGCCGGCCGACATGCAAGACCTCGATGGGCTCGAGCTGGGCGGCGTAGTCGTCCACATCGGTGGAGAGCGACGGGTTGTAATACGGATCGCCTTTCAAAAACCGCCCGGCCCAGGCGCTCTGAAATCTTGTCGTATTGTAAACATCGCCAATAGAGGCACGGCTGGCCAGCTCGTGGTGGGTCAGCTTGGCATAAGGGGTGAAGACCACCCGCAGGCCCGCCGCACCGACACGCAGGCAGAAGTCCAGGTCGTTGTTGACGACACTATGCGCCTCGTCGAACCCGCCCAGCGCTTCGTAGACTTGGCGCCGCATCAGCATGCAGGCGCCGGTCACGGCCGTGACGTTGCGTGCGACCAGGGCCAGGCCGAACGGGCCGGGTTCGTCGGCGGGTGCGAAGCGGAAGGCGTGACGACCCACACTGGCCGCCAGGAACATGCCCGCATGCTGCACCCGGCCGTCAGGATAGAGCAGTTGGGGGCCGACGACCCCCACCTCCGGGATCTGCGCATGCTCCAGCAGCGCCGGCAGCCAGCCGGGATCCAGCACCTCGACGTCGTCGTTCAGGAACAGCAGGAAGTCGCCTTTGGCTGCCGCGACGCCCAGGTTGTTGTAGAGCGACCAGTTGAAAGCCGCATCGGTTTCCACCACCACGTCGGCGTTCTCGCGCAGCCAGTCTTTCCACGCCGTCTGATCGGCGGGGATGCTGTCGATGCACACGATCTCGATCGGGTGGTCTGGGGTGTAGTCCCGTAACGTGCGGATCGCGCTTTCGATCAATCCGCGGGCCGCGCAGGTCGGGATGATGATCGACACCAATCCAGTTGCCGCGACCTGGTGCTGGACGCGCCACGTCCCAGGCGCCGCGCCGGAATGCACGGTTGCGCTCAGCCCGCGACGGCGGAGAGCAGCCTGCAGAGCAGCCTGCTCCTCATCGGCGCCGGCAACGTCGCGTCCGGTCCGGTCCAGCAGCAGCTCGGGAATGTGGCGTATGCTGTCCGCCGCCTCGGTCAGGCGCAGCAACAGGCCGTAATCCTGACTGGAGACGGCCTCGGTGACCGTTATGCCGGCAGCTTGCAGCAAGGCTCCCGTGGCACACCACGCACGGCCGATATAGTTGGTGGAAAGCAGTAGCTCGGGTGACCAATCCGGCTTGAAGAACGGCTGCACGGCATCCAGGACAGGATCGTAGCGGCGGTCGTCGCCATAGAGCAGGGTCGCTCCCGGCTGTCGGACAGCTTCCATTGCGAAGTGCATAAGGGTGTCCGCCCCTAGCCGGTCACCCGCCGCCAGTACGAGAACCAGGTCCGCAGGGCCTGTATCCACCATGTCGGCAAGCAGACCGTCCGTGAGCGGCTGCAGGGTGACCCGGCCGGCAAACGCCGGGTCGTCCACGAATGGATCGGGTGGGACAGGACCGGGCGGCAGCAACACGACGGCATGCCAGTCCAGGTAGGCCTGACGACGTATTGACTCCAAGGTCGGCGTCACTTGGTCCCAGGTGCCCGGCCCATTAGGGCGGATAAACACGGTGCAGCGCGGCCGTGGACCAAGCCGGTCCAGCACCTCGAGGGCGAAATCCGCCTCTGCCTGGGTGAGGCGGTGCCGGATGGTGAGCGCGGCACAACTCTCCTCCGGGGAGACCCCTCGCACGTGAAACGCCCGCTCGGCCACGCGGCCCGACTTGGTGTGCAAGGTGACCCGGATCGCATGTTCGCCCTTGAGCCGCTGCGGCAGCGTGAAGGCGAAGCCGGCCAGCAGTGCGCCTGGCAACTCGGGAAACAGCGCGCCGATGTCCTCGCGGCGGATGCCGATATGGGCGTTGCCGATAGACACGTCGTCGAGCGCGACCTCGATCGACCCGATCCCTTCGGCAGCCACCGCCCAACCCCCGATGGTCAGTAAGCCGCGTGTCGGTTCGGACGCGTGATCGCCGGTGAGGGCTGGGGTGTCGATATCGAAGCGCACCGCTTCCGCCAGCGAACCATCGCCGGGTGAGTCGGCGACCACCTCGGCCTGCAGCGGCAGGTGCACGCTGCGCTCCTCGCCATCGCCGTTATGCACCCGGACGACGAGGAGGTGCTGGCCACTCGGCGGCTCGCCCAGTTGATGGGTGAAGCGAAAGCCCCCCAGGCGCGCGCTCGGGATACGCGGGAACCGGTTGCCCACATCCGGCCGGCTTTGGCCGCTTTCGGCCTGGCCCAGGGTCTCGCCGTCCAGGCTCACCTCGACGGTGCTGATCCCCGCCGCGGACACCGCCCAACCCTGCACGGCAAGCCGGCCGTCCGTGCCAAGGGCGTAGCTGTCGATGCAGACGTCGATGGCGCCTTCCTGCACGGTGACCTTGCCGTGGCTGGCCGGCATCTCCACCGGGACCAGGATCTGCCGGCGGACCCCGCCCTCGCACCGTGCCTGGATGCGCACCAAGCCCGTCTGCTCGCCCAACCCCCCGACATCCTGGACGAGGCGGAACCCGGCCTCGTGGGCATTGGGATAAAGCGGGTGGCTCGCGGCGATATCCGGCCGGTCGAGCCCGAGTTGTGGCGGTGCGAGCGGCTCGTCGCCGAAGAAAACCTGCACCTCGGTCAGAGGCGTGAGCGACACGATCCAGCCGCTCAGCCGCAGGATGCCCCCGCCATCGAGTCGCACGTTCTCGAGCGCAATACGGATCGGCCACGGGTCGGAGGGCGAGCGGGGCAACACCGGCGTCTCGTTGACGAGGCGCACCGGCAACGCACGACTGGTCTCGCGCCCGGCAGCGGTCTGCACTCGGAGTGTGAGCACCCCGTCCGCCGCCGGGTCGAACTCGTCCGCGAGGCGGGTGGAAAAGGAGAACCCGGCATGATCGGCATGGGGGTAATGCGGGTAGCGAGCGGCGATGTCGGGGCTCGGCAGCCCGTACATGACGTGGCACAGGAACTGGCCGTCCAGGAACAGCGAGATGGCCGTGATCTCGCTGTCGGAGACGACCCACCCGTTGCCTGTGAGGACCGACCCGGGACGAAGCCGGTCACCTGGCCGTGGTTGGTCCAGATGCAACAGGATGAAGCCGGACGATTCGAGCGGGGCCGCCGAAAAACTGCTGTCGGGACGTAGATCGTTCATACGCCGCCTACGACGCGGTCGGTTTCCCTATCATGATCCGTAGAACCGGTTGTTTGTGGTGACGGCGAAGAGGACGGCGCCGATAGGACCCTTGCAAGCAAGCGCATCTCGCTTGCCAAGCTGGGCAACTCACCAATGACCTGGCGCATAAGGGTGTCGATCTGGCCCATCTGGCCTTGTAGCACGGCCAATCTGTTGGACAGAGCGGCTTGCGAGGCAGGGATGTGAAACGGCCCGAGCACCGCCGTTCCACTCTTGGCCTCCTGCGCACTCAGCACCAAGGCCCGTTCACGGAGCGGCTCGGGAATCTCGAACGCGAAGCCGCAGCGTCCATCGCCACCCAGCGCCACCTGCACGTCCGGACGGGGCAAGTGGCACTCACACTGCCCAATGACATCGCCATCGGCCAGCACCGCCAAGGTCACGACGGAGCCCGATCCGGCGAAATCGATGCACCATCCGCTCACCTGGTTGCCGGTCAGGCTGTTGATCGCACCCAATAGCTGCGACGGCGACGGTTGGGGCACCAGCCCAAAACCGGGTAGGGTGAAGAGCACCGCGAACAGCGCCCTCCAGCTCCGGGCCGCCGTGACGGCAGAGGCTGCCTTTCTGTTCAGCTTCAGGGTCTGTTTCAACCAGGCAAGCTGTTCGGCACTCGGCCCCAACGACTCAGCGTCATGTGCGAGCGGTTCACCTTGCGCAAAGGGCCGGCTTACCCTGTCGGCAAACTCTGCGGACCGGACGAACCCGTCGAAGATCCAACGCAGTTGCTGCGTTTTGGCTTCCTGGATGACGAAGGAGTCTTCCGGATCGCGACCGAGCAGTAGCTGATAGCACATCAGCACGTCATGGTCGGAGGCAAGACGGCTGACAGTGTCAGCAAAGGGCAATGCGTTGTCTTGGATCGTACCCGCCATGCCACTTCCTCCGAAGATATGGGAGCGTTTGCAAGGGTTTTCACAAGGTGCTCGGCTTTTGCTGGAAAGTTGCACAACTGGCTTGGTCGAGGCAGCAATGTTGCATTTTCCACGCGGAAGCATCACTGCGCTTTCGTTGCCCTGCTTAGCTGGATTGAAGAAGTCAGCATGGCGGACGGGTTCTGGGCATCAGGAGCACCTCTGGCGAAAGCTTCAGGGTGTCCACGAAACCAGGTCAATCCCATTGTCGGCGAACTCGCCGGATCGGACAAAAGCCTCGAAGGTGGGACCAGCCCTTGCGTATTGGCTTCCTGGATGACGTAAAATCTTCTGGATCCCGTCCGAGCAGAAACTGGTAGCACGTCATTACGTCATGGTCGGTAGCGAGATTGTCGGCGGCACCGGCAAATGAGAGCTCTTGAGGCTGGTCTGGATCCGCCATAACAGTCCTTCTCAGACAGTGATCATCTGGCACGCAACGTAAACCAAAGAGATACCCTACGTAGTGTGAGCAATGGCTAAGTCGCAGACGGGGAGTAAGATCGAGTAGGCGTCACGGGCAAGGGATTGACACTAGCCCATCTTATTCAGGGACATGGCAGGGATTCGGTGGCGGGTGTCGCGTAAGCTGCTGATTGTGCTTACGGAT
>CAXTVQ010000119.1:6862-9099 GCA_964247705.1 uncultured Acetobacteraceae bacterium | reverse complement strand
CGGTGAACGTGCCGCCGAAAACCAGGCAGAGCACGGCCATGACGGTGTCGGCGCCGGGCACCACTCCGCCCAATTCCTGCCGGATCAGTATCACCGGGTCGTCCGTGACCGCAACGCCGCGGCGGCGCAACTCGTCCAGCATCCAGCCCGGCAACGCTCCGCGCTCCAGCGCACCTTCGACCGGGCCGGGTGGCAGCACGGCGTCCGCCCCGCCGTCGCCCAGGACCGTGCGATCCTCCTCGAGCACCGCGACGGCATCGCCGAAACGCCAGCCAGGGCCGGTCAGCGGCGTGAACGCGTCGCGATGATAGATCCGTCGTTCCGAATGCTCGTGCAGCCACGTGAATACCGGCTGTGGCGTGACGCCGACCAGCCGGGCAAAGGGCGGGAGCGCGGCGCCTTGTGCCGCGACGGCGGCGAGCGTCAGTTCCGGCAGCGGAGCACCGGCGCCGCGGTTGCCGATGCGCGTGATCAGTTCGTAGCCCAGCCCGCCGGCGAGAAGGAACACTCCCGCCGCGATCAGGGCGCCTCTGGCCCAAAACCGCAGGAAGTGCGCCGTCCGCTCCGGCGATGGAGGCTGGACCGGCCTGGAGCGGTTCGGCGCCAGCGTGTCCTGCATGCCGCAGAGGAACGAGCCCTCTGCCTGGCGCGGCAACAGGTTAAGCACGAGCAATGGTGCGGCCAGGACGATGAAGCCGGGCAGGAACGACACGATGGGGTTGTCGCTGCCCCAGTGCCGGACTTGCCACGCCGCCATCCAGGCCGACGGCCCCACCTGCAGCAGCGCCGCCGCCAGCAGCAGCACGAAACCGCCCAGATACCAGATCGCAGCCGCGGCCCGGCCCCAGCCCATCCGGCGCGCCGCACCGGCAGGCAACGGCGGTGCAGGTCCAGACGGCGGAGGCACCGGCTGCACGGTGCCCGGCCGGGCACCGCGACGATGCGTCTTGCCATGGTGGGCCATCAGTGCGCGGCGGAGCAGGGTGCCATCTGCGCCCGCAGCGAAGCGTTCGTGCCGGACTGGAGATCGTCGATCCGCCACCCGGACGCGGTCCGCCGTAGGTCGAAGCGTACGGTGGCGGGCGCTCCCATGTTGCGGAACGAAACGGTGCCGGAAGTATGGTCCGGCGTGGCAGGGCCGGGTTCGGCGGCGGTGACGTGGACGTTGGTGACCTTGTAGTCGTCCTCGGCGCCGGTGATCGGCTCGGCCCGCAGGCACACGGTGTCTCTGTGGCCGGTCTGCCCGGCATCGTGCGCGATCGCGTCGGCAAGATCCGGCACTAAGAAGGCGTGCATCCCTGCCTCGCTGGCGAAAGGCAGGCTGGCGTCGGCGCCGTCGACATAGATGGCGAACAACCCGCGCAGAAACTCGCCGGGCTGGCGGTGGCGGCGATCGGCGGCCGGCAGCGCTGGAAGGTCGCAGACTGGCCCCGCTGGTCCGTCAGGCTGAGCTGACCGGGTGCCACCACCTCGTACACCCATCGCATCCCGATCGGGTTGCCATGCGCGGACGCGGTTGTTTCCCTGGCAATGCCGGTAGCGCGCCGCTCCAGCACGCGTTGGGTGTCGATCTTGCCGTCCGTTCCCACCACAAGCAGCGTTCTGCCAGCAAGCCGGAAAGGCACCGGCTGGTCGCACGCGCCACTGCGTGTCCACCCGCCACCCAGCGCCGCCGCAAGGTCTTGACCCGGAGGCCCGCCAGAATGCTGCGCGTGCGCGCTGCTCGCGGCAAGAAGCGCCCCGGCTACGAGCAGGCCACGTGAAAAGAACCGGCGTCGGAGGGCAATGAAGGGTCGCATCACAGCACGGTAATCAGGATCCCTCCGGTTTTGCAGTGCATCTTGCCGGCGAGTGCGTGGTGCTGTCCGGGACATCCGGCGCCGGCCAATCCACCTTCCTGCACACGGTATACGGCAATTACCGGACGAGGGCGGCAGCATCATGGTGCGACACCACCACCCATGGCTGGACCTGGCACAGGCGGAGCCGCGCATGGTTGTGGCCATGGAGCGGGATATGCGGGGCTGTGTCAGCCGATCCCTGCCCGTGGTGTCGCGCGTGCCTGCGCTACACATCGTGGCGAAGGCGCTAACGGCGCGCGGCACCGACCCGGTGAAGGCACGGGAACGCGCGCCTGCGATGCTGCTGTGCCTGAACGTGCCGGAACGCCTGCACGTCCTGCCGCCCGCCACCTTCTCCGGCGGGGAGCAGCGCTCGCCGGCCACGGCCAAGATGGG
>CAXTVQ010000119.1:0-6762 GCA_964247705.1 uncultured Acetobacteraceae bacterium | reverse complement strand
CGGAGCGGGTCCCGGCATCGGGGCCGGTGCTGTTCATCGGCCTGCACCGGGCCGGGCTCATGGATGGCTGGGTGTACTCCCACGCACTGCCCCGGCGCACCGTGTTCACGGTCGCGGCGAAGCGGCTGCGGCAGCCCTGGCTGCGGCTGCTGGTGGCCGGCATCGGCGTTGACCGGCGGCAGGATGGCGGCGCTCCCCAGCGCAACCGCGCCGCGCTGGCGGAATGCCGGCGCGAGCTGCGAGCCGGCGGCACGATCTTCATCTTCCCGGAGGGCACCAGCACCCTGGGGCCCCGCCACCTGCCGTTCCAACCCGGCGCGGCGCTGTTGGCACGCGCCTGCCCGGCGGCCACGATCGTTCCGCTCGCCATCCACTACGCCGAGCCCACCCGGATCGGCACGGGGGTCGATGTGGTCGTCGGCGCGCCGTTCCGCCTGGCACCGGGTATCACGCCCCGTGCCGCGCAGGCCCAGGTCACCACGGCGCTGGAGGCGATCGAGACGCCGAACCCCGTGACGCCTGCCGCCCGCGATTCGTTGCGCTGGCTCGCGGCGGCGTTGAACCTGCCAACGGTGCTGGCGATGCGCCTGGCCGCGCGCCTCTTGCCGGATGGCGACAACGTCGTGCTGGTCTGGTCGGCTATCGTGGGGCTGCCGGTGCAGGCCGTGTGGTCGGTCGCCGCCATCGCCGGACTGCTCTGGGCCGGGTTGCCCCGGGCCGCCCTGTTCTACGCCGCCGCGACCGCGCTGTACGCGGCCCGGCCGGCACGGGCCTACAGCCATGCGTGACGGTCGCACCGAACCCCGTCTGTTGCTGCACGAGGCCGCGTTTGCGGCCGTGCTGACGCTGATCTGGGCCCGCTTGGCGGCCGCCGTCGGGCCGATGGCGCCGGAGACCCTGGTCTATGCCAGCCTGATCGTCGCCATTCCCGCTGGCGCCAGCCTGGCACGCTGGTGCCACCGCCGCTGGAACGGGCCATGGCCGGGCCGCGCCCGCCTGTTCGCCTTCGTGCCGCTGATGTGGTTCGTGTTCGGCGACCTCAGGCGCAGCATCCCGCTCTTCCACCCCGGCCATGCCGACGCGCTGCTGCAGGCGTGGGATCTGCGGTTGTTCGGCTGCAGCCTGCCGGACTGGTTCGACGGCCGGCTCGGCCCATGGCCGACCGAGGTGCTCAGCCTCTGCTACAGCCTGTTCTTCGCCTATCTGCTGGCGGCCACCATCGGGTGGCTGTTCGCCCCGGCGGCCAAGGCGCGCGCCTTCTACGCCGGGCTGTTCACCCTGTACGCTATCGGCTTCGCCGGATACATCAGCCTGCCGGCGCTCGGCCCCTACGCCACGATGCACTTCGCCCACCCCGTGCAGGGCTTCGGCGTGACCCGGCTGCTGCTGCGCATCGTGCCCTTCGGCACCAACCGGGCCGATGCCTTTCCCAGCCTGCACTGCGCGGTGACGGCGTTCATCCTGGGGTTCGACGTGATCGCCGGACACCGTCGCCGGGCCATGGCATGCGCTCTGCCGGTGGCGTTGCTGTGGGTGTCCACACTGGCGCTGCGCTTCCACTACGCCGTCGACGTGGCCGCCGGGTTCGTCCTGGCCGGCGGCTGCCTGGCCCTGGCCGCGATGCTGCTGCCGCGCGCCGCGCCCTCCCGCTTCACCCACGCCGCAAACCATGGAGCGTCAGCATGCCGTACGTCATCGCCGTAACCGACCCGCGCGCCCTGCAACTCGACCTGGCCGGCGGCAAGGCGGCCGGGCTGTCCAGGCTGCTGCACGGCGGCTTCACGGTGCCGGATGGCGTCGTGGTCACCACGGACGCCTACCGCGCCGCGGCAGGCGTCCTGCTGCCGAGCCTGGCAGAGGAGCTGGCCGCCGTGCTGGACCCGGCCTGCGCCTACGCCGTGCGCTCCTCGGCCACGGCCGAGGACCTGGCCGAGGCCTCGTTCGCCGGGCAGCACGACACGATCCTGGGCTGCACCGGCCTGCCCGCGGTGCTGGATGCGGTGCGGCGCTGCTTCGCCTCCCTGCACGGCGAGCGCGCCGTGGCCTACCGGCGGGATCGCGGGATCGCCGAGTCGGACATGGCCATGGCGGTGGTGGTGCAGCGCATGGTGGCTGCCGAGGCTGCCGGGGTCGCCTTCACGCTGGACCCGGTAGGCGGCGCGCTGGACGAGATCCACATCTCCGCCCATCCCGGCCTGGGTGAATGCGTGGTCAACGGCGAGGCGGAGGTGGACCGCTTCGTGCTCGCCAAGTCCGACTTGGCCCTGCGCCGCGCCGAGGGTGCACGGGGAACCCTGTGCCTGTCCGCGGCGCAGGCTGCCTCCGTCGCCGGCATCGCCCGCGCGATCGAGGCCGCGCACGGTGCGCCGCAGGACATCGAATGGGCCATCGACGCCGCCGGCGTGCAGGTGCTGCAAGCCCGTCCCGTCACCGCCCTCCCCGCCCGCTGGACCCGCAACGAGTCCGCCGAGCGCTTCCCCAACCCCGTGACGCCGCTGGCCTGGGATTTCGCCGACGCGGGCTTCCACGCGGCGCTGCAGGCCTCGTTCGTCCGCATGGGGCTGCCGCCGATGCGGGACCGCTGGTTCGCCTGGTTCGACGGCTATGTCTATGGCAACCAGACCGCCGTCGATCTCTACCTGGGCCACCCGATCGCCGGCACCGAGAGCCTCGATGCACTACGAGCCGCCTTGCCGGCGCTGTTGCGCCGCTTCGCCTGGGTGGACGAATTGCCCGGCGAGTGGCCGCTGACGCTGGATCGGTTCCTGCTGGCGGTGGGACGGTTGGAACAGGACGACCCGGCGGGACGCGCGCCAGCGGAGATCTGGGCGCACGTCCAGCGCATCAACGACACCGGGCGCCGCTACTTCCGGCACAACATCGCCATCTCCATCGGCCAGGCGGTGGTGCACCGCGCACTGCGCGGCTTGCTGGGGCACGTCGCCGGGACGGACGCAGGCGCGTCCTACGACGCCCTCATGGCGGCGGTCGAAACCCGCACGGCCACGCTCGGCCGCGGCCTGGATGCCCTGGCCGAACTGGCGCGGGCCGAACCGGAGTTGGGCGAGATGCTGCGGACGACGCCGGCCCGGCAGGTCGTCGCGGCGAGCGGGTTGGCCCGCTATCCTGGCTTCCACCAGGCGTTCACCGCGTTCCTGAACGACCACGCGCACCGGGAACTGGATGCCGATCCCTACCAGCCCACGTGGGGCGACGCGCCCTGGACGGCGCTGGATGCGGTGACGGCCCGGCTGGACAGCCAGCCTGCCGCCCGCGATGGCGCGGCCCGGCGGCAGAAAGCGGCCTCGGTGCTGCAGCTTCTGTGCGCCGGGTTGCCGGACGAGCTGGGCTTCCTGCTGCAGGAGCTGGTGCGGTTGGCGCGGCTGTATACCGAGCTGGACGACCTCGAGCATTATCAGACCGCACGGCTCGGACCGCTGCTGCGGCGTGCGGTGCAGGCGTTGGGCGCAAGCGTCGCGGACCACCTGCCCTTGGCCGATCCGCTGGACCTGTTCTTCGCACGCGAGGACGCCCTGGCGCAGGCGATCGCCACCGGCCAAGCGGCGATGTGGCAGGCGGTGGGCAACGCGGTCTCCGCCGCGAAGCGCGACTACGTCCGGCAGCAGGCCAGCTCCCCCGTATGGTCGCGCGCCGACGCACCGGAGCCGGCGGTGGACGAGGATGCGTTGCAGGGCATTCCCGGCAGCCCCGGCCGGGCCACAGGACCGGCCTACGTCGTGCGCTCGCCGGACGACTTCGCGGCGTGCCCGCCCGGCGCGGTCCTCGTCGTGCGCGCGACGACGCCGGCCTGGACGGCCCTGTTCGCTCGCGCCGCCGGCATCGTCGCCGAAAGCGGCGGGCCGCTGTCGCATGGCGCGATCGCGGCCCGGGAATACGGCATCCCGGCCGTCATGGCGGTGCGTGGCGCCATGACGCGCCTGACCAACGGCCAGACGCTGCAAGTGGATGGCGGCCGGGGCACCATTCAATGCAGGTAGGGCCTGGCAGGCCGGGCAATGCCCCGCCTAGCCGGACCCGGCCTGCTGCAGCGCGGCCGAGCCCCGTTGCAGGTTGGCGCGTGCGGCCGCGTCATACAGCCTGTCGAAATGCGCGCTGTGGAAAAGCCTTGGACGCTCCAGGGTCGCCTGCAGGAACTGCGCTCGCCCCACCCTGAAGCGGCCATCGCCGTACACCGGGACGAACTCGGCCGCGATGCCCCGCTCGTAGGCGTCGAATGTCGCGCGATCCGCCCCGAGCACAGCCATGTCGAGGTGGAGGAACAAGGCCGCGTCCCGGTGCCGGTCTGCCGGCAGCCCGGCGGGGATGCCATGGTCGGCCGTCCAGCACACCAGGGCTTCGGCCTGTGCCAGCATCGCCGGATCGGCCAGCCCGGCCAACTCCGCCCGGAGCAGGTCGGCACTGCGGCGCTCGTTGTCCCCCGCCGCCGGGTCGTACACCGCGTCATGGTACCAGATCGCCAGCTCGACCATGTCCGGCTGCCCGACGGCGCTGCCCAGCGCCCGCAGGCCGGCCAGCATGGCGTCAATATGCGCCTGGGTGTGATAGGCCCGGTGCGGCTCGGCATAGCGGGCACGCAAGCCGGCGAGGCGGCGGCTGATGGCATCGAACATGCGGGGAGCTTACGCGCCGGTGGCCCGCTGGTCAGCATGCCGCGACGCACGCTGTGGTGCGAACCACCCGGCGAGGGTCATGGGCCGCGTGGGCCGCTTCGTGCGCCAGATGAACTCGGCGATCTCGGCCAGCCATACCCGGGCGCTGTTGCGGAAGCACCAGCGCAGGTGCTGTCGCAACGCGCGGTCCGGATGCGCCAGCACGCGCCACAGGGCCCGGGGCCGCAGGTGCACCACCACCTCCATCAGCTTGACTAGGGCGAACATCTGCCAGGGCGTCAGGTGCCGGGTGGCAAGCAGTTGGTGACGGTAGTCCCACAGCCCGCCATCCTCCTGGATCACGCGCCGGGTGGCGTTGGCGGCGGTCCAGTCCGACCAGCGGTGCGGCGTCACGTACATGGCATTCAGCAGGTCTGGGTCGTACGCCATGACCTGCCGGGTCGCGCGCACGGCATCGGCGGCGCGCTCCTCCTCGAAGCCCACGATATGGCCCAGCATGGACAGGATGCCGGCCTGCCGCAGCAAGGCCACGGCGCGCTGATCCTCCCGTGTGGTGGAACCCTTGCGGATGGCGGCGAGCGTCGCCGGGTCGGTGGTCTCGATCCCCATCAGCACGCAGATCAGCCCGGCCTGGCGCGCCAGCGGCAGCAGGTCGGCGTCGCGGACGATGTCGGTGGCGCGGATGGTGGCGAACAGCTTCACCGGCACGTCCTCGGCGACCAAGGCCTCCAGCAGCGCGCGCCACATGCGCTTGGAGGAGGTCGGGTTCTCGTCGGCGAGGTCCACGAACATCACGCCGTGCGTGCGGTGCAGCCAGGCGATCTCGGCCGCCACCCGCACCGGGTCGCGGAAGCGCCACTTCATCCAGAACTGGTATTGTCCGCAGTACGAGCAGCTATGCGGACACCGCGGGAGAACTGCACGATCGCGGCGCGGCCCAGGCCGAAGCACTGGTAGAGGCTCCAATCCTCGATCAGCTCCCACCCGGCCCGCCAAGCGTCCAGGTTGCCGATCAGCGGTGCGGCCGGCGTGGACACGGCCTCGCCGTCGCGCCGGTAGGCGATGCCGGCAACGTCCGCCAGGTCGCCGCCGGCTTGCAGCGCCGTGACCAAGGCCAGCGAGACGGCCTCGCCTTCCCCGCGCGCGATCACGTCCACGTCCGGGTGCAAGGCGAGGATGTCGGCCGCGTGGTAGGTGGGATACGGGCCGCCATAGACCGTGACCGCGTCCGGGCAGACGGACCGGGCGGCTGCTATCACGGCGAGGCAAGCCGGATGCGCCGGGGTGGAGCCGGCATGCCCGGTCATGACGATGTCGGGCTGCACCGCCGCGATTGCCTGCGCCAGCGCGGCCCCGGTCAGATGCTGCCGTTCCGCATCCAGCAAACGGACCGTGTGGCCCGCGTCGATCAGCGGGCCGCCGATGCACAGCAACCCCAGCGGCACCTGGTGCCCAACGCCGTGCGCCGAGGTCAGCGAGATGTAGGGCGGGTTGACCAGCAGGACGTTCATGCCACCAGCATAATGGCACTTGCCGCGATCAGGCAGGGTGTCAGGCGTATGGGCTCCGCCTAACCAGTGCGAAACCGAGGTTGAAACTATCCGGCGGTCAGCCTAGATTCGCTTGCGTCGCAGATAGACTGCGACGGCGACATCCTGGTGAAGCACCATGAATCCGACGACCGCTCCTGGAACGGGACCCGACATGGTCCAGCCACACTCGCACGATTTGTGCGTTTTCATCGGTCGCTTCCAACCGTTTCACGCAGCCCACCTCAAGGTCGTCGAGATGGCGCTCCAGCACGGGCGTTTCGTCCTCGTCCTGGTCGGCTCGGCCGGAGCCCCGCGCAGCCACCGCAATCCGTTCACCTACGACGAGCGCGCCGATATGATCCGGCTTTCCGTGAGCGAACAGCAGCGCGAGCGGCTGACGATCCTGCCGTTGGAAGATTGCTATTACAACGACACGCAATGGGTCGCCAACGCGCAGAAGCAGGTCAACGCCGTCCTGGCGAAGACCGGGCTTCGCGGCCGGGGGTCGGCCACCATCGGGTTGATCGGGCATGGCAAGGACCACACGTCCTATTACCTGAAGCTGTTCCCGCAATGGGGAACCCCGATCGACGTGCCCG
>CAXTVQ010000118.1:5339-9114 GCA_964247705.1 uncultured Acetobacteraceae bacterium | reverse complement strand
TGATCGGAAGCTGCTCAGTGCCCCTGCGTAGTTTCCGATGCTATCAAGCAACTAGGCCGTAAACCATACGACGGTGTTGTCTTCCGACGCGGCATCATCAGCAAAGAACCCTGCGTGCACGATGTTGCCCCAGCCCTGGCGTTGATCTCACACCCTCTGATACTGGCCGGGGCCGTCCTGGTCGTAGGGTTTCTCGTCACACGTCTGGCCTGCCGTAACAGGCCGATCGCGCACTTCCTGTTCCAACTCGCGTCATTTGCCGGGTTCTCGGCCATGCTCGCGATCGCCTCGGTGTCGCCCCTCGAGCCCACGGCGGTCATGCCGTTCGGTCTCACCTATGTCATGGTGAGCGTGTTCAAGGTCGTCTGGTGGCTGGCGGCGTCGTGGCTCCTGGCGGGCCTCGTCCGCGCCGTGCTCGTCTTTAAGCGGCAGCCGAAGGAGACGCGGTTCCTTCAGGACCTGTTTGCCGGGATCATCTATATCGGCGCTGTGCTCGGCATCGTTGCCGAAGTCTTTGACATGCGTATCAGCGGCTTGTTGGCGGCGTCCGGCGTGATCGCCATCGTTCTCGGCCTCGCCCTGCAAAGCACCCTGGGAGACGTGTTCTCCGGGATCGTCCTAAACCTGGCAAAACCGTACCGGCCCGGCGACTGGGTCATCCTCGATTCTGGTCAGGTGGGGGGCCAAGCAGGCGGACTGGAGGGGCGCGTACTCGAGACGAACTGGCGGGCGACTCATCTTCTGACCCGGTCCAACGATGTGGCCCTGATCCCGAACAGCATCATCGCGAAGGCCAAGCTGGTAAATGCCAGCGGCCCTACCCAGGCGCACGGCATCTTCTTGGTGGTCAGGCTCGACCCAGCCTATGCGCCCTCCAGCAGCGTTGGCGTGCTTGCGACGGCGCTGCTGAGCTGCACCCGTATCCTACGCATGCCGCGGGCAACGGTGATGATCCGCTCGCTCGACGCAGTGGCGCTCGAATGCGAACTGCTGTTCTTCGTCGCCACGATCGACGAGTGGCCGGAGGCCCAGAACGAGGTGTTCGATCGTGTCTATCGCCATTGTGCATCCGCTGGCATTCGGCTCGCACCGCCGGCTGACAGCGCGTTGATCCTGCCGCCGCGCGATCCGCCACTGGCGTTGCACGAGATCCCCAAGCGTTTGCTCGAGCGCTTGCCGATATTTCTGCCGCTTTCGAATGACGAGCGCCTGCTACTGGCACCCAAGATGCACCGGCGGACATACAAGGCCGGCGACATCGTGGTCGAACAGGGTGTCGTGAGTTCGGCGTTGTGCATCCTCGTCTCCGGCGTCCTGGCCGCGCTGAAGAGCCACGACGGAGTGGACGCCGAGGTCCTGCGCTACGCCCCGGGCGACTGCTTCGGCCAGGCAAGCGTGCTCACCGGAGCCAGGACCGTATTCAAGGTGGAGGCGTTGACGCGGACGGTCGTTTACGAGATCGCAAAGGACGATCTCGCGCCGATCTTGAAGGCGAGGCCGGCCATCGCGGCTGAACTCGGCCAGATCATGGCGATGCGGGAGGCTGCGGGAAAAGATCGGCTCAGTGAACTCGACGGTCTCGACCGGCATGCCGACGACCTGGCAACCCGCTTGGGCGATCATGTGAGGGCACTGTTTGGGCTTGGGGCGTGAGCGCCGCGGGCCGCCTCCCCGCTGTCTTAGCGGAAACGGTCAGGGCACAAGCACAGCCGCGCCCTCGAACCGGCCGAAGCGCAAATCGGCCAGGGCTTGGTTGGCCTGCTCAAGCGGGTAAGCACTTGTCCTCGTGACGATGCCGATCTCCGGCGCCAGTCGTAGGAAATCCAGGCCGTCCTGCCGCGTCAGGTTCGCGACGGAGACGATCTGCCGTTCCTCCCAGAGAAGTTCGTAGGCAAAGCTCGGTATGTCGCTCATGTGGATACCGGCGCAGACGAGGCGGCCACCCTTGCGAAGCGACTTCAGTGCCAGCGGGACAAGATCCCCGGCGGTTGCGAAGATGATCGCCGCGTCGAGCGGCTCCGGAGGCATTTGATCCGATCCGCCCGCCCAGGTGGCGCCCAGGCTGCGAGCGAAGGCCTGGTTGGCTGCATCGCCCGGCCGGGTGAAGGCGTAGACCTGGCGGCCCTGCCACTTGGCGACCTGGGCGAGGATGTGGGCGGCAGCACCGAACCCATACAGGCCCAGGACCTTTGCATCACCAGCGATCGCCAGCGATCGCCAGCCGATTAGCCCGGCGCAGAGGAGGGGGGCAAGCGCCACGTCCTCGCCGGCCTCGCCTAGCGGGAGGGCGAAACGCATATCCACGATGGCGGAGGTGGCGAACCCGCCATCCCGGGTGAAGCCGGTGAACAGCGGATGGTCACACAGGTTCTCACGCCCCTCCAGGCAAAACCGGCATACCCCGCACACGTGCCCGAGCCAGGGAATGCCGACCCGCTCCCCGAGAGAGAGGGATGTATCACCGGAGCCCACCATATCGATCCGCCCGACCACCTCGTGCCCCGGGATGATGGGCAGTTTGCGGCCGGGTAGCTCGCCGTCGAGGACATGCAAGTCGGTCCGGCACACACCACAGGCGGTGACTTTGATCCGGACCTCGCCGGGACCGGGTTGCCTGTCGGGCAACTCCGTCCATTCGAGTGGACCGCCGATCCTGGTCAGCACCATTGCTTGCAAACCGAACCTCCTGAGGATGAATTCTGACCCCGATGATCTCTGTCCACGTGTTCCAGCGGAACCATCGGAAAACACTCAGCTACGCGGGCTGAGTAGTTCCCGAAGCTGCCCGCGCCGGGCACGCAGGCCGAGTTGCCGCGCAGCGCCACCGGTAAGTATGCCGGCACGATGATCGTCCGGGCGACCCGGGTGCCGAGGGAGGGACAAACGAGATGCAACGAGGAGCGAGCGGCATCTACAAGGAACCAGCACGACCGGCCTGCTGGCCACGCTCAAGCAGCTGGAAGCCTGGCGCGTGTCGCTGGTGGCACTCAACGGACTGCGTTCGACCTCAAGCCTGCGAACGTTCGCTGGCGTCGCCACCCATACTCCCGGCGGGCTCCGGCCTGTTGCACAGGATGGAGTGCGTTACAAAGACGTAAGCCAGAAGTTTGGGGTGCCAACCGGCTCAGACTTGGGTATTTTGAAGCAGCCTGACCATCGCGGTGAGGGCCGGAGACGCCTCGTTGGTTGGTCATTCACTGCGGAGGGCTGTTCCCCTCGTTTGTCTCTTCCTGAGCGGATGCGGTGTCTTCGAACGCGGATTCCTGTCTCCGGGCGGGCCCGTTGCGTCCGCGACCAGAAGCGAGTTCCTGCTGGTCTGCCTGATCATGCTGTTCGTGATCGGGCCGGTTCTGTTACTCGTACCGTTGTTCGCCTGGCACTACCGTCTGTCGAACACACGCAGCGCTTACCGGCCGCAATGGGCATTTAGCTGGCCGCTCGAGGGGCTGATTTGGATTCCGCCCATCATCATCGTCGTCGTGTTGGCGGTGTTTCTCTGGCGGGACACCCACCGGCTCGATCCCTACAAAAGTCTGCCCGGTCAGGCGATTGAGATCCAAGCGGTGGCTCTGGATTGGAAGTGGCTGTTCATCTACCCAGACCAGGGTGTCGCGACGGTGAACCAGTTGGTGATCCCGGCGGGCCAGCCGGTGCATCTCAGCCTGACCAGTGGCACCGTGATGCAGTCCTTGCTCATGCCGCGGCTGGCGGGACAGATCTACGCGATGGCGGGCATGCGGACGCAGTTGAACTTCGCAGCGAACGCCCCCGGCGC
>CAXTVQ010000118.1:0-5239 GCA_964247705.1 uncultured Acetobacteraceae bacterium | reverse complement strand
TGCCACCACGCCCCTTGCCGATGGGAAGCAACCTGCCATGACCGAACCCGACCTCTGGCACGTGCTGCTCGGCAACCTGAGCTGGGGCGCGCTGCCGTTCGTGCGCGCCTGGCGCGACCCGAGCATCAGCGAGATCATCGGCGCGGGAGCAGGTTCCGTGGTGGTGATCGGGGCGGTCGGGATGGTGGCCTTGCTGACATATCTCAGGGCATGGCGTTACCTCTGGACCGAGTGGTTCACCAGCCTCGACCACAAGAAAATCGGCATCATGTACGTCGTGATTGCCGGCGTGATGCTGAGCCGTGCGCTGATCGAGGCGGTGTTGATGCGCGCGCAGCAGGCGTTCGCCGTCAATGCGCCCGGGTTTGTCGAGCCGAACCATTTCGCCCAGCTCTTTTCGACCCATGGCAGCATCATGATCTTCTTCATGGCGATGCCGTTCCTGACCGGGCTGATCAACTATGTCGTGCCATTGCAGATTGGCGCGCGCGACATGGCGTTCCCATACTTCAACGCCATCGGCCTCTGGCTTACCGCGGGCGGCGCCGGGTTGATGATGGCCTCACTCGTGGTTGGGGAGTTCTCCACCGGCGGCTGGAGTGGCTATCCGCCGTATACCGAGTTGTCGTTCAGCGGCGGGGTGGGTCCGGATTACTGGATCTGGGCGGTGACGCTTGCCTCCGTCGGCAGCACGGCCGTGGGCATCAACGTCGCCTGCACGATCTACAAGCTGCGCGCGCCAGGCATGACCTGGATGCGCATGCCGCTGTTCTGCTGGACATCGCTGTGCACCGCCATACTGATGATCTTCGCCATGCCGGCGCTCACCGTGGCAACGTTGCTGCTGGCTGCCGACCGCTACGCCGGGATGCACTTCTTCACCGACGATCTCGGCGGCAACATGATGAACTACGTCAACCTGTTCTGGCTGTTCGGCCACCCCGAGGTCTACATCGTCGTCCTGCCGGCGTTCGGTGTGTATTCCGAGGTCATCTCCACGTTCTCGTCCAAGGAGCTCTACGGCTACACCTCGCTGGTCCTGGCGACGTGCGCGATCGCCGTGCTCTCCTTCACGGTCTGGCTGCACCACTTCTTCACCATGGGGCAGAGTGCCAACGTCAACGCGGCGTTCGGCATCGCCACCATGCTGATCGGCGTGCCGACCGGAGTGAAGATCTACGACTGGATCTGGACCATGTTCCGCGGCGAAGTGCGCTTCACCCCGTCGATGCTGCTGTCCAACGCCTTCATGATGACGTTCGTGCTCGGCGGCTTCACCGGCATCATTCTGGCCACGCCGCCGCTCGACTACATGATGCACAACACGCTGTTCCTGGTGGCGCATTTCCACAACATGCTGATCCCCGGCACGCTGTACGGAATGATCGCGGGCTACATGTACTGGTTTCCCAAGGCGTTCGGCTTCCGGCTGAACGAGCGCCTGGGCCGCCTCTCCGTCGCTTGCTGGGTGGTCGGCTTCTACCTGGCTTTCATGCCGCTCTACGTGCTGGGCGCTGCAGGCATGGCGCGGCGCACGCAGGAGGTGTTCGACCCGGCGTTCCGCCCCTGGCTGCTGGTCGCGTTGTGCGGCGCCTTCGTGCTGTTTGCGGCACTCGCCACCTTGTTCATGCAACTTTATGTCAGCATTCGCGACCGTGACGCCAACCGCGTGAGCGTCGGCGATCCGTGGGACGCGCGGAGCCTGGAATGGTCGGTCGCGGCGCCGCCGCCGGAGTGGAATTTCGCGACGATCCCGCATGTCGGCAGCCGTGACCCGTTCTACTGGCGCAAGCGCAATAGCGGCGCCTACAAGCCCGCCGACCACTACCGCGACATCGAGTTGCCGAAGGAGACGTCCTGCGGCGTGATCATCGGCCTTGGCGCGGCCGCCCTGAGCTTCGGCCTGGTCTGGCGTATCTGGTGGATGGCGGGCCTGTTCCTCGCGGTGATCGTCGCCACCGTGATCGTGCGCTCCTTCATGCGCGACGTGACCCGAATCGTGCCAGCAGCCACCGTGGAGGCGGTCGATCGCCGGTGGCTCGCGCAGGCAAATGCGGCGGCGCCGGTTCCGCGCGAGCTCGAGCAAACCGAACGCAATGAGGGGCTCGCACAATGGACAGCCTAGGCGGGCCGCAACTCCGCCATGCCGGGCTGAACCTCGCGGACGACCCGCGCGAGAAGCGGGAGCATGTCGAGAGCGACGTGTTCGGCTTCTGGATCTTCCTGATGAGCGACGCGGTGCTGTTCGCGCTGCTGTTCGCCATCTACGGCACGTCGCTGGACGCCACGGCCGGCGCTCCAGGCCCGGCGCAGGAGTTCAAGATCGGGTCCGCTTTCACCGAGACCATGCTCCTCCTCGCCTCCTCCTTCACCTTCGGCATGGCGTCCATCGCGCTGAAGCAAGATGCGCGTTCCCGCCGTTTGGTGCTCTGGCTGGGAGCCACATTCCTGCTCGGCCTCGGCTTTCTCGGCATGGAAGCGCATGATTTCGTCACCATGGCGGCAGACGGCGCTACGCCGGACCGCAGTGACTTCCTGTCCGCCTTCTTCGTGCTCGTCGGCATGCACGGTCTGCACGTCACCATCGGCATGATCTGGACGGCGGTCATGCTGGTGCAGGTCGCAGTCTTCGGGCGGGACCTGCGGGTCAAGGTCAACCTCATTCGCCTCAGCCTGTTCTGGCATTTCCTGGACATAATCTGGATCGCGATCTTTTCGGTCGTGTACCTCCAGGGGCTGATCCGATGACGTCGCCACGAGCCGAGCAGCGCGAGACGCTGACCTATGTCGTCGGCTATGGGTTGGCCCTGCTCCTTACCTGCGTCTCATTCGGCCTCGTCTACCTGCACGTGTTCGACGGGCGCGATGCTTTCTACATCCTGCTGGGCCTGGGCTTGCTGCAGATGCTGGTGCATTTCCGCTGCTTCCTCCACATTGATTTCAAGCGTTCAGCCCAGGCGGACCTGCAACTCATTGTGTTCTCGAGTGTCATCGTGGCGCTGATGGTGGCGGGCACACTGGTCGTGCTGTTCAACCTGCGGCAGAGAATGATGTGACGAGACCTACCCCGCCTGTTGCTGTTCTCTCGGCCAGCGCACTCGAAACCAGACCGGCGATACCCTGCCGCTCTGATGCAAGGCGGTGAAGGCCTTCACACAGGCGGAACGGCGCGGCGCCGTAAACCTTGGACTTTCGGCCGACGACATGGGCGCTCTCGCATGTCGGACGGTTCGTAGTTCAGCCGCCGCCGCGTTGCAGGGTGGGGCCGCACAGGCCTAGGGCGGTATTGATGATGGCCAAGTGGGTCAAGGCCTGCGGGAAGTTGCCGGCCAGATGTTTGCCCGGGACATTGTATTCCTCAGCCAGCAGGCCGAGGTCGTTGGCGACGGCAAGAACCCGCTCGAACTGATCACGGGCTTCATCCTTGCGTCCCTGCATGTTGAGGCAGTCCGCCATCCAGCACGAGCAGGCAAGGAAGGCGCCCTCGTTCGGCGGTTCCGCCTTTGCCTTGGTGCGGCGGATCAACCCGCCTTCGGACAGTTCGCGCTGGATCGTCTCGATTGTCGCGGCCATGCGGGGATCGTCGGCTGGCAAAAAGCCCACGAGCGGCAGCAGAAGCAGGCTGGCATCGATCGCCTGCCCGCCATAGTGCTGGGTGAACGTGCCAAGCCCCTCGTTCCAACCCTCCTGGCAAACTTCATCGTGGATGGTCTGCCGCAACACGCGGAGCCGGTCGAACATGGCGTCGTCACCGCTGACGTCCTCGCCCCGGTGGCGAAGCACCCGGTCGAGCCCAACCCACGCCATTACCTTCGAATACGTGTATTGCCGGAGTTCGGAGCGCGCTTCCCACACGCCGGAACCCTCGGTGTTCCAAACCTTCTCCAAATGCCCGACGATCCCGCGCTCGACGGCCATCTCCTGGTCCGTGGCCGCGACGCCGCCGCGCCTCGCCAGGTCCAGTGCGTCCAGCACCTCGCCGAACACGTCGATCTGGTGCTGTGTCGATGCGGCATTGCCGATCCGCACCGGGCGCGCATGGCGGTAACCCGGCAGTGCCTCGACCGTCCACTCCGATAGGTGCCGCGAGCCATCGACACGGTACATGATCCGCAGCCGCTCCGGCGACCCGGCGATGGCGCGCAGCAGCCAGTTGCGCCATTCGGTCGCTTCCACGTGGAAGCCGGCATTCAGCAATGCGCATAGCGTGAAGCTGGCGTCCCGCAGCCAGCAGTAACGGTAGTCCCAGTTCATCTTGCCGCCGGGCGCTTCCGGCAGAGATGTCGTCGGCGCCGCAATCAGGCCGCCGGTCGGTGCGTGGATCAGGGCTTTCAGTGTGATCAACGACCGGCGCACCGTACCCGGCCAGTCCGTCTTCGCATCGTCGAAGCGGCCGATCCAACCCCGCCAGAACGCTTGCGTCGCCGCCAAAGCGGCCTCCGCATCGACCGCCGCCGGCGGGGCTTCGTGCGACGCCCCATAACTCAGCACGAAGGCATGGCGGTCGCCCGCCGACACGTCGAACTCGGCGGACGTCACATGCGCTTGGACGCTCAGCGTCACTGGCGCCCGCAGCACCACGAGGTCCGGCCCGACCTTGGCGACCATGTCGGCGCCGTGGCACTCGGACCAGGGCGGCAATGCACCGTAGTCGAAGCGCAAGCGTATCTGGCAATGCATCCGAACGGAGCCCCGCACGCCGACGACGATGCGGACCAGCGAGGACGCTCCTTTGCGCATCGGCATGAAGTCGATCACGCGGACGGCCCCTGCCTCCGTCTCCAGCTCCGTCTCCATCACCAACGTGTCGGTTTGATAGTGGCGACGGCGTTGTGTCACGGGTTCGGCCGGCGCAATCGTCCAGTGGCCGTTCTCGCTGTTGCCGAGGAGGGCCGCAAAGCATGCATCGTCGTCGAACCGTGGCCAGCACAGCCAGTCGATCGAGCCGTTGCGGTTGAGTAGGGCTGCGGTTTCGCCGTCGCCCAGCAGGGCGTAATCCTCGATCGGGCTGCTCATGGCTGCACCCCGCCTAGATCTTCAGCTTCTTGGCCAGCAGATGCACGCCGGTCAGCAGGCCGAGCCCCGCTACAGCCCAGACTGCCATCAGGTGCCGATCGGTGAACATTTCCCAACTGCCCGATCTGGACTGGCTGTCGAAGCGGCCGTATGCGCCGTAGTTGCCGGATAGTTTCGAGCCGATCGTTGACATGGGCGATTGTTCATTGCCCGTGATGACCGG
>CAXTVQ010000117.1:0-9122 GCA_964247705.1 uncultured Acetobacteraceae bacterium | reverse complement strand
GCGGCGTCCGCCGTGCCGCAACAGACCACGGCGACCTTCGCCGATTGGACGCTGCGCTGCAGCCACACCAGCTCCACCGCCCAGATCTGCGAGGTCGTGCAGAGCATCAGTAGCCAAGAGCACACGGTGGCCCAGGTCGCGATCGGCCGCGTCGCCAAGGGGCAACCTCTGCATCTGACGATCCTCGTACCGCCGAGCGTGTCCTTCACCGCTGCCCCCACGCTGCTTCCGGCGCATGACGGCGAGCCAGCAGTGGTTGCGCTGGCTTGGCGCCGCTGCCTGCCCGGCGGCTGCATGGCGGAAGGCATCCTGACCGACGAGATGATGCGGCGCGTGCGCGGCTGGACTGACCCGGCGCGGATCACCTTCGCCGATGCCAGCGGCCGCACCATCGCCCTCCCGTTCTCGCCGGCTGGTTTGCCCCAGGCGTTCGATGCGCTCGAAAAAGAGAATGGTGGTTAGACAAGCGCCGGTGCAAACGCCACACTCCGGCAACGACAATCGGAGCGAACCCGACATGCCCTCCTTTTCGCTGCGCACAACCGGCTTGCTCGCTGTACTTGTACTGGCTTGGACGACACCCGGACACGCGCAAGGCAATCCTTCGGCCGACTCCATCATCAACTCGCTGCGGCCTGCTGCCGGTATGACAAGCGGCACTCGCGGCATTCGGCCGATCGCGCCGAGTAGTGAGCCAGCACCGGCCGCGACGCCTGCGCCGAGCCAGCCGCGCACGGCGGCTATCCCCCACGGAGCCGCGCAACGGGCCACTGCGCCGGCGCCTTCCGTCGCTGCCTCGACAGGCGGTGCTCCGTCCGTGAACCTCACCGTCCAATTCACGACCAATTCGTCGGAACTGACGCCGGCTGCGGTCCGGACGCTGTCCGAACTCGGGCGGGCGCTATCGAGCGACACCCTGCGCAACTACCATTTCCGCATCGAAGGTCACACCGATACGGTGGGATCGCCGGAAGCGAACAAATCCTTGTCCGCGCGACGGGCGGAAGCGGTGGTCAGCTTCCTCGTCAATAAGTTCAACATCGACCCGTCCCGTCTGGAGGCGGCCGGCATGGGCGAGGACGGGCTGTTGATCCAGACCCAGGCGAACACGCCAGAGCCGCGCAACCGGCGCGTCCAGGTCATCAACCTCGGCGCCTGACGCACAGGCACCCAGCGGGGCATGCAGGGAGCGCATGAGGCGCAACCCGGACGACACTGTCATCCTGCGCCCAAAAGGGCGCCGACGGGGTTCCGTGCCAGCCGTTCTCGGTGGTGTCCTGCTCGGCGCTGTCCTGCTGGCGGTGGGCGCAGCCGGCGCCATCGTGCTGCTGCGGAGCCCATCCGCCCTACCACCGCCTGCTCTGCTATCGCCAGCCCTGCCGCTCATCCCGGAAGCAACCGAGGCGGACCTCCAGGTGGAAAGCCCGGTCGATCTCACGTTACGCCGTTTTGCACCCAACCCGGCCATCTTGGTGCTGGATTTCCCCACTTTGGCCGAACAGGGCCGCATGCTCAACCGGGTTGCCGCCTGGGCCGAGAAGGCCGGCGTGCCGCACGACCGCGTGCTGACCGATGTCGAGCTGGCTGCCGCAATCAAGGCGAGTGGAGCCACGCCCGACACGTACTATTACGGCCATGACTATCGTACCGCCGACGTCGCCCGATTCTTCAAGCTCGCCGATGCGGAGGGGATCAAACTCGATGCCGACGAGGAGGCGCTCCGCCGCATCCTGGCACGGGCCGCCAGCGAACCGTTCGGCGCCGGGGCATTGATCACCCTGCCACGTGCCGACGCCGCCAACGAGGTGGACGCCGTTGCCCGCGCCGTGATCCTCCACCACGAACTCTCACACGGCGAATACTTCACCAATGCCGCCTATAACCGCTACGTGCACAGTGTCTGGAACACCGTGCTGACGGACGCAGAACGCACCCGCTTCCGCCGCTACCTCGCCGATGATGGCTATGACCCAGCCATCGAGGACCTCATCGTCAACGAGATGCAGGCCTACATGATGTACACGCCGGACGCACGGTTCTTCGATATGGCGAAGCTCGGCATTGCACCGGCGCGTTTGGCGGAAATCCGGCAAAGCTTCGCCACCAATATGCCCTCCTGCTGGTTGCGCAACGAAACCAGCGCCACGCCCACCCTGCCCGGGCCCATCTTACCCGGCCCAGCCCGGGTCGATCCGGTGCGGGCGCCCAGGCGGCGGCGTACCGTCAGGGGTTCGGCCGGGTCTCCAGCACGAGGGCGGTCGCGGCGGCGCTGCCCCCACGCCGGCGCAACGCCTCGATCGCCGTCTGCAGCGTGGACAGGTAGGAGGCGAGCGGCTCGGAGTCCGGCAGCGGTCGCGAGAACAGCGGTGCAGTACTAGCCACCGCGACGATCATGTCCGTGCCGAATGGAGGCCCGACATGCCAGCCCTCGAAATCGGCCCGCGGCTTGCCGAGATCGATTTTCTCACGCGCGAGAAACGTCTGCGCCGGGTAGCCCGGTCCCGGCACCAGCGGCGAGACCGTCGCATCGTGCTGTAGGTAGGCGACCTGCAGGTAGCCGGCGAAACCCGGCATCGTCAAACTGAGCGCGATGACCTCGTTGTCGTGCAGGCTGGCCGTGCCACCGGCCTGCACCAGGTCTAGCCCAACGCGGCCGGGCAGGTCGGCATACGGGCGCAGCACGTCGAGTGCCGGGCAGTACGGGCCGTCGAAGGTCTGGATCTTGACGGGCAAGCCATCCGGGTCGGCGGCACTTGCGGCGTGCTGCAGATCCTCCTCCGGCCGCCCCTTGCCGCTGACCCCTGTCAGCATGACGGCCCCATCCGCTCCGATCGCGGCATGGGACAAGCTGCACCGCACGGTCGGCAACGCGCCGGTGAGTGCCGCAAGCACCACGGCCGGCGAACGCGCGGCCGGCCCTGGTGCAACGGACGCTGGAACGGCGGAGGTTGGGACGGCGACGGACGGGGGCGCCGGCAGGGATGACGGCGTGGCTGGCGCCCGCTCAGCCACCGACGGGCCCGGCTGGACCGGCTGACTCGCGGGGGACGGCGCCGGCTGCAGTGCGTTTGGAACCGGTGCAACCGGCACGGGCGGGGTGTAAACGGTTGCGGGTACCGGCGGTGATACCGGAGCTGCCGGTTGCGCCAGTGACGCCTCATGCATTGTCGGGGCAGACGCTTGCGCGGGTGCCGGCTGGACTTGCGATGCCACCAGGGGCGGAGAGGGCGGAACGACCGCCGGCGGCACTGTAGCGGCCAGTTGTGACGAGGCGGAGGTGGGCGGCGTCGGCGCGGCCGGGGTCCCTGGCAGAAGGAACCACAGGGCCGCCCCGGCAATGGCTGCGACGGCGACACCTCCGCCGGCGACGACAGCACCCTTGCTGCTGCTCCTCGTGACGCCAGTGGGCCGGGCAGTGCCCACGGTGGCGGTGGACGACGCTGCCACCGCAGGCGGCCGCACCGGCTGCGCCGGCAGCCCAACGATCGTTTCGTCCCCCGCCGGCGGTTCAGCTTCGGCCGGCGCCGTTCGGAGCGCCTGAGAGAACTCCGCCGCCGAGCCGTAACGGTCCTCCGGGCGGCGGGCCATCGCGCGCGCAACCACGCCGTCCAGGCTAGGCGGGCTGGTCACCGCAAGGTCGGACGGCTTCGGCGGCGTGGTGGTCATCGCCTTGTGCATGATCGCCGTCATGCTGCCTTCGAACGGGCGATCCCCGGTCAGCAACTGGTACAGCATCACGCCACAGGAGTAGATGTCCGTCCGCTGATCAACCACCTGCCCTATGAACTGTTCGGGCGACATGTAGGCGGGGGTGCCCATCACCGTGCCTGCCTGGGTCATGCTGCTGGCTTCGATCCGCGCGATGCCGAAATCGGCAATCTTCGCCCGCCCCTCCCCGGTCAGCATGATGTTGGCGGGCTTGATGTCGCGGTGCACCACGCCCCGGCTGTGGCTGTAGGTCAGCCCGGCGAGTACGTCCTCCATCAGCGCCACCACATCGGATACGGCCATGCGCTCCCCGGCGCCCAATACCTCCTTCAGGGAGCGGCCCTCGACGAACTCCATCACGATGAAGGCGATCTCGTCGGTCTCGCCGTAATCGAACACACCGACGATGTTCGGGTGGGTCAGCCGCCCGGCGGCCTGCGCCTCGCGCTTGAACCGGGCCAGCCCTTCGACCGCTTCCTCATCCTCCGCATCCGGCAGCCGGACCGTCTTGATCGCGACCCGGCGGTCGATCACCGGGTCCCAACCGTCGAACACGGTGCCCATTGCGCCTTTGCCCAGCGTCCCGCGGATCTCGTATTTGCCGAGGCTGGAGGGCTGGGTGGCGCTCATAGCTGCGACTGTATCCGGTTGGAGCCTTGATCCGCGGCCAACGCCCGCCCGCCTCCCTCGCCCACGAGCGCGAATGGCGCCCAGTAGAACGGGTGCGCGATGCTGGCCGGTAGAGTGTGCCCTGCCCCGGCCAGCATGGAAAGCTGCGCCTGCCGAAGCGCTTCGGCCACTCCCAGATGATCGCTGCCGATGCGCTTGAGCGTGCCCGCCACCAGGTAGGCGGTTGCCTGGTCATTCACGGACCAGTGGGTGACCATGAGCGCCCGGGCGCCGGCATAGAAGAAGGCGCGCGCCAGGCCCGAGAGGCTTTCGCCGGAGGTCTCGCCATTCGGCCCGCCCGAGTTGCAGGCGGAGAGGATGACCACGTCGGCATCGAGTTGCATGGCGGTGATGTCGGACGAAGTCAGCAGAGCCCCGTCGGCATTCTGCGCGCCAGGCGGGTCGGAGGTGACAATGGCGGGCTCGGTCTGGCAACGCAGGTCGCTCGGCAGCAGCGCGTGCGTCGCGAAATGCAGCACACGGTAAGGATGCAGATCCTGCTGCATCACCCGGGGCGTGTTGAATGCTGCGCCCTCGAGGCTGTCGGCCGGCGAGCCGCCCAGAAGCAGCCGCGACGCCTCGAGCTCCCGCCCGGCGAAGGGCAGCGGCGGCAACCCGGCGAACAGCTTGGCACTGTCCTGGCACGAGGCGGATGGAAACGTCTGCTCGGCCTGCCGAACGGTCACCGGGCGGAAATCACCGAACCCGAACCAGGGCTGCGTCGCGCGCGAGATAGCCGCAACCCGGCGCAACGAGACGAAGTTGGCCGGCGCGGGCACATGGGAGACCGCGACCTTCTGGATCAGCCAGGGCGCCGTGGCAAGGCTATCCTGGGTCGCTGGGCCCGTCAGCAGCAACGCGAACGGGAGCGACAGCAGCGATCCCTCCGGAGCCACGACCAGCGACGTCAGCCCATCCATACCCGGCGCCAATTGCCCGAGCGTATCGGCGTAGATCGCCTGCGACGACGCGATATCGAAGGCAGGCGGCGTGTTGCCGGTCGGCTCGATCGTGGTGCGGACACGCGTCACCAGGGCCGCGATGGCGATGCTGCCCGCCTTGGCCGGCGCCACTGAAATCTGGCCGTCACGCAGCAGGAACATCCAGCCGCTCTGAGGCGCCAGCGCCATCGAGACGAACGCTTCGCCCGGCCTGAGCGCTGTGAGCACATCCTGCGCCGGCACCACCTCCTGCACCAATTGTCCATAGTTCGGGGAGGCCGCCTGCAAGGCCGCGTCGGCGTCGGCGAGCGTGGTCTGCGCTGCGGCGACCTGTTTTGCGAGTTCGTCCGCCGAGAGCGCCTCACCGCCCCTTGCGCCACCGCTTTGTTGTGTGGCCGCGTCGAACCGGCGCTGGATCTCCGCCAAGGCCAGGCTTGCGTCCTGCTGCCGGCGGATGGCGGCGCCGATCCGCGGATCCTTGGCACTCTCGCTCAAACGCGCGGAGGCCTGGGCGATCTGCTGGACGGTGATGCTGCCCTGCACCAGTTGCGAGGCGGCGAACATCTCCGCCAGCAACGCCTGGCGTTGCGCTGGCTGCCGGTCCGCTTGGGCCGCGTAGGTGGAGAGGCACGGCAGCAGCAGCTCGATCGACGTGCCTGCCTTGATCTCCCGCAGGAGGGCGGCGCCTTGCCGGCATAGGTCGAGCGCGCTGCCGACCGAACCGGACTGCAGTTCCTGGTCCGCCCGCAGGAACAGGGTTTGCGCCAACGGCCGGGTGCCGGGCTGGGCCAACGCGAAGTCACGCGAGGCGCGCAGCATGAAGTCGTAGCCGCTGCCGCGCTCGGCGACGTCGTCCACGATCGACGCCGTCCGGTACAGCCTCGCCGTCAGGTCGCGCTGTTGCAGCCCGCGGGCGGCGGACAGCGCCTCGGCCGAGCGGATCATCGCCTTCGCCTCGTCCGAGCGCCCCAGTTCGCGCAGGGTAATCGCCTCGTAGCGCCGCGTCTCGATCACGCCGATCAACGCGGTCTGCTGATCCGGCTCGAGCAACATGCTGTCCGACGAAGTCTCGGTGAGAGACCCGCCCTCACGCCGCGACACCGCGATCGGGCCTTGGGTGCGCGGCGGGCGCAGCGCCAGCATGTCGGGCGGCAGCAGCGTGGCGTAGCCGGCCTCGGCCGCCTTCAGCAGGGGCAGCGCCTCGGCAGGTTTGTTCTCGTTCAGCGCGTTGAGGCCGCGGTAATGCTGCAAGCGTGGCAACGCCGTCGCGTCCGCGGCCTTCGGCAGCAGCCGGGCTGCGTTGGAGAACGCATCGTCCGCCTCCGCCGTGCGGCCTTCGTCGGACAACTGCAGTGCCACCAGCATCAGCGGGATAGCCGTGTTCGGATCGGCCGCCCCGAGCGCCTTGCGTTGCAGGTCGTACGCGGCCCTGTAGGCGCGTTCGGCCGCGACGAAGCTTTCGGCCAGGTTTGCTCGGGAGCCAGCCAGCATCAATTGCTGATACTGACCGATGTCGCCCGCGCTGAAGGCCTGGGCGGCCAGCCGGGAGGCGAGCAGCGCATCGGCCTGGCCCGGTGCCATGGCAGGGGCCGCCTCCGCACTCACCCGGCCCGAGAGCACCCCGATCGAGCGCTCCAGCACCGGCAACGCGGGGAGGATCCCGTCAGCCACATACACCTGCCCGTCCACGGCCGCGACCAACCCCGCCTGCGGCCAGCCGCCGACCTTGCGCGTGCAGTTCAGCAGCAGCGCCGGTGCGTTGCCCAGGATCATGGTCGGTGCGGGCTCACCGCACTCGAAGCGGTTGTCTAGCGCATTGCGCCAGCGGCTCGACACCGCGACCTGGCGGAGATCGGCCGCACTCCCGTCGGACTTGGCAACATGGCCGCTCGGCTGGTCCCAGGTTCCGCAGAAGATATCCGCACCCGACCCGCCGGCCTGTTGCGTGCAGGCCTCGCCCGAGCCATTGCGTCCGAGCCCAACACCACCGCCAACAGCCTTGGAGTTGTTCCCGACATAGGCGCTTGGCGGCGGCCCGGCGCACCCCGCGAGGAACGCGGCGGCGAGTAGCACAATCCTAAGCGGTCGCACAGCTCAGTAATCCCGGTCGGAGATGTTCGGCAGCAGCAAGGTCGGATCGTCGCGGTCGCGGGTCACGGACAGGTCCAGCACGTCCAGGGTCAGGATATCCGGCCGGATCACGCTCGACGCCTGCAGGCTGGCCGCCACGCTGGCGGTGAGCGTGGAGATCAGTGCGTTCTGCGCGGAGCAGCCCGATCCGCCAATGGCGCAGTTGTTCAGGGTGTAGACCTGGTTCACGAACGGTGAGATCCGGGAAGCCTCCGCGGCGTCGGATCCGGTACGGTTGGCGACCTGGCCGGTGAACGCGGCGGAGCCACCCGCGCCAAGCACGGTCAGGCTCTGGACGGTCAGGCTGCCGCTGGCTGTGCCGTTGCCGAGATTGAGTACGAGGTCGGTCGCGGGTGCATTGAGCGCGTTGAACGTAAGCGTACCTCCCGTGGCCGGCAAGTCGAACCGGAGCGCGGACGCCGTACCCGAGAACGGCGCGACGGTCGTGGTGCTGGTCTGAGCCAAAGTCGCCGTGCCACCCGTGTTTGCCAGCACCTGAAGGTAGGAACCGGGCGACGAGGGGGTCGCACCAAGCTGCTGCGACGCCGGTAATCCATTCGTGTCGATCGCGCCGCCGGCAAGGGTGAGCTGACCGGTGGCGGTGATAGCGATGTTAGGTGCAGCCAAATTGCCTGACAGGGTCAGGTTGCTCGCATCCAGCAAGGTGAGGCCAGTTGAAGCGGTCAAGTTGCTGACACCAGCGACGTTGGCGAGCCCTTTGGTGCCAAGCGTGAGTTGGCCGTGCACCGTCCCGCTCAGTGAGGTCAGCGCCACGGTCCCGCCCGTCTGCGTGACGCTGTCCGGGGATGGCAACGACAGCGTGCCGGCATCGATCGTGCCGGCAAGCGTGATAGGCCCGGTCGCGCCGAGGGTCAGAACGCCGGGTGTGGTCACTGTGCCGGGCACGGACAGCAAGCCGGTGACGTTGAGGGCGCCGGGTGTGGTCAGTGCGATACTCTGGCCGTCCGTGACGGTCCCACCCACGGCGAGTGGTTGCGTCGTGTTCAGGGCGAAGCCGGTGTTGGTTTGGAAATTACCCAGGTTGGCTACCTGGTTGGGTCCGGTCAGGCTGGCCGAGGCGCCGGATCCGGTCAGCGTGGTAGCGGCCAACCGGCCCGCCCCGGTTTCGACGATGCCGCCATTGGCGTTGAGCACCACAGTGCCGCCGCTGATGCTGCTGTTCAGCGTCAGAGCGCCGAGCGACGCCAGGGCGACCGTGCTCGAAGTGACCGGAGCGCTCACGGTCAGGCTCGAACCGTCGAACAGTGATAGATCACCCGTGGTGGTGAAGCCAGTCAGGGTGGCGATCCGATTGCCGGTGCTGTTCAGGGTGGCGGACGCGGCCGCTCCGCCAAGGCTCGCGGTCGTTATGCTGCCGGACGGTTGCGTGATGGCGCCGGTCGCGGCAAGCGAGACGCCGGCCGGAGCCGCGAGCGCGCCTGTCAGGGTCAAGTTGCCGACTACCGAGAGCGCGAACGAGTTGGCTGTGAAGTTGCCGAGTGAACCGATCTGATTGGGGCCACCGAGGGTGACGCTCGTCCCCGAACCGGTCAGCGTTGCGACGCCGATCGCACCCGCGCCCGTCTCGGTGATCGCGCCGCCGCTTTCCAGGTCGAGCGTGGTCACGGTGGACAGGTTGAACGCGCCCGCAATGGCGATCGGGCCGCCCGTCGG
>CAXTVQ010000116.1:0-9160 GCA_964247705.1 uncultured Acetobacteraceae bacterium | reverse complement strand
CTGCAGGAGACGTTTGCAGAGACCACGGGGCGCCGCCGGACGCTACTCGGACAGAGGATGGCTGGGCACCGGCCGATTCACAAAGCTGCGTCAGCTGCAAGACAGTGTCCAATCGCCGCCAATGGACGTCCTAAGATCCATGGCGGACAAAGGCGCATTTGCTCGTGTCTGGGAACAGACCAGGCGAACTCTGCAAGGTGACTTGCCAGAGAACGAAATTCCCTTCGAGGCCACTCTTTCACCTGTCAGCTCCGGACCGGGCGGCCAGAACGCTACGGGGCTAAGGACGGCGGCGGCGCAATCATGGGACCGATATCCGGCATGGTTGTCTGCGGCGGCGCCGGGTTCGATGCGGCCTGACGGCTGGAATACCAGTTCGGCACCGTAGCTGGCAGGTCAACGCGTCCATCCTCGACGGCGCTCACCCGGTGCTGCTGGTAGAGGCTGCGATAGCTGGCATACGGGTCGAGAGCCGTCTTTGTAATCGCATCGGTGTCGTCGAGCAGGCGTGCACGGCTGTCAACGGCGCCGACTCCAAACCTTGCGTAGCCAAGTGTGGCACTGCCACCGAAGCTGAGCCAGGTGAATGGGTCGAGCGTGGTGTTGATTCCGTAGCCGATCCCGTCCCGTGGGCTGCTCGGCCCGAGTAAGGGCAGAAACAAGTAGGGCCCATTCGGCACGCCCCAGATTGCCAGGGTGAGACCGAAATCAGTGTCGTGATCGGGAAAACCCAAGCCGGTCGCAACGTCGAATACGCCGCCGACACCCACCGTCGTGTTGAGGACCAGCCGCATGAACGTGTTGCCAGCCTTTCGCGGCTTGCCCTGCAACACGTCGTTGGCGAACTGCGCCGGGTTTCCCAAGTTCGAGAGTACGTTATGCACATGAGTGCGAACATCTGCCGGAGCCACGTCCTTGTAGCCGCTGGCCACCGGGTGAAGCACGTTGCGATCCACCGCCTCGTTCACCGCAAACAGCTTGCGGTTGGTCGGCTCAAGCGGATCGTTGTTCTCGTTGTAGTCGGCGACTTCTCCGGGCGTCGTCGGCTTGGGCGCGCACCCGGCCATCAGCGCAGCCGAGGCCATGAGCCCTGCCCCGGCTACCGCAATCCGCCAGCGAAATCCCGCTCTGCAATCTGTCAACACAACAGTTCCGTCCTATTTGCGCACCGCACTGACGATTATGCGAACTCCACGCCCGGTCAACTCGGCTTCGACCGCCCGGCGGTCAATCGCCAGCACGGCCAGCACTTTGGCCTTTCTCGGCCTGGAAGGCACCCCTGATCTTGGGCCGATGACGTTTCCAGAAATCTGGAATGCATTCTGGCCCGCGCCAACGCCGTCCAAGCGGTTCGCGAGACCGCAGGGCAAACTCTCCGGGGCCGTGCAAATCGGAGGCGGAACAGCTTCGTGGAGTCGTTGACTATGGCGCAAGCCGTTGACCGATTGCACCATCGGACCGGTCGAGCGAAGCGGCCCGAACAGCAGCACGCACGCGGCCTACAGCAAAGTCTGCTCGACCACCGCGCAACATCCGGCGGCCACCAGGCCCATCATGATCCGCATGGACGCGATCGTTCTCGCTTGCAGCCAGATGGTGGACAGCAGCTACACGACAGGGCGACAGCACGCTAACCCAGCGTATTGTGAAGGGGTGGCGTTCTCCCGCCCGCGCAAGCGTATCGGGCCGCCGCTCACTCACGCTCGTGGACTAAACCCGGAAGACGTAGGTCGTGCTGCCGTCCCGCTCGACGTCGGGGGGGAAGGCGGCGTGCTTGTCGGCGTAATACTGCGCCCGGTGATCTCCCTCACTGGCCAGATTGTATGTCAGGTATAAAATCCGCCGCGGCCGGTCGGTGAAGTTCGGCTTCGAGGCGTGCGGGGCGTAGCTGTCGAACAAGATGACGTCCCCGGGCGCCGTGGGTATCGCGTGCAGTCCCAGCCCGGTCTCATCGAGCGGGCTCCACTCCTCGCCGATCAAACCCTCCCGATGCCGCCCGGGTACCATCTCCAGGCAGCCATTCTCCAATGTCGCGGCGTCAAGGGTGACCATCGCGGTCACGAAGAGCGGGGCGTAGCGGGTCCATCCGGCCTGTTGGTCCTGGTGCGCCGTGAAACCGGGGCCACCCGGCATCTTGAAGTTGATTTTGTCCTTGAACAACACGACTGGGCCACCCATCAGCGCCGCCGCCCAGGACGACAGGGCGCCATTGCGCACGATGGCGTCGAAGCCCTCGTGATAGGGGCAGAAGTTCTCGATCCGCTGGATCACCCGGCGACCCGGCTCTGTCAGACTGTCCTCGTGATAGACCCAGTGCTGGCCGGGACGCTCAGGCGCCTGCTCCAGCGACTCGGTCCATCGCAGCAGGTCGGCCGTCTGTCGCGCATCGAAGAACCGGGGTACGACAAGGTAGCCGTCGCACTCCATCATCTTCCGTTCAGCCGCGGTCGGGCTTCGGTTGCCCACGGCACCGGTAGGCTGTAGGGCGACGCTCACGCGGCAAGCTGCGGCAAGAGCGCGGCGGCTTTCGCGACATCCTCCGGGAAATCGATCTCGGTCCATGGCAGCCCGGTGATGTCCTCGAACCCGAACCGGTCCGGCGCACTCTGCATGATCATGTCCCGGATGGGTTCTTCGTATTCCATGGCGCGCTGGCCGGAGCTGACGTAGTCGTCGGCGCGGTTAGCCAGCTCGGCGGCGGTATAGCGGGTGAAACGGAAGAAGCCGACTGACTCGCCGTAGAAGTCGTGCGCCTCGGTAGGCTTCTTGCGGAAGTCGACAATCGCACCGTCGCGGACGCACAGCTTGACGGGCTCGTCCCCGGGCTCGATCTCACGGTCCAACAACAGGGAATCAGAGCGGCTGCTGGCCAACAACCGTATCATCAGCCGGTGGTCGTACAACACGTCGCCGTCCATCAGGAGGATCGGCGCACCGCTTCGCAACACGTCCCGCGCGGTCCAGAGCGAAACGACGCTACCCTCCCGAAAGTCGGGATTCTCAAGCGTGTGCACAGTCAATCCCTCGGACAGTCCAGGCAACGCCGCACGGATCTGGTCGGCGGCGTAGCCGACGACGATAGTGACTTCGGACACCCCGCTTCGCCGCAGGATCCGGAGATGACGGGCCAGCAGACTGATGCCATCGAACGCCAGCATCACTTTCGGCGACTCGATGCCGTGCGGCCCAAGCCGCCGACCGACGCCAGCAGCGAGTATCACCGCGTGCGGACTGGGCTCGTTGTTTTGTGACATCATTGTGTCGGTGTCTTCTGATGGCTATTGAAGTGGGCTGACCGAACGGTCAGCTAGCATGGAGAGCCGACAAACGTGCCAGACAATCTCGTGGCCCTGCAAGAAGGGATAATCCGGCAAGACCGGCGCCTGCCTGTGACATCCCGGCCCGCAAGGCTCAGAGCCCTGCTGGACTCACCCGACCTCAGCTTTCTCATGGAGGCGCATAGCGGCCTGTCGGCTAAGATCGTCGAGGAAGCGGGGTTCGCGGGCATCTGGGCGTCCGGCTTGTCCATTTCCGCAGCCCTGGGCCTGCGCGACAACAACGAGGCGTCTTGGACGCAGGTGCTGGATGTGCTCGAGTTCATGGCCGATGCCAGCACGCTGCCGATCCTTGTGGACGGCGACACCGGCTACGGGAACTTCAACAACGTGCGCCGTCTGGTGCGTAAGCTGGGGGAACGCGGCATCGCCGGTGTGTGCCTCGAGGACAAGCTGTTCCCCAAGACCAACTCGTTCCTGGGGGAGCGCCAGGAGCTTGCCGACACGGCGGAGTTCTGCGGCCGCATCCGTGCAGGCAAGGACGCGCAGACCGACGAGAAATTTTCCATCGTCGCCCGCACGGAGGCGCTGATCTCCGGCCACTCCATGGACCAGGCGCTGCGCCGGGCCGAGGCCTATCACGCCGCCGGAGCGGACGCGATCCTGGTGCACTCCAAGCGCAAGGACGCTGCCGAAATCACCGGGTTCATGGCCCGCTGGGACGGGCGCTGCCCGGTCGTGGTCGTGCCCACGATGTACTATGCCACGCCGACCGATACTTTCCGGCACGTTGGCGTTTCCACCATCATCTGGGCGAACCACCTTGTGCGCGCGTCGATCTCCGCCATGAGGGAGACGGCGCGCAGCATCGCTGCCGCCCAGTCGCTGCTGGACGTGGAAGATCGTCTTACCAGCGTGCGTGAGATCTTCAAGTTGACCGGCAACGACGAGCTAGAGGAAGCGAGCCAACGCTACCTTCCGGTGAGCCGCAGCGTGCACGGGGTGGTGTTGGCGGCGTCACGCGGGGCAGCGCTGGGCGACGCGACTGCCGAATTGCCGAAATGCATGCTGGACGTGCGCGGCAAGCCGTTGCTGCACCGCTTGCTGGGCACGCTGAACGAGGGCGGAGTCGGCGACGTGACGGTGGTGCGCGGCTACTGCCGCGAGAAGATCCTGCCGGACGGCTTCGGCGTTGTGGACAACCATGCGTTCGCCGAGACTGGCGAGGCCGCCTCGCTTGCCTGCGCGCTGCCGCGCCTGCTCGGGGAAGCGGTCGTGGTGTATGGCGACGTGCTGTTCCGCCGCTTTATCCTGGAGGGCCTGCTCACCTCCGCCGCCGACGTGACCATCGTGGTCGATGCCAGCAAGCGAACCACCGCCAACCCGCGCGACCTCGTTGCCGCGGACCGGCAGGACACCGTCAGCTACCTGGATGAGACGCCGGTCCTGCTGACCGGCATGGATCCGCGGCCCGATGCGGTCAGCGGCGAGTGGATCGGGCTGCTGCACCTGAGCGCCAAGGGCACGGAACGGGTGCGCGAGGAACTGTCCGCTATGAAGGCCGAGGGCGTCCTGGCGCAGGCGGACATCCCGGCGCTGCTGCAACGGCTCATCGGCAGGGGCGGAGTCGCAGTGCATTACATCAACGGCCATTGGCTGGACGTGGACACAGCGACCGACCTGGCGGCCGCGCGGAACTTCTCCTGATGCTGGACACGCCGACCTTCGTGCAGGCCGCCGTGCGCAGCGGCGTCGATTTCTACACTGGCGTACCGTGCTCCTTCCTCACGCCGTTGATCAACCGAGTCGCCAGTGACCCAGCGCTGCACTACGTCGGTGCGGCCAGCGAGGGCGAGGCGGTGGCAATTGCGGCCGGTGCCTGGCTTGCGGGGCGGCAGACCGTGGTGATGTGCCAGAACTCCGGCCTCGGCAACGCAGTGAACCCTCTGACGTCGCTGAACACGCCGTTCCGCATTCCCACTCTTCTGATCGTGACGTGGCGTGGCCAGCCCGGGCTGCAGGACGAACCGCAGCACGAGTTGATGGGCCGGATAACCCAAACGCTGCTGACGACGATGGAGTTGGAGCACCGCCCCTTTCCCACCCATGTCGCCGAGCTGCTGCCAACCCTTGAGGCTGCCCAGGCGTCGATGGCACGGACGGGGCTGCCGTTCGCTCTTGTCATGGCCAAGGACAGCCTGCGCGAGGAAGACCTGGCCGAGCCCGCTCGCGTCCCGCCGCCAGCTGGCCAGCGGATCGAGCTTGCGGAGGGTGGCGAACGTCCGGCCCGGATCGCCATCCTGGAGCGTGTGCTGGCCACCCTGCCCGGCGACGTGCCGGTGATTGTCACGACCGGCAAGGCAGGTCGCGAACTGTTCACCCTGCAAGACCGCGAGCAGCACCTGTATCAGGTGGGCTCGATGGGCTGCGCGGCCCCGATGGGGTTGGGTGTGGCCCTGACCACGGGGCGGCGCACCGTGGTGCTGGACGGGGACGGGGCGGCGCTGATGAAACTCGGTGCGCTCGCCACGATCGGCGCCTATCAACCGCCGAGCTTGTTGCACGTGTTGCTGGACAATGGCGTGCACGACTCGACAGGCGGCCAGGCCACGGTGTCTCCCGTCGTGGATTTCGCCGGAGTGGCCTTGGCGTGCGGCTACACGAGCGCCTTCACCTGCGACAGCACCGCCAGCTTCGACATGGCTTTTGCCCAGGCATTGAGGTCGACGGGTCCCGTCCTGCTTCATGTGCGCATCCGCCCGGGCTCGCTCAAAAATCTAGGCCGACCGACTATCGCGCCGCATGAGGTGGCCCAGCGCTTTCGAGATTTCCTGCGTCAGCATGCAACCTGATCCGGCCCATGCTCAGCCATAAAGGCGTCAATGGCCGCCAGCGCGCGCGACATGTCCGACGGGTCGATGGAGCCGATGCAACCAATGCGAAAGCTCGGTTCCCGCGTCAACTTGCCCGGATAGATTACCACGCCCCGGTCAGCCAAGAAGTTGTAGAAGCGCTCGAACGAGAACCAGCCGCCGGGCGGGATGCGGAACGTGACGATGACGGGTGCTTGAATTCCCGAGTCGATGTACGTGCCGAAGCCGTGCCCGCGCATGCCCTGCACCAGCAGATCGCAGTTATTCTGGTATCGGGCATGCCGGGCCGCGATCCCGCCCTCGGCGTCGAGCTGGTCAAGTGCCGCGGACAGGGCGGCTGTTACCTGCACCGGCGGAGTGAAGCGCCATTGCCGTGTGGTTTCGAACCCACGCCACTGCTCCCACAAATCCAAGCTCAGGCTGACGCTATTGCCCTCGCACCGAACCAGATGGGCGGTTTGGGCAATGACGAACCCAAGGCCGGGCACCCCCTCCAACCCCTTGTTGGCCGACCCGACCAAGGCGGTGAACGGCGTCGCAGCCCCGTCGATCGGCACGGCGCCGAAGGAACTCATCGCGTCCACGATCAGGCGGCGACCGGCGTTTCGGACAGCATCGGCGATCGGCCCGAGCGGGTTCAGCAGGCCGCTGGTAGTCTCGCAGTGCACCAGTGCCACATCGGTGAGCGACGGGTCCGCGTCCAGCGCGGCGGCGGTGGCGGCGGTATCGATCACCTCGTCCTCGCCTACCTCCAATACGCCGCCCAAACGCCCGAGACGGCGCGCCATGTCGACGATGCGGCGACCGTAGGAGCCGTTGACCAGCACCAGCAGCTTGCCGTCGCGCGGCACCAGCGAACCGATCGCCGCCTCCACCGCGAAGGTCCCGCTGCCCTGGATCGGCACCGCCACATGCGTCTCGCCCACCCCGGCCAGGGCGGCCAATCGCGCCCGGATGCTCTCCGACAACGCAATGAAAGCGCCGTCCCGCGAGCCCCAATCTCGGTCCAGCGCCGCCCGCGTGAGGGCGGAGGTGGTCAGCGGACCCGGTGTCAGCAGCAGAGTCGTCGTTTCGTCTTGCATCATGTCGCCGTATCGCACTTTGCGGCTCCGCGCCAGGATCGGGAACGATGAGGCTCAGCCTGTTGATTGCCGGGTTCGCCGGGTTTGGGCTCTCGGTGTGGCTGCTGGCCAGTTACGGACTGAGCCGCATTCTGGACCTGCTTGGCCAGGCCGGAGTGGGCGGGATCTCGGCCGTGATCGTGTTCCATTTCGTGCAGATCGTGTTCTCCGCCGCAGCCTGGCGCGAAATCGCCGGACCGATGACCGAACGCCCGTCGTTCGGCTTCTTCTGCGTTCTGCGCTGGATCCGCGAGGCCGTGAACAATCTTCTACCGGTGGCGCAGATCGGCGGTGAGTTCGTGGTCGCCCGGCTGTTGCAGCGCCGCGCCGTCCCGCTCGCCCCCGCCATCGCAGGCACAGTGGCGGATCTGACGATTGAGATGGTGACACAGATCCTGTTCACACTCCTCGGGCTCGGTTTGCTGCTGCACACCGTCGGCGACGGTGGTCTGGTCAGCTATGTGTGGAGCTTTGTGCTAATCGCGCTGCTGATCGCGGCAGGCTTTCTAGGCGCTCAATGGTTCGGCTTGGCCCTGGTGTTCGAGAAGGCGCTGATGCGGCTCGGCCGGACCTTGGGCTGGGCAGGAACGGCCCAGGTGGAGGGACTGCACAGAGCGTTGCTGGGCTGCTACCGTCGGCCGCGCTGCGTGCTGATGGCGATGGGCTGGCACAGCATCTCGTGGCTGCTGGGCGGCGTGGAGGTGTGCCTGGCGCTGCACTTCATCGGCCACGACGCCAGCCTCGGCGACGGTCTTGTGATTGAGAGCCTGGGGCAAGCCTTGAAGGCGGCCGGGTTCGTCGTGCCCAGCGCCCTGGGCGTTCAGGAAGGAGGGTACATCTTGGTCTGCCAGGCCTTCAAGCTCTCGCCCGAGGTGGCCATTGCGCTGTCGCTGATGAAACGCCTGCGGGAGGTCGTGCTCGGCGTCCCCGGCTTGGTGATCTTGCGTTTGCTCAGCGTTCGGCAGGCTCGTTCGAGCGCGCGGCCAACCCTTGGGGTATCTTCATGAGTGGCGATTCCTGGACTCATCTGATGGCCCGGCCCTTGGTGCGGCCGATGATCGGCACGCGCATCCGTCCGAACCACCTCACCACACTGCGGCTTTTGACGGGACTGGCGGCCTGCCTCTGCTTCGCCGTTGATAGCCACGCCGCCACTGTCTGGGGCGGCTTATTGTGGCTCGCCTCCGCCTTCCTGGATCGCGCCGACGGTGAACTGGCGCGGCTCGGCAAGTTGATGAGCTCCGGCGGCCACATCTACGACTACTACACCGACACCCTGGTCAACGGGCTGTTCTTCGCCGCCATCGGCGTTGGCTTGCGGCAGAGCTGGCTTGGCTCCTGGTCTATTCCGCTGGGCGTGACCGCGGCCACGTCCATAGTGCTGTGCGGCACATTCTCCGAGTGGCTCGAACGACGCAGCCCACCCGATACGCGGGCCTACTCCGGCCGATGGGGATTCGATCCGGACGACGCACTTTACCTAATGGGTCCGCTGGCGTGGTTGGGTTGGCTCAGCCCGATCCTCGTCGGAGCGGCGATCGGCGCTACCGTCATTATGGTGATCACGGCTGTTCGACTGCGGCAGCTCAGGCGTCAACAGGTTTCACTCCATTAACCCGAAGGCGCTGGGCGCCGTTGCCGCCTGATACAGACGCCGCGCTCGCGTATTCTGATCATGTCGGTTGCGGGATCGTCTACATCGTGGCCGTGCATTCCGGCGTAACAACGGATACGGGTAGCCTGTTCTTCGCCAGCCTGCCCTGGAAGCGGCGCCATGCGGGTGGCGAACGCGACGAGCTGCTGGTGGTAGGGGCGCCGTCAGTCGATGATCAGCGCACCGTCACCGAACTCGCAGGCGACCTGCCCGATGTCGAACATGTCGACGCCTGCG
>CAXTVQ010000115.1:3156-9463 GCA_964247705.1 uncultured Acetobacteraceae bacterium | reverse complement strand
GCACGGATGGCGCCGGGCCGGACGCGACCGCGCCGTCAGTCTGGGCGCTCAATCCAGGCTTCGATGCCAGCTTGTCGGACATCTTCTGCGCCCTGCTCGGCACCGCGCCGCTGCTGGTGTTCCGGGAGGAGCAGACGTGGTGGCGCTCCCTGGCCGCCTGCATCGCCCGCCACGCGGCGGCCCGGGCCGATCTGGCGCCGTCGCTGCTCCGCCTCGTGCCACCGGACGCGCTGGGCCTGAAGGCGTTGATCTTCGGCGGCGAGCGGTGCGACCCGGCAACGGCGGAGCGCTGGGGCCGGGCGAGCCTCGCGCTGCAGGCCTATGGCCCGACCGAGGCGGCGGTGTGCGCCATGATGGCCCGTGCCGGGCCGGGATGGCGGGATGGCGAACTCGGCCGCCCGCTGCCGCACCAGAGGGTGCTGCTCGCAACGGAGCAGGGCGTGTTCCGGGTTTTGCCGCGCGTGCCTGCCGCCGGGCCGGGCGATGCGGAAGCGTTCAATGCCACCGTGCTCGCTCCCGCCGGCGCGCCCGAGAGCGCCACGGGAGAGATCTGGCTCGCGGGGGACGCCATCGCGACCGGTTACCTCGATGCGCCGGAGCTGGAGGCGGCGCGGTTCGGCCATTGGGACGGCCAGCGCATCCATCGCACCGGCGACATCGCGCGGTGGAGCGACGGGTACCTGGTGTGGCTGGGCCGCCGCGATCGGCAGCTCAAGCTGAACGGCCGGCTGGTGTGCCCGGAGGAGATCGAGGCCGTGGCCGACGCATGCTGGGACGGGCCGTGTGCCTGCCTGCCGGGCGAGCGTGGGCTGGTGCTGGCACTCGGCGGCCGGTCCGGCATGGCGCCCGGCGCGGTGCTGGCCGCCATCGCGGGGCAGCTCGGGGCTGGGTTGACGCCGCGCCGGGCCGTGGTGGTGGCCGACTGGCCGTTGCTGCCGAACGGCAAGACCGACCTCGCCGCCGTCCGCAGCAGCTTGGCCGGCGCATGACGTGCTGGTCGGAGCCGCGATGGTCACCGGCCGACCTCGTGCCGGCGCGGCTCAAGGGCGACGCGATGAGCACCGCCGATATCGCACGGCGAGCAGCCGAGGTGGCCGCCTGTTGGACGCACCGGTCGCCGCCGGCCGGCGAAGGCACGGCCAGCGTGCTGCTGGGCGGGGCCGGGTTCCTGGGGCGCGGATCGCAGCACAGCTCCTGGCCGAGCCGGGGGGACGCGCCGGTGGTCGTGGTGTCCCGCCGGCCGGAAGCGATCTTCCGGCAAGGGGTGCAGCCAGGCTCGCCGCGGCTGGTCCTGGTCGCGGCCGACATCACGCAGCCTGGCCAGGAATGGATGAGCCGCATCCCGCGCGCCCGGACCATCTTCCATCTGGCGGCGACGGTGCACGCGCTTGCGGGATGGAGCGCGCTGGCGCCGGTGAACCTGGACGGTCTCGGCGCCTCTATCGCGCTGGCCCGGCGGGATGGCGCCCTGGTCCAGCTCGCCTCCACCCTGTCCGTCTTCGTGAGCTCGAACAGCGCGCACGCGGATGCCGAGACGGGGCTGCCGGAACGCCACGATCTATGGCTGCACGGCGGCTACGCGCAAACCAAGGCGGCCGCCGAGATGGCGCTGCTTCGGACGAACGATGTGCGGTGGCAGGTGGTTCGATACGGCTTGCTCGTGCCTGAGGCAGGGGCGCCGTTCCCGCCGCTGCATTTTGCACCGGCCTTCCTCCGCGCACTGAGCCGGGTGGGTGCCGTGCCGGACCAAGCGGAGCGGGCTGCCGTGGACCTGACGCCCGTGGGGGGCGCCGCCCGTGCGGCGATCCGGCTGGCCCGCACCGGGGCGCCGTGCTGGCGGCATTGGGCCAACCCGGAAGCGGCCCAACTCAGTGAAACGATTGCAGCGATTGAGGCTGTGCGTGGCCGCTTCCCGCGCTGTCGCATGAAGGATTGGCTCGGCCGGCTCAGGTCGCTGCCGCGGATGGATCGCGCCTTGCTCCGGTCGGCGTTCGACAAGAGCGGCTTCCTGGCCGAGGACGCGGTGGCGTCGCCCGTGCTCAACGTGGATCTATTCCAATCGACGCTGCGCCGCTTCGTATCAGCCGAGCCGGCGCAGGACTCGCCACCCCCGCCGCGCGATCTATTGCCCGGCGTGATCCGGTCCATGCTGGCGAGCCAGGAGCAGGCGGGCGCATGACGGATCGCGGATACGGCCATGGCTTGGTGCTGGGCAAGTTCATGCCGGCGCATCTCGGGCACGCGCACCTGATCCGCTTCGCCTGCGCGATGTGCGAGCGGGTGACCGTCGTGGTGGACCGGGTCGCCGGCGAGTGGCCGGACGCGGCAGACCGCGCGGCGGCGTTGCGGCAGGACTGTGCCGGCCTGCCGGTCACGGTAGTGGCCCTGCCGGAGCCGACGCCGCAGCAGCCGCAAGACCACCCGGCCTTCTGGAGCTTCTGGCGCGACACGCTGCGGGTCGCGTGCGGCGGGGTGCCCGATGCGCTGGCCTGCGCCGTGGACTATGGCGTGCCGCTGGCGCAAGCAGTCGGCTGCACGCTGCTGCCGCTCGACATCACGCGGGAAGCGATCCCACTCTGCGCCACCGCGATCCGCGCCGACCCGTGGGCGCTGTGGGGCCGCATGCTGCCGCACGCCCGCGGGCCGTATCTGGCCCGCGTCGCGGTCGAGGGCCCGGAGTCGACCGGCAAGTCGACCACCGCCAGCGCCGTCGCGGCCGGGTTAGGGTTCACCTATGCACCGGAATGGGCGAAGTGCTTCATCGAGCAGAGCGTGCGGCAGGGAAGGACGTTCACCGAGCCCGATCTGCTGACGATCGCCCTCGGCCACCGCGCGGCGGTGCGCAGCCTGGAGCTGGTGGCACACCAGGCATTGATCGCGGACACCTCCCTGCTGACGACGCTGGTCTGGGGCCGCTTCCTGTACGGACGCAGCGATGCGCGGATCGAGGCGCTATTCGCCGAAGAGGAAGCGCGGGCACCGTGGCAGCGCTGGTTCTTCACGCCGGACACGCCGTGGGTCGCCGACACGCATCGCGACGTCGCTGCCGATCCCGCGGCGCCCGAAACCCGGCAGCGCTTCTGGGACCTGCTGGTGGCGGAAGCGGAGCGCCGTGGCCTGCCATACGAGATCGTCCGCGGCGGGTTCGCCGACAAGCAGGACCGCGCGGTGGCCCTTGGGCAAGCGCTCCGCCCAGGGCAGCGGTCTATCGGATAGGCTGCGTGTAGTCGGGCACGGCGGACCCGCGGGACCGGTTGTCCACGTTCGGTGCGCCGAGGCCACGGCGGTGGTCATCGAGATGCGCGATACGGAAATCCAGGCTGAAGCGCGTCCGGCCAGTGGTTTGCGGCAGGGTGCGGTGGAGGTGCGCCGCTGCGAAGATCAGGGTCTCGGCCTTGGCGCACGCGAAGCCTTCCGCATGCAGGGCGCCGTGCTCGGCCTGGCTCGCCGGGTAGCGTGCGTATCCGGCGGCCTGGCTGTTCTGCCAGCCGATCTTGAGGTCCCACCCATCGCGCACCCAGGCGTCATAGTCGAAGATCTCGGAATCGTTGGCGACGGGGGTCGCGAACATGTCCGGATAGAACTCGAAGGTCTCCGCCGCCGCCAGGTCGTCGAGCGGGATCCACCAGGTGAGAGCGTTTTGCGGATGGGCGTACCAGGTGTCGCGGTGGCCGATATAGACGGGGGCAGCCGCCGCCACGTGGTGCCCCGCGCTCAGCACGGTGCGTAGCCGCAGCGGATCGAAGGCGTAGTCCGCGGGCGAGAAGCCCAATGACCCGATCACCGCCCGCACTGCGTCGTGCCAGCGCGGCTCGGTGAACAAGGCGCGGCGCACCCGGCCGATGCAGGCGAACAACGTGGCCGGCGCCAGGGACGCCGAGCGGGTGCGCTCGCCGGCACCGCCCAGTTCGGCCCGCAACAACGCCAGCACGGCATCGGCCAGCGCGCGCGAAGCGTCGGTCGGGCCAAGCTTGAACACCGTCCCGCCATAGAGGGCGGCGCGCGCCGCGGCGTTGCTGGCCGGCAGGACCGGTTCGATCATCGTGGCGCCCTGGCAAGAACGATCAGGCGTTGGCTGCCGAGCACCACCGGCTCCCCGGCGAGCGAGCCCAGCAGCCGGATGTCGGCGAAGCCCGCCTCCCGTAGCAGGGTGGCCACCTGCCAGGGCATGTACAGCCGCATCGCGGAGGAGTGCCGCACCACGCGCCCATTTGGCAGATGATAGATCCACTGCTTCAGCAACGTGCCGGTTCGGGCATCGACCTCGCTCAGGCGCTGCAGGCGAACGGCGCCGCCCAGACGCGCCACCGTGCGAACCAGGTTGGTTTCCGGCTGGAAGCCGTGCAGCACACCGGGCACGTTCATGGTGTCCAGCGCGAACACGCCGCCGGGCACCAACGCCTCCCACACCCGGCGCAACATTGCGAGGTTGCCCGCGTCGTCGGGCGCGTGGCCCCAGCTCGTCCACCAACTGATGGCGGCATCGACCGGCTCGTCGGGGACGAAGTCACGCGCATCCGCGGCGCGGAACTCGGCCGCGATCCCGGCGGTGACGGCGGCGTCGCGTGCTTCGGCCACGTAGGCAGCCGCCTGGTCCACGCCGACCACGTATGCCCCGGCACGGCCCAGCGGGAGGGCGAGCGAGCCGATGCCGCAGCCTTGGTCAAGCACCCGGCTGCCGGCCCGCAGCCCGAGTTCGCGGGTCAGGAAGGCGAGTTCCGCCTCCGCTGGGTCACGGCGCAGCAGCATGTCGGCCAGCAGGCCATCGTACAGCCCGCCCACCCAGTCCGCCGCCGCATCCGCCATCACGGACGCGGGGCGCCGGTCCGCTCGGCCTGCATCGCGTCGGCGACGGACGCTGGCTCCCACCCGGTCAGCCGCACGACGTTCGCCTGCTCGGCAGCCCAACGCTGCGGCAACTCCCGCCGATACGAGGCAGCCGATGCGCAGGCGGCCATGGCGGCTGGCGACAGATGGTGGTTGATGACGTAGCGCGCCTGATACTGTTCGGTGTCGGGCGTCTCCTGGAATTGCAGGTCTTCCGGGAAGTGTGCCCGGTCGTAGCGCACGTGCAGCCGGGTGATGAAGCCGGATGCGCCCTCGCCCCAGTTTGCCCCCACCTCGCTCAGCGTGTCCGCGCCGAGCGGCGGGGCCGAGCACGGGTCGCACAGCGCGGCGTTGGCCGAGACCGGCCAGGCGTATTCCTCGAACACGGCGCGCCCGTTATGCGCCTGCACCTGGCGGTCGAACAGGGCGTCGTAGAATGCGCCGAAGCGGCCACCGATGTACTCCGGCACATCCACGCCGGTCGGCATCTTGGCCGTCTGGTAGTTGGTGACCTCGACACGCCCGGTGCGCGTCAGCGCCATGACGATCATATCCTGCGGCCCCGCGGCATTCACCGTCCCCAGCCGGATCGGCAGGGCGAATTTCGGCGTCTTGTAGGTGACCCGGATCGGCCGCAGGAAGCCGCTCGGGTTGTCCGCCATGCGGTCCAGGTTCACGCGGGCCACGAAGAAATGCATGCCCTGGCGCAGGTAGCTGCCCACCACCGGCGCCGTCCCCGCGGGCATGCGGTATCCGTTGGCATTCAGCCAGGCGACCAGCGCGCCGCCTTCTTGCGCGGACAGCACCTTGATGTCGTATTCCGCGACGGAGAACGCCGCCTCCACCGTCACCTGCGACTTGCGCACGGGCGCGCCCCGGGCCGGGGCCGGCATGGCCATCATCATCGGGGGCGGCACGGGCGGGGAGCACGGGTTGGGGTCGTAATACTCCACCAGGCGCGGCTTGGTGTATTCCGCCAGGTGCTCGACCGTCTGCGGCTTCACGATCCGTACCTGGTCGCGCTGCACCACGGTCGGCACGGGGATCACCAGGGCGAATTGCCGCGGGTCGCCGTGCACGTCGCTCGCCATCGTCACCACCGTCTGCTGCCGGTCGTGCACCAGCACCACGCGGGACGCCTTGTTGGTGAGCGGCTCGTCCGTGCTCGCGACATAGAAGCCGCAGAACGCCCAGGCGGCGGAACTGGCGCCGATCAGCGCGGCGGTGGCGAGGAGGGCGAGGCGGCCAAGCGGCATGATGCGGTCTCCGGGGTGATAGGGTGGCGGGCAAGCCGGTCGAGCAGCGGCACCAGCGGGGCCGCGAGGGCGAGTGCGTAGAACAGCCCCTCCCGCATTTGCCAGCCAAACTGCAGCGCATAGGCGGCGCCTGCCACGAGAGCGGCGAACAGCATGCGGCCAAGGCGACTGTCCGGGGTGGTGCGCGGGTCGGTCACCATGAACAGGCCGAACACCAGCAGCGC
>CAXTVQ010000115.1:0-3056 GCA_964247705.1 uncultured Acetobacteraceae bacterium | reverse complement strand
AAGCAGGCGGGATTGAACAGGTGCTTGCCACCCACCCGGATCAGGTATTTGGAGCCGATCGCCGCCACGCCGGCCAGCGCCCACACCGCCGGGTCGTGGGATCTCAGCAGCAATGACAGCGACAGCCCCGTGATCAGCGGGCTGCGCCAATCGTAGCGCCGGGCCAGCACGCGGCAGGCGAGCGCCTCCGTCGCGAGGGTGGACCCGATCGTCACGGCCGCTTGCCAGGCGCTGGCGCCGAAATCGAGCCAGCCGAGTTGTGCCGCGAGCAGGGCGGCCAGGACGCCGATCTGCCAAACCCGAGGATCAAGCCCGGCCAGCCTCCGCATCGTGCCTCCGCCGCCGCCCACCGGCCGGTTTACCGTGACCCTATCATGCTGGCCGGGGCTTGCCAGCGACAAAGGATGGCCGCGCGCGCTATGGCATCAGCGCACGTACGGCCGTCTCGCAAGCTTCGGCCACCACGATGGTGCCCGCGCGGCCAGCCGGCAGGTCGGCGAACCGGAGGGCGGGGCCGATGGTGAGGTGCAGGCGGCCTGGCCGCGGCAGGCGGCGGCCGGGCGGCCAGGCGGCATGGGCGCCGGCGAGGAAGCACGGCACGACCGGGATCGGATGGCCGGCCACCAACGTGCCGATGCCGGGGCGGAAGCGCCCGATGGCGCCGGTCCGGCTGCGGGTACCCTCCGGGAACAGGATCAGCACCGCGCCGTCCTCCAGCAGCCGCGCGCGCCATGCATCGATATCGGCCTCGGTGGTCTGCTTGCGCCAGACCGGCAGGGCGTTGATGGCGTAGGCGGCGAAGGCGGCGCCGGGCAACGACGTGAAGAACGTGTCCCCCGCCGCCAGCGCGAAGGCCCGGCGCGCCAGACGGTACGGCAAGGCCGCCGCGAGCGTCAGCGCGTCCAGATGGCTCGAATGGTTCGCCACCAGCACGAAAGGCGGGCTGGGCAGGTGCTCGCGCCCCGTGACGGTCAGGCGGTGCACCGCGAACAGGTAGCCGCGCACCAGTCCGCGCCAGACGAAGCCCAGCAGATGGCCGCCCAGGCCGGGTTCGCGGCTGGAGCTGCGGAGGCGCTGGCGCAGGGTCAGGCCGTGGTCGCGCGCCGGGCGAAGCTGCCAGTCGGTCATCCGGTGTAGATCCGCACGGGTTGGTCGAGGCCGAACCCGACGAAATAGCCGATGTAGTGGAAGGCGGCCGGCGCCACGAGCAGGATCGAGTTGAACCGGTCGAGCATCCCGCCATGCCCGGGAATGACAACCCCCATGTCCTTGATGCCCAGGTCTCGCTTGATGCTGGACAGCATCAGATCGCCCGCCTGCCCGCCGATGCTGACGATGGCGCCCAGGCCGAGCAGCAGTACCCAATGGTCCAGCACGGTTCCGCTGAAGATGGTGGAGGCGATCAGCGCCACCAGCACCGACGTCAACAGCAGGGCGCCCACCGCGCCGGACAGCGTCTTGTTCGGGCTGGTCGCAGGCAGCAGCTTGCGCCCGCCGATCAGCTTGCCGAAGGTGAAGGCGAACACGTCGTTCAGCGCGACCGTGGTCAGCAGCATGAGCACGATGGGCCGGTAGTCGCGGTCGTTGGCCATGTAGCCCAGATGCGCCAGCCCGGCGCCGAACAGCATGAAGGCGAAGATCGCCAGACCGGTGCGCTGCACGTAGCCCGCAGGCCGGTCCAGCGGGATGGACACGATCGCCAGCACGCCGACGGTGAGCGGGATCAGTGCCATGAACAGCCCATACCAGGCATCGAGTGCCGCCGCGTTCATCGCCAGCACGCCGAGCATGATCGTGCCGGTGACCGGCGTCTCGCGGAACAGCCCGGTCGCCCGGTCGTATTCGCGCAGGCACAGCAGGCCCAAGACGGTGACCAGCCCGATCGTCCACACCCGACCCAGCAGCACCGGCCCCAGCATCAGCGGCAGCAGCACCGCCCACGACCCGGTGCGCAGCCACAGCTCCCGCACCAGCGCCGGGGACGCCCGGCGCGTGGCGGCGAGCCCGGCGATGACGAGGACGGCCAGCAGCAGCACGACGGCCGCCGCGATCACGATGCCCCGCGTCGCCGGATGGGCGAAGGCGGCCGTCATCGCCGCAGCGCCCGCGCGACGTGCGCGAGCCGCCGGGCCGCGGTGAACAGCGCACCCCCTGTCACGATCCAGAGCGTGATCCCCGGCCATGCGGCGACCCACCCCGCCGGCAGCACCGTGCAGGCGACGGCGAGGGCGGTGACCCACGCCATGCGCTGCTGCTTGGCCATCGGGCCGGAGAAGTCGCTGGGCTGTCCCAGCCCCTTGCCGATCGCCCGGACATAGGCGGTCGCCATCGCGGCCAGGGCGGCGCCGAGGCCGAGCGCAAGCTGCCCTGCCGCCCAGCCGAGCCCCACGAGCACGGCGGTGTCCGACACGCGGTCCGGCACCTCGTTGAACAACTCGCCGGTCGCGGAGGCGACGCCGCGCCCGATCGCCACCATGCCGTCGAGCAGGTTGGCCATCAGCCGGGCCTGCACCAGTGCCGCTCCAAGCAGCCAGAGCGGATGAGCGGCGCCGGGCACTTGCCGCGTGAGCGCGAAAGCGAAGCTCGCGAGGCAGGCGGCGATGGCGCCGGCGACGGAGATCCCGTTCGGCGACGCGCCCCGGCGGACCAGCCACTCGGACACCGCCACCACGGGCCGCAGACCGCGGGCCGCGATCGGCCGCCGGTCGCCGGCAATCGCATCCGGTGGCACTTGCATGGCAGACGCCTTCCCACGATTCCGCGCCTGTTCCGGCGCGATCCGCAGCCTGCCCCGTCGGGCTCTTACGCTCAAGGGACGCTCCACAAGGACGACGAAACGGTCTAGCGTGCGGGAAGACGTTGCCACACGGAACCGCCATGAGCCTGATGGGCCTGATTTCCAGCCAGTTCATCGATGCCTTGCAATGGACGGAAGACGGGCCCGGCGTGCTGGCCTGGCGCTACCCGACCGCGGGGCACGCGATCCAGACCGGCTCGTCCCTGACGGTGCGGGAGAGCCAGGCGGCGATGTTCGTCAACGAGGGCCGGGTCGCGGA
>CAXTVQ010000114.1:0-9540 GCA_964247705.1 uncultured Acetobacteraceae bacterium | reverse complement strand
TCCTCCGGCGCTGCTTCGGTCGGCCTAAGCACATCCTGGGCCGCCTCCAGCGCTTGTCCGGCGGGGATGTGCGCCATGATGGCGGCAGCGTGGCCGTCCAGCCACCGCGTGGTCACCTGGTCGGCGATCACGTCCGGCTGGTCCAGCATCGCCTGCAAGAACCCGAGATTGGTCGGCACCCCGGCGATGCGGAACTCCGCCGCGGCGCGCCTCGTACGCCCCACCGCTGCCGCGTAGCCGCCGGACGGTGTGCGCACGATCAGCTTGGCCAGCAGGCTGTCGAAGGAGGGGCTGGTGCGATACCCGGCATAGCCGAACCCGTCGACGCGCACGCCGGGTCCGGCCGGCGGTTCATACACGGACAGCACGCCGCCGCTGGGCAGCGCACTGCCGTCTGGCTGCATCACCTCCATATTGACGCGCAATTGGATGGCGAAGCCGCGCGGCGGTGGGATGTCGGATTGCGCAAATCCGATCTCGGCAAGGCTGGCGCCGCCGGCGACGCGCAACTGCGCCTGCACGAGATCCACGCCGAACACTTCCTCCGTTACCGTGTGTTCGACCTGGAGGCGGGGGTTCGCCTCGATGAACACGAAACGCGCCGGATCGGTGGCGTCCACCAGGAATTCGAACGTGCCCAGGCCGCGATACTGCGTGGCTTGCGCCATCCGCACGGCGGCCGCCGCCAGTGCTTGGCGCGTGGCTTGCGGCAATGTGGGGCTGGGTGCGACCTCCATCAATTTCTGGTGTCGGCGCTGGATGGTGCAGTCGCGCTCGCCGAGCTGCGTCACGACCCGTCCGTCACCGATCACCTGCACTTCGACGTGCCGGGCCGACTCCACCAACTGCTCGAGATACAGCGCGCCGGAACCGAACGCGGCCCGCGCCTCCGACTCGCAGCGAGGCCATGCCTCCGCCAAAGATCGCTCGTCCGTGACGACGCGCATGCCCCGGCCGCCGCCGCCGGAGACGGCTTTCACCATCGCGCCACCGCCGAGCGTGGCGAAAAAGGCGCGTGCCTCCTCCAGGGTGGTGGCGCCCGCTGTGCCGCGGGGCACCGGTACGTCGTGCGACGCGGCCAAGCGCCGCGCCTGGGTCTTGTCGCCGAACAGTGCGAGCGTCTCGGGTGACGGGCCGACGAACACCAAGCCCGCTTCCGCACAGGCCGTGGCAAAGGCGGCATTCTCGCTCAACAGGCCGTAGCCGGGATGCACCGCGTCGCAACCGGTGGCCATCGCCGCCGCGATCACCGCAGCAATGTCTAGGTAGGCAGGTACGCCGCGGCCCGGCAGCGTCCAGGCCTGGTCCGCCCTGCGGAGATGCAGCGACCCGGCGTCGTCCGCCCCCGCGATCGCGACGGAGCGGAGCCCAAGATCGGCACAGGCCCGCGCAATCCGGATCGCGACTTCGCCGCGGTTGGCGATCAACACGGTGGACAGGGTCATGCGGCTTGTTCCGGCAGCAAGTGGCAAGAGGCGACATGCCCGGGGCCGGCCGGGCGCGCGCTGGGCAGCACCTCGCGGCAGATTGGCATGACGTGCGGGCAGCGGGGGTGGAACGCGCAACCCGGCGGCACCGCCATCGCGCTGCCGACCTCCCCCAGCACCGGGGCATTGGGTAGCGGACGGTCCGGATCGGGATGCGGCACGGCGGCGAGCAGCGCTTGCGTGTAGGGATGCGCGGGGGCGGCGAACACCGATCCGGTCGGGCCGCTTTCCACCACGCGGCCGAGATAGATCACGGCGACGGCGGTGCTGATATGCTCCACCAACGCCAGGTCATGCGCCACGATGAGATAAGACAATCCGAACTCGTCTTGGATGTCGGCCAGCAGGTTTAGTACTTGGGCGCGGATCGACACGTCCAGGGCGGAGACCGGCTCGTCCAGCACCATCAGGCGGGGGCGCAATGCCAACGCACGGGCGATCGCCACACGCTGCCGCTGCCCGCCGGAAAATTCGTGCGGATACAGCTGTGCGGACTCGGGCGGCAGGCCGACGATGTCCAGCACGGTGCGTATCCGCTCCTTCAGCGCGGCGGCGCCCGGGCGCTCGTGGGCCAGGATCGGTTCGGCGATGATGGTGGCGATACGCAGCCGGGGGTTAAGCGAGGCATACGGATCCTGGAACACCGCGCCCACGCCGCGCCGGAACGTTTTAAGGGCGGTGCCGGACAGCCCCGCCACGTCCTTGCCCTCGAACAGGATACGACCAGCGGTGGGGCGTTCCAGGCGCAGCACCAGCCGGGTCAGCGTGGTCTTGCCGCAGCCGGATTCGCCCACCAGCGCCAGCGTGCCGCGCCCGGGCACTTCCAGGCTGACATCCTGCACCGCCCGAACCGCGCCGTAATGCTTGGTCAGCCCCTGCATTTGCAGCATCAGGCGCGCAACAACCAGCAAGCGGCGCTGTGGCCGGCGCCGGCCGGCAGCGTCGGCGGGTATTCGTCGCACACCGCCATCCGGTCGCGACAGCGTGGGGCGAAGCGGCAGCCGGTGGACGGTGACAGCAGCGAGGGCGGTTGCCCCGGGATCGCGGTCAGCCGGCGATTACGGCTGCCGATGCGCGGGATCGCGGCCAGCAGCGCGCGCGTGTAGGGATGCGCCGGGCGGTGATAGATGTCGCGTACCGACCCGTCCTCGATCACGCGGCCGGCGTACATGACGGCGATGCGGTGGCACAGACTGGCGGCGACGCCCAGATCGTGGGTGATCAGGATGATGCCGGCCCGCGTTTCCGCCTGGATGTCGCGCAGCAGGCCGATCACCTGCGCCTGCACCGTCACGTCCAGCGCGGTGGTGGGTTCGTCTGCGATCAGCAGGCGGGGGGAGGGCGCCACCGCCATGGCCGTAGCGATGCGCTGGCGCTGGCCGCCGGAGAATTGGTGCGGGTATTGGCCCAGCCGGTGCTCCGGCGAAGGGATCCGCACTCGGCGCAGCATGCCGGTCACCGCGCTCCAGAGGCCCGGGCCGCGGAGCGGTGAGCTGTTGCGGAAAGGCTGCGCCACCTGGTCGCCGATGCTGAACACCGGGTTCAGCGCCGTCATCGGGTCCTGCGCCACCATGGCGATGCGGCGGCCTCGGATAGCGCGGGCCATGGCGTGTTCGGACAGGGTGGTCAGTTCCTCGCCATCCAGCCGCACGCTGCCGCCGACGATGCGTCCGGCGGGTTTGGGCAGCAGGCGCAACAGGGACAGCCCGGTCATCGTCTTACCAGAGCCAGATTCGCCGACCAGGCCTAGCGTCTGCCCCTCCTCCACGCGCAGATCCACGCCGTCTACTGCGCGCAACACGCCGCGGCGGAGATGGAGGTGGGTCTGCAAGCCCTGCACTTCGAGCAGCGCCGTCATAACTGGCGCAGCTTCGGATCGAGCAGGTCGCGCAGCCAGTCGCCCACCATGTTGGCCGCGAGGCAAGTGAGCATGATGGCGATCCCGGGCAGAGTGATGGCCCAGGGGGCGTTCGTGATATATTGCCGCGCGTCCGACAGCATCAGGCCCCATGACACGTCGGGCTGCTGGATGCCCAGGCCGAGGAAGGACAGCGACGCCTCGAACAGGATCACCTGGCCCACCTGAAGGCTGGCCAGCACCAGCAGCGTGTTGCCGACATTCGGCAGCAAATGGCGGCGGAACACCGTGAAGGTGCTCACGCCGGCGACCTGTGCCAGCAGCACGTAATCCCGCCGCCGCAGCGACAGCACCTCGCCGCGGATGATGCGGGCGTACCAGGTCCAGTACGTCAGCACGATCACCACAACCACGGTGGTCAGTCCGGGGGATAGCGCCGCGGCTAGGATCAAGGCCAGTGCGACGGAGGGGATGGAGAGCTGGATCTCCACTAGCCGCATGATCGCCGCGTCCACCCAGCCGCCAACATAGCCGCTGATCATCCCCGCCAGCCCGCCGATCGCACCCGACAGCACGATGGCGTAGAACGCCACCACGACCGAAACGCGTGAGCCGGCGATGATGCGGCTGAGGATGTCGTGCCCCAGATTGTCCGTACCCAACAGGTGATCCCAATTGCCCGCCGCCTGCCACACCGGCGGTTGGAAGGACGCACCTAAGTCCATGTCGTTCGGGTCGGACGGCGCAATCCAGTACCCGGCCACGGCACAGACCAGCACGGCCGCCAATAGCAGCAGGGCCAGCCAGGGCACGCCGCGCAAAATCGAGCGGGGCCCTGGGATGCTAATGCTGGTCACGGGTGCGCGGATCGATCAGTCCGTAGGACAGGTCCACCAACAGGGAGGACAGCACGAACAGCACGGCGGTGAACAACACGCCCGCCTGCACCACGGGGAAGTCACGGGAGAACACAGCCTCCACCACCGTGCGGCCCAGGCCGGGCCAGGCGAAGATCACCTCCACGATGAATGCGCCGCCCAGCATGGAGGCGAAATACACGCCCAGCATGGTGACCAGGGGAACGGCGGCGTTGCGGAATCCGTATTTCCAGATCAGCACCGGTTCCGGCGTGCCCAGGCCGCGGGCGATGCGGATATAGTCGCTGTCCAGCACGTCCAGCATGGCGGAGCGCACGATGCGGGTCTGCGCTGCCACCGGATACCAGCCCAATGTGACGGCGGGAAGGATCAGGTGGGATAAACCCCCTTGGCCGAAGGCGGGCAGCCAATCCAGCTCCACCGCGAACAATAAGATCAGCAGCAACCCCACCCAGAACGCCGGCATCGCCTGACCCAGCAAGGCGAACAACCGGGCAGCTTGGTCCAGCAGCCCGCCGCGATACACGGCAGACAGCACGCCGAGCGGCACGGCCAGCACAACGCTGACCAGCAGCCCAGCCACCGCAAGTTCGATGGTGGCGGGCAGCCGGTCCAACACCAGGCCGAGCGCAGGCTGCTGCCAGCGATAGGATTGCCCGAAGTCGCCCTGTAGCGCATGGGCGGCGAAGATCAGGTATTGCCGCCACAGCGGCAGGTCCAGCCCGAGTGCGGCTCGGGTGGCAGCGATGGCGGCGGGTGGGGCATCCGGCGGCACCAGCAGCGTCGTGGGGTCGCCGGATAGGCGGGCGATGACGAAGATCACGATGCTGGCGCCGACGATGCTGATCAGGCCGTTGCTCAACCGGCGGAGCAGGAACAGGATCACCGGGCGGCCATCCGGTTCGTGTGCCAATCGAGCCCGGCGATCACGCCAGCAATCTCGACAGCTCTTCCTTCTTCACTTTGCCGGTCGCCGTCATCGGCAGTTCGTCCACGAGATGCACGCTGGGCACCTTGTAGGTGGCCATGTTCTCCCGACACCACGCGACCAGCTTTTCCGAGGTGAGACCGGAAGCCGGGTCGGCGAGCACGAAGGCGACGGGAGCCTGGCCGCGCGCCTCGTCCAGCCGGCCGATCACGCCGGAGCCGATGACTGCCGGGTGCTGGCCGAGCAAGGCCTCGATCTCGGCGGGGAACACGCTCATGCCGTTGACCTTCAGCATTTCCTTCCGCCGCCCGAGGAAATGCAGGAAGCCGTCCGTGTCCAGCATGCCGATATCGCCGGTGTGGAACCACCCGTCCCGGAACGCGGCCGCCGTCGCCTCCGGCTTATTCCAGTATGATTTCAGTTGCGAGGGGGAGCGGACGACAATCTCGCCCTCGGTGCCGAGCGGCTGTAACTCGCCGGTCTCGAAGGCGCAGATCTTGAACTCGGTGCCGGGCACCGGCAGGCCTACGAAGATCGGTTGGGACTTCAGGTCGAAGTCATCGTCCTGCTGCCCCGTGGTAAAGGTATCCATGGTGTGGGTCTCGGTCATACCCCAAGCTGCCTCGATCATCGTGGCGCCGGTCAGCTCGAACCAGCGGCGGCGATAGCCTTCGTTCAGTTTCTTGACGAAGGAGGAAACGCGGGTGCCGCGCAGGCAGCGCAGGTCGTAACGCCCGACATCCGGGTGCTCCATGATGGCGACGGCGTTGTCCACCAGCATCCCGGCGGTGGTGACCCGGTAGTGCTGCACCGCCTCCAACCAGGCCAGCGGGTCCCACCGCGCGAGCAGGATCAGAGTGACGCCGGCGAACACCGGCAGGATCACGCCGGTATTCTCACCGGCGATCCAGAACACCGGCTGGAAGTTCAGCACCAGGTCGGCGGCCTGCAGGCCGTTGCCGCAAGTGAGCGCGGTGGCCGCGGTATAGATCATGTCCCGCTGGGTATGCACGCAGCCCTTCGGCATGCCCGTGGTGCCGCCGGTGTAATTCAACGCCGCCGTGTCATCCAACCCCACCGTGACGGCCGGCGGCGGCGCGGTGACGGCCCTTAGGGCGGGCATAAGATCGGCCGCGTCCGGGCAATCCCGCTTGGGCTCGCTGGTGACCGGCAGCACGGGGATGGTGGGCTCGGCGGGCAGCATCTCCGCCAGGCTGGTGGCGAAGGTCAGTCGCAGGCTGGTCTTTGCCGCCACTGCGCGCACCAGCGGCATCAACTGATCCTGCGCCACGATCGCCACCGCGTCGGTGTCCTGCAGTTCGTAGAGCAGCTCGTGCTCCTTGAACATCGGATTGACCGGGACGTGGATGCAGCCGAGCTTCAGGATGCCGTAGAACGCGATGAGGAATTGCGGGCAGTTCGGTAGGAACACCGCCACTCGGTCCCCCTGCTTCACGCCATGCTGGGCCAGCAACGAGGCGAAGGCGTCGGACAAGCGGTCCAACTCGCCATAGCTCACTTCGGTCCCGTAGAAGATCACAGCCGTCTTGTCCGGGTGGTCGGCGGCCCGGCGGCGAAGATAGTCGGTCAGCAGGATCTCGCCGAACGGGTAAATCGGGTGCCGCGGCACGCTCGCCGGCCAGTGTTCGGCCCATAGGCGGCGGAGCGTGCCGAGATAGCTGGCTTCATCCATGGGCTGCTCCCGTCGTCAGGCCGATCTGTTGCATGTCGTGCCAGGCGCCGGGCCAGGGCCAAGGTGTGAAGGTCACCTTGTCGCTACGCCAAGCGAGCGTCACCAGCGGACGGTAGGTGGTCAGGCCGCCCAGCACCTCGACATGCTTCTTCTGCGCGATCTGCTGCAGTAGCGCCGCGCGCTTGGCCGGGTCCAGTGTGGCTTTCTGCTGCTCTACCAGCGCGTCCATTTCAGGCACCGAGGTATAGGAGTAGCTGCCCCATCCCTCGCCCGGCACGTAGCTGTGCACGTGGCCGGCCCAAGGTGTGCCGGGATCGCCGGGCACGCCGTGCGACCACATCCAGCTCAGCACGCCGTCCATCACCGGCGGGGCGTCACGGCGGCGGCCGAGATTGATCCAGGCGCCGTATTCCAGCTCGTTCACCTTGCAGCGGATACCGACATTGGACAGGTAGGCGAACGCCGCGTCGCCCATCTCCTTCACATTGGGCTCACGCGGGGTCGTGAGGTTGTAGCATGGCGTGTCGAATCCCTTGGGGAACCCAGCCTCGGCGAGCAACTCCCGCGCTTTCTTCGGGTCGTAGGGGTAGGGTTTCAGCGCCGGGTCATAGCCGGTTTCGCCTGGGCCGATCTCGGCATAGCGCTGCCCCTGGCCAAACAGCACGCGCTTGATGATCGCGTCCATGTCGATGGCATAGGCGGCAGCCTGGCGCACCCGCACATCTTTGAACGGTGTGTTCGGAAGCTGCGTCGGGAAGTCGATATAGAGGTTGTTGCCGCTCACCGCCGTCATCGTGGCGACGCCCGGCATGTGCTTGAATTCTTCCACCTGTGCCGGCGGGACAGCGTCGATCCAGTCCACCGCGCCGGTCTTGAATGCGGCGACGCGGGTGAGGTCCTCCGGGATGAACTTGATGGTGAGGGTTTTCACCGTGGGCCGCGCGTCGTGGTTCCAGTATCCGTCCCACGCCTGCAGGTCGAGCTCGTCCTTCACCTTCCAATCCAGCACCTGCCACGGGCCGGTGCCGATCGGTTTGCGGGCGAAGCTGTCGGCGCCGACCTGCTCGAAATACTTCTTCGGCATGGCCCAGATCTGCAGGTAGTCGGTGACGTAAGTCGCGTCCGGCTTTGAGAAATGCAGCCGGAAATGGAGGTCGTCGACGATCTCGAAGCTCTCCACTGCGGCTTGCAGGTGGGACCAGCGGCTCTGCTTCGGGTCGCGCAAGCGGTCGTAGGAGAATTGGATGTCGGCGGCCGTCAGTGAATCGCCGTTTTGGAACTTGATGCCGGGACGGAGGTGGACGTCGATGATCGGCTTGTCCGACGTGCCCTGCACCGACCAGGACTCCGCCAGCCAGTTCACCGTCTTGCCCGAGGGGTCGACTCGGGTGAGTTGTTCGAACACTTGGGTGACGCCGTAAGTATCGACACCGGCGGAGTATCGCACCGGATCGAGAGTGGTCGGCTCAGCGGCGAAGGCGGCAACCAGGCTTCCGGTCAGCGGCGCGTCGTCCGCCCAGGCCGGGATGGCGGCGATGGCCGGCGCACAGGCCAGCGCGATTATCATGTAGCGGATCAGCATGGGCCCTCCGTTTCTGCCGGTCTCAAACGGACGGCTTATGGGAAAGCGATCACGATGGGCGGTGCTGAGTCAACTGCTAATTGTTGACAATCCGGCGGACGCCACGTTCTGCTGCGGCATGCAGGCACCAACCCCAGGAACACCCGTCCTCAGCCGCCCACAGGGCAAGACGGTGCGGTTGCGCACGACCGTGGAGCAGATCGCGGACGGGCTCGGCATTGCGATCCTACAGGGCGAATACGCCGCCGGGGAGCGGATCGGTGAGCAGGACGTGGCTGACCGCTATGGCGTCAGCCGCGGGCCGGTGCGGGAGGCACTGCGTACGCTAGCGTCGCGCGGCCTGGTGGAGCTGGAGCCTCGGCGTGGCGCGTTTGCGATTGGCATCTCCCTCGACCTCATCGCCGACTTCTTCAACGTGCGAGGCTCGCTGATGGGCTTGGCGGCACGGTGCTTCACCCGCACCGCCGCACCCGCCGGGCTGGCCGAGTTCGACGACCGGCTGGCGACGCTGAAGCAGCGTGCCGCGCAGGCCGATCCGGTCGGTTTTGCCGAGGCGAGCGGGCGGGCGGGCGGAACGCTCTATCGCCATTGCGGCAACCCTTATCTCGCCAAGCTGCTGCGGGACCAGGTGCATAATTCGCTTTGGGGATTGATCTGGAACGACCGTCCGCTCGATTTCGCGACGGGAGAGCGGCGGCGGGCGATGCTGCGGCTGTGGCAGGCCGTCGCCCTGGCGGCGCGTCGCGGGGAGGATACTCGTGCCGAAACCCTGACCCGGCGCATTCTGATCGAATCGCGGGACGCTGCGCTACAGACCCTCTCGAAGGCACGGGCCAGCAAACCCAGCCAAGCCAAACTCATTACATGGGAGGATGCACCTCCATGCAACGGATAGCGACCCCGTAGGACGGTTCTCCACCAGCCGCATAAGCAGAGGATCGCCGATGTAAGCGGCGTGGCAGGCGGCGTGCGGATCATAGCTGCGCCAGCAGCTCCCCGAGTATGGGCCTAGCTCTTCATGTCCCGTTGCGTGTAGGCGAGCGCGTGATCAAACTGTGCCTTCCCTGAAAAGTTTACCTTCGCTGACCGCCTCGCCTCGCGTTTTGGCGCCTAG
>CAXTVQ010000113.1:9068-9653 GCA_964247705.1 uncultured Acetobacteraceae bacterium | reverse complement strand
GTCTACAACGGCAAAAACGCGCTGGGCGACGGTTGTGCCGAACGCACCGACGAAGGCCTGACCCGGCTTGGCCAGGGCGTTGTGCGGGAGATGCTGCGCCTCGGCATCATCGTGGACGCGACGCATGTCGGCGTGCGGTCCAGCCTAGACATGGCGGAGCTGTGCGCGGCCGCGGGCAAGCCGCTGATGATCACCCATAGCAACATGCACGCGGTCTATCCGCACTACCGGAACGTCACGGACGAGCAGGTGCGCGCCGCCGCAGCCACGGGGGGCGTGATCGGCGTCAACGGGTTGGGCGAGTTCCTGCCAGACGACGACGCCCGCACGGAGGCCATGTTCCGCCACTTGGAGCACCTCGTCACCCTCGTTGGCCCGCGTCACGCAGGCTTTGGGCTAGACTTTCTGGACGACGCGCCCCGGTTCTGGGCCAGCGTGCGGGCGGAGGCGTTCCGCTGGCCGCCGCTGCCGTTCGGCAAGGCACGGGTAGAGACGGCGTTCGCCGGGCCGGAGCAGGCGCTGGAGTTGTGCGATGCAATGGTGCGCCACGGTTGGGACGACGAAGCGGTGCGCGGCGTGCTGGGC
>CAXTVQ010000113.1:0-9058 GCA_964247705.1 uncultured Acetobacteraceae bacterium | reverse complement strand
CGCCGCCGGGGAGAGCTGGGGCGGATGAGTGAAGCAACATCGAGCGGGGCTCTGACGCGCGACGCCCTGGTCTGGGACAACAACCTTCCGTGGGGACCCGGTTACGCCGATGGAGAGACGCTCGGGCGCTTCCAGGCCGCTGGAGTGGATGTGATCAGCCTTTCGGTCATGGGTCCGGAGGCTATGCTGGAGGGGACGGTCCGCCAGATCGCCCGGGTGCGCGCGTCCATCCGTAGTCAGTCGGACCGTATGGTGTTGTGCGGCACGGCCGACGACCTCCTGGCGGCCAAGTCTGCTGGCAAGCTCGGCTTGGTGTTCAATCTCCAGGAAACCGACATGCTTGAAGGCAAGCTGGAGATGGTGCAGGCCTACTATGATCTAGGCGTGCGCCACATGCTGCTCGCCTACAACGCGCGCAACCATGTCGGCGACGGCTGCGGCGAGCGCACCGATGGCGGCCTGTCCCGCTGGGGGCTGGAGGTGGTCGCGGAAATGAACCGAGTCGGCATGCTGGTGGACGGCACCCATACCGGCTATCGTACAACGATGGACGCAATGGCGGCCTGCACGGCGCCGTTTATTTTCTCGCACTGCAATGCCCATGCGATCCACGGCCACTACCGCAACATCCGCGACGACCAGATCCGCGCCTGCGCTGCGACCGGCGGCGTGGTGGGGCTGAACGGACTGGGCGAGTTCCTGGACGACGACGCGGCCTCGTCGGTCGCGATGTTTCGCCATCTGGACCACATGGTGCAGCTGGTCGGGGCGGAGCATGTCGGTTTAGGCATGGACTACGTGCGCGACACCGCCCGGTTCTGGGGCTGGGTGCGGGACAACGCGCATATGTGGCCGCCCGGTCCCAACAGCCGCACCGGCTCCGCCTTCGCGCAACCGGAACAGATTGCGGAGCTGACGGACATGATGCTGCGGGCCGGCTACGGTGAGCCTGCGGTGCGCGGCATCCTGGGTGGCAACTGGCTGCGCGTGGCCCGGCAGGTTTGGCGGTGAGGCGCCTGCTGCTGGCGGCGGCGGCGCTGCTCGCGCCGTTGGCCGCCCGCGCTCAGGACACCGACCATTTGACCGTCGGCGTGCGCGCGCCGATTGTGACGTTGGACCCCGCGCTGTCGGGGCTGGGGCCGATGCACGGCTACTACACCGACATTTACGACAGCCTGATCGGGCTGGATGCACAATCCCACCTCGTCCCCGATATTGCGCTCAGCTGGCGGTTGGTGGACGACCTGACCTGGGAGTTCAAGCTGCGGCCCGGCGTGAAATGCCATGACGGCAGCACCCTGGATGCCGCCTCGGTAAAGTCCAGCCTGGATCGGCTGCCCACCGTGCCGAACAGCGACAACCTGACCGCCGGCAAGTTGCGCCTAGTGACCAAGCTCGAGATCATCGATCCGCTGACGATGCGTATGATCACCGCAAAGCCCTACCCGGCACTTCCAGCGGCACTGCCGGACTTCCACCTGGTCTGCGCCAGCGTGCCTGCCACGGCAACGACCGCGGAGTTCGACTCCGGCAAGGACGCGATTGGCTCCGGCCCCTATCGCAGCATAAAATGGCAGCGTGGCCAGGGATGGGAGCTGGAGCGGTTCGACGATTACTGGGGCCCAAAGCCGGCTTACGCGCACGTGACGATCCGCGAAATCCCGAACGACGCGGCACGCCTGGCGTCCCTGCAAGCCGGCGACGTGCAACTGGCCGACACCATCCCGCCGCTCGATGTCAAACGACTGTCCGGACTGCCGGGCCTGGGCGTATTTCAGACCGAATCAAACCGGACCGTCTTCTTGGGCTTCGACATGCTCAAGGATCAGACACCGTACGCCACCGATAAATCTGGTGCGGTGCTGCCGCACAACCCGTTCCAGGACGAACGCGTGCGCCGCGCGTTCGCCCTCGCAATCTCGACCGAAGTGGTCGTGAAACGTGTGATGGACGGGCTGGCGGTGCGAGCCACGCAAGGTGTCCCGAGCCACATCGCCGGTTACGATCCCGCTGTACCCGCGACGCCCTACCAGCCGGAGGAAGCCAAAAAGCTGCTGGCGGAAGCTGGTTATCCTGCCGGGTTCAACGTCACTCTGCACTGTCCGAACGACCGTTACGTCAATGACGCAGCGACGTGCCAGACGGTCGGCATCATGCTGTCGCGCATCGGCGTGACCGTCGCGATCGACGCCCAGCCGTCCAGCGTCTATTTTCCCCGTCTACAGCATGGCGACTACTCGTTCTACCTGCTGGCCTGGGGCAGCAATGGCGGAGACGCGACATCCTTCCTCCGGGACGTGATGGAGACACGCAACGCCGCGCGTGGCATCGGCTCGTGGAACATGGGCTTATCGATGCCGGACGTGGACACGGCGATCGACGCGGCCACGCTGACGATGGACGAAGCGATGCGGAACAAGGACATGGCCGCAATCATGGGGCTGCTGATCCAGCGGCAGGCGTACGTTCCGCTAGACACGTTGCTGGTGATCGCCTCCGCCCGTAAGCCGGTTACTTACCAGCCACAGGCGTCCGAGGAGCTTATCCTGGCAGCGATCGGACGCCAGTAGCCGCATGGGCAGCCTGGTGCTGCGGCGGCTCGGGCAAGGTTTGCTCGTGGTTCTGGCATTGTCCCTGATCGCCTTCGTCGGCCTTTATGCGGTCGGCGACCCGACCGCCATTCTGTTGGACCCGCAATCCACGCCGGACGACATCGCCCGCTTCCGGGCCGCCATGGGCCTGGATCAGCCACTCTGGCGGCAATACGTGCTGTTCCTCGTCCATTTAATGCAGGGCAACTGGGGCACCTCCTTCGTCTACCACCAGAACGCCATGGATGTGATCCTGGAGCGGCTGCCCGCGACGCTCGAGTTGGCCATCACCGCCATGGTGCTGGCCGTGCTGATAGGCGTGCCGTTGGGGGTGCTGGCGGGAGCGACCGCGCCATCACGGCTGGATCGCTGGCTGATGACGGGGTCGATCTTCGGTTTCAGTTTGCCGACGTTCTGGGTTGGGCTGGTTCTGATCGTGCTGTTCGCAGTCGATCTCGGCTGGCTGCCCGCTTCCGGACGCGGAGCCACGGTGGATATGCTGGGCGTGCGGCTGTCCGTGTTCACGCTGGACGGACTTAGGCACATTCTGCTACCGGCGCTGAACCTATCGTTGTTCCCGATGGCGCTGATCCTGCGGCTGGCCAGGTCCGGCGTACGCGAAGCGATGAATCAGGACTTCGTGCGCTACGCCCGGGCGAAAGGCCTGGCGCCGCGCCGCATCCTGTTCGTTCATGTGCTGAAGCGGGTATCGATCCCGCTGGTGACCGTCTCCGGGCTGCAACTCGGAAACCTGATCGCGTTCTCCGTCGTGACGGAGAGTGTGTTCGCCTGGCCAGGCACCGGCAAACTCATCATCGACAGCATCAACCAGCTCGATCGTCCCGTGGTGGTCGGCTACCTGATGATCATCGCGCTGCTATTCGTGGCCATTAACCTGCTTGTCGATCTCTGCTACGCGGCGCTCGACCCCCGCGCCCGGCTCCACCCGGCGTGAGCAGCGCCGTCCTCCCCGTCGGCCGCGGCGTGCTCGGGTTCATCCGCCGCTATGTCCATGCCCGCTTGGCCCTCGGCGCCCTCGTGGTGCTCGCCGCAATTGTCGCCGGGGCGGTTTTGGCACCCCTGGTGGCGCCGCAGGATCCCTACGACTTGGCTACGCTCAACCTGCTGGACGGTCAGTTGCCACCCTTGACGCGCGGGGCGGACGGCTTCCTCTATCTGCTCGGCACCGATGACCAAGGACGGGACATGCTGTCCGCGATCCTGTACGGACTGCGCACCAGCCTGCTGGTCGGGTTCGCGGCCACCGGGTTCGCCGCCGTGACTGGTACGGTGCTGGGGCTGATTGCGGCCTGGAAGGGCGGCCGGGTCAACGGCACGATCATGCGACTGGTGGACCTGCAACTCAGCATACCGTCGATCATGGTGGCGCTGACGCTGTTGGCCGTACTCGGCCGCGGAGTGGATAAGATTATCCTGGCGCTCGCCCTGGTGCAGTGGGCGTATTTTGCCCGCATCGCCCGCAGCAGCGCCTTGGTGGAACGCCAGCGTGACTACGTGGCAGCGGCGCAGTGCCTCGGCATCCCCGCCGGGCGCATCCTGTTCGGCCACGTGCTGCCAAACGCCCTTCCGCCGCTCACCGTAGTGGCGGCGGTGGAGGTGGCCAATGCCATCGGGCTAGAGGCGACGCTGTCGTTCCTCGGCGTCGGCCTGCCCGTCACCCGGCCCTCGCTCGGACTGCTGATCGCTAACGGCTTCCAATACTTACTGAATGGCGACTACTGGATCAGTATTTTTCCAGGCGTGGCGCTGCTGGTTTTGGTATTTGCCATCAATCTGGTCGGGGACCGCCTGCGCGAGATCCTGGACCCGCGCGGCAACCGGTGAGCGTCCTCGACGTCGAGGGCCTGACCGTCCGCTTTCCCACTGCGGCCGGGGAGCAGCCTGCCGTCGACGCCGTGTCGTTCACTCTGCAACGCGGGCGCACGCTCGGCCTGGTGGGTGAGAGCGGATCCGGCAAGACCATGACCGGCTACGCCATCCTGCGCCTGGTGCCGCCGCCGGGCCGCATCGCCGCCGGACGGGTGCGGTTGAACGGGCAGGATGTAGCCGACTTGTCCGAGCGCGCCATCCGGCAGCTTCGCGGCAACCGCATCGCGTTGATCATGCAGGACCCGATGGCCTGCCTGAACGACGTGCTGCGCGTCGGAACCCAGATGGTGGAGGCGGTGCAGGCTCACCGCCCCGTCCACGCCGCCGCCGCCCGCGCCATGGCCCGCGACGCACTGGGCCGCATGGGCATTCCCCATCCCGAAGAGCGGCTTGACGCCTACCCTCACGAGTTCTCCGGCGGGATGCGTCAGCGCATCGCCATCGCCACCGCCCTACTCAACCGGCCGGACGTGATCATTGCCGACGAACCGACCACGGCGCTGGACGTGACCATCCAGGCGCAGATCCTCTCGGAGGTACAGCGCATCTGCGCCGCGGACGGCACCGCAATGCTGTGGATCACGCATGACCTCTCGGTCGTGGCCGGCCTGGCCGACGAGATCGCCGTCATGTACGCGGGCCGCATTGTGGAATTCGGGCCGTCCGACGCCGTCATCGCAACACCGCGGCACCCCTACGCCGAGGGACTGCTGGCCTCCGTCCCCGCACGCAACGAGCCGGGCACGGCGTTGCGGCAGATCCCTGGCGTTATGCCGGGCCTGGATAGCCGGCCGGAAGGCTGCACCTTCCGTCCCCGTTGCTCGCGGGCCGATGCAGTCTGCCTGCCCGTCCCGGTCCTGGCGGAGGTGCAGCCCGGGCACTGGGCCCGCTGCGTGCATCCCCTGCGGCCCGGCGCGTGACGGCTCTGCTGGAAGCCCAGGGCCTGTCGCGTCGCTTCGCGGGTCGGCCGCCTGGGCTGCTGGCCCGGCTGCGGGGTTCGCGGCCCGCCCAGGTGCACGCGGTGGAAGACGTCAACCTGTCGGTTGCGCCGCAAGAAGCACTGGGCGTGGTGGGCGAGAGCGGCTGCGGCAAGAGCACCCTTGGCAGGATGCTCGCAGGCATCCTGCAACCGTCCGCCGGGGATATCCGCTGGGCCGGTCGATCCGTCGCCGGGCTGCGCGGGCCGGACGCGCGCGCCTGGACGCTCGGTGTGCAAATGGTCTTCCAGGACCCGCAGGCCTCGCTGAACCCGCGCCGCCGGGTGGTGGATCTAGTGGGCGAGGCGCCGCTTCTGCATGGCATCACCGGGCGGCTGGACATGCGTGACTACGTCGCCGGGTTGCTGGCCGAGGTAGGGCTGGACGCGTCCGCGCTGGACCGCCTGCCGCACGAGTTCAGCGGCGGCCAGCGCCAGCGCATCGGCATCGCCCGCGCCCTGGCCGTGCAGCCCGCAACCCTGGTGTGCGACGAGGCGGTCAGCGCGCTGGATGTCTCGGTCCAGGCGCAAGTGATCAACCTGCTGGCCGACTTGCGAGCCCGTCGCGGCCTGGCGCTGCTGTTCATCGGCCACGACCTGTCCGTGGTGCGCCATTTGTCGGACCGAGTGGCGGTGATGTATCTGGGCCGGATCGTGGAGGAGGCGCCCGCCGCCGCCCTGTTCCGCGCACCGGCGCATCCTTATACGCAGGCGCTGCTGGCGCAGATGCCGCGGCTGGAGACTGGGCGCAAGCAGTTCGCCGCCTTGTCGGGGGAGCTGCCATCGCCGCTGCACCCGCCCGCCGGCTGCGCATTCCACCCAAGGTGCCCGAACAGTTTCGAGCGCTGCCGCTTGGAGCGCCCCGTGTTGCGGACCGTCGCTCCGGGTCAGCGCGCCGCCTGCCATCTCCACGACGCCGCTTAGGAGCCACCTCATGGCCGTGACCCGCTGCCGAGCGACCCGCCGCCAAATCCTCGCGGCTGCCGCCGGGTCGCCGCTTTTAGGCCTGCGGACCGCACGGGCGGCTGGGCGTGAGCCGGGTCATCTCGTCATGGGCATCTCGGCCTGGCCGTCTAGCCTGGCGCCCTGGCTGAATGCAGGGACCGTGGCGCAGGACGCCAAGCTGCTGATCTTCCGCGGCCTGCTGGGATACGGCCCCGACGGCCAGGTGCGCGGCGAGCTGGCTGAACGGTGGGAGCGGGCGGAGGACGGCGCCTGGGTGTTCCACCTACGGGAGGCGGTGTTCCACAATGGCAACCCGGTGACGTCGGACGACGTGCGCTACAGCATCGAGCAAATCGCCGCTGAAAAGAGCCAAGCCTACATGAAAGGCGAGATGCAACGCATCGTGTCAATCGACACCCCGGATGCCCGCACCGTTCGGCTGTTCACCAAGGAGCCGTCGGCGGTGCTGCCCAACCTGTTCGCGAGCTATTTCGCAGCCATCGTCGCAAAGGGCTCGGTGGATAACAACGGCCCCGGCATTGGCGCCGGGCCATTCATGCTGACGGGGCAGGAGCGCGGCACCTACGTCGACCTCAAGGCGTTCGACCGCTACTACCGGCCCGGTTTGCCCAAGCTGGGGACGATCCGTCTCGTCGCCTATGCGGACGAGGACGCGCGAGTATCCGCCTTGAATGCCGGTGACGTCGACCTGATCGAGTACGTGCCGTGGGCGGCGATGGCCGGGCTGCAGGCGGAGCCAGCAGTCAAGCTGGAGACGACCGAGGGTCCTTTCATGTACATGTATTTCAACTGTAAGACAGGGCCGTTCAGCGACGCCCGCGTGCGGCAGGCCGCTGCGATCGCCATTCGGCGGGAAGAGATCGTACAGGGCGCGTTCTTCGGCCGCGGCCGTGTTCTGGAGAGCCTGCCGTTCGAGCGAGCCAGCCCGTTCTACGACGAGACGCAGTCCCATGGCTGGGCCTATGACCCGGCGCGGGCCAAGGCCCTGCTCGCTGCGGCCGGCCTGCGGGATGGTTTCAGCTGCAGGCTGCTCGCTACCTCCACTTATGGCATGATCAAGAGTACGGCCGAAATCATGCAGAGCCACTTGGCGGAGGTCGGCATTCGGGCTGAGCTGGTGCTACCGGACTGGGCGACCCGCATCGCCCTCGGCAACCGCGGGCAGTACGACATCACGGTGAACGGCACCACGAACGAGAGCAACGACCCAGACGGCATGAGCAACTTCATCGGCACCGATCTGCCGATCAGCTACACCCGGTCCTACGGCTTATCGCTTCCCGCCTTGGACGCCCTGTTGGCCGAGGGAAGACGCACGTTCGACTTGCAGCAGCGGAAAGAAATCTACGCGAAGATCGAAAAGCTTTCTGTCACGGAGGTGCCGCTGGCAGGGCTTTGTTGGCGAGACCAAGGGTATGCGATGATCAAGGATCTCAGGGGCTTCAGCAATATGCCAGGTGCGTTGACCTTCTACTCTGCGAGCACACTCGAATCTGCAGAGTTTTCTTGATAACTTGCAGGTAAGGTTTGTGCTTGGATCAGCGCAAGCCGATCCTGGACGCGCGAAGCATCGGTCTGGAACACGGTGCCGGGTTCTCTTACGAAACGTGCCTTGACGTGCGATCCAAGGACATGCTGGCGGCAACGCCAAACCCGTCACCGGATGGCTGCGCAAGTCCAACCTGGTGACGAAGCCGTGGTCCAACACGATCCGCGCGCCGTGACGACCTTGCAAGGACAGGGTCGGCGCGAACCCGGCGCTTCGAGCGCACATCCGCGACGCTCAGTCATGGCCCGGCGTGAACCCGGGCAGCGCCCTTAGCGCGCGGCGGCCGCACCAGGCGGCAGCAAGGGCGATTGGAAGTATCGAGCAGCTTGACGCCAGCTTGGCCATCATCAACGTCGGCTACAGCCAAAGGGCGGGCACGGCCGCGATCGCACGGATCGGATCTGCAAGTCCATGCAGCCCTTATCCTCTCCGGAGATGATCCGGTGACGCGTTCGATCCCAGGGATATTCACGTCCGCCCTCTCGGTCTTCGTCGCGCTGCAGGGGTGTTCGGAGCGGCGGTTCACCGACGTGCTCGGCACCGTCCCAGCGCCGGACGGCCGGGTGGTCGCCGCGACAGTCGTTTCCGCACACGGGCCGATGGCCGGCGTGGTTTACGCGGTCACCTTGTCGCCGGCCGGCACCGACCCGCTCCGTGGTGGCGTGGTAATCGAAGAATCCGATGACGACACGCCGATCAGGCTGAATTGGGACGACGCCACGACGCTCCGTATGCGCCTGCCCTGCGGCCTGTGGTCGGGGTTGACCAATGGCTGGCAATCACCGCAAACCAATAAGGTCGTCGCCATCAAGACCGACCCGGCGGAGGGATGCCCAACACCGCCCAGTACGCGAAGCGTGAACGTCTCGCCTGCCAGGTAGGCCGCGGTCGACTGCCGGAGCTCCTCCATCGCTCCTCTGCTCATCCGGCATGAGGGGATAGTTGAGCATCATGCCACCTCCCGTGCATCACAGACGAAGTCCGCTATGGACGTTGCGCGGGCCTGGCTGCCGTTGAACGAGATCTCGAGAACGTCCTCGCCCAGCGCGTCCGTCACGACGTAAGCGTCTTCCACTTGGTGATAGC
>CAXTVQ010000112.1:0-9828 GCA_964247705.1 uncultured Acetobacteraceae bacterium | reverse complement strand
TCAGCACCGTCTTGCCGACGCCGGCGCCGCCGAACAGGCCGATCTTGCCGCCCTTGAGGTAGGGGGCGAGCAGGTCCACGACCTTGATGCCGGTGACGAGCACTTCGGCCGACGTCGCCTGGTCCTCGAAGGAGGGGGCGGCGCGGTGGATCGGGTAGGTCATCTTGGCGTTGACCGGGCCGCGGTCGTCGATCGGCTCGCCGATGACGTTGAGAATGCGGCCGAGCGTTTCCGGGCCGACGGGGACGCTGATCGGGGCGCCGGTGTCCAGCACCTCCTGGCCGCGGACGAGGCCGTCGGTGCTGTCCATGGCGATGCAGCGGACGGTGCGCTCGCCGAGCTCCTGGGCCACTTCGAGCACGAGCTGCTCGCCGTTGGCGCGCTTGGTGGTCAGCGCGTTCTGGATGAACGGGAGATCGCCCTCGAACTGGACGTCGAGGACGGCGCCTAGGATCTGGGTTACTCGGCCTACGTTGTTGTTCGCCATGGGTTATCCCTTCAAGTAAGGCCAGGGGCTTTGCCCCTGGACCCCACCAGAGGACGGTCGTCCTCTGGACACCTGGGTCCAGGGCAGAGCCCTGGGTCTACAGCGCTTCCGCGCCCGAAATGATCTCGATCAGCTCACGCGTGATGTTGGCCTGCCGCGTGCGGTTATAGTTCAACGTCAGCTTGTTGATGGCCTCGCCCGCGTTGCGCGTCGCGTTGTCCATCGCCGTCATGCGCGCACCCTGCTCGCCGGCGCCGCTCTCGAGCTGGGCGCGGTAGAGCTGGATCGCCAGGTTGCGCGGCAGCAGCTTGGCGAGGATCGTCTCCTCGTCCGGCTCGAACTCGTATTGCGCCTGCGCCGTGGTCTGCTCGGCCGGTCCCGTCTCGGTCATCAGCGGGGGAATGATCTGCAGCTCGGCGGGGGTCTGCGTGATGACGGAGACGAAGCGGTTGTAGACCACGGTGGCCACGTCGAACTCGTCGCGGCCCAGCATGTCCACGGCCTGGATGCCGATGGCCTGCACGTCGGCGAACTCGATGCGCTTCTTGCCGGCGAAGGAGATGTCACCCACGATGTTCTCCGCCATCTCGCGGCGCAGATAGTCGCGGCCCTTGCGGCCGACGGTGATGATCTTGACCGTCTTGCCTTCCGACATCAGCCGCCGCGCCAGGTTGCGCGCGGCGCGGCCGACGTTGGAGTTGAACGCGCCAGCCAGGCCACGGTCCGCTGTGATGACGATCAGCAGGTGGATTTTGTCGCGGCCCGTGCCGGCCAGCATCTGCGGCGCGGTCGGGCTGCCCTGCACGCTCGCGGCCAAGGCGGCGAGCATGCGCTCCATACGCTCGGCGTAGGGCCGGGCAGCCTCGGCCTGCTGCTGGGCGCGGCGCAGCTTGCTGGCGGCCACCATCTTCATGGCGGACGTGATCTTGCGCGTGGACTTGACGCTGTTGATGCGCGCGCGGAGAGCTTTGAGCGAGGCCATGCTGCGTTAAGCCGCGAACGACTTGCTGAAGTTGTCCAGGAACGCGCGCAGCTTGGCTTCCGTGTCCGGCTTGATGTCCAGGTCGGCGCGGATCGTGTCCATGATCCCCGGCTCACGCGCGCGCATCTCGCTGACCATCTGGCGCTCGAAGCTGCCGATGCGGCCCACGTCCACGTTGTCGAGGTAGCCGCGCACGCCGGCGAACAGCACCACGGCCTGCTCCTCCACCGGAAGCGGGTGGAATTGCGGCTGCTTCAGCAACTCGGTCAAGCGGGCGCCGCGGGCCAGCAGCTTCTGGGTGGAGGCGTCCAGGTCCGAGGAGAACTGCGCGAACGCAGCCATCTCGCGGTACTGCGCCAGTTCCAGCTTGATCGACCCGGCGACCTTCTTCATCGCCTTGGTCTGCGCCGCGGAGCCCACGCGCGACACGCTCAGGCCCACGTTCACCGCCGGGCGGATGCCGCGGAAGAACAGCTCGGATTCCAGGAAGATCTGGCCGTCGGTGATGGAGATCACGTTGGTCGGGATGTAGGCCGACACGTCACCGGCCTGGGTCTCGATCACCGGCAGCGCGGTCAGCGAGCCGGCGCCGTTCGCGTCGCTCATCTTGGCGGCACGCTCCAGCAGGCGGGAGTGCAGGTAGAACACGTCGCCCGGGTAGGCTTCGCGGCCCGGCGGGCGGCGCAGCAGCAAGGACATCTGGCGGTAGGCGACGGCCTGCTTGGACAGGTCGTCGTACGCGATCATGGCGTGCATGCCGTTGTCGCGGAAGAACTCGCCCATGGTGGCGCCGGTGTAGGGGGCCAGGAACTGCAGCGGGGCCGGGTCCGAGGCGGTGGCGGCGACGACGATGGAATATTCCATCGCGCCCTGCTCCTCGAGCGTGCGCACGATCTGGGCGACCGTCGAGCGCTTCTGGCCGATGGCGACGTAGACGCAATAGAGCTTCTTCTTCTCGTCGGTGCCGGAGTTGACGTGCTTCTGGTTGATGATGGTGTCGAGGATCACCGCCGTCTTGCCGATCTGGCGGTCGCCGATGATCAGCTCGCGCTGGCCGCGGCCGACCGGGATCAGCGCGTCGATCGCCTTCAGCCCCGTCTGCATCGGCTCGTGCACGGACTGGCGCGGGATGATGCCGGGCGCCTTGCGCTCCACCAGCATCTCGGTGACGTCGGTGAGCGGGCCCTTGCCGTCGATCGGGTTGCCGATGCCGTCCACGACGCGGCCGAGCAGGCCGCGGCCGACCGGGACCGACACGATGGTCTGCGTGCGGCTGACGGTGTCGCCCTCGCGGATCGCCTTGTCGTCGCCGAACACCACGACGCCGACGTTGTCCGTCTCGAGGTTCAGCGCCATGCCGCGCAAGCCGGCGGAGGGGAACTCCACCAGCTCGCCGGCCATGACGTTCTGCAGGCCGAACACGCGGGCGATGCCGTCACCGACGGAGAGGACCTGGCCGGTTTCGGCGACGTCCTGTTCCTTGTCGAAGCTCGCAATCTGTTGGCGGAGGATCTCGCTGATCTCGGCGGGGCGAATGTCCATGGTGCTTACGCAGCTCCCTTCATGGCGTACTGCAGGCGCTGCAGTCGTGATTTCAGACTTGTGTCGTACAGCCGCGCGCCGACGCGCACGACGAGGCCGCCGAGCAGGCTGGCGTCGACCGATTCCTGGATGTTGACGTTGCCGAACCCGGCCTCGATCAGGCGGGCGCGCAACTGCTCGCGCTGCACGTCGCTGAGGGGGTGGGCGGAGGCGACGTTGGCGGTGATGACGCCGCGCTTCTGGGCGACGAGGGTGGAGAACGCGGTGACGATGGCGCGCAGCACGGCCAGCCGGCGGTTGTTGGCGATGACGCCCACGAAGTCGCTGACCGTCTTGCCGAAGCCCTGCTCCTTGAGCACGGCGTCCGCGGCGGTGCGGGCCTGGGTCACGTCCACCAGCGGGGAGGTGAGCAGGCGGCGGAACGGTGCGCTCTGGTCGATCAAGCGGCCGAGGGCATCCATCTCGCCGACGACGGCATCGAGTTCGCGGCGCTCGTCCGCGAGGTCGTAAAGGGCGGCGGCATAGCGGCCGGGGAGGCCGCCACTTTGGGAAATCGTGCCTTCAGCGGCCACGCAACGGTCCATCCCTGATAGAGGATTGATTGACGAACCGGCGGTTTGACCGGACGCGGGTCGCCTTACCACGCAGGTTTTGGGCACGCAACACAACGTGCGCGGTTGGCGGCGGTGCGCGCGGCGGCGGGCGTTGCCCGCCCTACCGGGTTCCGAGCCTGGTCTGCCCGAACAACTGCGCCTGGTCCCGCGGCTGGCTGCGCCAGTATTGCGGGGGCGCCTGCACGCTCGCCCCGAGTTCCGCCGCGGCGTGCCACGGCCAGCGCAAATCGTAGAGGATGCCCCGCGCCACCGCGACCATGTCCGCCTCGCCCTTGGCGATCACCGCCTCCGCCTGCTTCGGCTCGGTGATCAGCCCGACGGCCATCGTCGGCATGCCCGTCGCGGCGCGGATGCGTGCGGCCAGGTGCACCTGGTAGCCCGGGCCGAGCGGGATCTGCTGCGCCGGCGAGATGCCGCCGCTCGACACGTCCATGAAGTCGCAGCCGCGGGCCTTCAGCGCCTGGGCGAACGCGACCGTCTGCTCCAGGTCCCAGCCATGGTCCACCCAGTCGGTCGCCGACACCCGCACGCCCACGGGGATCCGCACCGCGTCGCGCACCGCCTGGAACACCTCGAGCGGAAAGCGCATGCGGTTCTCGAGCGGGCCGCCGTACTCGTCGTTGCGCTTGTTGGCGATCGGCGAGAGGAACTGGTGCAGCAGGTAGCCATGCGCCGCGTGCAGTTCGATCAGCTCGAGCCCGAGCCGCACCGAGCGCTTCGCCGTCGCCACGAAGGCGTCCCGCACCCGCGCCAGCCCGGCCTCGTCCAGCGCCGCGGGGGGCGTCTCGTCCGGCTTCACCGGTTCGGCGGAGGACGACTCGCCGACCCAACCGCCGTCGGCGACCGGGATCTGCTGCCCGCCTTCCCACGGCCGCTGGCTGGAGGATTTGCGGCCGGCGTGGCCCAACTGCACGCCGATCGGCATGGACGAGTATTTCCGCGCCGCCTCCAGCACCCGGCCCAGCGCCCGCTCGTTCGCGTCCGAATACAGGCCGAGGTCGCCCGGCGTGATGCGGCCCTTGGGCTCCACCGCCGTCGCCTCCAGGATCAGCAGGCCGGCGCCGGAAAGCGCCAACTGGCCGACATGCATCATGTGCCAGTCGGTCGCGTTGCCGTCCTCGGCGGAATATTGGCACATGGGCGCGATCACGATGCGGTTCGGCAGGGTGAGGCCGCCAAGCTCGATGGGCTCAAAGAGTGGGCTGGTCATACGGGTCTCCGTCGCCACGGCTGCAGGGAGGGGTAGCCATGGCACGAAGCCGGGTCTATGTGCCAGCGGCCTAAACAGAGGTCCTCGGCATGATCAAGCGTCTCAGCCGCCGCCTTCTTCTCCTCATCGCTGGAGCAACACCCCTCGCCATGACCGACCCCGCCTCGGCTGCCGACATGCACTCCCTACCCTCCGGGCTGCAGTATTCGGACGAGCAAGTCGGCACCGGGCCGCAGCCGTCCAGCGGGCAGACGGTGAACGTGCACTATACCGGCTGGCTCTATACCAATGGCCAGAAGGGCAAGAAATTCGACAGCTCGCGGGACCGTGGGCAGCCGTTCAGCTTCAAGCTCGGCGCCGGGATGGTGATCGCCGGGTGGGACCAGGGCGTGGCGACGATGCATGTCGGCGGCAAGCGCACGCTGATCATCCCGCCGGACCTGGGGTATGGCGCGCGGGGCGCCGGCGGGGTAATCCCGCCGAACGCGACGCTGATCTTCGACGTCGAGCTGCTCAGCATCGGCTGACGCCGAGTGCGGGCGCGCCTGCTGATTGCCGCCGCGACCCTGGCCGGGCTGGGGCTGCTGGCGGTGGCGGCGCGTGCCGCCGATCCGGACGCGCTGTGGAAAATCGTGCACGGGCGTTGCGTGCCGGACGCGGCCGCCGGCAACCCGGCGCCGTGCGTGGCGGTGACGGCGGACTGGGCGGTGCTGAAGGATATCGTGGGGGCGACGCAGTTCCTGCTGATCCCGACGGCGCAGATCAGCGGCATCGAGAACCCGGCGGTGCTGGCGCCGGACGCGCCCAACTACTTCGCGGCGGCGTGGCAGGCGCAGAGCTTCCTGGACCAGCGGGCTGGGCGCGTGCTGCCGCGGGAGGATGTGGCGCTGGCGATCAATCCGCCCGCGGCACGGTCGCAGAACCAGTTGCACATCCACGTGGATTGCGTGCGGCCGGAGGTCCTGGCGGCGTTGGCCGGGCTTACGGTCGGGGACGCATGGACGGCGTTGCCGGAGCCGATCGCCGGTCAGCGGTACATGGCCCGGCATGTCGCGGGGGACACGCTGACGGTCAACCCGTTCAGGCTGCTGGCCGATGGCGTGCCGGGGGCGGCGGGGACGATGGCGGATTACACCTTGGTCGTGGTCGGACGGGCGGACGGGTTCGTGTTGCTGGCCGGCCGGGTGCAGGAGGGTGGCGGCCACGGCGAGGACGCCGAGGACCATGCCTGTGCCGTGGCTAGGTCCTCTCCGTAAGCAGCACCTGCGGCGGGATGGCGACAAAGGTGCAGGCGGTCGCGGCACGCAGCAGGGTGTCCGGCAGCGGATTGCCCGGCACGGCGCCAAGGCTGCGGACTACGAAGCCTGGAGCATAGCGGCGCTCCTCGGGGGCTACGGTGTCGGCGAGGAAGGCCCGCCTCACCACGGGATCGGCGATCTCGTCCGCGACCGACAAGCAGATCTCGTCGATACCGGCGGACCCTCCGGCTGCACGGCGCACAGCCGTCTCGGCATACGGGCCGATCGCATCGGCGAGCCGGTGGGAGATGCGGTTGATCTTGGCGCGGCGCGATAACAGGTCGGCATCGTGGCCGCTTCCAGCCGGTCTGCAGACGCGCCCTGCCAGCATCACGGCGGCGGGGCGCGGCAAGGTGTCGAACTCCGATGCGACCTCGTAGACCGTGCCCTGCACGAGCAGGCAGACATGCCCACGCACGCGCGATGGCAGCACGATGCGCTCGAAGGCCGAATAGCGCAGCGGGATGCCGGCGCAAGCGAGGTCCTGCACCGGGCAGGCGGACAGGGCGTCCCGGTCGGGGTGCGGCGCCCGGTGGATGGCCGCGGCGATGATGTCCGGCCAGTCGTCCGCATCCGGGGCAGCCGATGCCGCCAGGGTGCGCGACGGCGTGTCGTACAGGACGCTCAGAGGCCACGGCACGCCCTCCCGCTGGAGCACGTACCAGACGCCGCGCAGCACCTCGCCTTCCAGGTCGCTGCGGTCCGCGTAGGCATGGATCCAGTAGCGGACCCGGTATTGCGCAAGCGCCTTCTCGGGATCGAAGGCGATGGGTGCGACGATGACCGGCTGATCGTCATCGACCTCGGCGAAGTCGGCGACCAATTCGGCGACGAGATCGGACAGACGCTGCGGCGCCATCGTTATGGGAGCGGCGAACACGACCTCGGCGCGGACCGGACGGTCGGCCGGGAGGATTTCGATCGTGCGATCGACGATGCGCGCATTCGGAAACACCACCGCCGTGCCATCGAGCTTGCGGCCCGATACGGAACGCCAGTTGAAGGCGGTGACTTCGATGGGCTCACCGTCCTGCAGGATGGCGTCGCCGACCCTGAGGACACGGTCCGAGTGCAGCGTCAGCCCGCTGATGAGGCCGCCCAATGACGGCTGCAGCGCAAAGCCCAGCACCGCCGTCAACACCGCCGATGTTGCGAAGACGGCGGTGAGGTTGACGCCCAGGTGCACGAGCACCGCGGCCGCTGCGACGATGCCGAGAACGGCGTAGACGCTCGCGCGGTGAAAGCCGTTCGGATCGACGCCATCGCCGGCCGCGAGCATGAGCCCGACGACGGCACGCCCGGTCAGCAGGACCACCAGCAGGGCCGTTACGGCCGCGGCTGCCACGTCGAGGCACCAGGTGAAGGTCAGCGCGGCAAAGAGTTGGTAGTCGGCCGAAACGCTGCGGAGCCACCAGAGCGCGGCTGCCGTCGCAGCAAGGCTCAGGATGGCGAAGATGCGTGGCACCGGGCTCGGCAGTCGGCGGCTAAGCGGCCGGCGCAGGCGGCTTGGACGACGGCTGGGCCAACGCTTTACGCAGGCTCAACCGGAGGCGGGCGATCGCGCTGCCGAGCAGCTTGACTTCGCTCACGCCTGATCGCGGCAACTCGACATGCACGTCGTTCGTGACACTGGCCTCGTCGGCCGCCCAGGCGAGTGCGGTGAGTGGCCGGACCAGCATGGTCCGCAGCGAGGCCGTGAGCGCCAGGTAGGTGACCAGGAAGATGGCCATCAGGCCGACGCCAAGCGTTATCGCGAGCTCCGTCGTGCCGCGCATTTCCTCGCCGATCGGCACCGACAAGGTCTGCACGCCAACCGTTTCGCCCAGATACCAACCGAAGCCGTTCACGTTGCCATACCGGGCGACCATCGCCTTCGGCGCGCGGTCCGGCGTGCTGTGGCAATCCAGGCATTGCGGATCGACCACGCGTATCGGCTTGGCGAGATAGAATACCGTGTGGCCGCCATCCTGACGGACCCCCTCGAGATCGGGCAGCTTCGGATCGTCGCGGAACCTCTCGGTGAGTTCGACGTCGAACGGGTTCGGCCTGTCGTCCAGGCTCGTCGGATTGAGCGCGGGTTCGCGGTAGCTATAGGCCGGATAGGTTTTCTGCAGTCTGCGGAAGACTTCCCGGGCAACGTGGAACGGGACGACCTGCTCGTAGAACCGGTCGGCCGGCAGCTTATCCAGCAACGGGAATATCGCCTCGTTCGTGTAGTCGCTCACCTCGAGCGCCGTCGTCAGCAACAGCCTGGCCTGGCTCGCCGCGGTTTGCAGCGCGCGGTGACGCAGCACCAGGAAGAAGCCGCCCGCGCCGCCCACCAGGGAGAGCAGGAAAATGACGACGAGTATGCGCCGGACCAAGCCGCCCGCATCGAGGTCCGGCGGCGGGCGGGTTCGTCCGCCACCCGACAGGGCTGCGTGGGACACCTGCAACGCTATGCGGCGCGTGCGTCAGCGCCGCCGTGGACCGGTGCTTCGGGCAAGGGGAAAGCGGGAAGCTCGCGCACGATCTCGTCGGGCGTGAGGAAGCGAACCCCGTAGCCCGCGAATACTTTGACGGTCTCAGCGAGGTCGACCGTCGCGTAGGTCACTCCATCGTCCGGCGGGATATCCAGGCTCTGCGCCGGGACCGACATGGCCGCGCTTGCATTCATGAAGCCACCCGGCGTCATGAGCACCAGCATGTGGATTTCGGGACTGTGGATCTTGAACGCGTGCGCTTGGCGCTTCGGCAGGAATACGCATTCCCCGGGAGTGGCCTGGAGGCAGGCATCTCCGACATAGACGTCCAGGATCCCGTCCAACACGTAGAACATCTCGTGTTCGACTTCATGCACGTGCGGTGGCGGTTCCGTGCCTTTGCGCATCTTCGTCACCACGAACTCGAACGCGCCGCCCGTGTCCCGCTCCGTTGCGAGGTTCGAGATCAGGATGCCTTTGTACCAGGTCGATCGTTCGACCGATGGCGCCCGCTTGAACGCCATCGGCTTTGCATCTGTGCTCATCGCTCGTTTGCCTTCCCGGTCGGCCCCGATGGTGGCTCGACCGAGCTCACCAAACAGGTGATGGGTAGCTGGGAAGGGCTGAGCTTGCCCAGCCTCGGAAACTACCCATGCAGTCCGGCCGGGGCTTGACGGCGCCCGGCAAATATGTTCTCTATATGTTCCATGAACCCGAACGTTTCCCGCTCCGATGAGATTGCACGCGCCCCCGAGGCGTTTCGCAGCGCATTGGCCGAACTGGTGCAGATCGGGCTGAGTGTCGCGCGCATGGTCGGGCGGGCGGCGGAGGCCGAGACCGTGGCGGCCGAGGCGGCGGCGCGGGTCAGTGTCGAGGACGGTGTCCGGGAGACGGTGGCCAGTTCGCTGGCCGAGGCGATCGAGCAGGACCGGGCGTATGCCGCGGCGGCCGAGGCGCGGAGTACGGTCGTGACGCGGGCCGAGACGATTGCGGGTGCGTTCGCCAAGGTGGCGCGCTCGGTGCGGCTGACGGTGGCGATGGCGGAGCGGGCCGATCGCGGCTGGGCGCGGCGCAATGCGGCCGATGACGGGCCGGCGATGGCGCGGCGGCAGGTTGCGCGCGGCGTGGCCGAAGTGATCGAGCGCACGCTGGCCGGGTCCGAGGGAGGCGGGCGCGAAACCGAGCGCGAGCGGCTGACCGAGGCGCTCGAGGAACGGTTGGAGCGGCTGGACG
>CAXTVQ010000111.1:0-9848 GCA_964247705.1 uncultured Acetobacteraceae bacterium | reverse complement strand
CTCAGCCACCAGTCGTCAGCCCAGGCAGTGCCCGCAGCGCGCGGCGTCCGCACCAGGCAGCGGCGAGGGCCAGCGGGATCATGAAGGCGCTGAACCCCAGCTTGGCGGCGAGCAGCGTCGGCCACACCCAGAGGGCGGGCACCGCCGCCGCGGCGCAGGCGATGCCTAGGCGCCAGCCGCGGCGAAGGTCGGCGGCCGCACCGGGCCGGCGCCGGGCCAAGCGGAAACCGCCGCGGAACACGAGCGTCCCCACCGTCAGCGTGGCGATGGCGACCACGGCGGCCGGCCACACCATGCCGGCGGGACCGACCGGATCCAAAATCGCCACGATGGCGAACATCGCCCCGTTGATCAGCGTGCCGCTGAGTGGCAGCGAGCCGAGCATCAGCATCCAGCTCGCCTCGGGCGGGAGCGGGGTGAAACCCGGCACCGGTGTGTCCGGCTTGATGTAGGTCACCGGCCGCGTGCCGCCGGGCAGGCTGGACCGGCGTAGCGCCAGCAGCCCGGCGAATGCGAACGCGGTGGTCAGGCCCATGATCACCAGCATGGCCAGCGACGTGTCGAGATAGTCGCTGCCGCCATCCAGCAGCGTGGTCCCCCGCAGCGTCGGCGCGACGAGCAGCGCCAGCAGCGACAGCGCGGGCGCCAGGATCAACGCCAGCCAAAGCGTCTTGACCGCCCAAGCGGCGAAGGACTGCACGGCCCAGAGCCATGGCATCAGCGGCGCTGCCAATACCCAGAACAGCGGATTGAGGCGAATGCTGCCGCCCGCCGGGATCAGCACCGCGATCCATCCGGCAAGCATCGTCAGCGCTGCGCAGATCGCGGCCAAGATCGCCCACTGCGCCGGGCGCTCCCGCTTCAGCGCGGTGGCCCGCGCCGCCCAGCTACGGTCTTCCGACGGCACGGGTGCCGGGGCCGGATGGGCATGCTTGCGGGTCATCGCCCGGCGACGGCCCCGCCTTGGCCGTCACCGGTGCGGGACGGCTCGACCGGCAGACAGGCTGTGCAAAGGCCGAGTGCGAACAAGGTCACGAAGCAGCGGATCATGATGACGATCCTAGTCCTTGCGCGCCGTACTGCCGACAGCTTATCCAAGCCTCGGCTGACGCATGGGACGCAATCCATGAGCACAGGTGGACGAGGCCTCGGCGCGGAACGCCGTGCTGGGCATAGCGCCGCGCTGATATCGGCGGGCTTGCTGGCGCTGGGCTTGTTCGCGCCGCATCGCGCACAGGCCGGGGTTGCACAGTTCGTCGCCAGCTGCATGGCCGACGGGGCCGACCTGAGCAGCTTGCCTGCCAGGCTCGAAAGCCAGGGGTACCTCGAGGTCGACCCCGCACACGGGCAATTCGGTCCAGGCGTCGTCGCCGCCGCTCCGGGCCGGCGGCTGTGGACGACCCCGCATCCCGGTGGCGGTCTGATCGACGTCTTCACCGGCTATGCTCCACCTGGCCCAGGCCGTCCGTTTCAGGTCTGCTGGCACATCAGCCGGCCCGGCGAGAGCGCGGCCGAGGCGCTGAACGCATTGAAATCGAGCTACCCGGCGATCCAGGGCTCCGTGGATACCGGGCCGGACGCTTTCTACGGCGGGTTCGAACGGTGGCAGAGCCGGTCGGGCACCGTCATCCTCGGCGTGTCCTGGCCGATGCGGGACCAGCCCCGGGTGGGATCAAGCCTGCTCTATGTCGTCCGCCCAGCCTTGCCTGGCTGATGGCCAAACCGCTGCATCTGCGATCAGTGCCGCGCGATTCCAGCTAGCGGAAATCCTCGCTGCGCGTGGTCAGGCCCGTCAACGCCCGGACTCGCCAGGCCCGGTCCTCGAGCCAGGCCCCGAGGCGGCTGCGCGGCGGCGGCAGCGGCAGTTCCACCGTCAGCGGTATGGTGACCTGCCGACGGTCCCAGATCGCCCGCGTGCCGGAGGCGCCGTAATTCTGGACCATGTCGAGCGCCGATACGCCGCGAATGAAACCGGCTGCGTCACGCAGCACGATCCAGCCCGGCGCATCGCCGCCCTGGCCGGGCATGGCGATCAGCATGGGCCGCGGGCAAAGCGAGAGCGTCCAGCCGCCATCCGGGCTACGATCTGCCACGTCATTCAAGCATGCGAGGCGCCCTTCGGGCACGAGCACCGTGATGATGACGGCGCTGGCGGCAACGGCAGCCAGCCAGCCAGCCGGGTGGCGCCAGGCTCTCCTGCCGCGGATCACGGCCATCGACGGACCGGACGCTGACGCCTGCAATGGAGACGCGCATCGCAGCGAGAGCGTATCTGCAAGCTCATGAAGCTGGCCCACAGCTGCGCCGCAACCACACGACCCGGTTCGCCAAATCAGGTACGACGTGCCGGCCCGCGGGCAGCACCAGGTCTGCGGCGAGATCCTGCTCGGCGAACGCCCAATCCTGTTGCCCGGCATCGGCAAGGATAATGGCATACGGCGCCTCGTTGCCCGTCGCGGGCGAGAAGTCCCGCGCTAGCTGCAGCACGACGGAGTGATACCCGGCATCCGGCCGGTTGCGGGTGGGCGGCCAAGTGGCACAAGGCCCGCGCCCGTTGCTGCAGCCATACACCATATCGAGCGCACCGAGTGTAGCACCGCTATGCGGGTCGACGGCGCTGAACCGCCACCGCGTCAGCACCGCCGCGCCGTCCGCGTCCCGCGGCAGCAATGCGGGCGTCATGCGGTAGATCGGACCTGGATGCGGCGGCCAGGCCTCGTACCGCGCGCCGATCATAGCACAGGGCGCGGCAAGCGCCGGACCGCATAGCGTGGCAGCCAGCAATGCTGCGATGGTCCGCTTCAGCACGAGCGTGCCGCAAGCTTGGCCGCCGTGGCGTCCCATCCATAGCAGCGCGGCGCATCCTGCAGGTCGGACGACGAGTGCGCCGACAGGACCATGTCCGAACCGGCGTGGGAGATGTCGATCCACGATCCCTTCACACTGCCTTGCATAGCCGGCACACCGCCCGGCTGCACGGCATCCAATTCCATGCGCATGTAGGCCGCGCCGTATTGGAACTGCAGCAGCAGCACCGGGTGGTCGTGCAACGCCCAGGGCGTGACCCGCAGCACTGGTTCATAGCCATCCGGGCGTCGCGCGTGCCACACCGGCCGCATCGTGCCGCGTACCTCGCGGAGCAGCACGAGGTGGGTGGTCCAGTGCTGTGCCAGCCCGGTCGATGGCGTTTGTTCCGCCCAGCTCGCCCAGGTCAGCGTGCCGCCTGGGGAGCCCTCGGCGGCCGTGCCGATCGTCTGCGCGCCCGCAGCCACCGCGGCGGCGACCGAACCGGCGACTTGGTTGTCCGAGGCGGCAGCGACGCAGGTCAGCGCGAGGGCGGCGGCCAGCTGACGCCGGGTCAATCTGCCTGCTCCACCTCGTCCAGCGCGCGGGCGCAAGTGGCGGCGGCTGCAGGGTGGGGGGCTGGCAGGCAGTGGGTGCGGAACCAGGCGACCCGCATGTGCCGCCGCTGTGCCAGGCAGGCAACGCCACGGCGCGTGTTGAACACCACCGCACGCCGGTTCTGCCGGTCGTCCGCCTCGGCCTTGGCGCCGGGCACGAGCGGACTGTCTGCGCCCATGGGCTTGAGCCAGATCAGCGCCGCCGGGATGCCGCGGGCGATCAGGCCGTCCCGCACGGCCTCGGCGCGCTGCAGGTCCACCATCGGTGGCTGCGACGCCGTTTCCGATACACCGAGATGTCCCTCAATCAGCACGAAGCCACGATCCTCTCGCCAGCCGCCGGCAATGTGGTCCAGCAGGGCTTCTGCACGGGCTTGGCTCAGCGCTACGGCGGTGCCCGGCTGGAAAAACAGCAGGACGCCCTGGTTCTCCCAAAAGCTGCAATCGTCGGTCGGCCACACCGGATATGCATCGTCATCGAGGCTGCCGGCGACGGGCTGGGCCTGCGCCGGCTCGCCGAGCTGGACGAGCAACAGGACGGCGGCGAGGCATGCTGCCGTGCGGCTAAGGGGCATGGCAGAGTTGGCTGACCGGGACGAAGCGGAGACGTCGCAGCGCCTGCCCGGTCCACTGGTAATAGGCGATCCCTTCGCGGGTTTCGTCCTCGCCTGGCGCACCGAGCACCAGCAACAACCGGCTGTCCGGCCGGAAGCGCAGCGGCAGCATGTCATCCGGCGATGGGCCGCCAAGATGGGCGGCGCTGACCGTGGACAACCCGGCGGGCCAGGTCACCCGGCCCGACACCGCATCGATGATCGCCCATTGCACGCAGGCGCTGCCGCAGCCCCAATTGGCGATCGTGTAATGGCCCGCGAAGTTCGGGCCGGCTGCGGCAGCCGTGCCGAGTATGGTGCGATAACGGCGGTCCTGCGCCGTGCGCAGATGGATCGCCGCCGGCGGGCCAGGCCGGACCACCGCCGGGAATTCGGCAAACGCTGGCCGCATCGTGGCCTGGGATAAGCTATACTGGCAGGCCGGCGGCTGAGCCCGGGCAACGTCCACGCTTGGCCCGGCGGCGAGGACCAGGACCGCGCCGGCAATGGCATGCAGCGGCGGCGCGTGGAGCGATCTGGCTGCGGTGCGGATGGCGGCCCCTGCATCTGGTTTCCCGGCATACTATGTGTAGCAGCCGGCTTGTTGCTCGCAACGGCTTTGGCTCGCAGGTCGGGTGAAGCGTTGTTGCTGAGATGGATACCCTCCCGAAAGGCCGCGCCGATGCACCCCATCACCGCAATCGCAGCAAGCCTGGCGGCCATGCTCGCCTTGGCGCCACCAGGACAGGCGGCGGAGCGGCGGTGCGGCTGGGTGGAGAACCCGACACTGGCCAATTGGTGGCTGCGCGACCGGGAGGCGGAGTGGACGCTGTCCACGATGGGGGCTACCAGGCGCTCGGCCAGGACGCTATGCCGGACATGTCCAAGAGCGGCTGGGTGAAGACCAACGGCGAGCATGGCTACGGCTGTGGTTGCATGGTCGTGGAGGTGGACCAGGCTGCCAAGCGCATCACCCGCTTGATCTCCGCCACGCCGCTCCCGCTGGCCCGCTGCCGCGCCGACCACGCGCTGCCGAAGCCGTGACCGACGCCACCGCCGGGCTCGGCGTCCGCGCCGGCCGGCGGCGGTCCAGGGTTGCCCCGCCATGATGCCGCCGCTCAACCGCTGGGACTCGATGCGCTATGCGAGCGGCCTTGCCATCATCGTCGGCCTCCTGGCCGCTGCCGCCGCTGCGCAGTGGAGCGACTGGGGCCTGCGCGCCGTGGGCCTGAGCGGTGTCGCAGCGGGGTGCGCGGCCTTCGCCCTGACGGGCTTCCTGACCCGGCGGCTGCCTCCCGACATCCGGTTCCGCCGCCTGAACCCCGCCGAGCGCCAGGACGCTGCCGGGCCGCCGCCGGTTGAACTGGCCAGGCTGCGCATCGCGTTCGCGCCCGATCCGCTCGGGGTGTCGCGCATGGACATCTATCTCGACGGCAGGCGCGTTGGGCAGCTCCGCAACGGCATGGCGTTCGTGGTGCCGATCAAGCCGGGATTGCGCGTGTTGTCGGCCCGCGTGTGGCTGCGCCGCCTCGACTTCGGCGATCGAACCAATGCCCTGCCCGGCACCGATTCGGACGTCACGATACGGGTGTCCGGCAGTAAATCCAGATCGTACGCCGTGGAGCGGCACGGGCTGGGGGCGACGCTTGCCGATCAGCGCACGATCCTGGTGGAGCCGAGCGTGTCTCAGGCCTGACCGAAATCGCTCCCCACCGATCACCACAAACGGGTCTGTTGGCCTGCCATAGCCAGGAAGGCGTCGTCCTCCCCGAAATCTTCGAGTATCGCCCGGTGACTGACACCGTCGAGCAGGCCGACCGCCAGCATGCCTTTGGATCGCACCGCCAGGCACGTGTCGTAGTAGAACCCTGCGCCGCGCTCCAAGCCGATGCTCCGGGCGTCTAGAATCGGCTTGCGCTGCTCCAGGTAGAACGGCCCGCCCAGTGCGAGGTCCAAGGCATCGGAATCGTTCAGGGCCGCAAGCGATCGGGCGACAGGATTTTCGTCGGCTCGTCCGGACATTACCGCTAGCCGAAGCGCCTTGACGGACGGGATGCCGGTGGCCGTCCCAGTCACTCGGGCAGCGGCGTCATCCAGAGCCGACAGATGCTTGCCGACGACCGCCACGCAGGCGTTCGTGGACCAGTCGGCCGGTGTCTTGGACGGAACGCCGCGCAGGCTGATGGACAGCGCGAGGATGTCGCGCGGTTGCGTCACAGCGTCCTCGGTCTGGGATGCCGCTAGGTGTACCAAGCGGCCAAAGTCGATGCCCCGGAGCTCCTCGGCGTAACCAGCGAGAGCGGCGATCGCAACGGGCGAAGGCCCCGCCGGCGCCACGCCGTTGCCCTTCGGCGCGATCACGCCGCGGAAGTCCAGCCTGCCGCCAAACTCCAGACGGCGCCCGATACCGACGCCGGTGGCATAGGTTTGCGTGCCCCCCAGGAAGGCCAGCGCACAGGCGCCGAGGCAGCTCGCATCGTGCGTGATCAAGGTGGAAATCTGCGCCGCCCGGAGCGCTTTGCCCAATCGGATGCCCTCCGCGACATCCCCGCCGGCGCTCGAGAGTTGCAGGACATAGCCGTTGTCGGACCCGGGCCCGGATGCCGGGCTGTGCTTCAGGATTTCGGCAAGCCGTTCGGTATCGCCTGCGACGATGTTGCCGACGGCGTAGATCACTTGATCCGCCATGCGGAAATCCATCCCCCAGGCTGGTTGGGCGAGGCAGAGTGCGGCGCCCAGCAGCGTCCGGCCGATTATGCGCTTCATCTTCGCTCCCGCTTGGCGTCCAGGCCGCAACCGCTCGTCACACGGCTTTGTCACCCGCGCCGGATGCTACCGCAGGAGACGGCCGCCACCACCGGCCATAAACGCGAGCGAGACGCCGGCCGTATCTCCCGTTCCGCGGCGTAGCCGGCCATACGACGCCGCCGGATGCTCCGGCGCCTTCATGCGACCTGCCCGGCTTGGGGTGCGCGAGAGTTGAGCGGCGACCGTGCGTGCTCAGTGCGGGCGGGTCTCATGCGGGGGCTCGACGCTGACCCGGCGGCAGAGGGCTCTCGGGTTGCCCGCAGCCGCTTGCTTGGCCCGTGCGGCCGGTCCAAATTTTGTCCCTGTCGTAAGCAGGAGATCGATTCTGGACCTGTTGTCGCCGCTGACACGGGCGGACTGCGCCCGTCGGCTGACGGACGCGTTGGCAGCCCGGTCGTCCGAAGTGCGCAGCCGGGTTCGCCCCGACTTTGTGCGGCTGGAGCGGCGCATCTTCTATCGCAATTCCTTTCAGCCCCGGCTCGTCGGCCGGATGCGGGACTGCCGGGCCGGTACGTGCTTCGACGTCAAGGTCGGCATGCACCCGGGCGTCTGGATCTTCCTGGCATTCTGGGTGCTCATGCTCGGGCCGATCGCCGCTGGGCTCGGCGTCGAGGCTGCCGTCGACCTGCTGCGGCACGGCACGACCGATGCCGGCCTTCCGGCGCTTGCCGTCACGGGCATGTTGTTCTTCGCCGTGGTCCTGACGCTCGGTGGCCGGTGGCTGGCGCGCTCGGAGGCGGCGGAGTTGCTGGCCTTCCTGCGCACGGTGGCATTGGCCGAGGAACAGCCTGCCGTCACAAAGCTATCGCCGGATCCGAACGCTTCCTGAGGAGTTCCGTACTGCGTCGGCCCCATTGCCGGCGACCACGCCGCCGGGCTGGCACGATCGCGATGTCCGCGGTGTGCGCGCTCGCCCCCGCCTCACCTGCCGCGTGAGAACCGGATGATTGCGGCGGTCAGCGGGCGCGAGCCGGCCGCCAGCCGAACATCCAGCAGGGTCACGCCGTCCTGCTTAGCGAGCCGCGCCATGCCGCTGACCGGCATGAAGCTGGGATCGAGAAGATCCATCACCGTTCCCATGCCCCTCCGGCCAGGCGGCGTGGTGAATTCGACCTCGCTCCGGCCATGCCTGATCAGCCGGTCGGCCGGATAGGGGCCGAACGGGAAGGCGCGGGCCGGCTCCAATCCCTCCTGGATCACATGCCGGACGTAGGCGCGCCGGGATGGAAACAGGTGGGCAAGCACGCGGGCCACGTCGAACCGGCCGGACGTCCAGCCATTCAGGTAAGACAACTCGACGACCGGACCAGCGAGCGGTCGAAAGCTCTGCAGTTCGTCCGCGCCGTGCGGTTCGGGGGTGACCAGCAGGAAGGCGCCCCCCGATCCATAGATCTCGATACAGTGCCAACCGCGCGGAGCGAGCACGTCCATCCCGTCTGCGGCATAGTGCGCGAGCTTGCCGGCGACCGATGGCGGCAGGTTGGACGCGATGGCGGACCCGGTCGGCGCTGCCGCTGGGCCCGACATGCCCTCCGCCGGGCAGCCCACGAACGGATTGGCACGGTCCGCCGCGGCGCGGCAGTCGCTCGATCCGCCAAGGCAGGCCGCGGCCAGCATTGCAAGGAAAAGCACCCGGTTCAATGCCCGACGCTCCGCCGATCACCGGCCAGCAGGGTCGCCACCACCATCTCGCCGGAACCCCTAATCGAAGTAATATGGGCTCTGCTTCGCCCAGTGCGAGTTGGCGTATCGCGACTTCAAGAGGCGGAACGCGCGGAAGGAGGATCGGTCGTGGCCCTTGCCATAGCGGCTGACGCGGACCAGCCAGTATAGGGCTTCAGGCGTGCGTGGGTCGTCCGGGTGCGCGCGGGCGTAGTCCAGGATCTCGTTCCACACAGAGCCGAGGTGCGGCGTGCCGGCCGCCGGGTCATACCGGCCACGCTCCGCCTCCGCACGCTGCTGCTGGGCCGCCACGTAGCGTGGCGCGTGGTAGGTGAACGTTCCGGCGCCGCACAGCCCGCCGCACACCACATCGGGCCCGGTTCCGAGGGCGGCCACCGGCGGCGCCCCAGCCGGGGCATAGGCCCAGTCCGGCCAGTGCCCTTCGTAATCGGCCGGCATGCCGACCGGCCGCGTGTAGTCGCCGTTCCCGTAAGGCATCGCGCCCGGCGCCAAATGGGTCGAGGCGCCTGGCATCTTCACCAGGTTGAACCAGGCGGCGAAGCGCTTATCCGGCCCGCCCGGCGTGGCGGCGAAGCGGCGCCATTCCGGAGCCATTGCCGGCAGCAGCGTCACCAAATCGTCCGCCAGCCGGTTCGCCGCCGCATCGTCGCCGACCAGCACGGCGCGGGTCCAACTGGTCAGCGCCAGGTCCAGCCGTAACGACGCCGACAGGCTCGCCGTCTCGGACAGCGCGAGACGGTCCGGCAAGGCAAGCCGGTCGATGGTGGCGAGCGCGTCGTCACCGAAGCGGCCACCGGCTGTGGGTTGGTCATAAAGCGCCGCATACGCCGGCCCCAGGCAGATCGAGGACGTCGGCGTGGCATCGTTTGGCGCTGGCGGGCAGGCCTGGATGCGCTGCGCGACACGCAGGAAGTCGGCCTGGTTCGCCGCCGCCATCGCCCGCTCCGCCAGGAACAGGTTGCGGGTGCTGATGGACAGGTCGGTTCGCGCCAGGATGCGGTCCAGCAGCGCGCCGGCCGCGGCGGGGTCGCCGGGATCGAGGCGCAGGCGGTGGTAGGTTGCGGTCAGCCACGCCGGATCGCTATCCGGCACGGCGGCCGCGGCCGCGATCAGGTCGGCGGCGTCGGGGCCGGGATTGCTGTCCTGCAATGCCGCGATCAGCCAGGCCGGGTCCTTGGTGGCAGCCCAGCGTTCGCGGGCATGGGCCAAGGCTGCCGCGTCGTCCGTCCAGGGCGCGTCGACCTTGTAGTGCTCGAACCAGATGGCCTGTACGGTGTCCGGCGTGCGGCCGAACACGCTGAGCCAATCCAGGAAATCGGGCGTGCCGGCCGGATCCTGGCCCAGGCGGCGCATGTCCTTGAAG
>CAXTVQ010000110.1:0-9979 GCA_964247705.1 uncultured Acetobacteraceae bacterium | reverse complement strand
CTAAAAGGACGCCGCCAACTTATCCCTTCCTCATCCGATTTACTTGTCAATGAACAGAGTCAAACAGGATGACAACCCACTTCAGGGGCCATCTGCTATCCTGCTTGAATACGCTACCTCAGTGCAGATCGAGGAAGCTACTCTAAGAAGCGGCGGAAAGCAATCCGTTATTTCCGCTCCGATGACCGCTATCTAGACGCAGCCAGACGGGTGGTCAAGCGGTCCTTCAAACTTTTCCCCCACCGCTCACCGGCAGACTCTTTGCACAGGTATCCTATCTCTATCCTCTCCCTGGAGCCCTCCCATGCGTCACTTCCCAATCTTTATGGACTTGCACGGACGCCGCTGTTTGGTCCTGGGCACAGGCGAGGCCGCCGAGCGGAAGGCCGGAGCACTACGGCGGTGTGGCGCCGAGGTAGTGCAGGTTGCACATTTCAACCCGGTCGCTCTGGACGGGTGCGCTGTAGCGATCGGGGCTGAAGCAGCAGACGCCGACATCGCAGCCCTTGTCGCTGAAGCCAACGAACGCGGCATTCCGGTCAACATCGTCGACCGGCCCGCCTTGTGCAGCTTCATCACGCCCGCCGTGGTCGACCGATCGCCAATCACCGTGGCGGTGTCCTCAGCGGGTGCCGCGCCCGTGTTGGCACGGCTGATCCGAGCGCGAATAGAAGCCCTGGTGCCCCCCGCCCTGGGTCGCCTGGCAGCGATCGTCGACGAATTTAAGTCGGAGATACGCCGGCATTTACCTGATACGGCACTACGACGCCGAGTGCTGGAACGCGCGCTGGGTGGACGGGTCGCAGACCTGGTCGCGGCGGGAGACGAGGACGGTGCACGCCGGGAGATGACCCGGCAGATCGCCGAAGGCGCCGAGCCGAGCGGCATCGTCTACCTAGTGGGAGCGGGTCCGGGCGCCTCCGACCTACTGACATTGCGGGCGCACCGGCTCCTTGGCGAGGCAGACGTGATCGTGCACGACCGCCTGATTGGCGATGACGTGCTGGACATGGCGCGGCGTGACGCCGAACGGATCTACGTCGGCAAGGCGCGGGCCAATCATTGCTTGCCGCAAGAGGGGATAAACGACTTGCTGGTCCGGTTGGCCCGGGAGGGCAAGAAAGTGGTGCGGCTGAAAGGCGGCGATCCTTTCGTGTTCGGTCGGGGTGGTGAAGAGGCGGAAGCCCTGGCCGAAGCGGGTATAGCGTTCGAGGTCGTGCCGGGAGTCACGGCGGCGCTGGCTTGCGCGGCGCAGGCAGCCATCCCGCTCACGCACCGGGAGGCAGCGCGCACTGTGACGTTTGCAACGGGCCATACCAAGGACGGACGGCTGGACCTCGACTTCGACCAGTTAGTACGGGGAGGAACGATCGCCGTCTACATGGGCATCGTGACGCTGCCGCTGTTGCGGGACGGACTACTGGGCGCAGGGCTACGCTCGGACATGCCGGCAGCCCTGATTGAACGCGGCGGAACCCGCGCACAGCGGCTTCTGAAGGGCACGCTCGACCACTTGGTGGAGAAAGCAGCGGGATGGTCCACGGGTGGGCCCACTCTCGTGCTGATCGGGGATGTCGTCGCGCGGCAAGCAATAAGCCGGGCCGATGCTTTGGCGGAGACTTATTGAGTTCACCTTGGCAGCACGGCAGCGACGATAAGACATTGGCTAAGCGCTCCGCCAACATTTTGCGCTTCCCCGCCCGGCAAGCCACGTCGCAAAGCGCTCCCACGCCCCCGCCCGGGTATGCGGAACTGCAAGTCACCACCAACTACTCGTTCCTGCGCGGGGCCAGCCACATCGAGGAGTTGCTCGCCACGGCCAAGCTGCTCGGGCACGAAGCGTTGGCGATCACCGACCGCAATACGCTGGCCGGCATGTTGCGGGCACACGGCCGGGCGGAGGAGGTGGGGGTACGGCTCATTGTCGGTTGCCGGGTTGACCTGCGGGACGGTTGCTCGCTGCTCGTCTATCCAACCGACCGCGCGGCCTACACGCGGCTGTGCCGGTTGCTGACCGCAGGCAAGCAACGAGCTGGCAAGGGCGCTTGCTTTCTCGATTGGGCCGACGTGGAAACCCATAATGCCGGCCTACTGGCTATCCTGCTGCCTGATGCCGATGACGACGTGAACGCCGCCAACCTGCGCCGGCTGCGGGCCACCTTCGAAGGCCGCGCCTATGTCGCCTTGATCTTGCACCGGAGACCTGGCGATGCGATGCGCCTGCGCCGGCTCGCCGAGATGGCGCAAGCCGAGCGCGTTGCCGCCGTAGTCACCGGTGACGTGCTGTATCATGCACCGCAACGCAGGGTGCTGCAGGACGTAATGACCTGCATTCGCGAAGGCTGCACCATCGATGCTGCCGGGCACCGACTGGAGCGCTACGCCGATCGCCACCTCCACTCGCCCGGTGAAATGGCGCGGCTGTTTGCAGCCTACCCGGAGGCGCTCGCGCGCACTGCGGAGATCGTGCAACGCTGCCGCTTCTCGCTCTCCGAACTGCGTTACCAATATCCGAACGAGACCGAGTTGCCCGGCGAGACGGCGCAGCAGGCGCTCGAGCGGCACACATGGGCCAGCTTGCCGAACCGCTACCCGGCTGGCGCCCCGGCTGACGTGTTGACGCAACTCCACCACGAATTGGAACTGATCGCAGAGCTTGGCTACGCGCCGTACTTCCTGACCGTGAACACCATCGTGCGACAAGCTCGGCATATGGGGATCCTATGCCAGGGCCGCGGCTCGGCGGCGAATTCGGCCGTGTGCTTCGTCCTCGGCGTCACCGCAATCAACCCCATCGAAAGCAACTTGCTGTTCGAGCGTTTCGTCTCTGCCGAACGCCATGAGCCTCCGGATATCGACGTCGATTTCGAGCACGAGCGGCGTGAGGAGATCATCCAGTGGATCTACGAGCATTACGGCCGCGATCGCGCCGCACTATGCGCCACGGTCGTCCGCTACCGCGCGCGCGGAGCCGTGCGCGAAGTGGGCAAGGTGATGGGCCTGTCCGAGGATGTAACGGGAGCCTTGGCTTCGCAAGTGTGGGGCTGGTCCGAAGAGGGCGTGGAGGAAAAGCACGCGGATAACCTCAACCTCAACCTGTCCGACCGAAAGCTTCGGCTTACGCTTGAGATTGCGCGTGAGCTGATCGGCCATCCGCGGCACCTCTCGCAGCATCCTGGCGGCTTCGTGCTGACGAACGACCAGCTTGCAGACCTGGTTCCGATCGAGCCGGCGTCGATGAAGGACCGGCAAGTCATCGAGTGGGACAAGGATGACATCGACATTCTCAAGTTCATGAAAGTCGACATTCTCGGCTTGGGCATGCTCGGCTGCATGCGGCGGGCGTTCGACCTGCTCCGGCAGCATCGCGGCATCCGGCATGACATTGCAAGCATCCCGCAGGACGACGCGCTGACCTACACGATGATCCAGAAGGCGGACACGCTCGGCACGTTCCAGATCGAAAGCCGGGCGCAGATGTCCATGCTGCCGCGGCACAAGCCGGCCAAGTTGTATGATCTCACGATCCAGGTCGCGGTCGTTCGCCCCGGCCCGATCCAGGGGGATATGGTGCACCCATATCTGCGCCGCCGCGCCGGGATCGAGCAGCCGGACTATCCGCAGCCGGAGCTTAGGCGCGTCCTGGAGAAGACGTTGGGCATACCGTTGTTCCAGGAGCAGGCCATGCAAGTGGCGATCGTGTGCGCCGGGTTCACGCCGGGTGAGGCAGACCAGTTGCGCCGCGCCATGGCCACGTTCAAGCGCACTGGCGGCGTCTCTCCGTTTCGCGACAAGATGATCAACGGCATGGTGGAGCGCGGTTATACGGCCGAGTTCGCCGAGAGGACGTTCAAACAGATCGAAGGCTTCGGCTCGTACGGCTTCCCGGAAAGCCATGCGGCGTCGTTCGCGCTGATCGCCTATGCCAGCTCGTGGATGAAATGCCACCATCCGGACGTATTCTGCGCGGCGCTGCTGAACGCGCAACCGATGGGGTTCTATGCGCCGGCGCAGGTCGTGCGGGACGCGCGGGAGCACGGCGTGGAGGTCCGCCCCGTTTGCGTCAACGCAAGCGACTGGGATTGCACGCTGGAGGACACTGAAGGGCGATACATGGCGGTGCGGATGGGACTGTGTATGGCCAAGGGCCTAGGCGAGGCCCATGCGGAAGCCGTTCTCAAACAACGCGGCGCCGGGTATGCGTCGGTAGAGGAGGTGTGGCGTCGGGCCGCTGTGCCGGTAACGGTGCTGGAGCGCCTGGCGGAGGCCGATGGATTTGCATCTTTGGGCGCGGACCGGCGTGCCGCGCTGTGGACGATCCGCGGGCTCGGGGAGCCGCCACCGCCGTTGCTGGAAATGTGCTCGCCGGGCGGGGAGGGAAAGGTCAGCTTGCAGCCGATGGCGGAAGGACGGGAGGTCGTGGAGGATTACCAATCCACCGGCCTAACCTTGCGGCGGCACCCGGTGACGTTCCTGCGCAAGGAATTGCGGGCCCGTGGCATGGTCACGTGCGCGTCGCTCGCATCCACCAAGGAGGGGCGCCGGGTGACCGTGCCCGGTATCGTGCTGGTGAGGCAGAAGCCAGGCAGCGCCAAGGGCATCATGTTCATCACCATCGAGGACGAGACCGGCATCGCCAACCTGGTGCTTTGGCCAAGCCTATTCGAGAAGCAGCGTAGGCTCGTCCTGTCCGCCGGCATGATCGCCTGCCGCGGGCGGGTGCAGCGCGAGGGCATCGTGATCCACGTCGTGGTCGAGCATCTGACAGACTTGTCGCGGGAACTGCGCTCGGTCGGCAACCGCTCACTGCCGTTTCCGATCGAACGCGGCCGCGGCGATGGCGCGACCCACCCGGGCAGTGCGGACTCGCGCGAGCAGGTGGCGGCGGCGAGTTGGCGCACGCGGGACATCTATTCGCCGGACGGCCAGTTCACCAACGGCCACATCAAGGTGCCAACACGCGACTTCCGGTAAGCGCCGAATGTAGTCGCCCCCAGTCAGTCGGCATACCGAAGCGCAGCAGCCTTGGCCGTTCCTCAAACCGCCGAACCCAGATGCCCGCCGCGGCAAGGCAGTCCGCGAGCTCTTCCCCACCCGCATGCTCCGCCAGGCGGAACAGCCTCGTGCCACCGACGATGCGACATCCGCTCGACTTGAGCGCGGCATCCAGCCGCGCCGCATCCCGCGCCAGGCGTGCGGCCGCACTCTCCCGCCACCTCGTATCCACCAGCGCGTGCAGCCCGGCATGCAGCGCCGGACCGCTGACCGCCCACGGCCCAAGCGCCTCGCGCAGAACACCTGCCCAACCCGGCGAGGTCAGTGCGAAACCCAACCGCACGCCAGCCAGCCCGTAGGTTTTCCCAAACGATCGAAGCAACAACAGACCCGGATGCGGCAAAGCGGATCCCAGGCTGCAGCCTTCCAGGTCCGCGAAGGCTTCGTCCACCACCACCAACCGCCCGCTCTGCGCCACGCCGAGCACCGCCGCTGCGTCCAGCACCGCACCATCCGGATTGTTCGGGCGCACTACTACGATCACGCGCGCGGCCGCTGCCTCGGCCAGGCTCGCAACATCGGTGACCTGGTGTCCAGCCAACGCCCAAGCCGCCCGGTGCTCGGCATAGGTGGGCGACACCACGGCGACCGTCCCAGGGGGAACCAGACGCGGCAGCAAGTGGATCAACGCCTGTGTACCGGGCGCCGCGACCACGCCTGCCGGATCCGCGACCCCGAAAGCATGCGCGGCAATCGTCTCGAGCCCTGCCACGTCCTCCGGCTCCGGCAGGCGGGTCAATGCCGCGGCAGGCACCGGCGGCACGGGATACGGCACCGGATTTATACCCGTCGACAAATCCAGCCACGGCTCCGGCGCATGCGGGAAGCGGCGCCGGGCGGCAATCAACCCACCGCCATGCGCGATCGGCCGTGTGGTGCTACGGTGCAGGTCCGTGCTGGCCTTCAACACCCCTCTCCTAGCCGCCGCCGCGTTGCTGACCGAAGCGGCTCTCGGCTACCCCGCCGGGCTGGTGCGCCATATCGGCCACCCGGTCACGTGGATCGGCGCAGCCATCGCCTGGCTGGACCGCACTCTGAACCGCGGCCGGACGCGGCGGGCGCGGGGCGCGCTGGCATTGCTGGCCCTGCTGTGCCTGACCGGGCTGCCGGCCTGGGCGCTCCAAGCCGCACTGCTGCGATGGCTCCCCCACCCGGCGGCGTTCGCCATACTGGCCGTGCTCGCCTCCACCCTTCTGGCACAGCGCAGCCTGTGGACCCACGTGCGCGCCGTCGCCACCGGGTTGCAGCGTGGGTTGGCCGAGGGCCGGGCCGCCGTCTCCCACATCGTCGGCCGCAACCCCGACAGCCTGGACAAAGCCGGCATCGCGCGCGCAGCCATCGAGAGCCTGGCCGAAAACTTCTCCGACGGCATCGTGGCGCCTGCCCTCTGGTGCGCCCTGCTCGGCCTCCCCGGCATCGTGCTCTACAAAACCATCAATACCGCCGATAGCATGATTGGCCACCGCACCCCCCGTCACGAGGCGTTCGGTTGGGCCGCCGCGCGGCTGGACGACCTGGTAAACCTGCCGGCCTCCCGGCTATCCGCGGCGTTGCTGGGTTTAGCAAGCGGCAAGCCCGGGTCCGCGCTCGGCACGGTGTGGCGCGACGCCGGCAAGCATCGCTCGCCCAACGCTGGCTGGCCGGAGGCGGCGATGGCCGGTGCGCTCGGATTGCAACTGGCCGGACCGCGAACATACGGGGCAACACGGGTGGAGGATGCCTGGATGGGGAGCGGGCGTCCGGAGGCGGAAGCGGAGGATATAATGCGTGCCTTGAAACTGTATCGGCGGGCTTGCGTGGGAGCGATCGCGATCGCTGCGGTATCGGGCCTCTGAGAAACCTACAACGCCTCTGCTGCCCTTACCTCCCGCCCGCGGCCACCGTCCGTCATCAACGCCCCGATATGCGGACGCACCCCCATCTGCAGACGATGCAGCCGCGTCACCGCTGCCACCAGTGATCCAGCCCGCCCCAGCATCGCGTCCCCCAACTCGATAATCCGGATATTGGGCCAAGCCTTTTCCCGGATCCCATGCACCATCCCCACCACGTCGTCCGCCGGCACCTCCGGCAAAGCCTGCGCCAAGATCAGCACCATGGCGGCCGTCGAGCGGGAAATCCCGGCGTGGCAATGCACCAGTAAGGACGCATCCGTCTCCGCCGCCAGCGTGCGCCCGAAGGCCAGGATCTGCTCCACCTGCTCCGGCTGCGGCAACAGCGCACCCGGCCGTTCCTCCACGATGTCGTCGAACCGCAACTCCAGCCGCTCGTGCTCGCCATACTGCCCGAACGCCTCCGGAACCGGATACGCCGGGTCCAGGATGGAGAGCACATGGGTGGCGCCGGTGGCACAATGCCCCTCCAGCTCCTCCAGGCCGCAAACGGTGATCCGGAATGGCGGCTGCACGATTAACCCTCCCCTGTCAGGTAAAGCGTAGCCGAGCCGAACCCCCGCGTCTCGATCGCAATGCGCACCGGCACCAGCGGTCCACCCGGCGCCGTGCGGGCGAACCACACCGAGGCGCGGTGCGGCTTGTGCAGCTCCGCCTCGTCCGCGTCACGCCAGAACCCGGCAAGCTGCCGCCCCTCGATATTGCATCGCAGCGCCGTCCCGTTGAACACCGAGCGGCTGGTCTGCTCCAACGCCTCCTCCCCCACCGTCTTGACCGCGATATCGCTGACCATGCGGCCGTCGAAGGTGCGCACGTCGCTCTCGCACCCGCCCGTCGTCCAAACCCGGTGGAACAGCACCGCCATCGCACTCAGCGAATCGATCGTGTTGAGCTGCTCCGCCGCCGGCACCGGCTCCCGCTCCGGCTCGAGCGGCGGCTGCATTTGGGACACCACCGGCTTGTCCCCCTGGTAGTCGATCTGCACCACCCGCTGCTTGCCGCCGGACCGCCCGGAGCTGAACAGTTCGCGCGGCCGGGCGACGTCCCCCTGGAACCGGCCATCGACGGTGCTGCTGCCCTGGGCATGGAACAAGGTCGCCGCGACGCCCACCAAGTGGAAGGAGAGCTGCATCCGGTAAGTCTGCGGCGCCACGGTGATGTCGCCCTGCAGTTCGGCCACCTCGATCCCGGTGAAGTAGGCGGCATACGTCAGATGCACCGGAGCCGGCTGGGCCGCAGCGGGAAGACTGGCCAGCGAGGCGGCAAACAGAACCCGACGGAACCCCATGGTCCTAGCCCCCATCCGATTTCACGCTAGGTTGCCACGTAAGCACGCCCGAACGCACGCCAAGGAGGACCATCCATGCCCACTCTGTTGCTGCTCGCCGCCATGCGGCCGGAGATCCAGGCCCAACTGGACGCCCGCTACACCGTCCACCACCACGATACGATGCCGGAGGGCTGGCTCGACCAGCACGGCGCCGAGATCGACGCGGTGCTGACCGGCGGTCACAATGGCATCCCGAAGGCGCTGCTGACCGGCCTGCCCAACCTCAAGATCGTGGCGATCAACGGCGTCGGCTACGACAAGGTGGACCTTGATGTTGCCCGCAGCCGCGGCATCCGCGTCACCAACACGCCGGACGTGCTGACCGATGACGTGGCGGACCTTGCGGTCGGCCTGACCATCATGCTGCTGCGCCGCCTGCACCACGCGCACGGCCATGTGACGGCCGGGAAGTGGCCCGCCGGCGAAATGGCCCTGGCCCGCAAGGTCAGCGGCAAGCGTTTCGGCATCCTGGGCATGGGCCGGATCGGCCAGGCGGTGGCCAAGCGCCTGACCGCCTTCGACGGCAAAATCAGCTACACGGACATGGCGGAGAAGCCGGTGCCCTACACCTTCGTGCCGGACCTTCTGGATCTCGCCCGCACCGTGGACGTGCTGGTGGTCTGCGCCGCCGCCTCTCACGCGACCGCCGGCCTGGTGAACCGCGCGGTGCTCGACGCGCTCGGCCCGGACGGCGCCCTGGTCAACATCGCCCGCGGCTCGATCGTGGACGAGGCGGCCCTGGTCACCGCGCTGCAGGCCGGCCAACTGGGCGGCGCCGCGCTGGACGTCTTCGTGGACGAGCCGAACGTGCCGCCGGAGCTGTTCAGCATGGACAACGTCGTCACCACCCCGCACGTCGCCAGCGCCACCCACGAGACAAGGGGTGCCATGGGCGCACTCATGCTGGCCAACCTGGACGCGTTCTTCGCCGGCAAGGATCTGCTGACCCCGGTCGTCTAACCCCTCCGATCCTGTCCGTACCCATACCGTACGCGAGCGATGCGGGACCGCCAGTCACGCTCGTCCCAGCGTCGGCATCACCACCACGGCTGCCTCAGCCCAGCCCCGTATCGCCCCAGTGCGATGCGGGCTACGGCGGTTAACACGTGTCGACGATCCCCGGCGCACCAGCCGCCGCCGGCGACCCGGTGGAAACCACCCTCGCCTCTCCCACCGCCAAGCCAAGCTCCCGGCAGATCTGCCGAACGGTCTCCTGCACCGGCCGGTCGAGCATCTCCTGCTCCACCCCCGGCCCGGCCATTATCAATCTCAACTCATCGAACAGCCGCTCAGCCGCCTCGTCGTCGCTCACGCGGCGGATCACCTCCGCCACGCCGCGCCGCACCTGCCGCCGCACCATAGCCGGCCGGTCGTCCGCCATCGCGCGCGGCCACCCGGCCTGCATCCGCTTGATCAAAGCGATGCTCCGCCGCACCGACCGCGAGACCCGCTCCAACGCCCGCGCCAGCCTGTCGACGCGCGGCACGGCCCCGGCCATCGCCAACGCAATGGCATCAAGGCTCAACCCGGCCTCTGTCGCCTCGCGCAGCGAGGCCGGCGCCAGCATCGAACGAGGCAGCCCCTCCGCCACGAGGTCGGCCGCTGCCTGCTCGATCTCCATCATACGCACCACGACGCGAGCCGCCCGCATGCCAATGGCAGCGAGTTCGCTCAGCGTGGCTTCATAGGGTGCGATGGGATC
>CAXTVQ010000109.1:0-10065 GCA_964247705.1 uncultured Acetobacteraceae bacterium | reverse complement strand
GCGAAGCCGAACAGCAGGTCCCACGACATGGCGAACACGGCGAAGTAGTAGGCCGGGATCAGCACGCCCAACTGGTAGGAGGACGCGCCGAGCGGGATCAGCGCGGCGACGATCACCACGCCGAGCGCGCCCCAGAACAGCCGCGAGCGGATCAAGCCCCTCATCAGCGGCGCCCCAGGATGCCCTGTGGCCGGACATAGACCACGGCGACCAACAGGATCAGGGCGGGGATGTTGCGCAGCGCCGGAGAGATCAGATAGGCGGTCACCGTCTCGAAATACCCGACGCAGTAGGCAGCGATGAGCGAGCCGGACACGCTGCCCAGCCCCCCCAGCACGACGATGGAGAACGCGCTGGCCGTCAGCGTGCCCACGTTGTCCGACGAGGCGCCGAGGAAGGAGCCGAGCAGCACGCCCGCCACGCCCACCAGCACGCCGTAGATCGCCCAGACCAGCAGGTAGATGCTGCGCAGTTCGTAGCCAAGGAGCGTGAGCCCGCGCGGGTTGATTGAGGCGGCGAGCAGGGCGCGCCCGGCCTTGGTGCGGTTGATCAGCAGCCACAGCGCGCCGATCGCGGCCCAGCACAGCACGGCGGTCAGGATCTCGTTGGTCGGCGTCCGCACCCCGGCCAGCAAGGTGACGCCGGGGATCAGCGGGCGGACGGTGTGCGGGCTGGTGGTGGTGAAATAGGCCAGCAGCGTCTGGATCATGATGCCCCAGAGCAGCGTCCCGGTGAGCACGAAGATCTCCGTCTCCTCGGGCGGGATCGAGGTCGACCGCTGGATCGGGCGCACGACGAGGAAATAGGTTGCGAACGCGGTCACGATCCCTGCGAGCAACCCGATCAGCGCGCCGCCATAGGCGCCGAACGACTCCGCGGCGGCCCAGGCGACGGTCGCCGCCGTCACCATGATGGCGCCGTGCGACAGGTTCAGCACGCCGGAGACGCCGAACATCAGCGTGAAGCCGACGGCGCCCAGGCCGTACAGCGCGCTGATGGCAAAGCCGTCGATCAGGATCTGCAGGGTCAGCACGGCGGGCTCGCCTTACGGACGCGAACGGCGCCTGGACGAGGTGTCCAGGCGCCGGCTTGTGGGAGGGTCAACGAGATTAGTTCGTCAGCTTGATGAAGGACGGGAAGACGAGCTTGTTGTCCCCGGCAACCGAGGCCGGCCAGATCGGCACCTGCTTGTCGCCCTGCCACTGCACGAACAGCCCGCTCACCGCGGTCTTGGCGTCCGGCCCATAGATCATACCGTGGGTGTGGGAGTTGTCCTTGTCGTAGAACTTCACCTGGCCCACGACGCCCTGCCAGTCGGTCGATTCCAGCGCCGCCACGATCTTGTCCGGGTCATCGCTGCCGGCGCGGTGGATGGCATCGGCGATGTAGTAGACCTGGTCATACGTCGTGTAGCCGGTATAGGCCGGGGTGATGCCAAACCGCTTCATGTAGGCGGTGGCGAACGGGATCGTCTTGGGCGTGGTCGCGACCGTCTCGACGGCCAGGTTCTGCAGCACCACGCCGTTGGTGGCGCCGTTGGTGTCCTTCCAGAACGTGTTGGACGTCGCCTGCGACGAGATGCCGAACATCGGGATCGGCACCTGCTGGCTGGCCCATTGCGAGGTGGGCTGCACGCCCACGTGGCTGATCCCGGTGATCAGCACGTCCGGCTTCTTGGCCTCGATCGCGTTGTAGATCGGCGTGAAATCCGTCGTGTCCGGCGACATGCGGACGTGGTCCACGACCTGGATGCCGATCTTGGGCAGGCAGGCCTCGTAGCCGGCGTCCAGCGGGCCGGTCCAGGCGGCGTCCTCGCTGAAGATCGCGGCCGTCTTCATGTGCAGCTTGCTGTCGACCAGAAGGTCCTTCGCCGCGTCGCAGGTCGCCTGCGCCAGGAAGGAGGAGGCGAGGTAGCCCTGGAAGAAGTATTTCAGCGTGCCGTAGTTTTCGTGCACCCGGTGCGTGATGTCGTCGCTCGCGGCACCCGGCGTGATCGTCGGCATCTTCAGCCGGCCGGACCATGGCTCGAGTGCGAGGGCCACCTCGCTGGTGTAGCTGGCGATCACCGCGTTCACCTTGTCCTGGCTGGACAGCCGCTGCAACGCGCGCACCGCATCGGCGGCGGAGTTGTGGTCGTCATACGCCACGATCTGGATTTGCCGGCCGTCGATGCCGCCCTTGGCGTTGATCTCGTCGGCGGCGAGCTGGGCGGCATTGGTGATGGCGATGCCGGAAATGGCGGAGTTCTCCGCGATCACTCCGATCTTGATCGGATCGGCGGCGAGCGCCACCGCGGGCAGAGCGAAGGCCGCGAGGGCCGGAAGCAGGCGCAGGATAGACAATGAGGGTCTCCTTGGACGCGCCGGTATGTCCCGGCATCGTGCGGGACGCTAATGCAAGTGTCACGGTTGGTAAATCGGCAACATGGGACTGGATTGATGCAATCCTCGCTTTAAGCTGCCGCCCAACCACCGGGAGGCGGCGAATGATCAGAGTGTTGGCATGAGCGGAGCCTTGGCCGGGTTGAAGGTTCTCGACCTCACCCGGGTGCTGGGTGGGCCGTACTGCACCATGATCCTGTCCGACCACGGGGCGGAGGTGATCAAGGTCGAACCGCCGCAGGGCGACGAGACGCGGGACTGGGGCCCGCCGTTCGACGAGCAGACGCACGAGGCGGCCTACTACCTCGGGGTCAACCGCAACAAGCGCGGCATTGCGCTGGATATCGGCAAGCCCGCCGGACGGGAGGTGATCCTGCGCCTGCTGGAGGGGGCGGACGTGCTGGTGGAGAACTTCAAGACCGGCAGCATGGAGCGCTGGAACCTGGGTTACGGCACGCTCGAGCCGTTGTTCCCCGGCCTGATCCACTGCCGGGTTTCGGGCTTCGGGGCGGAGGGTCCGCTCGGCGGGTTGCCGGGATACGATGCGATTGTGCAGGCGATGGTGGGCCTGATGTCGATCAACGGCTCGCCCGCGACCGGACCCACGCGCATGGGCACGCCGGTGGTGGACATCGCGACCGGGCTGTATTCCACGATCGGGATCCTGATGGCGCTGCAGGAGCGGGCGCGTTCGGGCCGGGGCCAATATCTGGACATGACGCTGCACGATTGCGGCATGGCGCTGCTGCATCCGGCGGCGGCCAATTTCCTGCTCAACAACAAGCGGCCGGCTGGCGTGGGCAACGCGCACACCAACATCGCGCCGTACGACGCCTACCCGACGGCGACTTGCGGCATCTTCCTCGCCGTCGGCAATGACGGGCAGTTCCGCCGCCTGGTCAACGCCATCGAGCGTCCGGAGCTGGCCGACGACCCCCGCTTCATGGGCAACGCGCAGCGCGTGATCAACCGTGACGCGCTCCGGGCCGAACTGTCGGCAGCGTTCGCGTCGCGGGACGGGCACGGGCTCAGCGACATGCTGTCGCGACTCGGCGTGCCGGCCGGCCCCGTGCTCAACGTGGACGAGGCAGTCGCCGCCCCGCACACCGCGGCGCGCGAGATGGTGACGGAGGTGGACGGCTTCCGGTCGCTCGGCACCCCCATCAAGCTCAGCCGCACCCCCGGCGGGCCCCGCACCCGGCCGCCGCATTTCGGCGAACACGGGGAGGCGGTGCTGCGCGAACACGGGTTCAGCGCGGCCGAGATCGAGGCGTTGGCGGCGGACGGGGTGCTGTTCAGCGAGCGGCGGCGGTAAGGTCTAGGCCGTTACGCACTCCTGAGTGGCCCGTTGAACCGACCGGTGGAGAGCTTCGGATCCGGCCGGCGCCGTTGATCCTCCCACGCCGCCGGTTGCCATCGCGGCCAGGAAGTCGTTCACCTCGGACCGCAGCGTGCCGGCGGTGCGGCCAACCTCCTCGGAAGCGGCCAGAGCTGCATTGCTGCACTGGTCCGTGCGCTCGGCAATCGCCAGCACGGAGCGCATTTCGTTGGACGCCGTGATCGTGGTCTCGGTGATTTGCTGCACGCTGTCCGAGATCTCCCGCGTGGCGCGCGTCTGTGTTTCCACGGCGGCGCTGATCGCACCCGCGATGTCCGCCACGGTGCCGATCGCACCGACGACCTCGCGCACCACCGCCACCGCCTCGCGGGTCCCTCCGCGGATGGTTTGGATCTGCGCCGTGATGAGGTCGGTGGCGCGTGCCGTTTGCGCGGCCAGCGCTTTCACCTCGCCGGCGACGACGGCGAAACCCTTGCCCGCATCGCCGGCGCGCGCCGCTTCGATGCTCGCGTTCAGCGCCAACAGCTTGGTCTGGCTCGCCACCGAGTTGATCAGCCTGACCACGTCACCGATCCGGTCGGCATTGTCCGAAAGGCTGTTCACCTTCGCCGAGGTGTCGGACGTGCGGTCGACGACAAGTTGGACGGCGACGTTGACCTGTTCGACCTGTTTGCTGATTTCGCGAATGCTGCTGGCCACCTCCTCCGTGGCGGCGGCCACGGAACTAAGGTCGCGGGCCGAGGCGGCGGCGCCCTCCACCGTCGCGGAGGTGCTGCTGCGCGTCGTGCGCGCACTGTCGCCGACGTCGGCGGCTGCTGTGCGCATCGTCTCGGCCGCGGCCATGAGGCTCGCCATGACACCAGAGACCGACTGCCCGAAGACTTCGGTGTGCCGGTTCATAGCGGTCTGCCGCCGCTCCTTCGCCGCCTGTTCGCACGCCTGCTCCGCCGCAAGCCGGTCGTTCTCGATCGCTTGCCTGAGGAATACCTCCACCGCGCTCGCCATACCGCCGATCTCGTCAACGCGGCGGCGGGCGGGAACGACGATGGACTTGTCGCCGCCGGCCAACCGGGTCATCGCCTTGGTCATCGAGGTGATCGGGCGCGTCACGCCCCGGCCGATGAGCCATGCCAAAACACCGCCCAGCACCACCACAGCCACGGCCACGGCTTGCTGCAACCGGCTGGAGCGCTGGCTCACGTCCAGTGTTTGCCGGCCGCTGCCGGCGAAATCGGTCTCGAGCCGGTTCTTTGCGCTGTCAAGTTGCTCCTGCATGGCGACGATCTCCGGCACCAATGCTTTCTCGTCAGTCTCGATGCTGGCGAGCATGGCGGCCGACATCGCATCGAAACTTTCGGCATAGGCGTTGGTCGCCGCTTCCAACGGCGCCTGCATGTCCCTGAGTTCCGGCCGCTTCGACCTGCCCAGTTCGGCGAGTGCGGCCCTGGCGCGCAGCACCGACTTGCTGAACAGACCCGGCCCTTTCGGATCATACAGCGCCTGGAAGCGCCAGTTGTTCATCCGGATCACAAGCAACGCGCGCTCCACTTCGTTGGCGATATCGCGCACCTCCGCATCCTCGAGCGCCCGCGCTGCACCGACGAGCTTGGCGGCGGCGAGCGACAGCGTCGTGCCGCCCTCGTCCAGCCTCTTGTTCTCACGGCTGACGATGCCGGTCTGCTGCACCAGCCTGGCAAAACTCTCGTCGTGCTGTTCGAGTGCGCCGAGTAGCTTGCTGTAGATGGCGAGTTCTGTTCCCGGGACCATGGTGCGTGCCGCACCCTCGACCAGCCCGGCAACCTGGGCGACGGCCAACCGGCGCACCTGGAGCGATTCCTCATCGCCGTCCAGGCGGTAGTGAGTCTCGGCACGGCGCACCGTCTCCAGCGCGTCCGTAGCGGCCAGAACGCGCTGCGCATTGCCGGCGAGCGCCAACGTCCGCCGCGTCTGGCCATTCACTTCGCCGAACTGGAGTACGCTGAATGCGGCCTGGGCCATCGACAACGCAACGAGAAGCCCAAAACCGAGAGCTATACGCCGGCTGACGTTCATGCGGGTGAACACCGGTCTACCCTCCGCACGGGACCCAGCCCGTCGCAAACTGCTGCGGCACGGGTGGTAGTGCGGCCGCCAGAACAGGAATCGTTTCGAACGACATGCCCATCGATTAATCCGTGACGCTTAATATGTGATGAACACTCCTCACCCGTTCATTTTCCGTTCTTCCCGCCAGCCTTGCCCAGCGCGGCTCGGCACGCATCGTCGTCGTCGTCCACATCGCAGTCGCTGGGCGAGGTTCGACCGGCGCGTGCCTCGGCGGCCGTCAAAGCGGCCGATGCCACGAGCGCAAACAGCGTCAAGACGGCCGAACGCCGTCCGAGTGCACCGCTCATAGCCCGAAGACCTGGCCGATCTCGAAATGCACCATGAACAGCACGTCATCTTTCAGGCCAGCATTGAAGCCAGCATGCGAGATGTACTGCAAATCGGGCTGCACCGTGAGCCAGTCGGCAATGGCAGCGCGATAGGTGAGTTCTATCGTGCGCTCATACTTGCCGAAACCGGTGGCGCCCTGCGCGCGCCGGTAGGCATTGCTTGCCTGCACGACGCCGAAAGCAAGCCCGATACGGTCAGCCGGGCGGCTGTCGAGCGGGCCGGTGTAGGTGGCCCCAAAGTTCAGCGAGCCGTCCACGGGGTCGGTACTGCCGTCCGCAATACCGAGGGTCGCGAAGAGGTCGAGCCCGCGGCGGCCGATCGGGCTGTAGACCCTGGTTGCGCCGCCGATATAACCACCCCGGCTGCCGAAGACCTGGCGCTGCATGCCGGAGGTATCCGTCCGGTTGTACGCGGCAAACTTGCCGGTATAGTCCCAAAACCCGATAAACACCTTGGTATAGCGGACCGGGGTGTAATCCACCTCGCCGATCAGGAACGCGCCATTCGTCCTGGTGACGTTGATGTCATTGCTTCTCGGTCGGTTCGGATTGTCAGGAACACCGTCGAGGACCGCCGCCTTGACGGTCCATTCCTCGCTCAGCCGCTGGCGGACGCGCAAGGCCAGGCTGGTGTTGGGGTAAGTGGACGCACCGTTGCGTCCGGACACGTCCAGGGCCGAGTTCCAGGCGTAGGCCCCATTGAGGAACACGTCCTCCGGTTTGGTGACGCCAAATTCGCTCTCGATGTCGTAGAGGCCGAACAGAAGGTTCGTTCGATCGAAGCGCTGTTCGTAATAGGCCTGGTAAAGACGAAGCAGCGAGCCTCCGGCATCGATCGGGCTTGGATCCTGCAGCGCGCCGACGTAGGTCCGGTTGACCGAAGCGGCGTTCTCGTAGAATGCCTCGACCAGGAACCGGCCGCCTTCCCAACCGAAAGCGCGGCCGGTATCCACGACGACCTGGGCATCCAGATTGTTCATGTAGGTGCTGCCGTCATGCAGGCCGCCGACGGCATTGGACGCCACCTCGCCGGTGTACTGCAAGCGGACGGTGACCGCGGACGGTTCATTGTAAAGCGCCTGTGGGGGAACGGGGCGTTGCGGTCCGACCGTCGCGTCCATAGGCGCGAGGGATGCCTCACCCAGCGCGTTGGAACTCAGCAGGGCTGCACAGGCAGTCATGGTCGCGATTTTCGCGAGTCGGTTCACAAGTCTCACAGGTCCCCGCCTTTCTCTGGCGGGCCGAGGCTATGCGAACGGGATTAACAAACTCGAAACTTGGACCGCTCCGCCCAGCAGCCGGCGGGTTCATGCGTTGGTGCGGGCCGGCGCCGCACTTTGCGGTCAACATCGTTCTGCAACCATATCCGCGGCAACCGGTTCATGCTGCGTCGCAACTGATGAGAGCGCTTCATGGCGAAAGACTCCGGTCCGAGCACCGCCCTGCTCCTCGCCCTCGCCACGGCCGGGTTGCTTGCAAGCACCTTCTCGAGGGGCGGCACGGCGCCGATCCGGTCCGAAGGCCCGAAGGCGCCGGGGCAAGCCAAGCGCAAAGCCGACACCTCGCGCGCCGGGCGCGACGCCGATAGCCCCCATCAGATCCCGGCGCGTGGCTGGTGGGCCGTGGCCAAGCGTGTGTTTGCCGGGTTCAACGAGGACCGTCTGATGACGGAAGCGGCAGGGATGACGTTCTACACCCTGCTCGCCATCTTTCCGGCGATCGCGACGCTGGTGTCGCTGTACGGGTTGATCTCGGACCCCGCCAGCGTCAACGACCAGTTGGCCTCGCTGCAGGGCATCGTTCCAGGCGGCGGGCTCGACATCATCACGCAGCAGGTGAAATCCCTGACGGCCAATCCGAAGCAGGCGCTGGGCTTTGCGTTCGCCCTCGGGCTCCTGACCTCGCTCTGGAGTTCGAACCAGGGGATCAAGGGCCTGTTCGACGCCCTGAACGTCGTTTACCACGAGAAGGAGAAGCGCGGGCTCGTCCGGCGCACGCTGGTGACGCTGGCTTTCACCCTCAGTGCCCTCGTGTTCATCATCTTGGCGATGAGCGCGATCGTGGTGGTGCCGGTCATCCTCAACTTCCTCGGGTTGGAGGGCAGTTCGGTCGCGGCGTTGCTGGCACTGGCGCGGTGGCCGGTGTTGCTGGTGATGCTGGTTTTCTTCCTGTCGGCCACCTACAAATTCGGCCCGAGCCGGGCGCAGGCGCGCTGGCGCTGGGTGTCATGGGGCAGTGGCTTCGCGGCCGTGACCTGGCTGCTGGCGTCGGTCGGCTTCTCCTACTATGTCGCGAACTTCGGCAGCTACAACAAGACGTATGGGTCGCTGGGCGCGGCGGTCGGTTTCATGACCTGGATCTGGATTTCCTCGATGATCGTGCTCCTCGGCGGCGAACTGAATGCCGAGTTGGAGCAACAGACCGAGCAGGATACGACTGTAGGAGCCCCCGTGCCGATGGGGCAGAGAGGCGCCTACAAGGCGGACGTGAAGGCCTAAACGGAGCTGTTCAGGCGGCCTCGTGCTCCAGGGCCGCCATGTCGATCACGTAGCGGAAGCGGACGTCACAGTGCTTCATCGGGCTGTAGGTCGTGACGCCGGCGCACAGGATCGGCGCGGCCACCTCGGGCTTCAGCGCGGCCGGGCTCTTGAGCATGAAATCCTCGCGCACGACCACGACGCTCGCATGACCCTTATGGTGGCCGTTGGCGGATAGATCACTGGTCGCCGCGGGCGGGGGCGCCGGACCCGGCCAGCGCGTCTGCTTCCTCGTCGGTGAAGACCCGGCTGCGGGTCAGGAAGCGCACGCCCTCCGGCGCCTCGAGCGAGAAGCCGGAGCCGCGGCCGGGCACGACGTCGATGATCAGTTGGGTGTGCTGCCAGTATTCGAACTGCGCGGCGCCCATGTAGAAGGCGGCGCCGTCGATGGTGCCGAGGCGGATGTCCTGGGCGCCGACTTTGAACTCGCCGGCCGGGTAGCACATGGGGGAGCTGCCGTCGCAGCAGCCGCCGGACTGGTGGAACATGACGGGGCCGTGCAGCGCTCGAAGTTTGGCGATGACGGTGGCGGCTTCCGGGGTTACCAATACGCGATCGACCATCGTCGCCTCCTGAAGAAGCGGGGCTCTGCCCCGCACCCCGCCAGAGGACGGTCGTCCTCTGGACACCTCGTGAACAGGCGTGAAGGGGACGCCTCTCTTGAGAGAAGTGCCCCTCCGGGTGCAGGGCAGGGCCCGGCTAGAAGAAGCCCATCGCTTTCGGGCTGTAGCTCACCAGCATGTTTTTCGTCTGCTGATAGTGGTCCAGCATCATGCGGTGGTTCTCCCGCCCAATACCCGACGCCTTGTATCCGCCGAACGCCGCATGCGCAGGGTACAAGTGGTAGCAGTTGGTCCAAACCCGGCCCGCCTGCACCGCACGGCCGAACCGGTAGGCCCGGTTGCCGTCCCGCGTCCAAACACCCGCACCCAGGCCGTACAGCGTATCGTTTGCGATGCTCAGCGCCTCCTCGTCGTCCTTGAACTTGGTCACCGACACGACGGGGCCGAAGATCTCCTCCTGGAACACGCGCATCTTGTTGTTGCCCTCCAGCACGGTGGGCTGCACGTAGTATCCGCCCTCGAGGTCGCCGCCGAGATGGGCGCGCTCGCCGCCGATCAGGGTCTTGGCACCCTCCTGCTTACCGATATCGAAGTAGGACAGGATCTTCTCGAGCTGATCGTTCGACGCCTGGGCGCCGATCATCGTGCTCATCTCGAGCGGGTTGCCCTGCACGATCTTGCCGACGCGGGCGACCGCCTTCTCCATGAACCGGTCGTAGATGCTCTCGTGCACCAGCGCGCGGCTCGGGCAGGTGCAGACCTCGCCCTGGTTGAGCGCAAACATGGTGAAGCCCTCGAGCGCCTTGTCGA
>CAXTVQ010000108.1:1170-10291 GCA_964247705.1 uncultured Acetobacteraceae bacterium | reverse complement strand
CCAACCGACCACGTAGGCTGCCATGCCCTGGATACCCCGTCCGTGTAGGACCACTCTATCCTTGTTGGATTCCGGCGCCGCCATGACCTTCAGTTGACCGGCCGGCCTCACGATGTTCACGGTCAGAATGGGATGATCCGTGGCGTTCTCGCCCGGACTGATAGATAGGTCGGTGGCCTTCCACACAACGTCAGCTTGGACCGGCTAGGATAGTAGGCGCAAACATGACCCCAGCCGAAGAAATCGCCCGCCGCCGCACCTTCGCGATCATCTCCCACCCGGACGCAGGCAAGACCACCCTCACCGAGCGCCTGCTCCGCGCGGGCGGCGCCATCCAGCTTGCGGGCAACGTCCGCGCTAAGGGCGAGCGCCGGCGCACCCGGTCCGATTGGATGGGCATCGAGCGGGAACGCGGGATCTCCGTCGTCACCTCCGTCATGACTTTCGAGTACGGCGGCTGCGTGTTCAACCTGCTGGACACGCCGGGTCACGAGGATTTCTCCGAGGACACCTACCGCACGCTTACAGCCGTGGACTCGGCCGTCATGGTGATCGACGCGGCCAAGGGTATCGAGGCGCGTACCCGCAAACTGTTCGAGATCTGCCGCCTCCGCGACATCCCCATCCTCACCTTCGTCAACAAGATGGACCGCGAGGCGCGTGACCCGTTCGAGCTGCTGGACGAGGTCGGCAACACCCTCGCACTCGACACCGCCCCTGTTACCTGGCCGATCGGCCGCGCCGCGACCTTCGCCGGCACCTATGACCTGCGCACCCGCGAGGTCCACACGATCGACCCACTCTCCCAGTCCGACGACCGCATGATCGCCATGGCCGAAGAGATCGACCTCGCCCGTGCCGCGTTGCCGGAATTTGACGTCGCCAGCTTCAATGCAGGCCACCTGACGCCCGTGTTCTTCGGCAGCGCGATCAAGGAGATCGGCGTCACCGACCTGTTGGACAGCCTGGTCGATTTCGGCCCGCCGCCCCGCGCGCAACCGGCCGACACCCGCACTGTCCAGGCGAGCGAGGACAAGCTCACCGCCCTCGTCTTCAAGATCCAGGCGAACATGGACCCCAACCACAGGGACCGCATCGCCTTCGCGCGCGTCTGTTCCGGCAAGCTGCAGCGCGGCATGCGGCTGCGCCAGGTGCGGACCGGCAAGCTGATCCCGCTGCACGCGCCGCAATTCTTCTTCGCACGGGACCGGCAGATTGCGGACGAGGCCTATGCCGGCGACGTGGTGGGCATTCCCAACCACGGCACGCTGCGTATCGGCGACACGCTGAGCGAGGAGGAGGACGTGAACTTCGTCGGCGTGCCCTATTTCGCCCCCGAGATCTTGCGCCGGGTGCGGCTGGACGACGCGATGAAGGCGAAGAAGCTCCGCACGGCGCTGCAGGAACTTGCCGAGGAGGGCGTAGTGCAGTTGTTTCGGCCGCAGGACGGCAGCCCGCCGATCGTGGGCGTGGTCGGCACCTTGCAGCTCGACGTGCTGATCGCGCGGCTGCAGGGCGAGTATGGCGTCGGCATCGGCTTCGAAGGCGTGCCCTACGCGCTGGCCCGCTGGGTGAGCGGCGATAAGGGTGCGGTGGAAAAGTTTTGCCAGGCGCAGCGCACGGCGATGGCGGACGACGTGGACGGCGACCCGGTGTTCCTGGCGTCGTCCACGTTCTCGATGCGCCGGGTAGCGGACGCGAACGAGGGGCTGACGTTCCGCGACATCAAGGACATCCGGGCGGTGGTGCCCGCATAGCCCTGCCGAACGAACGCCGGGCCCCTCCGCCGCGTTGCGGCAGCACGGAGGTTCAACCCATGTCATACGCCTACCCCGCCCTCGGCGCCGCAATCGCCATTGCCGGCAGCGACAAGATCGCCGGCTACGGTTACGACGGCATGTTCCGCCACCTCGGCTGGTCGCGCCGTGCGGTCCAAGCCGCCTCCTCCGCCGAAACCCTTGGCGGCATGATGATGGTGGCTCCCGCCACGCGCCGGCTCGGCGGCCTGCTCGTAACCGCCGTGTCCGCCACCCTGCTCGCCAGCGAAATGCGCCACGGCGACGCCAAACTGGCGATCCCACGGGCCGCCGTGATGCTGGCCGGGCTTGCGGCGCTCCTCGTACCCGGCCGCAGAACCGCCTAGCACCATGGCCCGCATCTTCGTCACCGGCTCGTCCGACGGCCTGGGCCGGATGGCGGCCCAGTTGCTGGTCGCCGCCGGCCACCGTGTGGTCCTCCACGCCCGCAACGCCGAACGCGGGCGAGACGCCACGCGCGCCGTGCCAGGGGCCGAAACCGTCCTGCTCGGAGACTTCGCCAGTCTCGCGCAAACCCGCCGTCTCGCCGAAGCCGCCAACGCGCTCGGCCGCTTCGACGCCGTCATCCACAACGCCGCCATCGGCTTCCGCGAGCGCCAGAAAGTCCTGACCGAGGACGGCCTGGCGCACGTCTTCGCCATCAACACCCTCGCGCCCTACGTGTTGACCGCCCTGATGCACCCACCCGGCCACCTCATCTACGTCAGCTCCGAACTCCACCGCCGCGGCGACGCCAGCCTGCGGGACCTGCAATGGGCGGAGCGGCCATGGCGCGGCAACCAAGCCTATTCCGACACCAAGTTCCACAACGTCCTGCTGGCCTTCGCTCTGGCGCGCTATTGGCCGGATGTGCGCTCCAACGCGCTTGAGCCGGGCTGGGTCGCGACCAAGATGGGAGGCAGTCACGCCACCGGCGACCTCGAAGCCGCCCCGCGCACACAGGTATGGCTGGCCGGGAGCGAGGACCAAGCTGCCACCGTCACCGGCCAATATTTCTATCACCAGCAACCGCGCAAACCGAACACCGCCACCCGTGACCCGGCATTGCAGGACCGCCTGCTTGCCGAGTGCGCGCGCCTCTCGGGCGTCGAACTGTCAAAGCCGGTCAGCGATCGCGGCCCGGCGGCCACGATCGCATCCGCGGCGAATTTGCCTCGGCCTTAGGCTTTGACGTTGAGCTTGCCGGCACTGGCGCGCGAGCCACCGCCGTCACGATCGCCGTCCGAATCGACCTTGGCCGGCAACGGCGGCGGCGGTGCGGGCGGTTCCTTTGCAACCGCGGCCTGAGTGGCATGCGAAGCAGGAGACGAGACGCTGGAGACTGACATGCAAAGATCCTTTCCGCGATCGGGCATCGGCCCGGCATTTTCTCCGGAATCATGGAGCATGTGGCTCCTTTGCGCTCGTCGTAGCCCGAAAGGCCTGAACAACCCATTAACGCGCTGGCAGAACGGGTAGCCCGGGCACTGCGTTGGCGCCCCATGGACGAACCCGGCTACCCCCACTTCGCCAGCTATGACGGGTTCCCGAACTCGCCCCTGCCGCTCGTCATCTACCGCAGCGCTCTCGCGGCCGATCCCACCTCCATGGAGCGTGCCTTCGCAGCACAAGGCTGGCTCGGTGCCTGGCGCAACGGCATCTTCCGTTACCACCACTTCCACAGCATCGCGCACGAAGTGCTCGGCATCGCCGCCGGCCATGTGCGGGTGCTGTTCGGTGGCCCCGCCGGCCAAGAACTGGCGCTGCAAGCGGGCGACGCCGTCGTGATCCCGGCCGGCGTCGCCCATTGCAATATGGGCCAGAGCCCGGACCTTCTGGTCGTCGGCGCCTACCCCGGCGGCGCCGGCTGGGATATCTGCCGCGGTGATCCGGCGGAACTCGATGCCGTCCGCCGCGCGGTCGCGGCCGTGCCAGGGCCGAAGCACGATCCCATTCCCGGCCACAACCGCCTACACCGACTCTGGCCAAAGAGCGCAAGTAGAGCCGACTGACCTTTCGCCCAAAGCTCTCTCCGGCGCATCGTGCATCGCCAGCACGGAGACCGCCGATGTCAGACACGCGCGAACCAGCCTACCCCGTCGACGCACGCAACCGGGTCAAGCGCCTCCACGAACGCGCCCGCTATGACCACGAGACGGTGCACCGCCTGCTGGACTCGGCCGCCCTCTGCCATGTCGCCTACGTGTTCGACGGCACGCCCTATTGCACGCCGACCCTGTTCTGGCGCGAGGGATCCAGCCTGTATTGGCACGGCAGCAGCGCCAGCCGCATGCTGCGCAACCAGTCCGCCGGCCAACCGGCCTGCCTCACCGTCACCCACTTCGATAGCCTCGTGCTGGCCCGCTGCGGCTTCAACCACTCGGCCGACTACCGCTCGGTCATGGCGTTCGGCAACGCCCACCTCATCGAGGACCCGGCGGAGAAGGAAGCGGCCCTGGTCGCCATGGTGGACCGCCTGTTCCCCGCCCGCACCGCTGGCCTGCGCCAGAGCACGCCGCAGGAAATCAAGGCCACCGCGGTCGTCACCATGCAGATCGAGCGCGCCTCCGCCAAGATCCGCACCAAAGGCGTCAGCGACGAGGAGGACGACTACGCCCTCGGGGTTTACGCCGAGCGCCTGCCGATCCGCATGGTGATCGGCGACCCCGAACCCTGCCCCCGCCTGCAACCCGGCGTAACCCGCCCGGAGGAACTGGCCGGCTACCACGCCGGGCAAACGCTCGAGGAGGCGCTTCTGCAGGCGCACGCCGCGACGTTCCCACGATAAATCCAGCCCGCAATCCTCCAGCCGCTCGGCCGTGTTGTTGGACTTCGGGATGCAATGAATGACGTCCGTCACCCACGCTTGATTTCCCCTCAAATGTAAACTTGCCCAACCACCCGCCTCGCCGCCATGCTCCCTCATCGACCAACGGAGGCGGCTCATTGACCTGGCGCATCGGCGTAGACTCGGGCGGCACTTTCACGGACATCTGCCTGTTCGATGACGCGTCGGGCCAAGTCGCCGTCTGGAAAGTCTCCTCCACGCCCGACGATCCCTCCCGCGGCATCGCCGAGGGCGTCGAGCAGGGCATCGGACGCGTCGGCGCGAGGGCGGACGCAGTCAGCTATTTCGGCCACGGCACCACCGTCGGCACCAACGCGCTGATCCAGCACCGCGGCGTGCGCACCGGGCTCATCACCACGGACGGCTTCCGCGACCTGCTCGAGATCGGCCGGCAGAAACGCCCCGACCTGTACGACCTCATGGTGGAGAAACCGCCCGTCCTGGTGGCACGGGACCTTCGCCTGGGGGTGCCCGAACGCGTCCGCCACGACGGCGCCGTGGAAACCGCACTCGACGAGCAAGCCGTGCGCGAAGCCGCCCGGGTCCTGCGCGCGGCCGGCGTGGAGGCGGTCGCTATCTCCTTCCTTTACGGCTTCGTCCGTCCGGACCACGAGGAAGCCGCGCGCCGCATCCTCGCCGAGGAACTGCCGGACGCCTTCATCTGCACCGGCAACGAAGTCGCCCCCGAGTTCCGCGAGTACGAGCGGATGAGCACGGCCGTGGTGAACGCCTATCTCGGCCCGGTGATGCAGCGCTACATCCACCGCCTCGCCGCCCGGCTGGAGGCGCTGGGCTTGCGCACCGCCCCCCACCTCACCCAGTCCAACGGCGGAGTGATCGGCTTCGAGCAGGCGGCGCGGCTGCCCGTGCGCACGGTGCTATCCGGCCCCAGCACGGGCGTGGTGGCGGCGCAGGAGGTCGGCCGCGTCGCCGGGTTCGCGGACCTGATCACCTTCGACATGGGCGGCACCAGCACGGACGTGGCGTTGCTGCAGGGCGGCGTGTGCCGGCTGGCGAGCGAGGCGACGGTGCACGGCTACCCGATCAAGGCGCCGATGCTGGACATCCACACCGTCGGCGCCGGCGGCGGCTCGATCGCGCACGTGGACAGCGGCGGCCTGCTGAAGGTCGGGCCCCGCTCGTGCGGCGCCTTCCCCGGCCCGGTCTGTTACGACAAGGGCAACACCGAACCCGCGGTGACGGACGCCAACGTCGTGCTGCAGACGCTGAACCCCACCCACCTGCTGGCCGGCCGCATGCCCGTCCGGCAGGACCTGGCGAAAAGCGCGATCGGCCGGCTCGCGGACCAGCTCGGCCTCGGCCTGATGGAAACCGCGCAGGGCATCGTGAGCGTCGTCACTGCCAACATGGCGCGCGCAATCCGCGTGGTGAGCGTGCAGCGCGGCCACGACCCGCGGGACTACACACTGGCCGCGTTCGGCGGCGCCGGCCCGCTGCACGCCGCCCGCCTGGCCCGCGAGCTGGACGTCACCCGCGTCCTCGTTCCGCGCAACCCCGGCATCCTGTGCGCGATGGGCCTGCTGCTCACCGACCTGCGCGCCGATTTTGCGACCACCCGGCTGACCACGCTCGACGACCTGTCCGCCTCCACCGTGGAAACCGCTTTCGCCACCCTGCATACCCAGGCTGAAGCCTGGTTCGAGGCAGAGGCCATCACCGAGCGCCGGGTCACCCGCACGGTGGACATGCGGTACGCCGGCCAGAACTACGAACTGCCCGTTGACCTGCCGGACGGCCCCGTCACCCCGGCCAGCCTGACCGCCCTCGCCGAGGGGTTCGCCGCCGCCCACCGCCGCATGTACGGCTTCGTGGCCGAGGGCGAGCCGGTGCAACTCGTCACCTTCCGCACTCTCGCCACCGGGCTCGTCCGCAAGGCCGAGTTCAAGCCCGGAACCGATGCCGGCCCGGATGCTTCCGCCGCCATCGCCGGCACCCGCAACGTCTGGCTGCCCGAGGCCGGCGGTTTCGTTCCCTGCCCCGTGTATGACCGGGACCGCCTGCGCGCCGGCAACCGCTTCACCGGCCCGGCGATCGTGGAGCAGATGGACGCGACCACGCTCGTACTGCCGGGCATGGTGGCCACCGTCGAACCCTACATGAACCTGATCCTGGAGTTCGCATGACCCCGGCTTCCATCACGGTCGATCCCATCACCGTCGAGGTCATCGGCAGTGCGCTCTCCTCCATCACCGAGGAAATGGGCGAGGCGCTGGTCCGGGCCAGCTACTCCACCAACATCAAGGAGCGGCGGGACTGCTCCACCGCCCTGTTCAACACGCGCGGCGACACGCTGTGCCAGGCCGAGCACATCCCGATGCATCTCGGCTCCTTCATCGGCATCCTCCCCCACATCATGAAGCGCCACCCCGTGGCCGAGATGCAGCCGGGCGACGTCTTCGTCGGCAACGACGCCTACGAGGGCGGCGGCACCCACCTGCCCGACATCGTGTTGGCGGAGCCGATCTTCGTGGACGGCGCCATCGTCGCCTGGGCCGTGAACACCGCCCACCACGCCGATTTCGCCGACCGCGGCCACGCCCACATCTACCAGGAGGGGCTGCGCATCCCCCCTATCCGTCTATACCGCGCCGGCGAACTGCAAACGGATGTGCAGGAGCTGATCCTGCTCAATTGCCAGGTCCCGCGCGAACGCCTGTCGGACCTGCGCGCCCAGATGGCCGCCAACCGCCTGGGTGTCGAGCGGCTCCAGGCTCTCTGCCGCAAATACGGCCGCGAAACGGTGCTGGCCGCCGGGGACGCGCTGCTGGACTACGCCGAGCGCAAAATGCGGGCCGGCATCGCCGCCATCCCGGACGGCACCTACCGTTTCGAAGACGTTTACGACGACCCGGAAATCCCGGGCGAGTTGGCCATGATCTGCGAGATCCGCGTGGCCGGCGAGGAGATGCACCTGCATTTCGACGCGCCGGACCAGGTGCGCGCCGGGCTGAACATGGTGCACACCGCCCTGCTCTCCACCGTGTATTACGCCGTGAAGACGGTGGTGGACCCGACCGTGCTGCCCAACGCCGGGCTCGCACGCCCGCTGCACGTCACCGCGCGCGCCGGGTCCGTGGTGAGCTGCGTGCACCCGGCGGCGGTCAACGGCCGCGTCACCACCTGCCAGCGCGTGGTGGACCTGATCCACGGGGCGCTCGCCCAAGCCGTGCCAGGCCGCGTGTCCGCCGCGCATAACGGCTCCTGCGCCGTCGCCAGCTTCATCGGCACCCAGCCGGACGGCAGCACCTGGATCTACCTCGAGACCATCGGCGGCGGCTTCGGCGCCCGAGCCGGCAGCGACGGGCTGGACGGCGTGCACGTGCACATGACCAACACCAGCAACCTTCCCGTCGAGGCGCTGGAGATCGAGTACCCGCTGACCGTGCTGCGCTACGAGTTGGTGGACGGCTCCGGCGGCCCCGGCCGCCACCGCGGCGGCATGGGCCTGCGCCGCATCTACCGCGCCGAACTCCCCTCCCGCCTGCATCTGGCCGGATCGCGTGTCCTCTCGGCCCCCTGGGGCTTGCAAGGCGGCTTGCCTGGGGGCAGAGGCAGCTTCGCCTACGGCCCGGGCGTCACCCCCTTCATCCTCGGCAACGGAGCGCTCGAGGCGGGTCAGGTCGTGGAGATCACCACTCCCGGCGCAGGCGGCTACGGCCCCCCCGCCGAACGCGACCCGCAAGCCGTGCAACGCGACGTCGCCGAAGGCCGCCTCTCCCCCGCCGAAGCCCAACGCACCTATCCTCACACCGCATGAATTGGTGAACGCCATGGCCCCGACCCGCCGCACCCTGCTCGCCGCCGGCCTTGCCACGGGAGCCCTGCCGTTCCTCCGCGGCCCCGCCTTCGCGCAAGGCACTCAAAAGACCCTGAGGTTCGGCCTAAGCTCCTACCCGCCCTCCTTCCAACCCTGGGTGCAGGCCGGCACCGCCGCTGGGACCATCACCCTGCTCACCCATCGCGGCCTCACCTCCTACGACGCCGCCGGCAACCTGCGCGGCGAATTAGCCGAACACTGGGAACGCGACGGCGACGCCGGCTGGCTGTTCCACCTCCGCGAGGCGCAGTTCCACAACGGCAACCCGGTGACCCCGGACGACGTGAAGTGGTCGCTGGAGCAGGTCGCCGCCGCCAACTCCACCGCCTACATGCGCGGCCAGATGCAGGGCATCGACCGCATCGAGACGCCCGACGCCCGCACCGTGCGCATCATCATGAAGCAGCCGACCGTCACCCTGCCGATCTGGCTCGCCGCCTACGAGATGCCCATCGTCGCCAAGGGCACGGGAACCCCCATCGGCTGCGGCCCCTTCGTCGTCGACGCGCAGGACCGCGGCGTCAGCATCACCCTCAAGCCGTTCCAAAAGTTCTACCGCCCGGGCCTGCCCAAGCTCCCCGGCATCGACGTGATCGTGTATGCGGACGAAACCGCCCGGGTCGCGGCACTTCAGGCAGG
>CAXTVQ010000108.1:0-1070 GCA_964247705.1 uncultured Acetobacteraceae bacterium | reverse complement strand
TTCTACGACCAGGCGCTCGCCACCGCCTGGACCTATGACCCTGCGAAAGCCAAGCAGCTCCTCGCCGCCGCCGGCCACCCGGAGGGCTTCTCCTGCACCCTGCTCTCCACCGCCCAGTACGGCATGCACAAGGACACCGCCGTCCTGATGCAGCAGCACATGGCCGATGTCGGCATTCAGGTGCAGCTCGCCCTGCCCGACTGGGCGACCCGCGTGGCGCTTGGCAACCGCGGACAGTACGAGATCGCCGTCAGCGGCACCACCACCGACGGCAACGACCCGGACGGCCTGGCCTCGTTGCTCGACGGCTCGCTCGGCAACAGCGTCGCCCGCTCCTACGACCTGCGCGTCCCCGAGATGGAGCAGTGCTTCGCCGCCGGCCGCGCCGAGTTCGACCCGGCGAAGCGCCGCGCGATCTACACCGACATGCAAAAGATCGCCGTGGAGCAGGTGCCCGCGATCTTCCTGGCATGGCGCTCGCAAGGCTACGCCATGACCAAGGGCGTCACCGGCTTCACCAACATGCCGGGTGCGCTCACCTTCTTCTCCGGCGCCACGCTGGAGGAGACGAGTTTCGTCTAGCAGGAGGAGTGAGTGGGCAAACATGCCGCCAACGCTTCTGAAGCCCTCTCTCGCTGGCGGGAGAGGGTTGGGTGAGGGTGGCGGTCACCGCTGCAACGCAATCCATCCACGCGCGCAAGAGCCCTCACCCCGGCCCTCTCCCGTGAAGGACGGGAGAGGGCGTAGAGGCGATGCGTAAATGCCCTGGATCGCCCGCCGGATCGGCGTTTCCGCCCTACTTATCTGGGTTGTCGCCACCGTTATCTTCATGGCGATCCACATCGTCCCCGGCGACCCGGCCGAACTTCTGCTCTCGCAAGGGGGCGCCGCCCCTGACCCCGCCGCCGTCGAACAGCTCCGCGACCAACTGGGCCTGGACCGCCCCCTGCTCACCCAATACCTCGGCAGCGTCAGCCAAGTCCTGCACGGCGACCTCGGCGAGAGCCTGCAGGACGGCAGCCCGATCGGCCCGGAAATCGCCCGCCGCCTGCCACGCACGCTCGAGCTGA
>CAXTVQ010000107.1:0-10420 GCA_964247705.1 uncultured Acetobacteraceae bacterium | reverse complement strand
CAGCAGCACGGCCGGCACCTGGCCGAGCGGGATGCCGGGACTGCCCCAGATGTGGCCACCCGGCCGGGACTTCGCGAAGCATAGCTCCCGCAGCGCGCCCACGCGCGGCCCGGCCTCCGCCATGTAGCTGCCGGTGAAGTTGACGACCACCGACAGGCCCAACTCGGCGAAATGCTTCTCGAAGGTGAAGTAGCAGCCGCCATCCTGCACCGAACCGCGGTTGTAGTTCAGGGCGGTGGCGGCGCCGCGCAGCGCCAGGTGGTCGATCATGTGGCCCAGCCGGTCGGTGATCGCCGTGACCTTCGCCTCCGACGCGGCGAGCCACGGGCGGTCCAGTTGCTCGATCAGCGGCGTGACCTCGTAATCGGCCAGATGGGTGGCCCAGGCCGCCGCCGCGTCCGGCCCCAGGGTCGCGCGGTGGGCGATGCCGATGCCGGCGAAGCGGTCCAGCGTCACCGCCCCGTCCATGGCATCGGTGAACGTGCCGTCCTCCAAGGCGCGAAAGCTGTCAACCGGCGCGCCCGTCGCATCGTGCCCGGCCAACACCACCCGGCGCAGTAGCGGACCGACGACGGGATGCTGCAGCAGATAGGTCTGGAAATCGGCCACCGGCCAGATCCGGGCCGCGCACATCGCCTCGTACAGCCGCACGGTCTGCAATTCGACGGTCTGCTTCAGCTCCTTCCTGGCGGCGGTGAGGGCCTTCTTGGCAGTCTTTGCGTCCTCGGCGCCGGACGGGTCGGTGGGGCTGGGCAGGGTGGCGACCGGCTTGCCGTCCGGGTTTTCGGTCGCCAGCGCCAGGCCGCCCTTCGTCACCACCAGCCGGGCCCGGAACACGCGGTTGCCGATCGGCAGGTCCAGTACGCCGTCATCGTCCAGCCCCGCAGACGGAATCGTACGGTCGGCGAGTTCGGCCGCCGTCCAACCCCGCTCCTCCGCCAGGGCCGCCGCCAGTTCGCTGGCGAATTTGCGGGTGCCGGGCTGCTTGTGCCGTTGCGAGGTGGCCAGGATCAGTTGCAGCACCGCGGGAACCGGGTTGGCCGCCAGCGCTCCGAGCAACGAGCGGCACTGGTTGTTGCGCTTGCCGTGGTCGCGCAGGAAACGCCGGACCATGGCCACGGCATCGGCGGGTGGGGCGTAGCGGGCCAGCGCCAACAGGCCGCGATGGTCCTGTGCGTTGTTCAGATAGGTGCCCAGGTGTTCGCGCCGCAGGTCGGCGAAGGCCTGTTCCTCTGTGAAGTCTTGCTTCCAGCGCAGGATGGCCTGATGCCGTGCGGGGGCGTTGGCCCGCGCATAGTCGTTGGCCTGGTCGCTGGTCGCGCGCTGCGTGTCGTGTTGCATGAAGGCGGACAGAACCGCCATCCCGAGCCGCTCCGTGTCGGCGCGTTGCAGCCGGTCTAGCGCCATGTGCAGTAGCGGATCGCCGCCGGGCTGCCGCAGCTTGTGGCTCTGCGCGAACCACCATTGCACCACGGGGCCGGGGACCTCCCGCCCGTCCGCCCAACGCAGCAGGGGCAGGCGATCGGCGTCGAACAGGGCGGCGTAATCCACCTTGGTCTTGGGCAACCCTGCCTCCGCCTCCCGCAGCAGCTTCGCCTCCGAGAGCTCGCCGGAGATGTCCTCCCCGCACGCCGCCAGTGCCGCGATGATGGCAGCGCGGGCGACCACCAGCTTCTCGGTCTTCAGCGCGGCCCACAGCGCCGGCACCGCCGCCTTGTCCCGCCGGTCCCCCAGCCAGCGTGCGCCGTTGACCCGGCGTTTCGCGTCGCCGTCGTTCAACATTGGCAGGATGACCGGCGTCAAATCCCCCGCCTGCGCCAGGGTCGCGCGTACCCGATTGCGGATACGGGGTGACCCCTCCGACGCGCGGTCCAGGAAATAGCGGAAGGAGCGCCGGGGCAGCTTGGGGAACAGGTCCATCAGATCGAGCATGCTCTCCACCGACCAGCGCCGGTTGGGGGTCGCACCCGGGGTGATCAGCTCGTCGAGCACGGCGAAGTTGGCTGCCAGGACCGTCCACGCCGTCGGGTTCGGCGGGGTGTCGGCGGCCGATGCCATACCGTGATAGCTCAGCGCCTGCATCAGGCTGGCGGCCGTGTCGCGCCCTTCCGCCACACCCGCCGCAATGATATCGCGCAGGTCGGCTCCGGCTGCGATGCGCTTGTCCATTGCATGGTCGATGGCGGTGTAGCCCGGATGGCGCGACAGGATGCGCCACAGCATCGACCGGTAGGCTCCCTCGTCGGCCGAGCAGAGGCGCAGACGGACCAGGGATTGCAGCGACACGTCCGGACGGTCCAGCAACGCGGTCAGCCCGGCGACGTAGCCGCGCCGTGCCCCCGTCGCGTAATGCGGGAAGAACGGGCTGACCGCCTGGAACACGCCATCCTTGGCCTTGGCCGAGTCGGCGGGGCGCCGGGTCCCGCGCATGACGGCGGCGATGGCGCGGCCGATCTCGGGGTCGTGCGGCGGGGCAAACTGCTTGGGGCAGCGCTTTCCGTCCCGCCCCTCCACCGGGACGGCCGCGAAATCCAGTTTCGCCGCCGCGTTGGCTGCAGCCACCAGCGTGTGGAACACCGCCGCCACGTCGTCCGCCACGGTGTCCAGTGCCGGCACCCAGGGCGGCGCCGTTACCGTGCTGCCATCGACCGCGCCATAGCTGCCGGCGCCGTCCTCGGCCGGCGCCGGCACGCCGGCTACCGCCGCAAGGGTCGCCTCCGCCATCGTGATCGCCTGCACGATCTTCTTGGAGGTCTCGACCGCCTCGTGCTCGGCCAATCGGGGCAGCGCGCCCGTCCCCAATCGTGCCACCAGCACGTTCACCGCCGCCAGCCGCGCATCGGTGTCACGCGAAGCCAGACGGTCGTTCGCCATCGCACCAATGCGCCCCTCGGGTGCGGTGGCGAGGGCGGCGACCGCCGCGTCCCGCACCGCCTTCGCCCCATCCGCGGCCAAGGCGAAGGCCAGGTCGATGAAGGGCTGATCCCGCCCGAGCAGGCCGGTGCGCTGGAAATACCCCAGCATGGTGGCCCGCCCCACCGCCCCGAGCGCCCGAACCGCCTCCGTCGCCGAGGCCGCGTCCGCCGCCAGCGCTTCGGCCAACTCCGGCGTCTCGAGGTAGAGGCGGGTGTGCTGCCCCAGATCACCCCGCCCGGTGAACAGGCAGTCGATGATGGTCCCGACCGGCAGCCGGTCCAGCGCCAGCACGGCCAGCAGATGCGGCACGGTCAGGACGCCGACCGACCCGGTGTTGGCCCGGTTGGCCCGGTTGGCCCGGCGATAGGCGCCAAGCAGGTCCAACAACTCCCGCAACCACATCGGGGATCGGTCGGAGCCGGGAAAGTTGTGGTAATACGTCCGTTGCTGTTGCAGCCGCGCGAAGACCTGGCCGTAGCGCTGCACCGCGGCGGCGTCGAACCCCTGCATGCCGAACAGCGTCCGCACGCGCGAAACGAGCCGCTGTTCCTTCTCGGCCTTGTTGTTCCCCCAGGCATGCCCACTGGGCAGGAGCGCTTCCTTCAAGGCCGTGAGCTTGCCGCCGGGCTGGAGCAGCGCCTCCAGCCGGAGCAGCACGGCCTCCCCCTCGCCGGTGATCACGTAGCGCGCAAGGGCGTCGCCCAACCCTGGCTCCACCGCATCCGCATGGCCGAAATCGGCGACGATGGCCTCGCGATCGCCCCGGCTCAGGGTGCTGTTGGCCTGGTCGATGATGGACGGGACCGTCACCTGCAGCAGGCTCAGCAAGCGTTTGCCTATCATCGACGCCTCTCCCGGTGGCATGAGCCTAGCCCGTGCCGCAGAGCAGCGTCGAGTTGCCGCCTTTCGGCCACTTGGTCGGCGCCTGTGGTGGGGCTAGACCGTGGGCCGCTCATCAACGGGAGGTCGATCCTGGAGCTGTTCTCGCCGCTGCCCCGCACGGACTGCGTGCGCCGGCTGACGGACGCGCTGGCCGCCAAGTCGTCCGGGATGCGCGGCCGGGTTTACGCCGACCGGGTGCGGCTGGAGCGGCGCATCTTCTACCGCAACTCCTTCCAACCCCGGCTGGTTGGCCGGATGCGGGACTGCCCGGCCGGGACGTGCTTCGACGTCAGCGTCGGCATGCACCCGGCGGTTTGGGTCTTCCTGGCCTTCTGGGTGCTCATGCTCGGGCCGCTCGCCCTCAGCATCGACGCTCAAGCCGTCGTGGAGCTGCTGCGGCACGGCACGACCGATGCCGGCGTGATCGGGCTCGCCATCACCGGCATGTTGCTGTTCGCGGTGGTGCTGACCTTCGGCGGCCGGTGGCTGGCGCGCTCGGAGGGGGCGGAGTTGCTGGCTTTCCTGCGTACGGTGGCGCTTGCCGAGCAGCGGCCGACCTGACGTGCCCGGCGGCCCCGCCTTTCCGTCGGGTTCTCGGGACCGCTGCAAGGGCGAACCGGCGTTGCCGTTCAGTCGTCGTCAATGGGATGGAACCGCGGATCGCGCCGAGGCAGCTTCTCACCGACGGCCAGTCCGCTGATGGCGGCAGCCTCCACGAGCGGGTTGTCGCCCAATCCCGGCCAGAAAGCGTCGAGCAGATCGAGCCAGCCTATCAGAACCAGGATGATGCCGAGCAAGCCTGCAAACATGACCACGATGATGGCAGCGCAGGTTGGCGACACGGAAGGTGCAGCCACGATGGCCTTCTCCCAAACCCACGCGGCTTCTCGAAGGTTCATTCGATGCCTGCCCTCCCAGCCCAGGTTGGCGTTTGCCGGCGGGGAAGAGCTGCACGGGTTGCCAGGGCAGTCGATACTCAGGCGCCTCCAGCCTCAGAGAAGCGCGCGCACTCCCTTCAGTGATCGGCCAACCAGGTCCTTCGGGCGCTTGCCCTTTGCATCCCGCACCCCTCGGTCGGCCCCCCGGTCCAGCAGGAGCTGGATATCGGCCGGGTTCTCCATGCGGGTGGCTGCGACATGGAGCATGGTCTGCCCCACCCCGTCCGTCGCGTTGATGTCGAGGCCCAGCCCGAGCAGATGGTCCAGCGTGGCGACGTCCTGAGGCGAGGACGCGTGCACGCTGGTCAGGCGCAGCAGGTTGTGCAGCAGCGTGCCGCCGTCCGGCAGCCGTTCCAGCGGGTCGAGGCCGTAAGGTTCGAGCAAGCGGAAGCTCGCCACCCGAGTGCAATAGCCAAGCGTGCTCCGGCCAGTGCCATCGCGCATCTTCGGGTCGGCGCCCAGACCGATGAGGGCTGCGGGCATCTCCACCCCTCTCGAAGCCGTCAACAGCGCCGTCTGCAACAGCGTTTCGCCACGATCGTCGGCGCGTTTGCTCGGCGGGACCGTCGGCGCGTTCACGTCGGCGCCGTGCTCCACCAGCAGTCGCGCGATCTCCGGTGTCCGGGCACCGTGCAGCGGTGTGGCGCCGAAATTGTCCCGCGCGTGGACGTTGACGCGTGGCGCAACAGCGCCCGCACGGTCGGGGAGTCGCCCTGCATCAGCATGGTCAGGCCGTTATCCCAGGGCGCGTCGGGGTCGGCGCCCGCCGCAAGCAGCCCGTCCAGTATGGTGAGATACGCCTCGGAGGTCAGGTGGAGGGCGAGATCCCTCCGCAGCAGCTCCTCCGAACCCTCACGCAGCATCGCGAGGACCGTGGGATCAAGGCCCGGGTACTCCTGCTCGCGGTCCTGGGCCCGGAGCCTTGCCTCGAGCTCGGCCCGCGTTGCGGCCACCGCGTTTCCGCGCCGGGTCACCAGCAGGTGCAGCGGCCAGTGCCGTTGACCTTTCCAGCCGTTCACCCGCGCGCCCTGGGCCAGCAGGCGGGCGAGGATTTCCGGCGAGGACGCTTCGACCGCCTCCCCCACGGCTAGGCGGCGGGTGTCGGTCGAGGCCCCGTGGTCCAGCAGCAGGTCCAGCATCGGCCCGTTGCCGTATCTGACGGCATAGGTCAGGGCTGTCGCGAACTCGTCTTTCGAGCGCGAGGGCTCCATCTGCGCGTCGCCGTGCCAGGTGGCGTCCGGCGCGGCACCAGCTTCCAATGCGGCGCGCACGCCGGCCACGTCGTTCGCCCGGGCAGCTAGCAGCAGCGCTTGGTCAGACGCTGTTTGCTCCGCCACGGCCGGTGGCGGTTCGCCGACGGCCGGCACCGACGGATCGCGGTCCAGTCAGGCCAGCCAGGCCTTCCCGCCCGGGCTGTCCGCCCGCAACTGGAAGGCGTCGTCCTCGCGTACGCCGAAGCGCAGCCATGATGCCCACTCGGTACCGGCGAAGCCCAGCTTCGACATCTCGGTGACAAAGGTGAAGAAGTCGGGCGCGAGGGCGACCCCGTGCAGCATGTCCAGTTCGTGGCTGACATAGCGGACGGGCTGCGGCCCTTCGGGGGCGGCGTCGATGGTCAGCAGGTCGTCGTTGGGCAGGGTGTAGAAGGGGAACAGCCTGCCCCACTCGACGGGGAAGCCGGGCGACCCCGGCCGCTCCTGCTCCGCGAGGGTGTGGCGCCAATTGACAAAGCCAGGGATGGCGTGGGTCTCGATGTGGCCGAGGTCCCACAGCGCATCGCGGTTGGCGCTGCCGGTCGGCATGTCCTCCCGATCCATGGCCTGCAGGTGGGAGGGGACGTTCCAGCCGAAGCTGACGCGGGCGGACCGGAGCAGCACGGCCCGTAGCTGCGGCGGCACCGGTTGCCGGCAGGCCGCCTCCAGCCGCTGGAGCGCTGCGGCCGAGGCCGGGGGAGCGATCGCCAACGGCGTGGTCTGCCAGCCGCGGCGGCGGGCGGTGTTCTCCATCCGCCGCCAGCCGGCCTCCCACTGCGCCCAGAGCTCGGCGTCCATGTCGTCCCTTTCGGCGCAGGTAGGCATCGTGGCCACCACTGCAACAATGGCTGCCGCGACGCCAGGACCTTCGGCGGCCATGGTATCTTCCCTTGGGGCAACTCGGCGAGCGCGAAACGGTGGTCCGGCCGCTCGTCGTTGCAGCCGATCGGCAACGGGACAAGCATGAGCCGGCCGTTTCAACCCTACCGTCAATCTGGCTAGAATGGCCCATCGCCGGGTCGGGAGCCGCCCTTGGACCAAGCCATCCTGCCCGACTCGCCCAGGCGCCGCCGCCTGGTCGTTCTCGGCCTGCCGTGCATCGTGCTCTTGCTGGGTGCCTGGCAACTGCAGCGCGGCTGGTCCGGCCTCGCGATCATGGCCCAGGAGGCGGCGAGCCTGGCCGTGCAGGCAGGCCAGATGGACGCGGTTGCGGCGGCGACCCCGAATCGGATCGTCCGGTTCAACGGCGACCCCCAGGCCTACGGCGCCCATTTGGCCGCCACCATGATGCATGACGGCCTCGGACTGCTGCGTTGGGAGGTGCTGACGGATCGCGTGCGGGTGGGGCTGGCGCTCGCCACCCTGTTCGGCGGCGCGGTCAGTTTGCTCGCCGGCGCCGCGGGATTGGCCGCTGCCGCCTGGGCCGCGCGGCGCAGCCGACGGTCGCGTGACGCGCTGGCGGCGGCGTTCAACCGCATCCGCGTGCTGCTGCCATTCCTGCTCAGCGGCCTGGTGGGCGGCCTCGCGGTCGCATGCAGTGCCGCGGTGGTGTTCGAACTTGCCGGTTGGCTGTTCGGCACGTCGGGTGGCCAGACCGAAATCCGCATCCTGACGCCGGGTTTTGTGCTGGCGGGGGCGGTGCTCTGGCTCGGCTGGCTTACCGTGCGCGAGTTGCGCCGCTCGCTTGCCGCGTTCACGCCGGGCCCGATGTCGCTGCTCGGCCGCGAGGTGACCTCCGGCGAGGCGCCGGGCCTGTGGCGGTTCCTGGCCGAGCGGTCGGCCGAGCAGGACGCGGCCGTGCCGGACCACGTGGCGGTGGGCCTGGTGGATGGGTTCTTCGTCACCTCGGCCGACGTGGTGCTGATGCCCAGCTCCGCCCTGCTGCGGGGCCGCACGCTCCATATCCCATTGCCCATGCTGGCCATGCTGGATGCGGGTGAGACCGCCGCCATCATCGGCCACGAATTGGCGCATTTCGCCGCCGACATTGGCTACAGCATACGGTTCCTGCCAATCTACACCGGTATCGAACGCAACCTCGAGGTGCTGCGTAGCGGCCGCGGCGCTTCCATCGCGCGATGGACCCAAGGGCCGGCCCTTGCGCTCGGCACGCACATGATGGCCGTGTTCGACGGGGGCGTGAAACATTGGAGCCGCCTGCGCGAGATCGAGGCGGACCGGGCCGGCGCCCAGCATAGCGGAGCGGAGCCGGCGGCTCGCGCCCTGGTTCGCACCGTCCTGCTGCAACCGGTGATCGGCGCCGTGCTGGCCGAAGCCTGGCGCGCGCCCGACGCCGCATCGCCCGACCTGGTGGGCAGCATGGTCGCGCGCGCGGAGGCCGCCGGGCTCGGGGACCCGGCCATTGCGCTGAAGGAGCATCAGCCGCATCCGACCGACAGCCATCCCCCATCTAGCCAGCGGTTGGATGCGCTCGGGCTCGCTGTCACCGCGCCGCTGCTGGCGGAGGCAGGCCGCCCGGTGCAGGCGGAGGGCGCGGCATTCGCGCGCAGCCTGTTTCATGACTGGGCGGGCCTGTGCGCGGTGGTCAGCGCAGACGCGATCGGGATCGCGGCGTCCAACCGCGCCGAGCGCACGGCGCGGCTGGAGGAGGCTGCCGGCCAGGTGACGGATACCGTTGTCGAGATCGTCAATGACTGGCGCAGGGCGGCCGTGGTTTGGGCCGGCATCGGGGCGGTGTTCGGGGGCGCGGGGTTGACGCTCGCCTACGTGCTGGTGCGCCTCACCGTCGATGACCCGTCGGCGATCCCGATGATGTGGCTGGTGGCCGGTGGGCTGCTCGCCGCCGGTGCTGCCTGCATCGGACGTGTCGGCCTGCTTTGGCGGGCGCGCAACACCCCGGTGATCAAGCTATTCGCCGACGGCTTCCAATGCCGCGGGTTGGACCGGATAGTGCCCTGGATCGGGGTCGAGCGCGTGAGCGCGAACCAGCAGCAGCGCTCCATCAACGTCTTCATTCACCTGACGGAGACGACCAAGCTGCCGAAGCGCGTGTCCGGCTGGGGCGTGCTGGTGAGCGCGCGGCGGCGGGTCGTCACGATGCTGGCCGTCCACCCGCGTGGCCTGTCCCCGGACGGGTTGATCGAGTTGATCCAGCGCTACTGGACCGCCGCATGCGCCCGCATGGCGTTGGCGGGGGAGACGGAGCCGGGCTACAGCATGATCCTGTCCGAAGAAGAATTGCAGGGAATGTTGTCGAGCGAGGACCCGTGACCGCACGGCGCCGCACAGGCATCCGGAACGGGTTAACCATCCCCCTCACGCTTATGCCGGACGCCCGAGGATGATTGGGGCCTCCTGCGTTGTTGTGGCGCGCGCGTTTTCTTGCGAAGCAGGTGTATGGAGCAAGTTGCCGCCACCGTTCCAGCGGGCTCGCGGCAGTGCCCCAACGATGAACGGGGCCCGGCATCACCGTCCTTCACCCGCGCGTTGCACCGTGAACACCAGGATGGAGATGCCTGTCAGCAAGCGGTGGCGACCGTACCCGGCAACCGGGCCTGTGCTGATCAGGCGTGCGGACGTCGCAACGAGGCCATACCCACGCCGCTCCAACACGTCGCCGAGTTCGTGGGCCATGTGTTGGCCGTTGACCAGCGCACAGATCAGCTCGGATGCCGTGCCGCCGCGGGGGAGGCCGCGGGCCGCGTTCCACCGCGGTGACGTGTCCAGCGACGTGTTGATGCGGTCGGTCAACGCCGCGAGATCGCCCAAGGTCAGCCTGGCGAGACCATCGGGACGGTCGCGCAGCAGTGCGTCCAGCAGCGGGGTGAGGCAGGCCGCGAACTGGTCGACCCCTGCGGGTTTTGCCAGCGTTCCGAGCAGGGCGCTGGCCTCGGCTGGCCAGTACTGAAGTGTGCAATCCTGACCACCGACGACCGTGCGGTAGGTGTACGTTCCGGTGGCGACAATCTGCCCGGGAACGGCACGTTGCGGGCCGGTGACGGTCACCTCCGGTCCCGCGGCCGCGACCAAAGCGGCAAGAGCCGCCAGCGCGATCTGGCGTCGCACGACCGACATGATGGTGGCTGTCAGTGGAACACGCCATCCTTGTAGCTGTGGACCGGGAGCGGCGTGCGGGTGGTTCGGGCGCAGTCCAGCAGGAACGCCCAGTCTGCCACCCGGCCCTTCGGCGACACGCAACCCTCGATCGCCGAGGTTACGGTGACAGTCGCACCGGACAGGTCGGCGATCCACACGATATCGGTCGTGGCCGGCCCTTGTGAACCGGTGAGAAGCACGTAGGTTCGGCCGCCGCCCCGAACGACCGCGGCGAACTGCGGCATGGTCAGGTCAAAGGTGAACAGCGCCTCGCCCTGGGCCGAAACGGTCCAGGGGGCTCTGTCGCGATTTGCGTGCTGGCGTCATGCGGTGATGGGCAGCATGCGAGCACGGAGTAGCTCGGTCCCTGCGCGG
>CAXTVQ010000106.1:0-10422 GCA_964247705.1 uncultured Acetobacteraceae bacterium | reverse complement strand
CCGAGCCGTTCCGAGCCTCATTGGGCGTCTCGAGGGTGTCCAAGGGCGGCTCCGGCGCTGCTGAGACCCCCGAAATACCTCGAAGCACCTATGTCCCACAAGCCAACTTATGGGACATACATCAGGATGCCCCTTTGCGTTACGTCGTGTTAGTCGACTTGCCTTATTAGGAACTTGCCGGCAGGGTGGAACCGTGATGTCGATCTTTGCCGAGCAACAGTCTGCCGATCCCGCCGAAGCGGCCGGTGCTGTTGAACGCGGCACGGCCAGCGCACCGAGCCAGTCGGCCGGCAACAGGACGGCCTAGTTGGTCGGCGATCCGGTCGCCGATCCCACCCCGGCGACCCTCAAGCTCTATGCCGGCGACTGGGCACGCTTCGTGGCGTGGTGCCGGGAGCAGGGCCGCCCGTCGCTGCCCGCCAGCTCGGAAACACTCGCCGCCTACCTGGTCGACAGCGCCCCCGGGCTGAGCTGCGGCGCGCTGGGCCGCCGCCGGTCGGCGGTCAACACCATTCATCGGCAAGCCGGCCTGCCGACGCCGGTGCTGGATGCGGCCACCCACAAGGCTCTGCGGACCGCGGCACAGCCCAGGAGCACCCGGGCGCTATCTCCGCCCACCGCCGCCGGGCTCGTGCGGATGGCGGCCAAATGCCCGCGCGATCTTCCCGGCCTGCGCGACCGCGCGCTGCTGCTCCTGGCCGCGGCCACACTGCGGCCCCGGCGGCGCAGCCAGCGGGCGACTGGGCCCGTGGACCCGGGCGGCGAAACAGCCGAACCGATAGGTGTCGCCCGGCTGTTCGTGCTGGCGCTCGACGCCGAGCACGTCCGCTTCACGCCGGCCGGAGTCGAGCTGCAGCTACGGACGCGTCTGGACGAGGCGGTGCCAAGCCGGACGGTCACGCTGACCCGCGCCGTCGCCGCTTCCTGTCCGGTGCGGGCGCTGGAAGAATGGCTGCGCAGCTCGGAGACGGCGTTCGGCCCGGTGTTCCGCAAAGTCGACCGCTGGGGCAACGTCGAACACGGTCGGCTCGGGCCCGATGCCTGGCACCGGATCCTGGCCCGCCGCACGGATCCGCCGCGGCGGACATCTGCCTTGAAGCGGGGTCGCTGATGACCCGCTCGGCGGCAAGCATAGCGGACCGGGCGGCGGAGGCGCTTGACACGTTCCTCCGAGACCGACCTGCGGTAGGCGTCAGCGCGGATCCGGGCCAGAAAGCAACTTCCGTACAAGAGGACGAAGGGGCTCTCGGAAATGACCTCGTTTTACCGCCGCGGCGACGAACGAGGCAGGCAGACCCGGCGGCCGTCGGGGCCGTTTCCGCAGGAACCCCGCTGCGGTTGCCGCACACCGACTGGCTGTTCCATCGGCTGACGGTCACGGGACCGGTCGCTATCTTGGCGGCGTTCCGCGCGGCCGCGTCGGGGGCGGGGACGATCCCGTGGCCGCTCGACGGGGACGGCCTGGAAGAGGACTGGTTCCACCTGCTGGTCAACCCAGCGCATCGCGCGCTGAGCCTGGCCGGCGCCCGCATGCTGGCAGGTCAGCTGCGTGAGGCGGTAGAGCATCGCCATGCCGTGGCGGTCGCTCGGGTCGGCCACAGCCGGGCCTGCCCATTCGACCTGCACGCGCTGGTGCCGGTGCCGGCCGCCATCCTCAATCTCGGCCCCGAGCACCCGGATGCCCTGACCTGGCTCTGGCAACATTGGGGCACCACGCAGGCACTGCGCCACATGGCATCAGACACGGCTCCCACCAGGGCGCCGGCCCCAGAGCTGGCTGCAGCGGAGGACAGGCTGCAGCTGCGCTTCTGGTCGGCGGACTGGACACCGTGGCTGGCTTTCGGGCGCATCCGGGCTGACTGGCCGACCCTGCGGTTCGACCTGCAGCCACACTATGATGCCAGTTGATGGACGGGTCAGCCGCTAAGGACTCCGACCAGGGCGTCCTCGCGCTGGAGGACTGGGAGCCGCCGCCGCGGCGTCAACCGGGTCTGGCGGCCGCCCCCGTGCTGGCTGTCGACGGCTTCGAGGGGCCGCTCGACTGGCTGCTCGACCTCGCGCGCACCCGGCGGATCGACCTGGCTCGATTGTCCATCGTCGCCTTGGTGGAGGCGTTCGAAGCGGCGCTGACGGCGGCGCTGGCGACGCCGGACCTGCGGCCCATGCTGCTGGGCCGCTGGGGCGACTGGCTGGTGATGGCCGCCGACCTCACTTACTGCGCTCCCGCCTGCTGGTGCCGGCCGATGCTGCCGCGGCGCAAGACGCCCAGGATGAGGCGGAACGGCTGCGGCAGCGCTTGCTGGGACGCGCGGAAATCGGCCGCGCCGCGGACTGGCTAGAGAGCAGAAGCCAGCTGGGGCGCGACGTGTTCGGGCGCGGTCAGGATGATGGGGCAGGGGGCGCCCGGGCTGGGCGGACTGGCGACATCACCGCTCTGCTGCGGGCGTGCCTGGTTGCGATCCGGCTACCCGCCGAGGCCGGCGCCCTCTACCGGGTGCCCGGGCCACCATTCTGGAGCGTGGCGGATGCGGCCGAGCGGATCCGGGCGATGCTGAATCTGGTAGAGGAGGAGGGCGCGGCGTTGGAGGCCTTCCTGCCGGGAGTGCCGGTGGATGCGCCGTAGCGGGAGCTGCGGTGCCGGGTCGCGGTGGCGGGGACCTTCCTGGCAGGGCTCGAGCTCACGCGAGACGGGAGTGTTGCCGTCGAGCAGGAGATGGTCTGGGCATCGATCCAGGTCAGGCGAGGGGAGGGGCCCATATCGAGCGATGCCGTCCTCTGAGTGGCATGGTCGCTGCCGATCAAGTCCGTGCGCTGTGCTCGGACGACGCGTCGGCTGAGCGTAGGCGCATGTGGTCTTTAGGCAGCGGGAAGGAATGATCGATGACAGCATTTCACGGCAAGCCACCCGGCGGCGGGCCGGGGAGATGTCACGTCGGACGGAGCGGCTACGACCCGCGATCGCGTTGGGGCCGGCGCAGGTTGCCGAAGCGCGACGCCTTCGTCGGCTAGGAGCCGAGCCGGAGCAGATCGCGACCGACCTGGGCGTTGCGATGGAAGAGGTTGAGCGGGTGAGTAGGCTGAGGTGGCGATGGGGTCGAGCACCGTCAGGTCCGCCGCGGGCACGAAGCGGAGCGTGCTCGCTGCCTGTGCGCGCACATCTGCGGAGTGGCAAGGTATGCGGCCACGAGAGGGATGCCTTGAAGCAGACGACGTCGGAGCATGGCTTTCCTGTCACTGATAGCCTTGCCCCGGGCCGACGATATCTCGCACGCCCAAACGTCGATGCTGGTATGGCCGGTGCCTGCTGGGCGCTCACCCAAGCGCCGGACCGATCCTGGCCCGCCGGGCGCCACGCTCCACGCCCAACTGGTCCGACGGAGGCAGCAGGTCCTCCGGCGTGATCGGCCGCCGCAGGATCACGAAGTAGCTCACCGCCGCGAACACGCACATTACCGCGCCCACGATTAGCGCAGGCACGAACGATCCGGTGATCTGCACGATAAAGCCGGTCACAATCGGGGCCAACGCGCCGCCCAGGTAGCCGCCGAAGTTCTGCAGCGAGCCGAGCGAGCCGGTGCTATTGGCCGGTGCTGCTATGCTGACCATCGCCCACGCGCTAGTGGTGGCGATGGTGCCGCAGAACATGGCCCCACACAGGCAGGAGACGGCCACCGTGTTGCTCGCGATCAGCGCCGTCACGACTACGAACGCGGCCTCGCCCAGCATGGCCAGGCAGAGCGGAAATTTCCGGCTGTTGATACGCGACAGGCCGCGCGCCATCAGCCAGTCAATAAGGAACCCGCCCGACACGCCGCCGAACACCGCGAACACGTAGGGGATGGCCGCGACCCAGCCGGTGTGGCGCAGGCTCATGTGACGGCCCATCTCGAGGTAGCCGGGCAGCCAAGCGTTGAACAACCAGTTGACGTAGATAACGCCGAAATAGCCCAGCACCATGCCCCAGGTCGTACGGCAGCGGAACAGCCGCCGCCACTCGCCGAATGTCACCGGGCGTGGCGACTCGGGCGCGTCGCCGGCGGTGCGGTAATGGTCCTCCTCCGTCGTCAGGGCCATCTGCGCCGGGTCGCGATACAGCGCGTACCACGTGGCAGCGGCCACGATGCCCAGAAGGCCCATGATGGCGAACATCCAGCGCCACCCGTAAAGCAGCATCAGCGTCGTCAGCAGCGGCGCCGCGATGCCGGTGCCAAGGGTGGAGGCGCTGTTGAAGATCCCGGACGCGCGGCCACGGTCCCGCGCGTTGAACCAGTCGCGCACAACGCGGCCGCCGGTCGGGAATTGCGGGGCCTCGCCGATGCCCAGCAGCACGCGCGCCGCCGCAAATTGCGTGACGCTGCCGACCAGCCCGCATAACAGCTGCGCCGTTGACCAGATCGCAAGTCCTGCAGTCAGCAGCCGCCGCGGCCCCAGCCGGTCGATCAGCGGCCCAATCGGCAGCTGCGCGAAGGCGTAGGCCCACAAGAACGCCGACAGCAATAGCCCCATGTCGGACACCGACAGGTTCAGGTCGTGACGCACGAGCGGGTTGGCGATCGCCAGCGCCGCGCGGTCGATAGTGTTGATGGCACCGCTCAGCACGAGCAGCGCGAGCGCCGAGCGCTGCACAAAGCGCAGGCGTGGCGTCGTGGTCAGAGTCGTGGACATCCCGGCTTCCCCTGCGGCTCTTGACGGCCGCCGTGGCAAGGTGCCCGGTTCGCTGGCACGGCGCTAACTAGAGGCGGCGTTTGCTGCCCCGGGTGACCGCGGCTCTGCTGCCCGCGCCGACCCGACGCAAAACTGAGCTGACTAGCCGTTGGTCCTCCGAAACACGTGGGCGCTCAGCGAGAGCGGCGTGCCCGTCGAGTCCGTTGGCCTGCTGCTCGTCTGCTATAACTTCGGAGAAGCCGGTCACGTAAATGCAGATCTGAAGAAGTTGTAGACAGGCCACCTGCGTGGGTTTTGCTCGAGAAGCGGCGATGTTGCTCCGCTCTCGGCAGAGCGAAGCGGAATAGTGGCAAAGGATGTGCCTCTTATGTTGCAGAATTCACAGTTCGCAGTTTTCCTACGAATAGCTGCGGGCCTGGGTGAGTTGTGCTGTCGGTCGGTCCTTTGTTGATGGGTAGAACTTTGGGGTGGGGCTGCTGAAGCAGTCAACCGGGCTTGAACGCTCTCGGCGGCTTGCTCGCGTCCGACCTAGCCCGTCGGCTGCAACCGCTCTCGCGGCAGCGTTTCTGTCCCTATAAACAGGGCAGTGTAGAGGGTTGATCTCAGCCTCCTGCGGGCGCCGCATCTCCCGCGCGTATCGGCTCGGGTAGCATCCCATGACCCGCTTGAAAGCCGTGCTGAACGCACTTGCGGAGTCGTAACCGAGCAACAGTGCACTTTCGCCAAGTGATCACTCGTGTGGGTCAGCCGGTCGGCACCCAGCATCATTCGCCAGCGGGTGAGATACGCGATCGGCATTTCGCCCTCCCGAGCCGCACAACTCTGGTCGGTTTAGCCGTAAAAAGCCGATGTCATGCCGGCTACCGACGTCCCCCATCGCGAGATCTGCTAAGATCTCGCCGACCACACTGCAGAACTTGTAGCCATGGCCGGAGCAAGGTGAGGCGAGCACGACCTGCTTGTGACGCGGATGGTGGTCCAATACGAAGTGCTCGTCGGGTGTATTGGTGAACATGCAGCCACGCAGTCCCAGGGTCGGGCCGGTCCCGTCCGGGAAATAACGCTCACCGAAACGACGCAGCAAGCTCTCGTCGATGGCGTCGACATCGCGCCGCATCTCATCGGCCGGCATGGTTTCACCGCGGTGGTGGTAGCGGCCGAACTTGAAACCGGGCACTTCGTAGACCGGGAAGCCGTAATACCTGCCCTCTTCCACTTGCAAGTTGAACACGGGGAAACGGGATGGTGTAAACAGCTCCGGCTGCAGCGGCTGCGTCCAGGCAAGGACTTGGCGTTCGGGTACAGCTAAGCCCGCGAGTGGCGCCGCTAGCTCGCCGATCCAAGCCCCCGCGGTGATCACTAGGCGTGCCGCCTGGTAGGTGGCCTTGTCGGTTCGCACCGTCACGCCCTCGCCCGAGACATGGGCGTCCCAACCCAGCACCTTTTCGCGTGCCTGGATCGTAGCACCCTCCGCCATCGCGGCATTCACGTGTGCGACGATGGCACGCTCGCTGGCAATCAATCCGCCGCGGGGCTGGTAGATGAAGCGGGAGCGCTGCGGCATCCGGTAACCCGGAAAGCGCGCGTTTACCTCTGCTCCGGTCAGCACCTCGTGCGGAAGGCTGTGCAGCGCGGCGGACCGCATCGCGCCGTTGAACAGCGGATCATCCTCGGGCCCGCCATCGATCGACCCGGTTGTGACCAGCAGCGTGGTCTCGGTGACCTGTTCTATGTCGTGCCAAAGCTCGTAGGCGCGGTGCAGCAGCGGCACGTAGGCGCTGTGCTCGTAATACGGCAGGCGAATGATCCGCGTGATCCCATGGGAGGACCCCATGGCATGCGGGATGTCGAACCGCTCCAAGCCCAGCACACGTTGGCCGCGTTTGGCGAGCTGCCAGCACGTGGCGCTGCCCATGCCGCCTACGCCTACGACGATGACATCGAACGACTGCATTCATGACCCTCCTAGGCAGCACCATCCGCCAAGCCGGGCCGGGCCGGCTTGCGCCCATGCGACATCGAGCAGGCATGCACGCGGCATGGATGTCGCCCTGATCCCGCAGGAATGTCGCGTGCGCGCAAGCGGTACACGGCAACTGGGCGCGACACTTCACCGACACGTGGCAGGAAGGGCGCCCATGCAACCCGCAATCGGTGACTACAGGGACGTACCGGACTTCATCTACGGCATCACGCGGGAAATTTGGGAGGACCGCGGCATCGGCGGCAAGTTGCAGCGCTACTACGGTGCCAATTGCCTGGTCCGCGCCGCCACCGGGCTCGCCGCCGACAACAAGGACGTCACGGCGCAGACCCTGGCCACGCTGCACCAGTTTCCCGACCGTCAACTGGTGGGCGAGGACGTGATCTGGACGGCGTACGAGGATGGCTCGTTCCTATCCTCGCACCGGCTGATCTCAGTGATGCGGCATACCGCGGACGGCAGCTATGGCCGGGCCACCAACCGAATGATCAAGACGCGGATCATCGCGGATTGCTGGGTGGTGGACCAGGTCGTGACGGAGGAGTGGCTGGTGCGCGATCAGGCAGCCTTTGCCCGCTGCCTCGGCATGGAGCCGAAGGCGTTGGCCCGGCAGATGATGGAGGACGACCTCCGCACCCGTGGTCGGGTTGCCTACTACCTGCCCGAGCACGACAGACCCGGCGTGTACAATCCCGTCGTGCAGGAGGACCGAGACGTCGAGATCTACGCCGACGGATACCGCCGCCTGTGGGGCGAAAAAGCGCCGTCCGCAATCAAGCAGCTGTATTTCCACGGCGCCACGCTCGAGGGGCCCGCCGGGGAGAGCTACCATGGGCACTCCGACATCGACCGCTTCTACCTAGGTTACCTCGCCGCCTTTCCGGACGCGACCTTCAGCGTGGACAGCGCCACGATCAACCGCGACCCGGGCCAGCCGGTCCGCGTGGCGTTGCGCTGGTCGGTGCGCGGCACCCATACCGGGTTCGGCCAATTCGGCACGCCCACCAACGCCCCGGTCTACATCATGGGCCTGAGCCACGCCTACATCGTGGGTGGGCGCATCACCATGGAGTGGGTCACGATCGACGAGGTGGTCATCTGGAAGCAGATCATGGCCCATGCAGAGGGACACACCACCATCGGCTAAACCTTACAGATAGGGCCGCCGGTCCGCCGAGGCCGGCAGTGGGTGAGGCTGGCCCGCTGGCGTCCTTACCTCCCGCATTTTACCATAGGGCCACCACCGTCCCAGCATCTGCTGCAACACCTCGGCGCCTTGCCGCTGCATCTCGACGGGCGAGGCGCCAAAGGCCGTGCGGAACGTCCGGCTGAAATGCGCCGCGTCCGAAAAACCGCACTGCGCCGCCACGTCGCTGATCCGGCTGGAGGCGTGGGACATCAGCCAAACCGCATAGGACAGCCGCATGTCCCGGCCGAAGGTCTGCAGGCTGGTGCCGAGTTCTTTGCGGAACAGCCGCTCCAATTGCCGCTTGGACACCGCGATCTCCGCCGCGAGTTTGTCGGCTTGCGGGGGTGAGGACAGGTTTTGCTCCATCAGCAGCATGGCCCGGCGCACCCTGGGGTCCCGCACCGCCACCGTATTCGGCGGCTGAGGCTGGGCCGCGCCGGCGGCACGCGGACCGTCCGACAGCAGGATATGCAAGCTCTTTTGCGCCGCCGAGCCGCCGAGGCGTTCCTGAATGAGGGCCGCCGCCAAGTCGATGGCCGCAAGGCCGCCCGCGCACGTCACGATCCTGCCCTCCTTCACCCAGAGCCGGTCGGCAACGGGGGTCACGTCGGGGAAGCGCTCGAGCAAGTCGGGATAGTGGTACCACGACACGCAGCACCGGGCGCCATGGCGCAACAGCCCGCCTTCCACCAGCGCCAGGCTACCCGTGCAGATGCCAACCAGCTCGAGATTGGCGCGATAAGCCTTGCGAAGGAAGGCCCGGGTGCGGCCATCCAGCATCGTATCTCCCGGCGGCGGGAGCAAGCCGCCCGCGACTACCACGACGTCGAACCGCTCCGGCGCGCCGAATGTTTCCTGTGGGATAATCTCCACTCCGCAGGAGGAGCGTACCGGGTGCAACTCGGGCGCCAGCACGGTCCAGCTGCAAGCATGCGGGCGGGACCGGTCGCCCTCGTCCGCGGCCAGGCGCAGCATGTCCACGAAGCCCGAGAACGTCGTCAGCGTGAAGTTCGGTAGTGGGATGATGCCGACCGAAAGCCTCACACCGGCCCGGCGCTGTGGCGTATCCCGATCGCTGCTGGCCAGCATTCGACTTCCTTGCCCACCGGTATGGCGTCCATGTTCTACTCAAACGTCGCAGGTGTGCAATCCAAGTGGGGCATCCCGGTCTGACAGTCCTCGGCAACATCTCGTCGCATCGTCCGCGCGGCTAAAAGGGAGCAAGCTTTGGAACTCAGCCGTCGATCGCTTCTCGCTGCAAGTAGTGCCGCCCTGGCGATCCCGGCGGCGGCCCAGGGTCGCGCTCCAAACGGGTTGAAGCCGGGCAAGCCATTCACCGGAGCCAAGCTCAACATCCTCGCGGTGGTCACCCCACAGTTTCAGGCGCTGCAGAAGCGGCAGGACGAGTTCATCAGCCTGACGGGGATCACCGCCACTTGGGATTTCGTCCCGTTCCAAGCCCTGCAGGACAAGGTTACGTCCATCGGCGTCGGCTCGGACGACACGTATGACGTGGTGAACTACCTCGACGGTTGGGGCCCCGCCAATGCGCAGTGGTTCGTGCCGCTCGACCCGTTGCTGAAGCGGGACGGCCTATCGATGGAGCGCTACCCAGCGGGGTTCGTGAAAGCGTCTTCGTTCAAGGGCGCGGTGACGGGGCTGCCAATGCGCAGCCACGGGCAGCTGTTTTACTATCGCAAAGACGTCTTCGACGCGCTCGGCCTGAAAGCGCCGAACACCTGGGATGACGTGGTCGCCGCCGGCAAGGCGATCCGCGCCAAGCGCACCGACATCGAGCCGTTGGCGTTATCCTACCACAATGACGGTACTCGCCAGGCGTTGTTTCACTGGTGCGACTTCATCTGGTCGTCCGGCAGCCAGATCCTGGATGCCAAGATGCGCCCAGCTTGGACAACGGATGGCGCCATCAAGGCCACCGAATTCTATGTCGGGCTGTTGACCAAGGACAAAGTCGCCAACCCGGCCTCTATCTCCTTCGTGGAACAGGACGCGCGCGTGTCGTTCCAACAGGGCAAGTCAGCGATGATCCCGATTTGGGAATGGGCCTACTCACCAATGGTTACGCCCGGCCAGTCGGTGCTGACCGCGGCGCAGGTGGGGTTTACCAAGTGGCCGACCTATGCGGGCCGCGCCGTCACTTGCGCCTCCACTCTGCCGTTCTCACTGAACAGCTTCTCGCGCAAGCAGGACGCCGCGTGGGAGTTCCTGAAGTGGCTGTCCAACCCGGTAATGGACAAGGCCAACGCGATCCAGCGCGACGTCAACGGCTTCAAGATCATCAACAACGTGGTCAACGAAACGACGAGCTTCACCGATCCCGAGGTGAATGCCGCCAATGCCGGCGTGCCGATGGCGTGCCTGGAGAGCCTGAAGGAGTCGGACACGCTGCCGATGATTCCGGAATGGCCCCAGGTGGGTGACCTGCTGGCCAACGCGATCGAGCAGGCGGCGGGTGGCGGCAACGTCCGAGCACTGATGACCAAGGCCGCTGCCGACGCCACCGCCGTGTTGAAGCAAGCCGGCTACGACTGATGGACACGCTGGCAGATCCTGCATCGGTCGC
>CAXTVQ010000105.1:0-10675 GCA_964247705.1 uncultured Acetobacteraceae bacterium | reverse complement strand
CCGGATGGGGACGCAGAGCCGTTCGGGGGCTGACTGTGCTGTTCCCCTTTGAGGGTGGGGTGGCTACCGGGCATGGTCTGGAGCGTGCGTCACCTCTCTCCCCGGCCCCCTCCCTCAAGGGGAGGGCGAGTGGTTAGGCGGCCATACCCTCTCTTACCCGCCTCGCCTCGTATGCTTTCAAATGCAAATAGGCCAACCGCAGCAGCTGATACGGCTCCTCGCCGCCCCGGCGCAGGAGATCGCCCAGGACATGCTCGACCTCCACGGGGCCGCCGCGCTCCACATCGCGCAGCATTGAGGCCATGAAGGGGGAACCCGGTGTGCTCACCACCGAGCGCAGCCGCTCCAGCATCGCCGGCCGGGCCGCGTGACCGCAGTGTTCGGCGATCGCGGCGCACTCGGCGGCGATCCCCAGTGGAACCTCCGCCGCTCCTGCCGCCACCACGTCGCCGATGCTCGCCCGCATCAGGCAGGTGGTCGCGGCGATGGACGTGATGAACACCCATTTCTCCCACATGTCCTGAACGATGGTCTCGCTCAGTCGCCCGCCGCACACCGCCAGCGCCTCCGCCAGCGAGCGCGTGACATCGCCGGCCGCGCCGTCGCGTTCGCCCAGGGACAGCGCCTGCAGGTCGCCGAACTGCCGCACCGTGCCGTCCGGTTCGAGGGTGGTGGAGATCTGGCACTGGCCGCCGAGCACCGCCGCCTCGCCGAAGCGCGCCGCGAGGGTGTCGATGTGCGCCATGCCGTTCAGCAAGGGCAGGATCTTCGTCGCCGGGCCGACGGCGGGCGCGAACGAGTCCATCGCGCCATCGAGGTCGAACGCCTTGCAGCTCAGCACGATGGCGTCGAAGGGTCCGGGGATGGCGCCGGCCTGGACCGTGGGCGGCGAGGCCAGGTCCAGGTCGCCGCGGGCGCTACGGATCACCAGCCCCCGCTCGGCCAGTTGGGCGGCCCGGCGCGCGCGGACCAGGAAGGTGATATCCGAGCCCGCCGCCAACATCCGCCCGCCGAAGTAACCGCCGATCGCACCGGCGCCGACCACGAGAATGCGCATTGCCTAAACCTCTCCCCTGCGGAACCACGCGCCGCCGCGGATCGCCGCCGCGTTGACCACGCCATACAGTACCAAACCTGCGCCAAGCGCCGCGTACAAGCCCGTCAGCGACCCGGTGGCGCTCAACAACAGCCAGCCGCCGCCAACCGCTGCGATCACCCGCGCGAGCCCGGCCACCAGTGGCCAAAGCAGGCGCCCGGCTCCTTGGGAGGCGAAATACAATGCCAGGCCGCCGCCGAAGAACCCGTAGGTCGGGCCGACGCAGCGCAGATAGGCGGCGCCTGTGGCCACCATCGCCGGGTCATGGCCGAACAGGCCGATCCAGGCGTGCGGGAAGGCTGCCGCCAGCAGCCCGATCGCTTCCGTGAGGCAGAACGCGAGGGCGGCGCCGGTCCAGGCGATCTGCAGCGCCCGCGCCCGCTGGCCGGCGCCGATATTGGTTCCCACCATGGCCACCAGCGGCGCGCCCAGCCCGAACACGACGGGGATCAGCAGGTATTCCAGCCGTGCGCCGGTGCCGTAGCCGGCGACTGCGTCCGCGCCGCCGTAGCGGCCGGTCAGCGCCGTCGCGAGCCCGACGGTGACGTTGGTCTGCACCGCGCTGATCGACGCCGCGGCGCCCACCGCCAGGATGTCGCGGAACAACGGCCAGCGCAGCCGCGACCACCGCACCCGCACTCCCGCGCGCCCGGACAGCATGTAGCAGGCCAGCGCCGCCGTGCTGCCGGCATAGAACAGCAGGATCGCCACTCCACCTCCCGCCACGCCCAGGGCGGGGAACGGCCCGAGCCCGAAGATCAGGCAGGGTGAGAGTGGGATCAGCAACACCACGCCCACGATCTGTACCGATGCCGGGAACAGCATGTTGCCGGTGCCGCGGACCACGCTCGCCAGCGCGTTCATCAGCCACAGCAGCACGGTGCCGGCGAACACCACGTTCGAATAGGCCAGCGCCGCCGCGAGCGACCCGCCGCTGCCGCCCAGCGCGCGGTACAGCGCCGGGCCGCCCAGCAGCACGCCCACCGAGAACACCGCGCCGATCGCCACGTTCAGCACCACGGCGTGCAGCACCAGCGCGTCCGCGTCGTCATTGCGCCGCGCGCCGAGCGCCCGTGCCACTGCCGACGAGATGCCGCCGCCCATGCCGCCGCCGGAAACCATTTGCATCAGCATCACGCCCGGGAATACCAGCGCCATGCCGGCCAGTGCGTCCGTGCCGAGGTGTGCCACCCAGAACGTCTCGATCAGCCCAGTGGCCGATTGCGCCAGCATGACCAGCACGTTCGGCCAGGCCAGCCGCAACAGGGTGGGTAGGATGGGGGACTGCAGCAGCCGGACCGTGCGGGCCCCCAAGGCTGTCGCACTCAGGGCCGGCGTCCGGGATTCCAGCCGGGTCAGCACGTCGGTCAACGGGGTATGTCGAAGATCAGGCAGGTGGTCGTGGCCGTTGCCACCACTCGGCCGTTGGCGTCGGTGGCGGTCGCATCGGCAAGCGCGACCTGCCGGCCGGCATGCACCAGGCGGCCCTCCGCGGTGATCAGCCCGCTCGCCGCCGTCACCGCGCGGATATAGTTCACCTTGATTTCCAGCGTCGTGTAGGCGCGCCCGAGCGGGAGGGTGGAATGCACGGCGCAGCCCATCACCGAGTCGAGGAGCGTCGCCATCATGCCGCCGTGCATGGTGCCGCCCGGGTTGTTCATGTGCTCGCCGGGCTGCAGGGTCATGACGACGCGCCCGGCTTCGATCGCGCCGAATTCGAACCCGAGCAGCGCGCCAATCGGTGCGCGCGGCACCGTCGCTGCCTTGATGGCGTGCAAGTAGTCGATGCCGGCCATCGTCCGCCCGGCGGCGGCTCCCGCCCGCGGGTCCTCCCAGGTGACCTCCCGCTCGAGCGTGCCGCCCTCGTTGGGAGCGACGCCGGGCGCAATGTCGAACAGCAGCATCGTCGTGCTGGCAGTGGCGAACACGCGCCCTTTCGCGTCGGTGATGCGCCCCTCCGCCACGCCCACCTGGCGGCCGGACTGCACGCAGGTGCCCTCCCCCACGACGGCGCCCGACGCCTCGGTGAGGGCACGGAGGTAGTTGACCTTGATCTCGACCGTCGTGCAGCCCCGGCCTGGCGGCAGGGTGGACAGCACGGAGCAGGCGAGCACCGTGTCCAGCAGGGTTGCGATGACGCCGCCATGCACGGTCCCGATCGGATTGTAGTGGTACTCGGCCGGGGTCAGCGTCATCCGCACCCGGCCTGGCTCGATCGCCCCGCCTTGCACGCCTCCATCGTAGCCGATGCCAATCAACACCGCCGCCGAGGGTACCGGCCGTTCGCCTGCCGCCATCGCCCGCAGCGTGTCCAAACCCGACAAGGATGGGTCGGGCGCTGCCGGCCGATCCCACCTCACGGTCCGCTGCCGCGCGGCATCCGTCACGGCGTTGCAGCCTGGGTGCGGCGGAGGCGGAAGGCCGGGTCGTCCAGCCGCAACCCGGACGTGCGATCCACCAGCACCGGGTCCGCCGGTGCGCCCGTTTCGATGTTGACGAGCTGGATCTTCGGACCGTCCGGCGGAAAGTGCTGGTTGCCCCAGGTCATCAGGCTGATCAGCACCGGCCGGAAATCGCGCCCCCGGTCGGTCAGCACGTATTCGTCGCGGGGCGGACGCTCGCAGTATCGCCGCCGCTCCAGCAGGCCGCCGGCCACCAGCGCCTTGAGCCGCCGGGTCAGCATGTTGGGCGCAACCCCGAGCGCGTCACGGAACTCGTCAAAACGCGTCTTGCCGTTGAACGCCTCACGCAGGATCAGGATGCTCCACCACTCGCCCACATGCTCAAGACTGCGGGCGATCGGGCACGGCATGTCGCCGAACGAGGTTCGTTGCATGACCTACGTCAGTATCATCGTGCAAGTTAATTGTCAAAGCGATAGCGGCGGCGCTAGGCTTCTTCATACGGGGGAGGCAAACATGTCCGAAACGCAAACGTTCAAAGTCCACGTGGATCCGGACAAATGCCAGGGTCACAACCGCTGTAAGCTCGCCGCACCGTCGTTGTTCGTGCTGGACGAATACGGCTATTCGCACGAAGCCGGCGACGGCACGGTGCCCCCGGACCAGGTGCAACCCGCGCGGCTCGCCCGGGCCAACTGCCCGGAGTATGCGGTGAGCCTCAACCGGGCGCCCGGTGCATGAGCGCCACCATCCGCCCGCCGAGCCGGGATTGGGCGACCGATTTCGACCATCTCGATCCGCGCTGGAGCAACGACCCGTATCCGATCTGGGCCGAGTTGCGCCAGACATGTCCCGTTGCCCATACCAAGCGCTTCCAGGGCTGCTACTTCCCCACTACCTACGCCGCCGTGCGCGCCGTTGCTGCGGATACGGACCATTTCTCCTCCCGCCGGATCATCGTGCGCGACGTGCGCATCCCCACCCCGGTTCCTGCGCCCCCGATCACGTCGGACCCGCCGGAGCACAAGCCGTGGAAGCTGGCGGTGCTGCCGCCGTTCACCGCGGACGAGGTGGCCAAGCTCGAACCCCGCGCCCGCGCCACGTGCAACGCCTTGATCGATGCCTTTCCCGCCGGCGGCTGCGACGTGGCCGATCTCTACACCCGCCATATCCCGGTGCGCGTCATCGCCCACATGCTGGGCTTGCCGGAGGAGGACGGCGACCTGTTCCGCCACTGGATCCACCAAATACTGGAGGTGGGCATCAGCGACTCTTCGGTGATCATGCCGGTCACGGTCGAGATGCACAGCTACTTCATGCAGGCGATCGCCGAGCGGCAGGCCAACCCCGGCGACGACCTGATCACCCGGCTGATGCGCACCGAGGTGAACGGCAAACCAATGGTGCCGGAGCATGCCGTGGGTGTGCTTCGCCTGTTGCTGATCGCCGGGATCGACACGACGTGGTCCGCCATCGGTTCCGTTTTGTGGCACCTGGCCGAGCACAAGGAGGACGCGGACCGCCTCCGCGCCGACCCGGCGTTGATGCCGATCGCGATCGAGGAGTTTTTGCGCGCCTACGCCCCCGTCACCATGGCCCGCGAGGTGGTCGCCGATACCGAGATCGCCGGGTGCCCGATGAAGACCGGCAACATGGTGCTGCTCTCCTTCCCTGCCGCCAACCGCGACCCGGCGATGTTCCCGGACCCGGACCGCGTGATCCTGGACCGCGCGGAGAACCGGCATGCAGCATTCGGATTGGGGATCCACCGTTGCGTCGGCAGCAATTTGGCGCGGATGGAGCTGACGGTGGCGGTGGAAACGTTCCTTCAGCGCGTGCCGAGCTTCCGCATGGACGGCCCGGTGCGCTGGGCGCTCGGCACCGTCCGCGGCCCGCGCAGCCTGCCGATGGCGTTCGGCTGACCGCCCGGCATTGGCCTACCTCGACAAGGTCCTGCGTCCCGGTGAGACGGTGCAGTTCCACGGGTCGTTGCATTGGCTGATCTACGCGCGGGGACTGCTGCTGGTCCTAGCCGGGTTGGTGGTGCTGGGCGTTGCGCTTGCAGTGCCGGACCGCTCGCTCGGCCGGGGGTTGGCGGTCGGCGCGGCGGCGTTGCTGCTGATCGCGGCGTGGCGACTGATCGTGGCCGGCATCCGGCGGCAGGCGGTGGAGTTCGTGGTGACGGACAAGCGGGTGATCTACAAGACGGGCTTGCTGAGCCGGCACACCGCCGAGATCAACATCAGCAAGATCGAGAGCGTGGATGTCGACCAGGGTATTCTGGGCCGCATCTTCGGCTACGGCACCGTGTTCCTGCGCGGCACGGGGGCGAGTTTGGAGCCGTTGCAAGGTGTCGCGGATCCGATCGGGCTGCGTAACGCGATCCTGGTTGGGTAGGGCGGAGACTACGATCACCAAGCGGTCACGCTGCCTTGAACGGTCCGTACTCGACACGCAGGCCACGCTTGTCGGCAAATTGTTGCAGATCCGTCAACATCGTAGACATCCGCGTCTCGTTCCGGCACGACAACACCGAAAAAGCGCCGTCGTGCCCGGAGCCGTAAAGTGCCGTGACATGGGGCGGCAACGAGAAGCCTCGCCAATCGAGCGATGTCTGCAATCGATCGATGACCTCCGGTGACGCGTCGAGGTCCGGGTCCAGGACGAGCGCGGCCTGCTCCGCATAAATCCAGCCGGCGAAAGCGAACATCTCGACAGCGGATCGCGGGTCTGACGTCAAGAGGACACCAAAGCGGACGTCCTGATGCAGGAAAAAGCGTTTCAAGCTTCCGAGGGCATTGCCTCGCGGTTCCGGAACGAATCGGTCGCCGATCGCCATGATCTGGGGAGGCAGATCCAAGCGGAAGGCCAGCCGGCCGGACGCGAGCAGCGTACGGCCGAGCACGTCGCCAACGCCAGGCGGCAGGGGGCTGCCGCTGTCCTCAATTGGGAGCGACCAGTCAAGGATCGTGCTTACAAACCCGTCGGCGCAGAGCCGGGCCGCCTCGTGACCACGGTCGCCCGTCCAGTTCCTTTCCACGAAGATGTCCGGGCTTGTCGTCACGGCGCTGAACTGACCGCCTATCCCACTCCGGCCGCTTGCCGCAACACCGCACCTGCGTCCAGTTCTCCTCTGTCGAACGCCGCCGCTACATAGTGATCAGGCCGCACCAGCACGGCCGACGCGCCATACCGCTCCCGCCCGCCGGCTCGTGTATCGTGTATGACATGCAGCGGAAGCTGCATGTCCCGTGCCGCGGCCTCGAAGGCATGTTCGACGGCCGGATCGGTGTCCAGCGCCAGCAACGTGAACCCGTCGCCGAGCGCGTCGAACACATTGCCCCCAGCGGACAGCGGCGCCGGGGCCAAATGGTGACCGGCCTGCGCCTCGAAGCTGTGCCGTCCAGCCGCACTGCAGAGCCCGTCGGGCGGACCCGCAACCACCGGCGAGCCCTCGTAGTTCGGCTCGAAGGACGCGACCTCCGCCTTGGCCCCCGAACTGCGCTCGGCCCATGCCTGTTCGAACCCGGCACGGTCCCGCTCGGGATGAAACACGCGGAGAAAGTCGCGGTCCACCTCGATCGACTTGGCGATGAAGTCGCGCGCTGCCGAGGCGAACACCGGCTGCCGCTCCAGGTTGTAGGAGTCGAGCAAACCGGCCCCGCCCCACCCTTGCAGCACCGCCGCCAGCTTCCAGCCCAGGTTGCGGGCGTCCTCGAAGCCGAGGTTGATCCCGTAACCGCCATAGGGCGGGTGGCTGTGCGCCGCGTCCCCCGCGATGAACAGCCGGCCGTTGCGGTAGCTGTCCGCAACGGCGAAGCGAAGATCCCAGAAGCCGATATAGTCCAGTTCGGCCTCGAACTCCGCGCCCGCCGCGCGGTGCAGGAGGGCGTGGAAGTCGTAGTTCTCGGCCGTGGTGCCCGCTGGGACCGGCGCGTGGAAGAACCACGTCGTGCCTAAATCCACCCGGCCGAAGAACTGCCAGTAGCCGTCCAGGTCCGGGTGCAGCACGCTGAAGAACGACTTGCCCGGGTAGCGCTCCAGCAACCGGTGCAGCGCGGCCGAGCGGAACACCAGGAGCACCATGACCTTGTCGTGGTCGGACCGGGTCTGCGTGATGCCGGCCGCCGCGCGCACCACCGACTTGCTGCCGTCGCAGCCGGCCAGGTACTCGGCCCGCAGGGTGCGCGGCGCGGAACCGTCCCGCCGGGCGATGCTGACCGTGGCGCCATCCGCGTCCTGCGTCACCTCGGCGGCGCGCCAGCCATACAGGACCTCGACGCTCGACAGGGCGGCCACCCGGCGGCGCAACACCGCTTCCGTCGCGTATTGCGGGAGGCGCTCGTTGTCGGCGTTGTAATAGGGCCGGACCAGTTCGCGCTGCATCCAGTTATAGCTGTAGTCCCCGAGCAGCGTGCCGTAGGCGGTGAGCCCGCCCATGCCCCACTCCGGCGGGATCGTCCGCGCCGCGCGCAACTCGGGCTCGGCGCCCCAGGCCTGGAAATGCTCCATCGTGCGCTGCGTGAGGTTCTGCCCCTTGGGAACCGGCTGCGGCTGTTCGTAGCGCTCGACCACGATGCATTGCACATTCCGCTGGCCGAGTTCGATGGCGAGGCCCAGGCCGACCGGGCCGCCGCCTATGATGATCACTTGTGCGTCCATGGAACGTCCTCAACAGCAGGGCTCCGCCCTGCACCCGCGAGGGGACAGTGTCCCCTCGACCCCTTATACCAAAGTGTCCAGGGGGCGACTTGCATCGACCTTAACTCGCCGGTCCAGCCCGATCGCCGCGATTGCTCCGGCCAGCGCCGGCACCGCCGCCGCCAGGAACAGCGACCCCGGATCCCAGTGCAGCGCCAGCAACGCCCCACCGATCAGCGGCCCAACGATCGACCCGACCCGCCCGACGCCCAGCGCCCAGCCCACCCCCGTCGCCCGCATCGCCGTGGGATAGTAGGTCGCAGCAAGCGCGTTGCAGGCTGTCTGTCCGCCCACGATGCAGAACCCGGCGCCAAAGATCGTCACCGCCGCCAGAGCGATCGAACGACCGGACAACCCGATCAACGCCACCGCAACCGCCGCCGCGGCATACGTCACCGCCAGGGCGCGGAACGAGAACCGGTCCACCAGCCGGCCCAGCACCACCACGCCCACGATCCCGCCCACCTGCAGCATCGAGCCCACGACCGCCGCCAAGCCGACCGACGCGCCCAGCTCGTTCAGCACCGTCGGCAGCCAGTTGGACAGGAAATACAGGTCGAGCAGGCTCATGAAGAAAATCACCCAGAGCAGCACAGTCGCCCGCGCCCGCCCCTCGGCAAAGAGGCGCGGCAGCGGATTGCCTTGGTGCGCCGGGTCGTGGCTCACCAGCCGTGTGTCCGCGCGCAGATCGCCCTGCGGGAACATCGCCCGCATGATCGCGAACAGCCGCCCGCCGCCCTGCCCGGCCACGGCCAGGAACCGCGCCGACTCCGGCAGGCGCCACGCAAGCACCGGCGCCAGCAGCAACGGCGCTGCCCCGCCGACGACGAATACGCCCTGCCACCCCTCTACCGGAATCAGCGCCGCTGCGATCAGCCCGCCCAGCGCTGCTCCCACTGAGAACCCGGCGAACATCGTCATCACCATCGTCGCCCGCCGTCGGTGCGGGCTGAACTCCGCCGTCAGCGCCACCGCGTTCGGCATCGCGCCGCCCAACCCGAGCCCGGTCAGGAAGCGCAGCACCAGCAGTTCCGTCGTGTCCCGCGCCAGCAGCGTCGCCAGCGTGCAGAGGCCGAACACGACGGTGCTGGCCAGGATGATCCGCTTGCGGCCAACCCGGTCCGCCAGCGGACCCATGGTCAACGCGCCCAGCATCAGCCCGAACAGGCTCGCGCTGAACACGGGCCCCAGCGCGCCGCGCGGCAGGTGCCACACCCGCGCGATCTCCGGCGCTACGTAGCCGATTGCTTGCGTGTCGAACCCGTCCACGAACAGCACCGCGGCGCAAAGCAGCAGCAACATCACCTGCGGCCGGCCGACGGGCTGCTCGTCGATGAACGCCGCCAGATCGGTGGTTGCCATCCGTTTCGGTCTCCCTTTCGGCAAACCTAGCCTTCCCTCCCGTTCTCGCCTATCTCATGTGAGGTGTCCGGAACACTCCCAGAACAATTTGCCGCCTGGTTCGCTGCCCGCGGCTGGTCGCCCCGACCGCACCAGCTCGCGATGCTGGACGCCGCCGAGGCCGGGGAGACCGCCCTGCTGATCGCTCCCACCGGCGGCGGCAAGACGCTCTCGGGCTTCCTGCCCTCATTGATCGACCTCGCCGCCCACCCCCGCCCCGGCATCCACACCCTGTACGTCTCCCCGCTGAAGGCCCTCGGCACCGACGTCGCCCGCAACCTGCTGGAGCCCGTGGCCGAGATGGCGCTCCCCGTCACGGTCGAGACCCGGTCCGGCGATACGCCCCAAGCCCGCCGCACGCGCCAGCGTGACACCCCGCCCAACATCCTGCTCACTACGCCCGAGAGCCTGGCCTTGCTGGTCAGCCAACCTGCCGCTGCCGAGCTGTTCGCCCAGCTCCGCTGCGTGGTGATCGACGAGATCCATGCCCTCGCCGGCACCAAGCGCGGTGACCAGCTTGCTCTATGCCTGGCCCGGCTGAAGGTGCTTGCCCCCGCGTCCCGCCGCACCGGGTTGTCCGCCACCGTCGCCTACAAGGACATGATCGACGCCTATGTCGGCTGCGGCGGTCCGGTACGCCGGGTGGAGGTCGAGGAGGGCGCACCGCCGGAACTCGAGATCCGCCTCAGCGAGGACCGCGTGCCGTGGTCCGGCCGCATGGGCCTGGCCTCGGCCGCGGTGATCCTGGACCGCATCCGCGCGGCCGGCATGAGCATCGTGTTCGTCAACACTCGCGCACAGGGCGAACTGCTGTTCCAGGCGCTATGGAAGCTGAACGACGAGACGCTGCCGATCGCGCTGCACCACGGCAGCCTGGACATCACGCAACGCCGCCGGGTGGAGGCGGCGATGGCCCGTGGCGCGCTGCGGGCGGTGGTGGCGACGTCATCGCTCGACCTCGGCATCGACTGGGGCGGCGTGGACCAGGTGATCCAGGTCGGCGCGCCGAAAGGGGTTTCACGCCTGCTGCAGCGCGTTGGCCGCTCCAACCACCGGATGGATGTCGCCAGCCGCG
>CAXTVQ010000104.1:0-10795 GCA_964247705.1 uncultured Acetobacteraceae bacterium | reverse complement strand
GCGTAGGCTTGCAGGCCCATCTCGGCGGCGAACTGGCGGGCGCGTTCGGCCTTGCTCTCGAACCCGGACACTCCCATGCGGTCCTCGTCGCGGTCATCGTTCTGGGACGCCATGGTGAGGTCGCGCGCCGCGGTGACCTTGGTCTGGTAGAAGGTGGCGGCGCCGTGGGCCGAGCTGAACGAAGAGCCTTGACGCGGAAGATAGCGAAGATGGGTGCCTAGTGGTCGGCGAACAGAGGGTCGCCGGCTTGGTGCCGGCAGCTTTGCGCCAACGACCGTCGTTCAGTCGCCTTGTCGCAAGCCGTCCAACGTAAGACCAGGTGCGACTCGCGATCCTGACAGATTTATGCTTTGAATATTCGCCGATCCGGGCAGAGTTTATGGTCAATGACATACTTCACTCCGCCGCGCCGTATTGAGACGACCGTTTTCACGCGTCTTCCCGACCGATTCCGCCAGCCGCGCAGGACTAGTTGGGCCGATGCCAATCAGAACGGCCGTCCGATCGACTCCTTTCTCGAAGGTCCGTCCTTCGACCGCGACGGGCAGCTCTACATCACCGACATTCCATACGGCCGCATCTTCCGCGTTTCGCCGCAAGGTAATTGGGAGCTGGTTACGGAATACGACGGGTGGCCCAACGGCCTGAAGATCCATCGCGACGGTCGTATCTTCATCACCGATTACAAGCGTGGCATCATGCTGCTGGACCCGGCGAGCGGTGCCGTGACGCCGTTCCTGGAAACCGCCGCCAGCGAGAGTTTCAAAGGCGTCAACGACCTGGTGTTCGCGCCGTCCGGCAATCTGTATTTCACCGACCAGGGTCAGACCGGCATGCACGACCCCACCGGGCGTGTGTGGAAATACAGCCCCGGCGAGCGGCTCACGTGCCTGCTGAACACGATACCGAGCCCAAACGGCATCGTGGTCGACCCGGAGGAAAGTTTCCTGCTGGTGGCCGTGACGCGAGCCAATCAGATCTGGCGGGTGCCGTTGCCAGCCAGCGGGCTGACCACGAAGGTCGGCATCTTCGCCCGCCTCCACGGCGGCCCCGGCGGGCCCGACGGGCTGGCGCTGGATGTGGCGGGTAACCTGCTGGTGTGCCACACCGGGTTCGGCTCCGTCTGGCGACTATCGCCCGTGGCGGAGCCGCTGGACCGCATCGTGTCCTGTGCGGAGGTCGGCACTACGAACCTTGCCTATGGTGGCCCCAACAACCGCAGCCTGTTCATCACCGAGAGCCGCACAGGCACGTTGCTGCGAGCGGAGATGGACGTGCCCGGCCTAGCAATGTTCTCTCACGCTGGCTGATCGACGTCCGCGGCCCGGTTACGCTCGCCGGGTTTCCCTGGGTCACCCACGAGGCGCATTGCAATCGCACCCACCAGCAGCACGGCCGCAATCGACAGCAACGGTGCGGTGAAGCCGTTTGTGCTCTCCCGCAGGTATCCGATCAGGAACGGCCCGACGAAGCCGCCGAGATTGCCGATGGACACCATCAGCGCCAGCCCAGCCGCCGCCGCGCGACCGGTCAGGAAGTCGGACGGAATGGCCCAGAAGCTGGCTTGGAACGCCAGGATGCCGACCACGGTAAGCGTCAGCGCGAGCATGGCAGTAACCGACGTAGCCGCGACGGCGCTCGCTGCTAGGCCTACCGCTGCCGCGGCCAGTGCGCCGGAGACATACCAGATCCGCTGGCTCGATTTCGCAGCCATGCGGGCCCAGATCACCATGCACGCCGCGCCGGCGACGTAGGGGATCGCCGCCACGAACCCGGTCGCGAGGTTCGACAGGCCGAACTCCTTCACGATCTGCGGCAGCCAGATGCCCACGCCGAGCGAACCGCAGATGCCGCAGAAATTGATGAAGGCCAGCACGAACAACGCCGGGTTGGCAAAAGCGGCGCGTATCGAACTGCCGTGCTTCGCCGCCATCGAAGTCTTCTCGTCCGACAGGCGCTGCTGCAGCCAGCTGCGCTGCTCGGGGGGCAGCCACGCCGCATCCTTCGGCTCGTCCGCCAGCACGAAGAGACAGGCCACGCCTAAGATCACCGCGGGTACGCCCTCGATCAGCAGCAGCCACTGCCAGCCGGCCACACCGCCCAGCCCGTGCAGCGTGAGCAGCGCGCCGGAGATGGGGGAGCCGATCATGTTGGCGACGGGAATGCCGACGAGAAACGCCGCCGTCGCACGGGCGCGCCACTGGCCGGGGAACCAAAGAGTGAAGAACAGATAAATGCCCGGCGTGAAGCCCGCCTCCGCCATGCCCAGGAGGAATCGCATGATGGAGAACGAGACCGGCCCCGTCACCAGCGCCGTCGCCGCGGAGACGAGCCCCCACGAGATCATGATGCGCGCGATCCAGCGCCGGGCGCCGACGCGCTGCATGGCGAGGTTGCTGGGCAGCTCGCACACGAAATAACCGATGAAGAACAACCCGGCAGCCCAACCGAACGTAGTCGGCGTCAGTCCGAGTTCTTGGTTCATCTGCAGGGCCGCGAAGCCGATGTTGATCCGGTCTAGGTACGACACGACGTAGCAGATGAAGATGAAGGGGATCACGCGTCGCATCACTCGGCGCATGGTCGTCTGTTCGATGCCGGCCTCATCAGCAGACAGGGTGGCTGTGGGCAAGGTGATATCCTTCAGTGGGCTCTGGTTCGGTTAGGCCGACAATGCCGCATGCGGGGGCGCTGCGATGCCGCTTCGGCGGCCGATGAGCAAGGCGATCAGCGCGCCGGCCATCGCAAGCACCACGATCGGCAATAGGGCCACGGCGAAGCTACCGGTCGCGTCTTGTAGGACGCCAACGAGCGACACCATGCCGCCGCCGGCCAGGTTGGAGAAGGCGTTGATCCCACCAATCCCCGCCGCCGCCGTTGCGGGTGATAACGTGGAGGCGGTAAACGCCCAGAACGGCCCCTTGAACGAGGAGTAGCCCACCAGCACGCAGCTTAGGAGCGCCACGGTGATTGGGAGGGATTTAGTCGAGAACGACACACAGAGCAGCCCCGCCGCAATCACCAGGAGTGGCACCGCCGTGTGCCACCGGCGTTCGCCGGTGCGATCGGAGCGGATGCCCCAGAACATCATCAGGGCCGCGGCGAAGCCATAGGGAATGGAGTTCACTAACCCGGTTTGGAAGTTCGTCAGCCCAAAGCTCTTGATGAGCTGTGGCTGCCAGGCCGAGAGGCTGGAGCTGGCGGCCGAACTGGCGGCGCACGTGATCGCGAGCCCCCAAACGGCGGGGTTGCGCGCCAAGTGGGCCAAGGTCAAATTCCCAACCGGCCTCGATACAGCCTTCTCTGCCTCCAGCACGCTAGCCAGGTAGTCACTCTGGTCCCGACGCAGCCAGCGAACCGCCGATGGCCGGTCGGGCAGCAGGAACAGGCAGGCGATGCCGAGCAGCACCGTGGGAATGCCCTCGGCAATGAACACCCATTGCCAGCCATGCAGGCCCAACAGGCCGTCTGCCTGCAGCAGCCCGGCGGAGAACGGAGAGCCGATGAAGCTCGCCAGCGGCACCGACATGGAGAATGCCGCCACGATCCGCGCCCGGTATCGCGAGGGGAACCAGTAGGTCGCGTACAACACGATGCCCGGGAAGAACCCCGCCTCTGCCACGCCGAGTAGGAATCGCAGCACATAGAACGACAGCGGCCCGCGCGTGAGCGACATGAGCACGCACATGGCGCCCCAGGAGATCATGATGCGGGCGATCCAGCGCCGAGCCCCGAAGCGCTGCAGGGCGAGGTTGCTTGGCACTTCGAAGAAGAAATAGCCGACGAAGAACAGGCTGCCGCCCAACCCGTAGGCCGCGCCCGACAACCCTAGTTGCGGGCGCATTTGCAGGGAAGCAACGCCGATGTTGGACCGATCCAGCAGATTAAAGAAGTAGCAGACCATCAGGAACGGCACGATGCGAAGGGTGATCACACGGATCGTTTCTCTCTCGAGGACGTGCCGGTCCGGCCGATCATCCACCATCCTCATCCCCCCTCGCAGCTCTGCCGCAAACCGGGCAGGCGTAATGTTGATGCATGATGTAAGCTAAGCCCAGTCACCCGGCAAATTTTATTAGAATGGCATTCCATTATCGATCTTCGGTGTCCGGAAAAGCTCCGCCAGCAGCGCCTGTACTGGATGTGGCAACTCGGCACCGCCGATGAGGCGCGCCTGCAACCGGCAAGAATACCCGGTAGCCAGCAGGTGCCCGGTGTTGCCGGCACGGGCGACGTGCGCGTCCCAGCATGGCGGCGTTCGCTTGCGCGGCGCGGCGGAATGCCGGCAGAAAGCCGTGAACGTGCAACGGTTTGCCATTCGGGCGAAACGGGGCAAGGAACGGCCGCACGCACAGCAGCGTCAGTAGGTCCAGCAGGTTCAGCACCAGCTCGGTTTCGTAGGCGCTGGTGAACGCATCCTGCACCAGCACGACGCTGCGTGCCCGCTCCGCCTGCGGTAGCGCCGCCAGGGCTTCGGGCGTTGCGACGGCGACGCTCCGGCGACGCGCCTGCTGCAGCAGGTCGATGCGCGACAGACTCGGCATCGCCACCAGCCCGGCACGGCGGAACGCCCAGCGCCCGGCCTTGCTGCCGACCACGGTGTTATACAGGCCAGGCACGCGTTGTAGCAGCGGCATCAGGCGTTCCACCGACGCCACCAGGTGATCGCGCGGCGGTCGCAGATAGCGCGTGTGATAGGCGTGCAAGAACTTGGACCGGCTGGTGGGGATGTCCACCTTGATCGGGCACTGTCCGGCGCACGACTTGCAGGCCAGGCAGCCGTCCATAGCTTCCTTAACCACATGGGAGAAATCCGTTTCGCCCCACTTGGCCGCTACTGAATTGCGCAAACGCGCTGCAAACGAGGCCGACCGCGGTTCGGCGATGGCGTCTGGCGCTACGCCGGCGGCGGAAAGGCGGCGCAGCCATTCGCGCAACAGTGACGCGCGGCCTTTGGGAGAGTGCCGACGCTGCCTCGTCGCCTTCCAGGACGGGCACATCGCGTCATCCGGATCCCAGTTGAAGCAGGCGCCGTTGCCGTTGCAGTGCAGCGCCTCGTCGTATGCCGCTCGGATCTTGAGCGGCATAGTGCGGTCCAACTGACCGCGCGTGCCGACGCCGTCGATCGTCAACAGGGCGGCGCCGGCGGGGGCGGCGATCTTACCGGGATTGAACTGGTTGCCAGGATCGAAAGCCTACTTGATCTGTGCAGCGCCGGGTAGAGCGGGCCGAAGAAGCGCGGCGAGAACTCCGACCGCACGCCTTTGCCGTGCTCGCCCCATAACAGGCCGCCATAGGCGCCGCCACGTCGTCCTGGCGCGCGATGGTGAAGCCGCGTCGACCGGCGCCGTGCCCCTCCATCTGCAACCCGGCGATTAGCCGGCCCAGCGCTGCCTCCGTGTCGCCTAGCACCTCCACCATATTCACGCCGCGGGCGCGCTCGCCATTATCCTCGGGGAAGAAGGCACTAACGCTGTCCCAGATGATGTCGCCCTGTGCGAAGCCGAGTACGGTGGAATCGATCGTCTAGATGGAGGCGGGCGCGAAGTGCAGCAGCGCCTGCGCATCCCGCTGTGCGCGGTCGAAACTATCGTAACGCAAATTCACCAGGGCGGTATGGCGCGGGATCGAACGAGATTCAGCCGTGCCTCGGCCAGCAAGCCGAGCGTGCCTTCGGAGCCGCACAGTACGGCGTTGAGGTCGAACCGCCCTTCCGCGTCCCGGATATGCGCCAGGTCGTAGCCGGTCAGGCAACGGTTGAGCGGTGGGAAACACTCGGCGATCAGCCCGGCCCGGTCGCGTGCGATGTCGTCCATCATGCGATGGATCGCGCCCACCCGGCCAGTGCGGTTACGCAGATTTGCAAATTCCGCTCCGTCCAGCTTGCACGAGGTCCAGACGGTGCCATCGGTCAGCACCGTGGTCAGCTCCAGCATGTGGTCGCGGGTCTTGCCGTAAAGACAGGAACCCTGGCCGCTAGCGTCGGTGCTGATCATGCCGCCAATCGTCGTGCGGTTAGAGGTCGATAGTTCGGGCGCGAACATCAGACCGTGCGGCACCAGGGCGGCGTTAAGCTGTTCCTTCACTACCCCGGCCTGAACGCGAACCCAGCGGCCGGCGGCATTGATCTCCAGCACGCGGTTCATGTGCCGTGACAAGTCCACCACCAAGCCGTTCGTCAGCGACTGGCCGTTGGTCCCTGCGCCGCCGCCGCGCGCAGCAATGGCGACGGTGGCGAAACGCGGCTCGGCCAATAGCCGTGCGATGCGCACCAGATCCGTGGTTGTGCGTGGAAACGCCACAGCGCTGGGCAGGACTTGGTAGATGGAATTATCCGTTGCCAGCGACAGGCGGTCCGCCGTCCCGCCGGAGCAATCGCTCGAAGCCGCGCATCCGCAGCTCTGTCAGCAGTTGCACGGTGAGCGGCGAGTCCGGCGACGCCGCACTCAACCGGGGCAGGGTAGCGGACACCGGCCGGCTAGGCGGCAATCGGCGTCTTCTCGCCCAGTGAGACGATGGCGCCCTCGAGCTTTGGCCGCCGCCCGGCCAGGACGGAGATGATGCAGTCCGCGGCACCCGTCGCCATGGCAGCAGCGCCGTTCGGCGTGTTGGCAGCGATGTGCGGCGTGGCGAGCACCCGCGGATGACGGCGGAGCGGGTTGGCGTCCGGCAGCGGCTCGGTCTCGAACACATCGATCGCGGCGGCGGCGATGTGGCCGGATTCGAGCGCCGCCAGCAGATCCGCCTCGTTGACAATGCCGCCACGCGCCGCATTCACCATCAGCGCACCCTCCGGCAGCAGCGCCAGGGCGGCTGTGTCGATCATGCCGCGGGTCGCGGCCTCCAGTGGGCAGTGCAGGGACAGGATGCTCACCCGGCGCAGAAGGTCCGGCAGAGTTGCCACGCGCTCACCCGGCCCGGGCAGGCCGGTGCCAGGCAGCAGCGGATCATAGGCCAGAACCGTCATGCCGAACGCTTCGGCATAGCGCGCGACCTTGGAGCCGATCGCACCATAGCCGACGATGCCGATGGTGCGGCCCTCGAGGTCGCGGGTGAAGCGGGAGGTCTTCTCCCACAAGCCAGACGCCATGCCGGCGCCGATGGGCGGCAGATCCTTCGCCATCGCCAGCAGCAATGCCCAGGTGTGCTCCGCTACAGCGCGCGCGTTCGCACCCGCGGCCCGCGTCACGGTCAGCCCGCGCGCGACCGCGGCCGAGATGTCAATGCCGTCGAGTCCGGCGCCATGTCGGGCGACGATACGCAGGTCGGGCGCGCCGGCATCGAGCACAACGCCGTTGATGAAACCCTGCCGGTGCAGCAGCGCCACCGGGCGGTGTTCCTGCAGCGCGGCGATCAGCTCGAACTCACCGGGATAGCCACTGGTGTTGATCACGGCGTAACCGGCGACTTCCAGCATGGCCACCGCCTTCGAGTTGAGCGCCGCGGCACTGACCAGGACGGCGGGGCGGGAGTTGGTGACAGGCATAGGCGGTTCCTTTGGCTTGCAGGGATCGCCGGGCACTGCCCTTTCATCCCAGGATACAGGCAGCGTCCCAACGCTTAGTCCAGGCCTTCGCACCTCAGCTTGCGCAGCGTCTCGTCGATCCAGGCCGCGTTGTGCGTACCCGCCTGAATGTTCGCGATCTGCTTCTGCTCGGCATCGGATTTGGCCTGCGCTGCGGCGAGCACCGCCTCGATTTGCTTGAACGGCACGCAGAGCATCCCGTCATCATCACCCAGGATCAGGTCGCCCGCCGCAATCACCATGCCGTCGATCGCAATGGGCACGTTAATCTCACCGGGGCCGTTCTTGTACGGGCCGCGATGGGTGACGCCAGCGGCGAAGACCGGGAAGTTGTGGCTGCGAATGTATCCGGCGTCGCGGATAGCGCCGTTGACCACCACGCCGGCCACACCGCGCTTTTCCATCTGCATCAGCATCATCTCACCCATCAGGGCGTTGGTCAGGTCGCCGCCCGCATCCACGACGATCACGTCACCAGGCTCGGCTAGGCCGATCGCCTTGTGCATCATCAGGTTGTCACCGGGCGGCGCCTTCACCGTCAGCGCCGGGCCTGCCAGGCCGCCACCGGCATGCATTGGGCGTAGCCGCGCGCCGCCAGCCGTCATGCGGGACATGCCGTCGCTCACATTGGCCACAGGCAGTGTCGCAAACCGCTCCACCATGTCCGACGCCACCTTGTGCTGACGCGCGAGAATACGAAATCCTGAGGCCATCCTGAACGCCCTTTGCGACTTTGAAGCATTATAAAACGCCGTTCCATTCTTGGAAACGACAATTACCATTCACGTCAGGCTGCGGTCTTCCCCCGCCGTTTCACCGGCAGCCCGCCACCGCACGCCTGGGAGAGCGCGATACCCGCCCGGCGCAGCAATGCCCCGTGCGAGCGAGCGAACGCCTCCGTCAGTCGCGACACCGGCCCGGAAATCGCCAGCGCACCGATCAGCGCGCCGCCCGGCCCGAACACGGGCATGGCGAAAGAAGCCGTGTGCGGGTCGGTGACACCCGAGGAGAACAGCGGCATGTCCGCATCGATCTCCTGGCTCTGCAGCCCTTGTTCGTAGCGGCGCAACACCTCGGCGATCGCGGCCTTGTCCATGGGGCGGGTATCACCTGGTTGCACGTGCATGCGCACGCGGTGCGGCGACTCGACCCGGAACAGGCACAATCGCTCGCCACCACGGCGGACGTAGAGCGACGCCGTCTCCCCCGTGCGCGCGACAAGGTTCTCCAGCGCGGGCACAGCGTGGTCCGCGAGGTCGAATGATTGCTGATAGACCGAACCGAGCCGCAAGCACTCTGCGTCCAGGCGGTAGGTACCGTCGTCCAGCCGCACCAGTAGCCCATACGCTTCCAGCGAGACGGCGAGCCGCATGATCGTGCTCTTCACGAGCCCGGTGCGGGTGGCGAGTTCGGCCAGGCTCAGGCTGCCATCGCCCCGGCGGAATACTGTCAACACCGATAGAGCGCGTTCCACGGCGGATACCCCCGCCACTGATACCGGCTTTTCCGTCTTGATCGCCCTCATCGCACCTCCAGACAGCAACCGATCGCCGTCGCTCATGCCTTCGTTGGCCGATTTTCACGCCATGGCAAGCTTTGGCAGGCGATAGACCCGGCAGGCGGTGCCGCTGAACAAGGCCCGCTTCTCGTCGGCGGTGGCGCCGGCAGCCAGGCGCTTGAATGCGTTCCACAAGACGGGGTAGCTGCACATGCCCTTGTCCACCGGAAAGTTGCTCTGGAACATGCAGCGCCCGGCGCCGAACAGGTCGAGCAGCGCATACGTGTAGGGCCGCCAGGCATTGGCCAGCCACATTGAGTTCGGCGCGCGTTCCTCCGCGTCGAAGTCGAACCCGTCAACCCGCATGGCCAGGCCGCCGAGTTTGACGGTCATGTTGGGCAGCCCGGCCAGTACCGCCATCGCGGCGCGCCACTCGGTGAACACCTCCGCCCGCTTGCCGCGGTACGGGCCGGTGCCCAGCGGGCCGCCGCAATGGTCCACCACGATCGCGGTGTCCGGGCAGACCCGGGCAAGGTGCGCCACCTCCGCCAGCTGAGTGTGATAGGCCCATACGTCGAGCGACAGCCCCATGCGACCGACCAGGGCAGCGCCGCGGCGGAAGCCGTCTTCTGTTAGGATGCCCTCGGGAGGCGGCTGGGGGTTGCTGCGGATCGCCGGGTCAGGGTGCGCGGCCGTGGTGTTGCGGATCCCTCGCAGCCGCCCATTGCCGGCGGCTTGCAGTGCCTCCAGCACCGGCTGCGCCGCGTCACCCAGGCGCAGATCGACGAGACCGACAATGCCGGCACAGGCCCGCCCGGGGCCGTAGGTATCGCTGGCGCACTGGGCCGCGACGCCGTTGGCGAATTCCACCTCTCCCACTGAGCGCATCGCTTCCGGCCCGTCGGCGCGATACATCGACCGGGCCTGGACATAGACGGTGCCCGTCACCTTGTGCCCGGTCGCCATGTCCGCCAGCAGTTCGGGCAGCAGATAGCGCTCGCCGGGGCGGTCCCACAGATGGTGGTGCGCGTCCACGATCGGCAGGTTAGACATGTCGCTCCCCGCGCGGGGGCGTGGATCGAAACTATTGCGCCATAGCGACTTCCGGCGGCGGCGGGTGTCGCTCCCCGCGCGGGGGCGTGGATCGAAACTCGTGCGCTTCGACGTGCGCGAGGATCGGTGGGCGTCGCTCCCCGCGCGGGGGCGTGGATCGAAACACGTGCCAGAGCGCGTAGCGGGACAAGGAATACGTCGCTCCCCGCGCGGGGGCTTGGAGCAAAAATGCAGCCTCGTCATCCGCTTGGAAGTCGCTCCCTGCGCAGGGGCGTAGGCCCAAGCCTGAACACATAGTAGCGTGCTGCTGACGAACAATCACCTGATACAGTATCGCTAATAGTGTATCAGGTTCGGGCGTCTGGCCGGTTAAACCGGCGTTCGCGCTGGTACCCTGCTACGAAACCTGATCCGCTTGCCGCGACATGCGGCCCAAACACCTCCGGACCAGTAATTCCGGCCCCTCCCCGGTCCAGCTGGCGCTGTTCGCCGACACCGCCTGCCTGGCCCGCATCCGCCCCGCGCTGAACGAATGGCGCTTCTACCGCATGGAGGTCTGGCCGGACCTGTTCGGCCGCGCCCTCCTCATGCGGCAATGGGGGCGGATCGGCACCCAGGGCGCACGCCGGCTCGATCCGTATCCGGTCCCCGACGCCGCCATCAACGCCCTGGCCCAGCTCGCCCTGGCCCAGCTCGCCACGGCCAAGCGTCGCCGCGGC
>CAXTVQ010000103.1:0-11341 GCA_964247705.1 uncultured Acetobacteraceae bacterium | reverse complement strand
ATGCGTCGCGTCAGGAGGCGCTCGTCCCCGCTCCGTCAGCAATCCGGCGTCAACCGATCAGAGCAGCTTGCGGCGGTCAATGGCAGCCCGCCGCCGTACGATGAACCAGATGAGGACTGCACCGATTGCAAATGGCAGCGTGGGACCTGCGAGGAACACCATGACCAGTCCTCCATACAGGAGGTCCCCGACATCGTGCCCTGCGACGATACAGGGCTGAGTCGTGGCCTCGTTGACTTGGCAGCCCGTGGCGAAGGCTGTCGCTACCGTCGCCAGGACGGCCAGGGTCGGGAGCCACAACGCGATCGTCAGGACGACGAGAACCGTTTTCGCGAGCCAGCGCGGAAACGCCATCGCTGCGAGAGGGTGGGGCGGCGGCAGGTCACCCATTGGCAAATCGCGTGCTCCTCGTGCTGTCACGGCAAGATATGGCGGGCCAAGCGACCGAACTCCGCGTTTTCGGAGCAATCGATGCGCTTCACCTTTTTCCGGCGATCAGAAATAAGGGACGTGCTGCGTAGGGGCCTATCTCGAGTTCGGTGTTGGGATTATTGCGGCGAAGCCCCGGTCGTCAAAGCTGCATTGTCCGGGCTGGTCCACACTTGCGGTCGAGGAACGATCACCACGCGGAGTTACGCACCCGGACGCAAGACGCGTCGCCTGCTTGCCGGCACGCTGCTGCTCCCTCTGGCCTTGATGGCGCTCGGTATCTGGGAGGGGTATCGCGGCGCTGACGATGTCGCTGCGGCCACGCTGCAGCGGGACCGGCTTGCTCCCGTGGTCGAAGACTTGCAAGCCGTCAGAGCCGCATCCCGCCCGGCGCCTTCGACATGGGATTGCAGTTCCAGCGTGGCAGCCAGCTTTTCGGCGGCCCGTATGCGGTCACCGTGGCGCGGGACGAGTTGCACGGCCTCGACACCGCCATCTGGTTGGCAAGCCTTCGCACCTGGCTTCCGCCGGCCGTTGCAACTGGTGCCGGGCTAGCGGCGGCCTTATCCGCGCTGGCCCTTCTGGCTGCGAGCGTTCTCGGCCGGATTGGGGAAGGCTCTCGGGAAGCCCTGGTGCGTGGTTTCTCCGCGATGCGGCGCGCACTGCCGCCGCTGATGGGCGCGCAGGTCGTGCTGATGGCATGCGCCTTCGTCGCGGCCGTGGCGTTCGAGGCCGTGGCGCTGCTGGACATCGACGAGTTCTCCATCGGCGGCGTCAAGCTGCTTGCTATCGGCGCCGTGGCTGCCTCGATCAGCCTCTGGACCGCCGGGCGGGCCGTGTTCCAGCTCAAGCGCGCCGTGGCGGCCTTCACCCCCGACGCGCTGCCGATCGATGGCCGCCTTGTTGCATCCGAGGAGGCACCCGGCCTGTGGGCCTTGCTGCACGAGCTCGTCGCGCGGCTCGGCTCGCTGCATCCCGACAACATCGTCGTCGGCCTCACCGGTGGCTTTTTCGTCAGTTCGGGGCCGAAGCGGCTGCGGCCAGCCGGAACCGCCCTGTCCGGTCGCACCCTCTATCTGCCGTTGCCGGCCCTGCCGCTGCTGCGTGCCGACGAGGTCGCCGCAGTCATCGCCCATGAGCTGGCGCACTTCTCTGGCGGCGACACCGAGTGGAGCCAGCGCTTCCTGCCCATCTATGCCGGCGTCGAACGGTCGCTCGACGCGGTTGCCACCGCGGCTACGGGCACGGCCGGGACGCCGTCGCCCCTGGTGAGCCCCTCCTTGCGGCTCGGGCGGTTCGCGATGGACCGGTTCCATCGCGCCGTCCGGCATTGGAGCCGGCTGCGGGAGTTCGCGGCCGATGCGGCCGGGGCAGGGGTCACCTCCACCGATGCGTCCGCCCGGGCCTTGCTGCGGGTATCGGCCATGCAGCCCCGCATCGAGGAAGTTCTGAGCGCCGCCGCCCGCGCCCCGGATGAGGCTCCGGCCGACCTGGTCGCTGTCATCCTGGATCAGGCGGCGGCCCGCGGCCTGGGCGACCCCGCGGCCCACCTTGAGGACGAGCAGCCGCACCCGACCGACACCCACCCGCCGACCAGGCAGCGCCTTGTGGCGCTTGGTCAGCCGCCATTGCCGGACCTGATTGCCCGGGCGGCGGCGTCGCCCGACCGGAGCAGCCTTAGTCACCTGGCGACCTTCATCGCCGACCCTGTACCGCTCTCCCACGCCATCACGGCCGACTTCCTGAGCGAAATACGGGCCCCGCACCGCGCCTATCGCGATACCCTCCAGGCGACGGCGGACAGCGTCGTCGGCGATGAATGCGCGTTGCATGAGAATACGCGGGGCGTCGTTGTGTTGAACGCCGCCGGCGCTGCCTTGGCCCTGGTCGGGCTGGCGCTGCTGCTATTCGGACTGCGCGGCCTCGGGGTGTTCGAGCAGCGCGTCGCAGGCGGGGTGGCCATTCTGGTCGCGGCGGTGCTGGCCGGCCGCGCTGCCATGCTGGCCCGGCGCGCCCGGAGGCCCTTTATGCGGCTACGGGCCGAGGCGATGGAGTTGCCGGGGCTAGACCGCCCGATCGGCTGGGACGACGTGGCCGACCTGGACGTCACCGTCACCCGCAGCGGGGTCGTCACGCGCATCCTGCTGCCGCCCGAGGCAGCCTACCCGGCTCGCCTGCCCGGCGCGCGCGGGCTGCGGCTCGACCCGAAGCGGGGCATCATCACGGTGAAGGCGGCGTCGCCCCACGGCATGACGGCGCAGGGCTATGCAACGCTTCTCGGCCAGTATCGCAGCGCCGCGCTTGCCCGGCGTCGGCTGCTCGGCGATCCGGTCGAAGCCGACGTATGATCACCACCCGCATTGCCACGTAGGGCCGCATCGCCATGCAGACCGACCCCGCCCGCCGCCTCACCCTGCCGCCCCGCAACAGCGGCTGGAAGCACAATCTGAAGCTCGGCCTCGGCATCCTGATGTTCCTGGGGGCGCTGGTGGCGATGGGCCTCTACACCGCGCCCGATCTGGTCACCGACTGGCAAGTTCGCGACGCCGCGCGGCCGATGCCTGGCAGCCGGGTCACCAAAGGCTCCTGCAGCAGCAACTTCATCTTCAATATCTGCGACGCAACGCTGGTGGTGCCCACGAGCGCCGGCCCGGTCTCCCACAGCGTCAACTACATCTTCACCGGCGTGCATCTCGGCGACTACACCGTGGAGGTCGTGGCGGACCCGAGCCGGCCGGAACTTGCGACCACCGACATGGCATTGGATAAACTCTGGAACAGGACCCTCACCTTCCTGGTCGGCGTCGTGGTGCTGCTTGGCCTGACCATCCTGCCGCTTCTTGCCATCGTGAGGCGGCGGCGGCCCGGCAGCCGGGTATTATCCTCGTAGTGTTGCACATGCAGTCCGGTCGTGTGCCCTGGCCAGGGGCTACCGATCCAGTGCTGGCCTGGAAGCAAGCTGGCGCAGCGGCAGTTCGGGGGCCAGCGAAATAGGCCGACAGCTCCGAAGTGATGGCGACACCGGCGCGGCCGGACTGATCCAACTCCCATGGCAGCGTTCGCCCATCGCGGGTCCGCAGCGCTCCCGAAACCGAACACTGCGTCCAGTCCAACTCGTGCAGCCAGACCTGGCGGGACACCTCGCGCGCCTGCCCGAACCAGCGTAGCCCCGCTGTCGCCGAGAGCTGGAACCGGGCGCACAGCTCCGGAGTCTGCTGCCGGTTCGAATCGGGGCGCCGCGCTCAGGGCGCCGTCATCTCCGCACCATCGGCGAGGCCTGGGCGCAGGCGCATGTCGAAGGCGTAGCGGACCACCGGCAGGCCGTGCCTGCCGGCCTCCGGCGGCCAGTCGCGCGGGAACGGGGCGGAGACGAGCATCCGCCAGCCGGTGGTGCCGGGGAGCCGCGACCAGGCTTGCGCGAAGGGCTGGGCTGGATCGGTCGCCGCTTGCAGTCGGCTCGCCACGAACGACAGGAGCGCTGCCACGACGACGAAGCCGACTGCTCCTCGATGGAACTGGCGGCCCATGGTCCGCCTCAATAATCCGCGTCGGCTTCCTTGCGGGTCACCCTGCTCACCTTGTCCACCTGCAGGGCTGCGAGGCTCTCGTTGACCGTCTCGACCTCCACGAACTCCATCTCTCTGATGAACAGGAAAGCACACTGCGCGCGGCCGGTCCCTGCGCAAGCTGCCGTTTCCGGGTAAGCCCGGCAGATCTCCTCCCTGTCTTCGCAGGGCGGTCCCGTCATCAGATGCGGACCCTTCGGCTGGTAGGGCACGTAGCCCATCGAAAGCAGCTTCGCGCGGGCTTCGGCATAGGGCATTCCTTTGCTCACACCCGGGATCGACACGCCTGTCCGCCCTCGCGCCAGCCCGGTGCCGAAGGCCAGGCATGCCATGAACAGCAGCAACAGCCTCCTCGGTTTCAGCACGCGGCCTTCCAGAAGATAGTCAATCATAATAGAAGGGGTTCTGCTTCGCCCAGACGCTGTTCGGGTAGCGGCCGTGCAGCAGCATGAAGGCGCGCCGTCCGGAATGGTCGTGGCTTTGTCCGTAATGGCCGATATGGATCAGCCAGTGCAGCGCCTCGGGTGATCGGGGGTCTTGCGGATGCTTGGTAACGTAATCGAGGATGAACTCCCACACATAGGTCGCGCCCGGCGGGGCCGGCTGCGCCTTGATGGGTTCCTTGACGTCACTAGGGAAGGCTTCCGCACGGTCGAACGGGAGGGTGCCGGGATCGCCGTACTTGCCGGGCGGCGGCAGGAAGCGCCGCTCCGTCGTGGCTTTCGCAGCCGTGTCCGCCAGGAACACCGGCATGCGCGGCACGAAGCCGCCAGCGCCGCACATGCCATCACAGACCACGTCGGGGATGCGGCGGTGTCCGTCACCGAGGTCGGTGCCGGCCGGCACGTCCAGCACCTGGTAGCCAGCATTGTCGTAGCGCGCGGGGCTGGGCGGGATCGCATCCGGATCCGGCCGGGCCAGCACCACCCAGTTCGGCCAACTACCCTGGAAGCCGGCGACGTCGCCCTCCGGGCGCGTGTAGTCCAGCAGGTCCGCCCGCAGGCCGGGGATCTTCGCGAACACGAGATACTCGGCGAACAGCTTGTCGGGCCCGGGCCGTGCCTTGGCGACCGCGGCGAACTCGGCCGCCATGACCGGCAAGAGGCTCCCGAGCGGTCCCGCCAGCGCGTCGGCGGTCGCGTCGTCGTGCAGCAGCACGGCCCGGGCGAAGCTGGTCAGGGCGATGTCCAGGCGGATCGGCGCCGGCAAGGACGTCATCCCGCTCAGCGCCACCCGGGTCGACAGCGCCATGCGGTCGAACAGGTAGCGGGCGTCGTCTCCGACGCCCTTGTCGCCAGCGAACAACCCCGCGCCGGTCCCGCCGAAGCCCCAGGCATCCGCGACACAGCCGTCGGTCTGCTGCGTGCACTGCTTCTGCCGCAGCGTGAAGGCGGCCATGTCCGCAAGGCTGGTGGCGAGTTGCATCCGCTCCGCCAGGAACAGGTTGCGCGCCGTCGCTGTCAGGTCCGTGCGGGCCAGCACTGCGTCCAGCAGCGGGCGAAGCGTCGCCGGGTCGGCGGTGCCGTTCAGCAGGCGCACCCGGTGGAACAGCGCTGTCAGGTACGGCGGCGATTGCGCGTCCAGCGCCGCAGCGTCGGCCAGCAGCGTCGTGCCGGACGCCTCGTCCGGTTGCATCAGCGCGAGCGCGGCAAGCAGCCACGCGGGATCGTGCGTCGCGCGGTAACGGTCCTGCGCATGGGCCAGGGCGCTGACCCGGCGGCCCTCGGCGGCCTTGGCTGCGTCCAGCTTGGTCGGGCTGTCCGGCGGTGGCACCGGCGGGGCTGCGGCGCCGGTCTTGATGGTGGCGATCCAGTCCAGCAAGTCCGACGGCGCGGTCGTCTTGCCGATCGATTGCAGGTCCTTGAAATCGGATGCCGCCTGCGTCGTTAGCTCTGGCACCCCCAAAGCGGCCACCAGGCGCGTCGCGGCCGCTGCTGGGTCGGCGTGCAACTGGGCCATGTTCGCCAGCTTGGCCGCCGGGGGCACTGCCCGCGCGGCATCCTGTGCCGCAGCGAAGTCGGCTGGAGCATGGGTCGCCAGCGCCTGCCGCAACAGGGCACGTACCCGCAAGTAGGGCGCGATGTCGTGCCAAGGCGATGCCGCATCGGCGGCAATGACGGCGAAACCTTCTGCCGCCGCTCCGTAGGCGCCGTTGTAGAACGCCAGTGCCGCCGCCTGATACTGGTGATCGGCCCGCAGCCAGGCGGGCGCTGCGTCGGGCAAGGCGGGAAGGCTAGCAACCGCTGCCGCGCAAGCGGCGAACACGGCATCCTGCGCCGCCAGCCAGGACCGCACGTCCGGCGAGTCGGCGCCGTAGCTGGCGATGCGCGCCTGCAGGGTGCGGGTGGCGTTGCCGAACGCGTCGGCCAGGCAGTTCGGGATGCTGGTGTAGTCCGGTCCGGGACGGTCGGTGGAGAGCGGAGCGTTCAACGCCGCGACGCCGGGCACGGCCTTGCGCGCGTCCAGCCACGCCGCCGTCGGGTCGGCTGCGCTGGTGTCGCCGCAGCACGGCACGGCTAGCACCTCACCGGTCGCCGTGCTGACGGTCTGCCCGTGCAGCCGCCGCCAGCCGATGAACAGGAGACTGGCGGGCGACGTGCCCATCAGCACGCCGGGCGTGCCGCCATACAGCATTTGCCGCTGCGCCGGCGCACCGCCGAACTCGCTCAGCGCCCAGTTGGCGGGCGACCCGTCGGTGGAGGCGGCGGCGGGCGCGAAAGCCACCGCCACGGCGACCACTGCCAAGCCGCCGCGAAGGAGAGAACGCCTCATCGAATATCCCTCTGCTCGAGCGCCGCCACCGCGGCCGCGTCCCACGGGCGCGGGTTGAACACGTAGACACGGCGGCCCGGCGGGATCGTCACGGGCGTATCCGTGGCGATGCCGACAGCCGTGCGGCACCTTGGCTCGCCGAAGTCGCCGCCGTCGGCCAGTTTGCCGCGCAGACGCACGCCGCCGGGACCCAGGCGGAACAGCATGGGCACGATTTCGTCCACCGGCGCCGCCGCCAGCCAGTGTTTCGTATCGCACCAGGAGGCTAGGGCCGTCATGGACAGCGTGCTCCCGGCTGGGCGGCCTGCCCGCACCCCACGCAGCAGGTCCAGCAGCGCACCGCGCTGGCTGTCCCGGACCTCCATGTCCACCTGCACGACCGCGTAGGGCTGCATGAACGCGAGCGTCGCGCCGATCACCTGCGCCCGCAACGCATCCGTCCACAGCAGCGGCTGCGTCTGGTCGATCTCGATGTGCACGACGCCAGTGGGGGGCGGTGCATCATCTCGCAGCACCAAGGGAAAGCGCCGGCCACGAGCCGCCGCTACGGCGTTGCCCTTCAAGCGGATGAAGCCGACGACGGCCGCCACGCCGAATGAGGACGGAATGGTTTCCAGCGCCTCCGCCCGCTCCCATGCCCACAGCACGGGTGCGGGACGCGGCGCGGCAGCGGTCCCGCCAAGCAGCAGGGCACTTGCAAGGGCGACACCCCGCAGCACACGCTCCATCAGGGCATTTGCCGTTCGGCCCGAACTGCCGGCGCCCCCTGGAGGCCGCAGCCAGCGCCGCTTGTTCGTTCGCCTCCCAGCCCGCTCACGCTACGTGGTCCTCTCCACCTTGTAGGCAATTCTTTAAACGAATTCGTAGATGGACGTCCGACATCCGTCGAACGTACCCCGTTGACGGCGCCGGGACTTCATTGCCGACTTGATTCACCAAGCTTCAGCAGGCAGGAGAAGGGGCTCCGGTGCAATCCGCAGTGCAGCGTCGACATGACGGACATTCTCTCTCCACCGGCCAGCCGCCTCGCTCGACGACGTGCTTTCACGAGGACGGCAGCGCTGCTTCGGCTGGCAGGCCGCGACGACGCGGCTGGTGGTGATCGCTTATCCTTCGAACAGGGCCGGAGCGCCATGAGGCGGCAACGCCCCCCCTTGGCAACCCACGGCGTGGCGGCCTGGCTCCGGCTCTTTCCGCAGGCAGCCCTGGTCAGCTGCGGCGTCGGCGCACTGCGCTTCGTCGAGGCATTGGTCAGCCATTCCCCAGACGACACGGCGCCGCGGCTGCTAGAGGCGGTATTGGCCGGCAGCGTGTTCTGGCTGGCAGGCGCAGGGCTCGGCGCCATCGCATTGCTGGCATGGGCCATACGACGCGGCCTCGGCATGGAGCCACCGCCAGAGCCGGTCCAACCACACGTGCTTCCGACCCGGGAGGGGCGGCTGCGCGGGTGGGGCTTCGGCATCGTGGCCGGTTGGGCGGCGATGAGCGTGCTGGTCCTGATCGTGATGAGTGAAACTCGCACCGGCCCGTTCGCGCGGCTTGCCACCGGGTTTCTCGGCCTGCGGGACTTCGCGGGTCTTGCGACGTTCCTGTTAGGGTTGCCGGTCTTCCTGTCGCCGCTGCTACTGCTGGCGCTTCTGCCATGGCAGGCGCGTTGGCCACTCCTCGCGGGCATGCAGGCCGCGGTTAAGTCGCCTCCAAGTCCGACCAGGTGCAGGAAGCGGCGTTGAGGCGGTCGGCCGACACGGCGACGACTGCGGTGCTTGCTGCCCTGGCCACCGCACCCTTTGTTGCCTTCTTCCCGGAGCCGCCAGCCTTCGGGCGCAGGGGCGTTGGTATCGTGATGGCGGTCCTCATCCTGGCCACGGTTGGGGCGACGTTCAGGGCGGCACAGCGCAGGCGACGACGGTTTATGGCGTCCGCCGCCCTGTTGCTGGGAATCACCGTCGGTGCAACGACCACCTGCGTCCTCCTGGCGCAGAACATAACCGCGAAGGTCCCGACCTTGGACCTCCTGCCAAACCTGTTCGGCCTGCAAGGCGAGGACGTCGATGACGCGGTTCTTTACGAGATTTGGGTGGAGCTTTGGCTCGTCTGCGCGCTTGTCGCCGCGGTGATCATCCGCCTGCACCGGGCGAAACGCCGGTGCCCGGCGCATCCCGCCCCTCCGGCCTCACCCTGGGACGTCATGATCCCGCAGCCGAAAGCGCCGCCGCCCTGGAATGCCGCCACGGTGCTGCTCTGGCTGGTGGGGTGGGCGGTGCTCGCCGGCGCCGCGCTCGAGGGTCATTGGACGGCGGAGTTCCTCAGCAGGGCGGACCACGTGACCGGCAGCATCGCCGACCCGCAGCCCCACCCGCGCATCCGTTTCACCGCCCTGGAAGGCCGGGCAGTCGAGTTCACGCAGAACGGCTCCGTATCCCGGGCGTTGGGAGCTGCCGTGCCGGTGGCCTATCTCGAGGCAGATCCAGCCGGCTCGGCGCGGGCGGATACCTTCTGGGCGAATTGGAGCGACGTTCTCGGCCTGCTTTGGATCGGGATGGGTTTTACGCTGTTTCCGTTCTACGGCCTGCGCGCATCCTTCCGGGTCGGGCGATGGTAGGCTGGACTGGCCCACGGATGCCGCGAGCCCGCCATATCACGCTGCAAGCCTTGCTGCTCGGCGCCCTGGCCGTCCAGTCGGCAGCCGCGCCCCCTCCGGCCACGACCGAGATCGCGTCCATCGACCTGTCCCGGCCGTTCGGGACACGCTCGGCCTGGCAGTTCACCGCCACGCAGGCTCCGCCCATACCCGATCCGTTCGGGCCGGATGATGGCACCGTGCCCGGCGCCGTCATGCTCTGCCTGCACAAAGGCGCTGAGGGACCTTGCGATCGCCAGCTGCAGGCGAAGCTGTTCGACACTTCGGACGTTCCCGCGTTCCCCGAACGCCATTACCTGGAGGTGGCCCGGATCGTCCGCTCGCACGGCGCGTCCGGACAGCCCCTGTTTCTTATCGTGTCGGCCAGCCTGCACAGCGGTGATGGCGACCAGCTCGTGCTCACGCAGGTGATGGCCTACCAACGCGGCCAGGATCGCTTCACCCGTGTCTACGAGCGCTGGACCGGGACGAACAACAACCAGGACGTGCGCTTCGTCGAGACTGGCCCGTTCGCGGGCGACATCATTGCCGCCGAGCCGAGCGAAGCCGCCCCATATGGCTACTGGGTATCGGTCTACGCCGACACGCCGGGCCGCCCTTACCGGCAGGTGCTGCGCTACCGCAGTGCCACGCTCTATGCCGACGGCAACGCCCTGCCGGTGATCGACTCGGAAATGGCCAACATCCAGCGCCGCCTCGGCCTCTGGCGGCCCGGCTTGCCGTTGCCGCTGCCGGCTACGCCATGTGCGAAGCCGCATCTGCGCGGGATGGCGCTGTGGTGCGAGTGACACCGGCCAGCCGATAGCGCGGCTCGGTGGATCACCGACGCTAGCGCAAGCCCCACCTCGTCACGCGACCGGCCTCGCCCAATGCATCGTCGATCCTCACGCGCCAGGCGCTGCCGATCGTGGCGGTGGTGACGGTCCATACGAGACGGCCGTCCTCGACCTTCGCCATGGATGGGACCAGCCCGTACGGTTGCCCTGAAGCACGCTTGATCCCGGCTGCGCAGAAGGCAGCCTCAGCCAGGACCATCACAGCCGCCCCGCTCAGGCGCGTTGAGGGCCGGGGCGGCGACGGGGGCCCAACCAGCAGGAGCAGCCGCAACAAGCATCAACCAGTTCTGGCAACCCGCGCAAGAACCGGCCTCAAAGGGCAGCCACCGGGACGTCGAAACTTTCCCGCCGATCCGGGACGAGGTGATGTGGCGGGAATATCCCACGCACTGCCTCGCAGGCGCCCGGCAGCGCGCGACGCACGTAGACGTAGGTGCCGCCCTCGCCCTCCCCGTGCTCATGACGTGGAAGGTGCAGTAGTCATAGCCCTGTCCCGCCAGCGCAGTCTGCAGGCCATATTCCACGCCGGCGGCAAGCACCGCGACGATCGGCCACACCAGGAAGAAACCGCACGCCACCACGACGATGGAAATGCGCAAGCGCAGCAGCCAGCCCATACCGAGCAAAGCGAGCAGGAGCAGGAAGAGGCTGATGGCAGTCTCCTCGCCATCCGCCACCTGGACGACGTCGCGCTTGGAGAAGACTTGGGCAAGGCCGACAGCGACGTCAAACGGCGAGGCGACCAGGACCGTCCACGGTGCGACGAGCAGCACCGGCGAAAACACGATGAGCAGGCCGGTTCCTACATAGGTTGGCCAGCTCCGTCCGCTTCCGAATGCCACGCGTTTCCTACTTTGCCGTGCAACAATGCCTAGACGCGCCATGGCCTGCCGGACTAGTCGATACTCCGGGAACCAAGGTAGGGTTGGCGAGAATTACGCGCCTCCCTTGGACCGGATGCTGCGGGCGGCCGTGTCCGCGAGCGTTCGCAAGATGCGCCGCCGCCGGTAGCGATAAGCAAACGAGGCGCCGAGCGCGAAGACGGTGAACGTGCCGCCGAAAACCAGGCAGAGCACGGCCATGACGGTGTCGGCGCC
>CAXTVQ010000102.1:0-11546 GCA_964247705.1 uncultured Acetobacteraceae bacterium | reverse complement strand
GCGCGCGAGAAGGGCGTGTCTGCCTATGTCGGCGACGGCGCGAACCTCTGGCCAGCAGTTCACCATCGGGACGCGGGGCGCGTTTATCGTCTCGCGCTCGAACGGGGTGCGAGAGGCGAAGCGTATCACGCGGTCGCCGAGGAAGGCGTGCCCTACAAGGAGATCGCGCAGGCGATCGGACGTCAGCTTGGCTTGCCCGCCAAGTCGCTGACGCAGGAGGAAGCGGAAACGCATTTCGGCCCGTTGGCTATGTGGGTCGCGAACAACGGCGCAGTTTCCACCGAGTGGACGAGAAAGACGCTCGGCTGGACGCCCGAGCAGGTCGGCATCGTGGCCGACATCGAGCGCCCGGTTTACTCTCAATAGCATCCTGCGGATGTGTGGCGGGTGTGATCGGCGCACCCGTCACACCTTCCCGCAAAGGAACGGCAGTCGAGTAAGCGTCGGCATTCTCGAGATAATAGTGAAACAGGAAAACCGGTCAGGCATATGCCCACAAAGCGGCGGACTTGAATCCCTGCTTGCCTTTAAATACGTTCGGACGTATTCAAGGGTATGGGTCGTCCTTCTTTCCGAGACAAGCTGGTCGTATCGGGCATGCAGACCGTGCACGAGCGAGGCTTCGCCGCCACCGGCCTGCGTGAGATCACGTCGATAGCCGGCGTCGCGCAGGGCTCGTTCACCAACCATTTCCGGTCAAAGGAGGAGTTCGGCGTCGCTATCCTCGACGTGTATTTCGGCCGGATGCGCGCGCTAATCGCGGGCACGCTGGAGGATCCCGGCCGCGCCCCCGTCGATCGGCTGCACGCCTATTTCGATGCGGTCGCCGAGCTCTTAGAGGCGTCCGGCTGGCGGTTCGGATGCCTGGCCGGAAACATGGCCCTGGAGGCCGTCGAGCATAGCGAGGCGATCCGGCACAAGCTCGCCACAATCTTCGCCGATTGGACGCCGTCCTTCGCCGAAACGATCCGACAGGCCCAGACGGCTGGCGAGGTTCTGGCCGACCTGGATGCGGACGAGGCGGGCGCTGCCCTGCTGGAGGCGTGGCACGGCGCGATGCTGCGGATGAAGATCGATCGCAGCCCGGCGCCGCTCGATCGCTTTAGGCGCCTGATCCTGCCCACCCTACTGGGATGTCGCGCAGGCTGACCGCCAGAGCCTGCTTTGCCCGGATGCGAGGAGCCGATCATGACCAATCCGTATGCCGAGACATATGACCGCTACCTGGCCGCCTGGGCGCCGGTATCTCCCGACGAGCGGCTCGACCTGCTCCGCCGCAGCCTCGCAGAGACGATCGTTTTCACCAACCCGCAGCAGGTCCGCCGCGGCATTGCCGACATTGTGGAGCATCTGGAGGGCTTCCAGCACCGTACGGCGGGTGGGCGGTTCCGGATGAACAATATGGTCGGATGGGAACGTCACGCCTTGGCCGAGTGGCAGCTCGTAGATGCCGAGGAGCAGCCAGGATTCTCCGGGTACGACGTGGTCGCCTTCGACGATGCCGGTCTCATCACCAGCATCCTGCTGTTCGGCAATGTGGAGGCGCAGAAGCTCGCGTGGCGAAGCAGGGATCCCGTCGCCCTCAGACCGACCGACTAGCATCAGCGTGGCCAGCGACGACGCGGTCACTTCACCATAGACGTCAAGGAACTGAACATGGCCGAGCGTGACATGAAATACATAAACGTCCTGGGGTCGCGGATAGCTTATGCGGAGGCGGGCCAAGGACCCTCCGTCCTGTTCCAGCACGGCAATCCGACCTCCTCCTACCTGTGGCGCAACGTCATCCCGCATGTGGCGAGACAGGCGCGCTGCATCGCTCCCGACCTCATCGGCATGGGCGCCTCCGACAAGCCCGATATTCTTTACCGGGTCGAGGATCAGGCACGCTATTTCGACGCGCTGCTTGATGCGCTCGATCTCAACGACGTCGTCCTGGTGCTGCACGACTGGGGATCCGCGCTCGGGCTCGACTGGGCGCGACGGCACCAGGAGCAGGTCCGCGGCCTCGCGCTGATGGAGTTCATCTGGCCGATCCCGACGTGGCTCGATGTCGCGCCCAAGGGTGCCGAAGCCTTCCGCGCCTTCCGGTCCGATGCTGGCCGCAAGCTTCTGATCGAGGAGAACCGGTTTATTGAGCAGGTACTGCCGGGCAGTGTGATGCGCACCCTGACCGACGAGGACATGGAAGCCTATCGCCAGCCGTTCCTCGACCCCGTCACGCGCGAACCGCTCTATCAGTTTCCCAACGGTCTGCCGATCGCGGGAGCGCCTGCGGACACATGGGCGATGGCCGAGGCCTACCAGAGCTGGCTGTTCGACACCGAAATCCCGAAGCTCCTTTTCTGGGCCGATCCGGGGTCGCTGATTTCTCCGGCGCGTGCTGCGTTCCTGGCCAGCCGTCTGAAATCGTGCAGCACCGTGCCGCTCGGGCCCGGCCGTCACTACGTGCAGGAGGATCATGCCGACCTGATCGGCATTGAGATCGCGCGGTGGCTGGCTGACCTGAAGCCAATGCCAGCATCGGCAAAGGGCTAGAGGTACATTGGCGTCCGCGTGGCACGATCATCGACGCGACCTATCGAGGAATGCGTATGCACTGGTTCTCTCTGGCAATCGCGCTGCTGGCCGCGCTCGGTATCATCGTGATCGGTTGCATGTATCTATTCAACCCGAGATCAGCGACGGAAAGCTTCGGGCTGCCGCTTCCTGAAGAGGGAGCAAAAATCAATTGGTGGCTTCGGCTCAAGGGTACCCGGGACATCGTGTCTGGGCTGGTGGTGCTGGCCCTTCTGACTTGGGGAACGCAAAGGATGGTCGGTATTGTCCTGTTGATCGAGGCGATCATCCCTCTCGGCGACATGTCGCTCATTCTCACCGCTAAGGGCTCGACTAAGAGGGCGTTCGGCATCCACGGTCTCACAGCAGTCCTGATGATCTTGGCGGGAACTGTCTTGATAACCGGCACAGCCTAACTCCGGAGCGATTTCTTCTAAACTCCGAAGCCGTTTTCGCTTCCACGATGGTTCATTGGGAAAAACGTGATCTTCTCAAAAAGCGTTTGTTTTGGGAAAACACACCATTCGAATGCTCCTTCCACAGATTACGCACGCCCGGGCACCCACACCCGCCCGTCGAAGAGCCGCCGCGCCGTGCGATAGAACGAGCCAGCGCGCGCCACCCACTCCCCGCCCTCCTGCGCCACGTCCGCCCCTACCGTCAGCACGCCGGATGGCATGCCGAGCCGCACCGGCCCGTTGCCCTCCGCCGCCGGCGACAGGCATTCCGCCACGACAGTGCCCGTCATCCGCGCCGCCACCGCCGTGCACAGCGAGATGGTCAGCGGCAGCGCGCGGTGCGGCTGGCCGTTGCTGATCACCCGGGCGATCAGATCGATGTCCTTGCCCGCCACCGTCGCGCCGGACAGCGTCGGGCTGTCCTCGGCTGTGCGCACGATGGCAACGAACGGCACGATGGTGATGCGCTTGGCCGCCTCCACGTCCGGCGCGATGCCCATCCGGACGGACGCCTGCACGCGGATCGCGTCCAGCAGCGCCAGCAGCTCCGGACGTGCCTCGATCTGCTCGGGCAGTTCATGCCCGGTCATCCCCACGTCCCGCGCACGGACGAACACGGCGGCGTTGGCGGCATCCACCAGGCTCACCTCGATCGTCCCCAGGCCCGGCACGTCAAGATGGTCCACCAAGTTGCCGGACGGCAGCAGCTTGCCCGTGGAGGCGCCACCTGGCTGCACGAAGTCCAGCCGGATGGGCGCGCCGGTGCCGGACACGCCGGGGATGACCAGGTCGCCATCATAGCGCGCCACGCCGTCCTCCAACGGGAAGGTGCCGTGGATGATCTTCTGCGTGTTGGTGTTGAAGATCCGCACCGTTGCGCTGTCGCCGTTGGGCCGCACCAGCCGCTCGTCCACCGCGAACGGTCCCACGGCGCTGCTCATGTTGCCGCAGTTGCCCTTGTACTGGACGGCGGAGTCCTTCACCAGGACCTGGCAGAACGTGTAGTCCACGTCCGCGTCCGCCCGCTCCGACGGGCCAATGATGCACACTTTGGAGACGGAGGACACGCCGCCGCCCATGCCGTCCAGCTGGCGGCCGTACGGGTCGGGGCTGCCCATGGCGCCGGTGAACAGCGGGGCCCAGTCCTCCCGATCCGGCGGCAGGTCCCGCGTGTGGAGCATCAGCGCCTTGCTGGTGCCGCCGCGCATGAATACGGCGGGGATGGCTTGTTGCTTCATGGTGTCTGCTCCAATTGCCGCACCTTAGCGGCGCCTGCGGCTTCAAGGTGGGCGGATAGCAGGCGGGCCGCTTCCGCCGGGTCGTCCCGTTCGAGGTGCGCCAGGATGACCAGATGCTCCTCGCACTGGCGGCCGACGCGGGCGCGGTCCTCGCCCATGCGATACTCCAGCAGCCGGCGCAGCTGGTTCTGCCGCACCACGAGCTGCGCCACGAAGCGGTTCCCGGACAGCCGGGCCAGCGCCTCGTGGAACAGTGCGTTGGCCTGGAACAGCTCCACACGCCCGGCCGTGCGGTGGCCGCTGGACGCCAGCACTTCTTGCTGCCGTCGCAACCGGGCCAGCACCGCCGGATCCGCCCGGAAGCCCCGCATGCGCAGCGCTGCCGGCTCCACGGCCGCGCGCAGGGCGTAGCTTTCCGCGCAGGCCGCCGGGCCGTCGATCATCGGCAGGAACGTCCACCCCTTGCCCGCGCGCTGCTCCATCCAGCCCTCCTCCGCCGCGCGGGCCAGCACGCGGCGGGTGCGCTCTCGCGTCCAGCCATAGCGACGCATGGCGTCGGTCTCGCCCAGCACACCATCCAGAATCCCGGCCAGCCGGTCCCCGGCCAACGTCAGGTAGTCTTGCTCCTCGTGCGGGGCGCCATCTTCGTCCACCACCAGGGCGGCCGCGTCGATCGCGAGGAAGAGCCCGCGTCGCGGCGGGTGCGAGACTACGATGCCACGCTGCGCCAACACCGCCAGCGCCCCTCGCACTGGCGAGCGGGACGTTTGCAGCACCGCCTCCAGCGATTGTTCGGTCAGATGGTGGCCGGCCCGCCAGCCCTCCGACCGGATGTGGTCGAGCACGCGGTGGGCCAGGCGGGTGTGGAGAGTGCTCATCGCCCTCTTGTATTACGGTCCGCCCTGATACAAAAGCCCGAAGACAGAAAGGAGCCCGCGCCATGGCCATCCAGACCCTCACCGTGGGTTCCCGCACGGTCCGCTACGTGCCGATCGCCGACGCACCCGGCGTGGAGGCGCTGCCCTTCTCGCTCCGCGTGCTGCTGGAGAACCTGCTGCGCCAGCACACCGTGAACGGGGCGGATACCGCTGCGGAGATTGACGCGCTGATGACCCGCCAGGCTGGCGCGGGCGTCACCTTCTACCCGGCCCGCGTGTTCGGGCAGGACATTTTGGGCCTGGTGATGCTGCTGGATATGGCTGCCATGCGCGACGGGATCGAGGCCGCCGGCGGCGACCCGACACAGGTCAGCCCCAAGGTGGCGGTGGACGTCATCATCGACCACTCGCTGCAGGTAGACAGCTGGGCCAACCCGGATGCCGCCGCCATCAACCTGCGCCGCGAATACGAGCGCAACGGCGAGCGCTTCGCCTTCCTGCGCTGGTGCGCCAGCAGCTTCGACGGCGTGCGCGTGGTGCCGCCGGGTAAGGGCATCATGCACCAGCTCCACATCGAGAACATCGGCCGTGTGGTGTGGACGGACGGAGACTTCGCCTACCCGGACAGCTGCGTCGGCACCGACAGCCACACCCCCATGATCAACGGGCTGGGCGTGCTCGGCTGGGGCGTCGGCGGCATCGAGGCGGAGGCGGTGATGGTCGGCAAGCCCGTCGCCATCGCCCTGCCGGAGGTGGTAGGCGTGCAGGTCACCGGGCAGTTGACGGATGGCGTGCTGCCCACCGACTTGGTGCTGCTGATCACCCGCAAGCTGCGCGACCTGGGCGTGGTGGGCAAGTTCGTCGAATTTTTCGGCCCCGGCTGCGACAGCCTGTCGCTCGGCGACCGCGGCATGATCGCCAACATGGCCCCGGAATACGGCGCCACCGCCATCTACTTCCCCGTGGACCGGCTGACGATCGACTACCTGCACATGACAGGCCGTCCGGAAGAGGAGATCGCGCTGGTAGAGGCGTATTGCCGCGCGCAGAAGCTGTGGCGCGATGGCACCACCCCCGCGCCCCATTTCGACACGGTGCTGACCATCCACCTGCCGGATATCCGCCCCGCCATCGCCGGGCCGCGCAACCCGGAGGACTGGCTGGACCTGGCAACCGCCGCCACCGCCTTCCACGGCCACCACGCGGAGATCGCCGGCCGCCCCGTGAACCCGGCCCGCGCCGTGCCCGTCGCCGGCACCGATTTCGCGCTGCATGACGGCGACGTGGTGATCGCCGCTATCACGTCCTGCACCAACACCGCCAACGCCGCCAACATGATGGCCGCCGGTCTGGTGGCGCAAAAGGCGGTGGCGCGCGGGCTGCGCGCCAAGCCCTGGGTCAAGACCTCCCTGGTGCCCGGCAGCCAGGTGACCGCCGCCGTGCTGGAGAAGGCCGGGCTGCAGGACGCGCTGGACACGCTGGGCTTCAACATCGCCGGCTTCGGCTGTACCACCTGCAACGGCGGCTCCGGCCCGCTGCCTGACGCGGTGGTGAACGCTATCGAGGGCGAGAAGCTGGTCACCACGGCCGTGCTGTCCGGCAACCGCAACTTCGAGGGCCGCATCCATCCCAACGTCCGCGCCGCCTACCTGGCCTCCCCAGCCTTGGTGGTGGCCTACGCCCTGGCCGGTAACCTGCTGGTAGACATCACCACGGCATCGATTGGCACCGACCCTGCCGGCCAGTCCGTCTTCCTGCGCGATATCTGGCCCACCGCCGCCGAGATCGCCGCCGCGGCCGAGGCCGCCTACACGCGCGAGCTGTTCCAGGAGCGCTACGCCGGGCTGTATGACGGCGGCGAGCCATGGAACGCGCTGGCCGGCGCACCGTCCGACCGCTTCGCTTGGCAGGAGGATAGCACCTACATCCGCCGCCCGCCCTACTTCGACGACCTGCAGCGCGAGGTGCCGGCGGTGCGGGACCTCGCCGGCCTGCGCCCCCTGGTAATCCTGGGGGACAGCATCACCACGGACCACATCTCACCCTCCGGTGCGATCAGCCTGGGCACGCCGGCGGCGGACTTCCTGCTGTCCAAGGGCGTGGAGCGGCAGGACTTCAACAACTACACCACGCGCCGGGCCAACCACGAGGTCGCGGTGCGCGCCACCTTCGCCAACATCCGCCTGCGCAACCGCATGGTGCCCGGCGTGGAGGGCGGCATGACCGCGCTGATGCCCGGTGGTGACGTGATGCGCGTCTACGAGGCGGCGGAGGAATACGCGCGGCGTGGCACGGGCCTGGTGGTGGTGGCCGGGCGCAACTACGGCTGCGGTTCGTCGCGCGACTGGGCCGCCAAAGGCGTAGCGCTGCTGGGCGTCAAGGCGGTGATCGCCGAAAGCTTCGAGCGCATCCACCGCACTAACCTGGTCGGCATGGGCGTGCTGCCGTTGCAGTTCCCGCCCGGCACCACTGCCGAGACGCTGCGCCTGGACGGCACGGAGACGTTCGACGTCGCCGGGCTGGAAAGCAGCCTCGGCGTCCGGTCGGCCGTGACGTGCACGATCCACCGGCTGGACGGCAGCACCGAGACGGTGGCGCTGCTGGTAAGGCTGGATACGGGGGAGGACGTGGAATACTGGCGCCACGGCGGCATCCTGCCCCGCGTATGGCGCTCCTACCTGACCGGCCACGACACCGCCCGCGTCGCCGGGACGCGCCCCGTCGAGCCGGAGCCCGCCGGACCCGGCCGCGAGTTGGCGGACGCCCTGCCCGCCAGCGACATGCCGAGCGAAGCCCAGGGCGTCAGCATCGGCTGAACCGTGGAGCTGCGGCATCTCCGCTACTTCGTCGCGGTAGCGGAGGAGATGAACGTCACCCGTGCGGCCGCACGTCTGGGCATCGCGCAGCCACCGCTGACCCAGCAGATCAAGTCCTCGAGCGGGAACTCGGCGTTCAGCTCCTTGTCCGTATCGGCCGCCGGATCACCCTGTCCGAAGCGGGCAGGCTGTTCCTGACGGAAGCACGCGCCGTGCTGGACCGGGCCGGCCAGGCTATTGCCGTCGCACGATCTGCGAGACACGGGGAAACCGGGACGCTGCGGGTCGGCTTTACCGGTTCGGCCGGGTTCAATCCCTCGATCACCTCCGTCTTCGGCCGGTTCCGTGCGGAATGGCCGCTTGTGTCGCTGAGCCTGGAAGAAAGCCGCACCAGCACTCTGCTCGATGCCCTGTCCGTAGGCCGGATCGACGCGGCGTTCGTGCGACCGCCGGTGAACTGCGATGGGATCGCCGATCGCGTCGTATCCACGGAGCCCCTCGTCCTGGCGGTGCCAGCCCGTCACCGTCTGGCCGACCGGCAGAGCGCCGGTTAGCCGAACTGCGGAACGAGGCGTTCGTCCCATACTCCCGCAACGGCGGTTACGGATTGTCGGAGATGGTCGTCGCGGCTTGCGTTGGAGCCGGGTTCCAGCCGTTGGTGGCCTCGGGCATGATCTCGGTCAGGTAGACGATCATAGCACCGTTGTAGCAGCCGTAGATGACGCTGAGCCAAAGCTCCGCCATCAGCAGGTGCCCGAACGAAGGGCTGCCGACCAGCCAAGATAACACGGGATAGGCCGTCAGCACGGCGGCAATCGTGCACCCGATCAACAGTGGGCGACGACCGGTCCGATTCGAGAGCGCCCCGCTGACCGGCAGCCAAACAGATTGGACACGCCGACGCAAAGCGTGACGAGAAGGGCCTGCGTGCTGGTCAAGTGGTGGACCCTGCGGCCGAACGTCGGGGTGTAGACGGTGATCAGGTAAAACGACACCGTCGTCATGAGGACCATCATCATCCCGAGGACGACGATGCGCCAATTCTCGGCCATGGAACGGAGATCTCGGCGACGATAGGGTGGTGGTGCCGGGCGCTGAACGCCTCGGTCTCCTCCAGCGAGCGGCGCAGCAGGAAAACGAAGGGAATGATAGCACAACCGACCAGAAGAGGGATCCGCCAACCCCAGGACTGCATGCTTTCGAGCGGAAGAAACTGGGTCAGCACCACGCCGAGCAGGGCCGCGAAGATCACCGCTACCTGCTGGCTGCCCCGACTGCCACGACACGTAGAAGCCCTTGTTGCCCGGCGTCGCGATCTCCGACAGATAGACTGAGACGCCGCCCAACTCGACCCCGGCCGAGCACCCCTGGATCAGCCGACTGATTAAGATGAGAAGCGGTGCCGCTAGGCCGATGGAGGCGTAGCCTGGAGTGACCGCAATCGCGAAGGTGCCGATGGACATCAGCGCCAGCGTCAGGATCAATCCAGTCCGGCGGCCATGGCGGTCGATGTAGGAGCCCAGCACTAGCGCACCGAGCGGTCGCGCCAAGAACCCGGCACCGAACGTGGTTAGCGCCGCCATGAGCTGCACCGACTCGCCATTCGCCGAAGCGCCCCGGGGAAGAAGCTCTGCCCTATGGATGCGGCGTAGTAGCCAAAGATGGTGAAGTCGTACATCTCCAGAAAATTCCCGCTGGAAACGCGCATCACGGCATTGATCTTGGATTTTCTGTCCTGTTTATTCATTGTTCGTTCCTCCCTTGTTGATTCTATTGTAAGATACCGAGGAGCGGTTTTCCGACCGTATGTCTTTCTTCCAGTGCCTTGTGCGCCTCGCCTACGGTGGCGAGCGTGAATTGACCGGCGACGCGGATTGACAACGAACCCTCCATCAGGCCGGAGAAAATGTCGGCCGCGCGACGGCGGATCGTTTCCGCATCCGTAAGGTGATCGGCCAAGCGGGGCCGGGTCAGGAACAGCGATCTGGCTTCGCCAAGCTCGATCGGGTCCACGTCCTTGAGGTTGCCGCCCACGCTGCCGAAGCTGACGACCAAGCCCCTTGTCCGGGTGGCGCGCATGCTGTCGCGCAGCGTCGGCGCGCCGATGGCATCGAATACGACATCGACGCCTCGTCCTCCGGTCAGTTCTCGCACGCGGTCCGCGAAGCCACCGTCGTCGTACAGGAACGCCTCGGTCGCGCCCCGGTGCCGCGCGACCTCCGCCTTGGCTTCCGTGCTCGTGGTGGCGTAGATCGTGGCCCCGAGCCTGGCGCCGATCTGCAGCAATAACTGGCCGATGCCGCCGGACGCGGAGTGCACAAGGCAGGTGACGCCCGGCCCGAACCGACCGAGGTCGTAGGCGAAGTAATGCGCCGTGAGCCCGTGGAACATCGCGGCGGCGGCTGTCTCTAACGGTAGCGCATCGGGAACTGGAACCACGCGCCAGGCGGCGACGACGGCATAGTCGGAGTAGCTCCCCCATGACAGGCAGTAGGCCACACGGTTTCCCGGCTTGAAGCCCGACACACCTTCGCCGAGCGCCACTATCGTACCGGCTCCCTCGATACCCAGGGTCGTGGGCATGGTCTGCGGATAGGTGCGGGACCGGGCGTATTTGCCCTGGCGGGTGTGGATGTCCATGAAGTTGATGCCCGACCAGGCGAGCCGGATAAGCACCTCGCCCGAGCCAGGGCTTGGTATCGGTAGTTCACGGCGAACGACGACTTCCGGGCCACCATAGCTGTCGATCTGGATTGCCCTCATACCGATGCCTCCGTTGCTGCGTAACGCTGGTCCATCGCGTCGAACGTTGGCTTTCCCACCAGCCGTTGTCGTTCCGCGAAGGTGGTAAGCAACCCGCTCGCCTCATCGATCGAGCCGTGCTGTTGTAGTGAGGCAAAGGCCTTCTGCATGCCCAATATGGCCCCCTGAAGCGCCGCATTGGCGTAGAGCAGCAGGGAGAACCCAAGCCCGGCAGCAGCGTCGCGATTGAGGGTGGGGGTTTTTCCGCCTGCCACGATATTGACCAGATGCGGAGCATGGACGAGCTCGGGAATACGGCGGATTTCGTCCATCGACTCCGGCGCTTCGATAAACAGGATGTCGGCTCCGGCTTCGGCGTAGCGGGTGGCACGTTCGACCGCCGCGTCGAACCCTTCGGTTGCGCGTGCATCGGTGCGCGCTGGTCTTCTAGCTGGATGGCACTCGCGCCGGCGCGTTCAAGCATGCGCACTGCGTGTGACACGTTGAGTGCGTTACCGAAACCGGTATCCGCGTCGACGATGAGCGGAAGGTCGACGACGTTCCGGATTGCCATGGTATGTTCGACCAGTTGGCTCAAATCCATGAAGCCAAGGTCTGGGATGCCGAGCGACATGTTCGTCAGTCCGGCCCCGGTCAGGTACAACGCCTGAAAGCCCATATCCGCCACCACTTGCGCGGCAAGGGCATTGGACGCGCCCGGCAGCAGGATGCCGCGCTGAGTGGCCAAGGCATCTCGAAGTGCTTGGACGTGTGGTTCTGACATGACACTCCCCCGGCTTGCTTCCCGCGGGGTTCATTCGTGACCCGCATTGCAGCGCAAAGAGGAGATAGGTC
>CAXTVQ010000101.1:0-12097 GCA_964247705.1 uncultured Acetobacteraceae bacterium | reverse complement strand
TGGGACAACGTCAAGCCGCAGGTGGACGAGGTCGTGTTCCCGGACGGCAAGCGCCTGATCGTACTGAGCGAGGGCCGGCTGGTGAACCTGGGCAACGCAACCGGCCACCCGTCCTTCGTGATGAGCGCGTCCTTCACCAACCAGGTGCTGGCGCAGCTCGAGCTGTGGCACGCACCTGCCGGCAAGTACGAGCGCAAGGTCTATACGCTACCGAAGCACCTGGACGAGAAGGTCGCGGCGCTGCATCTGGCCAAGGTCGGCGCCGAGCTGACGAAGCTCACGCCGAAGCAGGCGGAGTATATCGGCGCGCCGGTGTCCGGTCCGTTCAAGCACGACCTCTACCGCTACTAAGAAAGTCTCCCTTCCCTTGTGGGAGGGGCCAGGGGAGGGGTCGCCGATCGGCAGTATCCGACGGTATGACCCCCTCCCCACAACCCCTTCCCACACGGGAGGGAGCGTTTCGGCCATGTGAAATCGCTATCAGACCGATTGTCACACTAATTCCACACAACATTTGACGCCCGCTCGCTAAAGCCCGGCAACAGCACTCTCTTGCACAGAGGTCAGTATGTCGGACGCAACGCTTAGCAACGGGTTAGTCGGCAGCGCCTCGCCTCGCCCCCACATGGACAGCAAGCCGCACGTGGCGGGCGCCATCGCCTTCATCCTCGTCCTGGTCGCCGGGCTCGGCTTTGCGGCTTTCAGCATCGCAACCGACATCAACAACGTCGGCGAACAGAACATCGCGACCGGCGCCTTCGTCATGCTCGGCCTCGCTTTGCTGATCGCGCTGGGGTTCGAGTTCGTCAACGGCTTCCACGACACGGCCAACGCCGTCGCCACCGTGATCTACACCCACAGCCTGCCGCCGTTGGCCGCCGTGGTCTGGTCCGGGCTGTGCAACCTGGCCGGCGTGCTCGTCTCCTCGGGGGCGGTCGCCTTCACCGTGGTGACGTTGCTGCCGGTCGAGCTGATCCTGCAGGTCGGCAGCGGGGCGGGCTACGCGATGATCTTCGCGCTGCTGATCGCGGCCATCATCTGGAACCTCGGCACCTGGGCGTTCGGCCTGCCCAACAGCTCGTCGCACGCGCTGATCGGCTCCATCATCGGCGTGGGCGTGGCCAACCAGTGGATGGCGCCCGCCGGGTCCGCCACCTCGGGCGTCGAGTGGGACCAGGCATACGGGGTGTTCGAGGCGCTGCTGTTCTCGCCGGTGCTGGGGTTCGTGCTCTCCGCCGTCCTGCTGCTGGCGATGAAGCTGGTGGTGCGGGTCCCCACGCTCTACGCCGCCCCCGAGGGCAACAAGCCGCCACCGCCTGCCATCCGCGGCCTGCTGGTGCTGACCTGCACGCTGGTATCCTTCTTCCACGGCAGCAATGACGGGCAGAAGGGCATGGGCCTGATCATGCTGATCCTGATCGGCGTGGCGCCCACCGCCTACGCACTGAACCGGTCGCTGCCGGCCAGCGAGACGCCCGCCTTCATGCAAACGGTGCAGGCAGCGCAAGCGGTGTTCCAGGCCCACACCAACGGCACTCCCGCGCCGGCCCTGCCCGTCGCCCGAGGCGCGGTGTCCGACGCTCTGAAGAGCAAGGAGGTCAAGAGCCCCGCCGTTTACGGCGCCATGGCCACGCTGCTGGGCCAGATCGGCGAGCAGGTGAGGGATTACGGCGCAATCAAGTCGATCCCCGCTGCGCAGACGCCGAACGTGCGCAACGACATGTACCTCGCGTCCGACGACCTGCGCGTCATGGGCGGCGCGGCGGACGGCTTCAGCGCCGACGACATGTCCAAGCTGAAGGCGATGCGCGGCGTGCTGGACCGGGGCACGCGCTTCATCCCGACGTGGGTGAAGGTGTCGGTCGCCATCGCGCTCGGCCTGGGCACGATGGTGGGTTGGAAGCGCATCGTGGTGACGGTGGGCGAGAAGATCGGCAAGACGCACCTAACCTATGCGCAGGGCGCCTCGGCCGAGATCGTCGCCGCCGCGACGATCGGCTTGGCCGACCTGTATGGCCTTCCGGTGTCCACGACCCACGTGCTGTCCAGCGGCGTCGCAGGCACGATGGCCGCGAACGGGTCCGGCCTGCAGTGGAGCACGATCAAGAACATGGCGCTGGCCTGGGTCATGACCCTGCCGGCAGCGATGGTGATCTCCGGCTCGCTGTTCGTGCTGTTCCGGCAGATCTTCTAGGCGGGCGGGGCAGCGCTTCGCCTACCCCTTCTTCGCGTTCCAAAAGATCGGAAACGGGCTGTCCAGCACGCCCGTGACCGTCTCCCGCTGCACCGCCGGCTGGAAGAACTGCCCGAGCGGCACGTACGGAACCTCCTCCCACACCGCCGCCTGGATCGCATCCGTCGCCTTTTTCTGCGCCGCCGCGTCCGGGGCCTCGAACCAATCGCTGCGCAACTGCTCGATCCGCGGGCTGGTGGGCCAGCCGAACCAGGCGCTCTGGCCGGTGCCGATGATCGGGTAGTGGCCCGCCGGATCATCCACGTTCAAGCCTTCCCACCCGGTGGAGAACAGGTTCCAGCCACCCTGGTCCGGCGGCGACTTGCTGGCCCGGCGCTGCACCACCGTACCCCAATCGGCGGCCACGTAGTCCACCGCCACGCCCAGCTTGCCAAGCAGGTCCCGCGTCACCTCGCAGAACGCCTCGAGCTGCGGGTAGTCGGTCGGCACCAGGATCACGACCTTCTCGCCCGCGTAACCCGCCTCGGCCACCAGCTTCTTCGCCAAGGTGAAATCCCGCGGGCCGGTCAGCACGTCCATCCCGAGATCGGTCCCGGCCGGCGAACCCGGCGTGAACACCCCCACGCCCGTCTTGTACAGGCTCGTGTCGTCGCCGAACGCGGCCTGCATGTAGTCGTTCTGGTTGATCACGTGCAGCATCGCCTGCCGCATCTTCACGTTGTCGAACGGCGGGAACAGCTCGTTGAACCGCAGGATCTCGACACTGCCGAACCGCGTCATCGGCACGATCTTCAGGCCCTTGGACCCGCGCAACTGCGGCAACAGGTCCACGATCGGCACCTGCCACCAGTCTTCCTCCCCCGTCTGCATCGCCGCCGCCGAGGTCGCCGGGTCTGTGATGATGTTCCACTCCACCCGGTCGAAGTTCACCATCTTGCCGCCCGCGGTGAACGACGGCGGTTCCTGCCGCGGCACGTAGCCTTCGAACCGTGCATAGGCCGCCAGTGCCCCCGGCTTCCACTCGTCGCGCAGGAAACGGAACGGGCCGGACCCGGTGAAGTCCGTGATCTGGGTGAACGCGTCCGTCTGGGCCACGTGCTCCGGCATGATGAAGCACACGTTGGCCGCCGCTTTGCCCAACGCCGCCAGCATGAGTGGGAACGGCTTGGTGAGCTTGATGATGAAGCGGCCGTCCTCGGGTGCGGCCATGCTGTCCGTCTGCGCGGCCAGCCGCTGGCCGAACCCGTCCCGCTTGGCCCAGCGCGCGATGCTCGCCACGCAGTCGGCCCCCCGCACCGGCGCACCGTTGTGGAACTTGAGCCCATCGCGCAGGCGGAACGTCCAGGTCAGCTTGTCGTCCGAGAGGTCGTAGCCGCTGCACATTTGCGGCTGCGGGTTGAGCGCGGCGTCCACGCCGAACAGCGTATCGTAGATCATGTAGCCGTGGTTGCGCGCGACCGTCGTCGTCGTCCAGATCGGGTCCGGATTGGCGAGGTTGCCCTCGGGGATGAAGCGCAGCGTCCGGTTGGCGGACCCTTGGGCGAGCGCCGGCCGGGGCAAGGCCGCCACGAAGCCCGCAGCGGCGCCGGTGGCAAGCAGGTCTCGACGTTTCATGGCAGTGCTCCGAGCGTGATGCGTCCCGGACAGGCAACATCGGTGCCACCCCGCCCGGTCTGGTCAAGCGGGGCGATTTGCGCCAGACCGGCGAACGGCCGGACCAACGGCGCACACACGAGAGACCGATGCCCGAACTGCTGCTCGAACTCTTCAGCGAGGAGATCCCCGCCCGCATGCAGGCCCGTGCGGCGGCGGATCTGCAACGCCTGATCGCCGAGGCGCTGGCGCCGCTGTCCCCCACCGCGATGCACAGCTTCCACGGCCCTCGCCGCATCGCGCTGACGGCAACGGTTACCGCCGGGGTCGCGGCCAGCAGCGTGGTGGAGCGCGGCCCGCGCAGCACCGCGCCGGAACAGGCGTTGGCCGGCTTCCTGCGCAAGCACGGCGCCACGCGGGAGATGCTGGTGCAGGAGGGCGACTACTGGGTGCTGCACAAGCAGAGCGCGGGGCAGGATGCGGCCGGGTTGGTCGCCACCGCCCTGCCCACCTTGCTGCGCCGGTTCCCCTGGCCAAAATCCATGCGCTGGGGCGGCACCGGCAGCCTGTTCACCTGGATCCGCCCGCTGCGCCGGGTGCTGTGCGTGCTGGACGGGGCCGTGGTGCCGTTCACCCTGGCCGACGGCGCGGACGATGGGCACGGCCTGGCCGCCGGCAACGAGACGGAGGGGCACCGCTTCATGGCGCCGGGCGCCTTCCCGGTGCACTCCGCCTCCGAATGGCAGGCCGGGCTGCTGGCCAAGCGCGTGATGGTGGACGCGGCTCATCGCCGCCAGCACGTGGCCGACGGCGTCGCCGCACTCGCCGCCGGGCAGGGCCTGACCGTGGTGGACGACCCGGCGCTGCTGGACGAGGTCGCCGGGCTGGTGGAATGGCCGGTGCCGCTGCTGGGCCGCATCGACCCGGCGTTCATGGACCTGCCGCCCGAGGTGATGCAGGTCAGCATGCGGGTGAACCAGCGCTACTTCGCGCTCCGCAACCCGGATGGGTCCGCCGCGCCGTTTTTCGCCTTCGCCGCCAACATCGAGGCGCCGGACGGCGGCGCCACCATCGTCGCCGGCAACGAGCGCGTGCTCCGCGCCCGGTTCGGCGACGCGCGGCATTTCTGGGACGCGGACCGCCGGGTGAAGCTCGCGGACCGGGTCGCGGCGCTGGACGCGGTCACGTTCCACGCCAAGCTCGGCACCCAGGGCGCCCGGGTCCACCGGGCGATGCAGATCGCCGAGGCCGCCGCGCCCTTCTTCGGCGCCGACCCGTCCGCGGCCGCACGCGCCGCCTGGCTGGCTAAGGCGGACCTGACCACGGGGATGGTGGGCGAGTTCCCCGAGCTGCAGGGCGTCATGGGCCGCTACTACGCCCTGCATGACGGCGAGAACCCCGCCGTCGCTGACGCCGTGCGGGACCATTACGCGCCGAAAGGCCCGTCCGACGCGTTGCCGGGTGGCCCCGTGTCGCTGGCCGTGGCGTTGGCGGACAAGCTCGACCTGCTGGCCAGCTTCTTCGCCGTGGGCGAGCGGCCGACCGGCTCGGGCGACCCGTTCGCGCTACGCCGGGCGGCGCTCGGCGTGGTGCGCATCCTGCGCGAGACGCGCTGCCGGCTGAACCTGCGCCCGCTGATCATGCTGTGCGCCGCCTCCCTTCCCGCTCCACCGCCTGCCGACGAGGTGCTGGCCTTTATCGTGGAGCGCGCCCGCGTCCAGCTCCGCACCGAGGGCGCCCGGCATGACGTGCTGGACGCCGTGTTCGCAGCCGGCGGGGGCGACGACCTGGCGGCCCTGCTCGCCCTCTCGGAGCAGGTCGGCGCCCTGCTCGATACGCCGGACGGCGCCAGCCTGCTGGTGGCGCACAAGCGTGCGGCCAACATCCTGCGCATCGAGACGGCCAAGGACGGCCCGCATGACGGCCCCGTGGACCCGGCGCTGATCCAGCTTCCCGAAGAGGACGCGCTGCACAGCCGCCTGCGCCAGGTGGACGCCGAGCTGGCCCCCCGCCTGGAAGCGGCCGAGTTCACCGCCGCCATGCAGGCGCTCGCCACATTGCGGCCTCCGCTGGATGATTTCTTCGACCGGGTGAGCGTCAACGACCCCCATCCGGGTCTTCGCCGCAATCGGCTGAATCTGCTACACCAAGTCCGCGCAACGATGGATCGCGTGGCGGACTTCTCCCGTATCGAGGGCTAATTGATGACCAAGTGGGTGTACAGCTTCGGCGCCGGCCATAACGAGGGACGCGCCGACATGCGCAACCTGCTCGGCGGCAAGGGCGCCAACCTGGCCGAGATGGCCTCCATCGACCTGCCGGTGCCCCCCGGCTTCACCATCACCACCGAGGTCTGCACCGCGTTCTACGACAACGGGAAGAAATACCCCGGCGAGCTGGACGGCCAGGTGAAGGAAGCGCTCGCCCGGGTGGAAAAGGCGGTCGGCCTCAATTTCGGCGACAAGGAGCATCCGCTGCTGGTATCCGTCCGCTCCGGCGCGCGGGTGTCGATGCCCGGGATGATGGACACCGTGCTGAACCTCGGCCTGAACGACGAGACGGTGCAGGGCCTGTCGCGCGCCAGCGGGGACCCGCGTTTCGCCTGGGACAGCTACCGCCGCTTCATCCAGATGTACGGCTCGGTCGTGCTAGGCGTGGACCACCACCGCTTCGAGGAAATCATCGAGAGCGCCAAGATCGATGCCGGCGTCACCGAGGACACGGCACTCTCCCCCGAGCACTGGCAGCAGGTGGTCGAGGAATACAAGGCGATGGTGCAGGCCGATCTCGGCCGCCCGTTCCCGCAGGAGCCGGCGGAGCAGCTCTGGGGCGCCATCTCCGCCGTGTTCGGCAGTTGGATGAACCCGCGCGCCAACACCTACCGCCGGCTGCACGATATCCCGGCGAGCTGGGGCACCGCGGTGAACGTGCAGGCGATGGTGTTCGGCAACATGGGCCAGGACTGCGCCACCGGCGTGTGCTTCACGCGGGACCCGTCCACCGGCGAGGACATCTTCTACGGCGAGTTCCTGGTCAACGCCCAGGGCGAGGACGTGGTGGCCGGCATCCGCACGCCGCAGCCGCTCTCCAAGCTGCGCGCCAAGCCGGGCGAGGTCTCCATGGAGGAGGCGCTGCCCGCCGTCTACGAGGACCTGGTACGCGTCCGCACCACGCTCGAGACGCACTACAAGGACATGCAGGACATCGAGTTCACCGTGCAGCAGCAGAAGCTGTACATGCTGCAGACCCGGTCCGGGAAGCGCACCGCTGCGGCCTCGCTGCGCATCGCGGTGGAGATGGCGCAAGCCGGGCTGATCGACCGCGAGGAGGCGGTGCGCCGCGTGAACCCGGCGAGCCTGGACCAGTTGCTGCACCCGACGCTCGACCCGAAGGCGCCGCGCACGCTGATCTCCAAGGGGCTGCCGGCCTCGCCGGGTGCGGCCAGCGGCGTGGTGGTGTTCAATTCGGACGAGGCGGAGATGCGCTCGGCCAAGGGCGAGCCGGTGATCCTGGTGCGGGTGGAAACCAGCCCGGAGGACATCCACGGCATGCACGCCGCCCGCGGCATCGTCACCACGCGCGGCGGCATGACCAGCCACGCGGCGGTGGTGGCGCGCGGCATGGGCCGGCCCTGCGTCTCGGGCGCCGGCGGCATCAGCGTGGATTACGGCGCGCAGACCCTGACCGCCGGCGGCCGTACGGTACGCGCCGGCGACACGATCACGCTCGACGGCGCCACCGGCGAGGTGTTCGCCGGGTCGGTGCCGATGGTGGAGCCCTCCCTGTCCGGCGACTTCGCCCAGCTCATGGAATGGGCGGACAAGATGCGCCGCATGAAGGTGCGCACCAACGCCGAGACCCCGCTCGATGCCGAGACCGCCCGCAAGTTCGGCGCCGAGGGCATCGGCCTGTGCCGCACCGAGCACATGTTCTTCGACCCGGCGCGCATCGGCGCCGTCCGCCAGATGATCATGGCGCAGGACGAACGCGGCCGCCGCGCGGCACTTGCCAAGCTGCTGCCGTTCCAGCGCGAGGACTTCCGCGACCTGTTCCGCATCATGGCCGGCCTGCCCTGCACCATCCGCCTGCTGGACCCGCCGCTGCACGAGTTCCTGCCGCACCAGGAGGCCGAGTTGGCGGACGTCGCGGCCGGGCTCGGCGAGGAGCTGGAGGTGATCCGCCGCCGCGCCGACGAGCTGAAGGAGGCCAACCCGATGCTCGGCCACCGCGGCTGCCGCCTCGGCATCTCGTATCCCGAGATCTACGAGATGCAGGCCCGCGCCATCTTCGAGGGCGCCATCGCCGCCACCGAGGAGGGCGGCGCGGCCCCCGTGCCGGAGATCATGATCCCGCTCGTCGCCACCAAGCGCGAGCTGGAGATCACCCGCGCCCAGGTGGACCGCGTGGCGGAGGCCGTGTTCAAGGAAACCGGCAAGTCGATCGAGTATTCGGTCGGCACCATGATCGAGCTGCCCCGCGCCGCGCTGACAGCGGACAAGATCGCGGAGGTGGCCGACTTCTTCAGCTTCGGCACCAACGACCTGACGCAGACCGCTTTCGGCCTGTCGCGTGACGACGCTGGCAAGTTCCTGCCGAGCTACGTGGACCAGGGCATCCTGCCGAAGGACCCCTTCGTGTCGATCGACGTGGAAGGCGTGGGCGCCTTGGTCCGTATCGCCGTGGAGAAAGGGCGCCACACCAAGAACAACCTGAAGATGGGCATCTGCGGCGAGCACGGTGGAGACCCGGCGTCCATCGCGTTCTGCGAGGATGCAGGGCTCGACTACGTATCGTGCTCGCCGTACCGCGTCCCGGTGGCCAGGCTGGCGGCGGCGCAGGCGGCGTTGGGTGTGGGTTTGGACAAGACGGCGTAAGCACCGGCATCGGAGAGCTCATCCTCCCCCTCCCCTTTTTGGGAGGGGGTCGGGGGGAGGGATGCCACGCACGCGATGTCTTACCGGTGGCTACCCTTCCCCTAGCTCCCCCCACAAGGGGAGGGGAACAACGCTTCCTACCGGGCCAGCGCCATCTCCGCCGCCCGCAACCGGTCATACTCCGGCTTCGGCAAAGGCAGCGCGCCCTTGTGGCCCAGATCGCCCAGTTGGACTCGGAACGTCTCCCGCGCCGTGAACGCCGCAATCGCCGAGATCGCCGTGATGCCGAACGCGATCGCCCCCACCGTGAACCACACATCCACCGAACCGGGCGGTGCGACCGCTGCGAACAGCGCCGGCAGAAGCGCGGTGATCGTGGTGCCGATATTCTGCGAGATCGCCATCGCCGACACCCGCGTGCGCGTCTGGAACAGCTCCGGGTAGAAGCTTGGGAACACGGCGTTGTAGCCCTGGTACACCACGCCCCACATCAACAGCGACAGCAGGATGGCGAGCGGCACGCTCTTGATGCTGATCGCATACAGGTAGGCGAAGGCCAGCAACCCGGCGAGCAGCGAGCCCAGGATGATCGGCGGGCGGCGGCCGATCCGGTCCGACAGCTTGCCCACGAACGGGATCACCAGCACGGCCAGGATGTTGCCCATGACCGGGATCCATAGATAGACATCCTTGGCGAACCCGATGCCGTACGCTGCCTGCACCGCGTAGGCCGCGCCGAACACCGTCGCCACCACGGGGATGACGTTCATCAGCGACATGCAGACGACGCGCACCATGTCCAGACCGCTGATCTGGAACGCCTGCACGATCGGCGCGCGCGGCACCGCACCTTGCTGGTCCTCCTCGGCGAAGGCCGGCGTTTCCTCCACCCGGCGGCGGATGATGTAGCCGACGATGATCACCAGCGCGCTGAGCAGGAACGGGATCCGCCAGCCCCAGCTATTGAACTCGTCCGACGGCATGTAGCGGGCGAGCGGCAGGAACACCGCCGCTGCCAGGATCTGCCCGGCCTGCACACCCTGCAGCGTGTAGCTGGCGAAGTAGCCGCGCTGGCCGAACGGCGCGTGCTCGAGGATCATCGAGCTGGCGCCGGAGATCTCGCCCGCCACGGCGAAGCCCTGGATCAGGCGCAGGATCACCAGCAAAACGGGCGCAGCCATGCCGATCTGCGCATAGGTCGGCAGCAGCCCGACCGCCATGGTGGAGAAGCCCATCAGGAACAGGCACACCAGCAGCACGTTCTTGCGGCCATGCGTGTCGCCGAGATGACCGAGCACGAAAGCGCCGATTGGGCGCGCGACGTAGCCCACGCCATAGGTCGCCAGCGATGCGATGATCGCCGACGCCGGGTCTGAGGAGGGGAAGAAAAGCTGCGGGAAGATCAGCGAAGCGGCGGTCGCGTAGATGAAGAAGTCATAGTATTCGAGCGCCGAGCCGATCCAGCCGCTCGCGGTCGCCGCACGGGTTTGCTGCTTGGCATGCGCATCGCGCACGGTCGTGGAAGCCATTTCGTTCCCTCGAGCGTTGATCTTATATCGCTAAAGAGACGTTTGCCTGGACGCTTTACCGTGCGTCAAGCATAAGTTGTTTTCCCGTCAGACGGGTGCCGCCGCGGCAAGCGCCGGGACAGCGCCCCAGCCGGCGTAGGACGGTGCGTCCGCCCAGGTCCAGGCCGAGATGTCTGCGAACAAGGTCCGCAACAGCCTATTATTGAGTGCGTGGCCCGGACGGTGCCCGATGAACCGGGCCTTGAGTGCGGCACCGGCGGTCGCGAGGTCGCCCACCACGTCGAGCGCCTTGTGGCGCACGAATTCATCGGCCACACGCAGACCAGCCGGATTGAGCACGCGCGCGCCATCCACCACGACGGCGTTGTCCAGGCTGCCGCCCTGCGCCAAGCCAGCCGCCTGCAACCCGGCGATGTCGGCGGCCAGCGCGAACGTACGCGCCTGTGCCAACTCGCGGCGGAAACTGTCCTCGGTCACGCGTAGGCTCAGTGCCTGCCGGCCGATCGCCACGGCGGCGAAATCGATTGAGACCGCAACATCGAACCCGCCGGCAACGGAGGGGCGGAGTTCGACGAATGCCTCGCCCTCGCTGACGCGGACCGGGCGCAGAACCTCGATCGTGCGCACTGTCGCGTCCTGCTCGACGGTGCCGGCACAATCCAGCAGGAAGACGAACGGCGACGCTGATCCGTCCAGCACCGGAACTTCCGGCCCGTCCACGGCGACAACGGCGTTGTCGATGCCACACGCGGCGAGCGCCGCCATCACATGCTCGACCGTGCCGATGCGGGCGTGCGGCGCCGCCTGGTCTGCCAGCACGGTGCAAAGCCGGGTGTCCACGACGTTGTCGAACCGGGCAGCGACATCCACGCCGAGATCGGTACGGCGGAACACGATCCCGGTGCCGGCCGGTGCCGGTTGCAACTCGAGTTGGATCCGGGCGCCCGTGTGCAGGCCTATGCCCACGCAACCGATAGCGGTGCGCAAGGTGCGCTGCCGGGAACGAGGGAGGCAGGTCAGGTCAGGCGGCAGTCCATCCATGTAGTTTGTCGCCTTGCAGGGCCGAAACCCGTTGATCCGAGTGGATCGCCGCAAAGCAACCCGGGGGCAAACTATGGCCTGCCCCCGGGGTTTGGAAGTCAATCATTATTGCCGAATATTTCGTCGTAACCAGTTGATATTAAACTAATTTACCGTCCGTTTACGACGACTGCCGCCGCAGGAACGCTGGGATGTCCAACCCCATCTCCTCCGTCGGAGCCGGGCGGACGGAAGCGGCGGGCTCCGACTGGCTCGGCATCGGCGGCTCGGCGCGGGGGGCTTCCGCGGCAGGGACCGGCTTGCCGCGGATCACACCCGTGACGATCCCGAACAGGCTGTTGCGTGGCGCCGGAGCAGCCGGGACGGGCGCTGTGGCCGGCGGCTCGGTGAACAGTCCACGCGCTGGGGCCGGGCGGGCTGGGGCTGCTTGCGGCGCCATCTGGGACGGCTGCGGGCGCGGCCGGGCCATCTCGGCCGGGGCCGCCGCCTGGTTCACCGTGTAACTCGGCTCGGGCTCGGCGGCCTGTGGCAGGACCGGCGCACCCATCAGGCTGACCGGCCCCGGTGCCTGCTGAACCGGCGATTGGTGCATAGGCGCCGCTGCAGTCGCCGGGGTGGGCTGCATCGGCATCGGCTGCGCCACCTGGATGGGTTGCGCCAAGGCCGTCGGCGTCCCGTTGTTCACAACCGCCAACCGCGGGCGCGCCGCCTCAAGGGCCGCCGGCGTGTCGATTCCGGTGGCCACGACCGACACGCGCACCCGGCCGGTCAGGTTATCGTCCACCGCCGAACCGAAGATGATGTTGGCGTCGTCGGCCACTTCCTCGCGGATGCGGTTGGCGGCCTGGTCCACCTCGAACAGCGTC
>CAXTVQ010000100.1:0-12798 GCA_964247705.1 uncultured Acetobacteraceae bacterium | reverse complement strand
ATACGTTCATGAACGCTCAACCGCATCCTTCCTCCTTCGACCACGCTGCCGGGCCTGTGCCCGATGACGTGGCGTATCATCGTGGGATGCTGAATGAGCTGGCGGAGCTGGGCATGGATATGGCCCGGCGCGTGCACCACGCGGCGACGGCGCCGGGTGAGGCTGGCGCGGGCGTGAGCGATGCGGCGTCTGCGGAGGCGTTTGGCCGGGCGTTCGACCGGGTGGCGCGGTGTGTGCGGCGGACGGTTCTGCTGGCGCGGCGGGTCTGCGAGCCGGTGAGTGTCAAGCCGGGCGCCGAGCGGGCGGAGACGCTGGCGCGGTATGGCCGGGTCAGTGCGCGGCGGCAGATCCTGCGGGCGGTGGAAGACGAGATCGACGCCACGGTCCACGATCCGGACGCGCAGGCGGAGTTGCGGGCGGAACTGCATGAGCGGCTGGATGGGCCGGATGTGGTGGAGGACCTCGATGTCCGGCCGGTGAGCGATATCATCGAGCATATCCGGCGGGACCTTGGCCTGGGGCCGGACGGCAAGCCGGGCGTGTTCCGGCGGACGCCCGAGGCGATCGCGGTGCTGTGCGCGCGGGCGGCGGCGGCGGGGGATGGGCAGGGTCGGGCGGGGTTCGTGGCGCCGGGTGGGATGGCGCGGGCCGGGGTGGAACGGGCGGCGGAGGAGGGGAGGGCGGAGGCGGAGCGGTTCTTCCGGTTGTTGGGGCGGCCCTGAGGGGGATTGGGCTTCGGTTGCGCTGGATGGTTCGTGCTCGTGGCACCCCTCCCCCCGGCCGCTTCCCTCAAGGGGAGGGGGAGAGGGGGTCTTCTAGGAATTCCTGGTCGCCGGTGGTGTTTTGCTGGCGGCGGGCGGCCTCGAGGCGGCGGAGTTCGACGCGGCGGATCTTGCCGCTGATGGTTTTCGGCAGGTCGGCGAATTCCAGGCGGCGGACGCGCTTGTAGGGGGCGAGGCGGGCGCGGAGGTGGGCGAAGATGCTGGCGGCGGTGGCGGCGTCCGGCTCGTGACCGGCGGCGAGCAGCACGAAGGCCTTGGGCAGGGCGGTTCGGGTCGGGTCCGGGGAGGGGACGATGGCGGCTTCGGCGACGGCCGGGTGCTCGATCAGGACGCTCTCGAGTTCGAAGGGGCTGATGCGGTAGCCGCTCGATTTGAAGACGTCGTCGGAGCGGCCGATGTAGGTGAGCGAGCCGTCGGGGTTGCGCAGGGCGGTGTCGCCGGTGCGGTACCAGCGTCCTTCGACGCCGCGGAGGGTGCCGTCCTCGGCCTGGTAGCCGTCCATGAGGGCGAGGGGGCGGGGGTCTAGGGAGATGGCGATCTCGCCTTCCTCGGCCGGGTCGCCGTCGGGGTCGAGCAGGGCGATGTCGTAGCCGGGGAGGGGCCAGCCCATGGAGCCGGGTGCGGCGACCTGGCCGGGGGTGTTGGCGATCTGCAGCGTGGTCTCGGTCTGGCCGTAGCCGTCGCGGATGGTGAGGCCCCAGGCGCGCTGGATCTGGTGGGTGACTTCCGGGTTGAGCGGTTCGCCGGCGGCCAGCGCCTCGCGGAGGTGGATGCGGGTGGCGGAGAGGTCCTCCTGGATGAGCATGCGCCAGACGGTGGGCGGGGCGCAGAAGGTGGTGACGCGGGCCTGGTCCAGCACGGCGAGGAGGTGGCGGGCGTCGAAGCGGGGCTGGTTGAGGATGACGATGGTGGCGCCGGCGATCCAGGGGGCGAAGAAGCTGCTCCAGGCGTGCTTGGCCCAGCCGGGGGAGGAGATGTTGAGGTGGACGTCGCCGGGTTGGAGGCCGATCCAGTACATGGTGGAGAGGTGGCCGACCGGGTAGCTCTGGTGCGAGTGCAGGACGAGCTTGGGTTTGGCGGTGGTGCCGGAGGTGAAATAGAGCAGGAGGGGGTCGGTGGCGCGGGTTTCGCCGTCGGGGAGGAAGGCGGTGGGGGCGGTGTAGGCGTCTTCGAAGCTGTGCCAACCTTGGTTGAGCGCAGGTGGGGGGCCGCCGGCGGCGATGCGGGTGAAGCCGGTTCCGAGGGGGGCGAAGCGGGGGGCGTGCTCGGCGGCGACGATGGCGTGAGCGATGCGGCCGCGGTCGAAGCGGTCGCGTAGGTCGTCCTCGGTGAGCATGGTGGTGGCGGGGACGACGACGGCGCCGAGCTTGCAGCAGGCGAGCATGGCTTCCCACAGGGCGGGGACGTTGCCGAGGAGGAGGAGCACGCGGTCGCCGCGGCGGACGCCCAGGGTGCGGAGGTGGTTGGCGACCTGGTTGGAGCGGGCGGCGAGGGCGGCGAAGGTTACGGTGGTGTCGTCATTGCCGGGTCCGATGAAGCGGAGGGCGGGCTGGTCGTTGCCGGCGGCCATGCGGTCGAAGTGGTCGAGGGCGAAGTTGAACCGGTCGAGCTTGGGCCAGCGGAAGGCGGCGCGGGCGGCGGCGACGTCGGTGCGGTTGGCCAGCAGCATGTCGCGGGCGGCCAGGAAGGCGTCGGCGTCGGCCATGATGGTTCCCTCGTTGGTTCGTTTCGGAGGAGGCTAGCAGGGTGCGGTTTGCGGCCCAAACGGGGGTTTGCCGGTCTGGCGGATGCAGGCGGGGCCGCTATGCTCCGGGCGGGACAGGAGACAGAGCATGGCCGTTGGGCGGCAATCCAAGCTGATGGGTGTGATCCGCGTCGCGAGCGGGAATTTCCTCGAGCAGTACGATTTCTTCGTGTTCGGGTATTTCGCGGCGGCGATCGGGCGCACGTTCTTTCCGCAGGAGCACTCGGCGGCCGGGAGCTATGTCGAGCTGATGGCGTCGTTGATGACGTTCGGGGCCGGGTTCCTGATGCGTCCGTTGGGGGCGCTGGTGCTGGGTGCGTATATCGACAAGCACGGGCGGCGGAAGGGGTTGATCCTGACGCTGGCGCTGATGGCGGTGGGGACGGTCGCGATTGCCGTGGTGCCGGGGTATGCGAGCATCGGGCTGGCGGCGCCGCTGCTGGTTGTGACGAGCCGGTTGATCCAGGGGTTCTCCGCCGGGGTCGAGCTGGGGGGCGTGTCGGTGTATTTGTCGGAGATCGCGACGCCGGGTCACAAGGGGTTCTACGTGTCGTGGCAGTCGGGCAGCCAGCAGGTGGCGGTGATCTTTGCCGCGTTGCTGGGGGTGATCCTGAACCAGACGCTTGGTGCGGCCACGATGCAGGATTGGGGTTGGCGTATCCCGTTGCTGATCGGGTGTGCGATCATCCCGTTCCTGTTCCTAGTCCGGCGTTCGCTGGAGGAGACCGAGGCGTTCCTGACGCGCAAGGAGCATCTGAATGCGCGGCAGATCCTGACGTCCATGCTGGCGAACTGGCGGGTCGTGCTGCTTGGGATGGCGATGGTGGTGATGACGACCGTGTCGTTCTACCTGATCACCGCGTATACGCCGACCTTCGGGCGCTCGGTGCTGAAGCTGGACAGCTTGGCGGTGTTGATCGTGACGGTGTGCGTCGGTGTGTCCAACCTGTTCTGGCTGCCGGTGGCAGGGGCGTTGTCGGACCGGATCGGCCGACGTCCGATTTTGATCGGAACCACGATCCTGGCCATCGTGACGGCCTACCCGGTGATGACGTGGCTGACGAGCAACCCGTCCTTCGGCCATCTGCTGATCGTCGAGCTTTGGCTGAGCTTCATCTATGGTTGTTATAATGGCGCGATGGTCGTGTACCTGACGGAGGTGATGCCGCTCAGCGTGCGAACGTCCGGGTTCTCGCTGGCTTATAGCCTAGCCACGGTGATTGGCGGGATGACGCCGGCGATCGCGACCGGATTGATCGAGTGGTCGGGGGACAAAGCGATTCCGGGGGCATGGATGTCGCTTGCCGGCGTTGTCGGTCTGATCGCGGTGTTGATGATCGAGCGGCAGGCGCAAGCGGTTCGGGTTGCCGAGGCGCATGCCTGAGGCGGCGGCACTCGCCAGGGCCGCTCAACCGGTCGAACCGGGTCTGGGCGCACTGTTCGCCGGGTTCTTTGGCATTGGCATCATGGGGTTCGGCGGGGTGTTGCCCTGGGCGCGCCGCATGATGGTCGAGCAGCGCGGATGGCTCACGCCGGTGGAGTTCAACGACCTGCTGGCGTTATGCCAATTCCTGCCGGGGCCCAACATCGTCAACATGGCGGTGGCGCTCGGGGACCGGTTCCGCGGCGTGGGTGGGAGCGCCGCTTGCCTTACCGGCCTGCTGGCAGCGCCGATGGCGATCGTGATGCTGCTCGGCGGCGTGTATGCGCGGTTCGGCCATTTGCCTATCATCGCACATGCCTTCAGTGGTTTGGCGGCGGCGGCATCCGGGCTGGTGATCGCAATGGCGGTGAAAATCGCCATGCCACTGCGCGGGGAGTGGCTGGCCATTGCTGTGGCAGCCATAGCTTTTGTTGCCATCGCGGTCCTGCGGTGGCCGTTGTTGCCGACCATGTTGACGATGGCTCCGGCCAGCATATTGCTGCGGTGGCGCTGGCCGGGTCGGGCGAGTTGAGCGAACTTGGCAATCTTGCGGCGATCTTCGGTCAACTCTCGATGCTGACAATCGGCGGCGTTGCGCCTGTTCTGCCGGAATTACAGCGGCAAGTGACCGAAGTTCACCCGTACATGGACCGACCTACCTTTGCAGCGCTATTCGCCCTCGCACAGGCGGCGCCCGGCCCGAACATGATGGTGTCAACGCTCATCGGCCTGCGCGTTGCTGGCGTGCCAGGGGCGCTGATTGCAACGGGTGCGCTGATCGGGCCATCGAGCCTGCTGACCTACATTACGGCACGGCTATGGCACCGGTTCCGGGAGCGGTCCTGGCGACGGGTAGTGCAGGCAGGGCTGGTGCCAGTAACGGTCGGGCTCGTCGCGGCCAGCGCCGCCTTGCTATTTGCCGCGACCACTCACAGCCTGATAACCGCCGTTACCACGGGTGCCACCGCGATCGCCCTGGTGACGACGCGGTGGCACCCCCTCTGGCTGTTGGCGGGAGGTGCACTGCTCGGCGTGTTGACTGGGTCGTGAGGCGTTCAAGCTGCTTCAGTAAGTGAACGCATTGTAGCAGCGAACGGGCTTTCGACCGGAGCCATGATCGGGGCTGCGCCCGAGTCACGCATCATATAGCCGCGGCCCCAAACCGTGCCGATCAAGTCTCCTGCGCCGGCAAGCGCCAGTTTCTTGCGCAACTTGCAGATAAATACGTCGATGATCTTCATCTCTGGCTCATCCATGCCGCCGTAGAGGTGGTTGAGGAACGCTTCCTTGGTCAGCACCATGCCTTTGCGGAGTACCAGAAGCTCTAGGATCGAGTACTCCTTACCGGTGAGGTGCACGGGCTTGCCGGAAACCAGAACCTCCCGGCTATCCAGGTTGAGTTGTAAATTGCCGATTCTCAGCGTCGGCTGGCTGTAGCCCTTGCTGCGACGGACCACGGCCTGCATCCGAGCAACGAGTTCTCCCTTGTCGAACGGCTTTGAGATGAAGTCGTCGGCGCCCATACCGAAACCCTTCACTTTCGCCGCAGGGCGGGACAGGCCGGACAGGATCAAGACAGGGGTCTCAAGCCGAGCCGCACGCATGCGCCGGACAACCTCGTATCCCTCCATGTCCGGGAGCATCAAGTCGAGCACTACGATGTCGTAATCATAGTGGCGGACCAACTCGAGCGCCTCTTCGCCGGTATCGGTGGTGTCTACAATCAGGCCGCTTGATTTCAGCATCAACGTGATGCCACGAGCCGCAGTCACATCATCCTCTACGAGCAAGACACGCATGGGTTGCACTCCGCCTTTCTGATGAAGAAAGGTTACCACCTGAGCGTGTGTATAGCTACCAACTTTTCATCTTTCACGTGTAAAAATCGTCCATCGCAGTCCGATTTGGGTTAGCTGAGTGACACCGTAGGTCGTGAATGAGGCAATTTTCCGTGCACAATCAAGAATGAAACAAGACTCGTTTTTCGAGCGGTTGCAGATCGCAGGCGATCTCGCATCGGCTGGCAGTCCCGTCGTTGGACAAGGGCGAGTGTCGGCGGTTTCGGGCTTGGCTGCCGAAGTCACAGGCCTGGGGGGCCTGCTTAGCGTGGCTGACCGGGTCGCGCTGCATAGGCGCAACGGCACTGCCCTCGACGCGGAGGTCGTTGGTTTCCGGGGCAACCAAGCGCGTGTGATGGCTTACGAACACATGGACGGCGTTGGCCCAGGTAGCCCCGCATATCTAGAGTTGAACCTGCGCAATACCGGTGCGCGTGCTGTCCTATCGCCCTGCGCAGGGTGGCTGGGCCGCGTTGTCGATCCCCTCGGTCGACCGATGGATGGGCTCGGCGCGCTGCCGCGGGGCAACATACCCCGCGCGGTCCGGGCCGATCCGCCGCTTGCGACCTCGCGCGCTCGGCTGGGGGAGCGGCTGGATCTGGGTGTCACCGCGCTGAACCTGTTTGCAACTTGCCGAGCGGGGCAACGGCTCGGTTTGTTCGCCGGGTCGGGTGTCGGCAAGTCCACGTTACTTGCCATGCTCGCGCGCAACACCGCCTGTGACGTTGCAGTGCTGGCGCTCGTCGGTGAGCGAGGCCGGGAAGTCCGCGAGTTTCTGGAAGACGATCTCGGACCAAATGGCCTAGCGCGGTCTGTGGTCGTCACCGCCACCTCGGACACATCGCCGTTGATGCGGCGGGAAGCTGCTTATGCCGCAATGACGGTCGCGGAGCACTTCCGCGACGAGGGCAAATCCGTCCTCCTCCTCATGGATAGCGTGACTCGGTTCTGTCTGGCACTGCGTGAGATCGGTTTGTCAGCCGGGGAGCCGCCGGCGACGCGCGGCTATCCGCCAAGCGTGTTTGCCGAACTGCCGCGCTTGCTGGAGCGGGCTGGGCCTGGCCCGGTCTTGAATGGTCGTGCCGGGCAGATTACGGCGCTGTTTACCGTGCTGGTCGAAGGCGACGACCATAATGAACCAGTTGCCGACGCCGTGCGCGGCATCCTGGACGGCCACGTCATCATGGATCGCCGCATCGGCGAGGCGGGCCGCTACCCCGCCGTCGATATCCTCCGCTCACTGTCCCGCACCGTGCCGGGCTGCCTGCACCCGGCCGAGCGGGAGTTGGTTCGACGGGGAAGGTCCCTGCTCGCAACCTATGCCGAGATGGCTGATCTTGTCCGGCTTGGCGCTTACAAAGCGGGGGCTGACCCGGCGGTGGACGAGGCCGTTGCACTTGCCCCACGCGTCGAACGGGCGCTGCACCAGGACCGCGTTGCGTGCAGCAGCCTAGAAGCCAGTTTCGCCGCCCTAGCTGCAGCCATGGAGCCAACTCATGCCTGATCCACTCGCCACCGTCCTGCGTGTCCGCCGCGTCACCGTGGACGACGCGCGTCGCCATCTCGCCGTTGCCTTGAGGGCCGAGAAGGCAGCGGAGGCGGACGCAGCAGACGCTGAGGCGGCAATCACGGCCGAGGGTGAAGTCGCCTCGGATTTGTTGGCCGGGGATGGCGCGGTAGAAGCCTTCGCCACATGGCTTCCAGTCGGCCGCGCGCGGGTTCAGGCAGCCCGTGCCGCCTCTGCCCGCGCAGGTTCGGAGGTCGCCATTTCGCGTGCCGCTTTGACCGCCGCGCGTGCTGCGGCCGAGTCGGCGGACAATCTAATCGAGCGGCGAAAGGCCGCGGCGGACGCCCAGGCAGCTCGCAAACAGCAGACTGAGATGGACGAGATCGCCAGCCAGGTCAGGGTACCGGCAAATCTGTGATCTCGCAGAGGTTGAGCCGGCGCTTCTCCAGCGCGCGTCCGCCCTCGAAGATGACGCGTACGTCCCACAAGCACTGCCCGGGCGGCAAGTGGACCACCTTCGTCTCTCCAGCGCCGATCGTGTCGTCACCGAGCCGGTCCTCGCCCCACTTCGGCGTGCCAGTGCGGCGGACATATAGCTCGTCGATCTCGCGGCGTGAGTTGTTGACCGCGCGGAACGAAGGATCGCTCGTCGTTTGCGGCCCTGGGGATGTGGACGAAGGCGCGACGCCCGACTCGTTGAACGTTACGCTGTCCATGCCACACGTATTGACACCGCGCCGTTCCTCACTGCGCCCGTCCTCGTATACAATCCGAAGGTCGAAGACGCAGGTGCCGTCCGCGTGCAGCCGGACCGCAAAGTTCGCGCCTGGCTCAAGCGTGTCGTCACCCAACTGGTCACGCCCCCAACCGGCGGCGGAGACGGGGCTGACGTAGACTTGGTTGATCTGCTGGCGCGAGCGGTTAACGAGATAGAAGGACGGGTTCGGCGCGTCGGCAGAGGCCGCGGCCGGGAGGAGGGCGAAGCAGGCGGCAAGCAGAAGGCGCGTTGCCATGGTGGTCCTTTAATGGCGCGTACCGGTTCTAAAGTGTCTTGCGACGGCGGTGAAGCAACGGGCGTGTGATCCCGGCACGCCGGGTCAGGCGGTTCACAACGGCCAGCCAGGCGAGTTGCGGCGGTAGCACGAGCAGGAGGCAGAGCGGTTTCCAGATGGGAGTAACCAGCAGGAACAACGCGCAGCACAGGCCGCCCCAGGCAACGAACCCCCAATGCACCAGGGTGACGCGTAGCGCCGGCATGCCACTGCGGTGAGCGAGCTGATATAAATGGCTGCGATGCGCCTCGGTCAGCCGCTCGCCGGCGAGGAAGCGGCGAAACAGGGTGAATGCGACGTCGAACAGCACGCCGCATAGCAGCATCGGCACGAGGGCGATGGACAGCTCGACTGCTTCGAACCGGCCTGCGGCGACGGCGAGCACCGCCAGCAGGAAGCCGCAGAACTGGCTGCCGACGTCGCCCATGAAGATACGGGCATTAGGGAAGTTGAAAGGAAGGAAGCCCATGGTCCCCGCCAGCAGGATCAGGGCGGCGAAGTAGATGAACGGTGCACCCAGCCATGCCCCGATGGCCGCCAGCACGGCGCAGGTCAGGCCCGTGACGCCGGAGGCAAGGCCGTTCAGCCCGTCGATGAAGTTCATTGCATTTGTCGCCGCTACGATCCAGGCGACCGTAATCACCGGGCCGAGCCAGCCGAGTTGTACGGTGCCGAACATCGGAAGCCGCACGAAACTCAAGCTGAGCCCACCACCGACTGCCAGCAGGGCTGCGCCAATCTGGGCCAGCAGCTTCACGGAGGCGGGCCAACAAAATAGGTCATCGAGGTAAGCGACGGCAGCGATCCCGAACGCGGCGGCCATGACGGCTCGGAAATACGGGTCGGCGATGCGGCTGTAGTCGGCGAACATGTATAGAACGGCCATGCCCAGCAAGAAAGCGAGCACGATCCCGACCCCACCCCCCTTGGGCGTTGGGCTCGTGTGGCTGCTGCGCGCACCCGGTGTATCGATCGCGCCCACCCGGGTCATGCCCCAAACGGCGACAGCGGACAGCAGGGCCAGGCAGGCGCAGAAGCCGAGATGGGTGGCGAACGCGGCTGCGGTCATGCGGTCACGGCGGCTCCGGAGGGGTGGGATTGGCTTGGATGCGGCGCTGTGCGCTATAGGGGGCCCGGCATGCCCTCGCAACGCTCCGCCCTGCGCATCCTGACGAACGTGGCGCTGGACGGCGCGCTAGCCGCCGTGGCCGCCGTGGTCGCGCGCTGGCTCGCCGATCCCGGCGGTGGACTGCTGCACCCGCTTTGGTTCATCGGCGGCGGAGTAATCACGCTGCTGGTCAGTGGGTTGCCGTTCCGCCTATCCCAGCAATACTGGCGGTTCTCCGGCATCGAGGACCTTGTCGGTGTCGCTGGCGGAAGCGTTCTGAGCGCCTTGCTGTTCGCCCTGGTCTGGACCGTGACCGGCTATCCGCTGCCGACGCTGACTTTCCCGGCCGTGCACGCGATGACGCTGCTGGTGTTTCTCGGGGCGCCGAGGGTGTTCTACCGGCTGTCACGCGCTCGGCTTCGAGGCGGGTCGCGACCGGTTCAATCCGTGCTGCTGGTCGGCGCAGGGGAGGGTGCTGACAATTTCATCCGGGCGTTGGCCACCGAACGCCAACCAAAGTTGCGCGTGACAGGGTTGTTATCGATGGCCGGCAACCAGACGGGGCGGCGGATGCAAGGGCGCCCGATCCTCGGCGGCGTATCCGAACTGCGCCGTGTGCTAGAGCGGTTGGCCGCGTCCGAACGACTGCCGGACGTGCTGGTGGTGACGGAACCCAAGCTGGCGGGCGCACGCATGGGCTATCTTCTCGAGGAGGCGCAGCGTCAGGGGATCCCGGTTCGCCAGGCACCCCGGCCGACGGAGCTGCGCGAGGCGGGCGGGATCGAACTCAAGCCGGTGGCGCTTGAGGACTTGTTGAATCGCCCTCAGGTTCGGCTGGACCGGGAAGGCATGGCACGCCTGGTGCGCGGACGCCGGGTGCTGGTAACGGGAGCGGGGGGCACGATCGGCTCGGAACTGGCCCGGCAGGTGGCCGCGCAAGATCCGGCGGCCTTGACGCTGCTCGACAACGGCGAGTTCGCGCTGTGGCAAATCGACTTGGAACTGAGTGAGACGTTTCCGTCCGTACCGCGGCATCCGGTGATCGCGGACGTGCGGGACGAGGACCGGCTGCATGCCGCCTTCGCCGCTGCGCGGCCGGAGCTGGTGTTCCATGCCGCCGCGCTGAAGCACGTGCCGATGGTCGAGGCGAACCCGGGCGAGGGATTGCTGACCAATGCCGGCGGTACCCGCGCCGTGGTGGATGCGGCGGCGGCGGCGGGGGCAGCGGCGACGGTGCTGATTTCGACCGACAAGGCGGTTAATCCGAGCAGCCTCATGGGGGCCAGCAAACGCCTTGCCGAGATGTATTGCCAGGCGCTGGACGAGCAGGCGCGGGAGCGGGGCGGGATGCGCTGCGTCACCGTGCGCTTTGGCAACGTGCTGGGCTCGACCGGCAGCGTGGTGCCGCTGTTCCGCCGGCAATTGGCGCGGGGCGGGCCGCTGACCGTCACCCACCCCGACATGCAGCGCTACTTTATGACGGTTCGCGAGGCGGTGAGCTTGGTGCTGCAAGCAACGGTGGTGGGCGTGGAGCATCCAAGCTTGGAAGAGGGGGCGCCCAATGGCGGCATCTTCGTGCTGGACATGGGCAACCCGGTGAAGATCGTCGATCTTGCCCGCCAGATGATCCGCCTGGCGGGGTTGCGGCCGGATGTGGACGTACAGGTGCAGTTTACCGGCTTGCGGCCTGGCGAGAAGCTGTTCGAGGAATTGTTCCATGGCGAGGAACCGCCCGCACCGACTGGCCACCCCGGCCTGTTGATGGCAACACCGCGCACGGCGGACGTAGCAGCGGTGCGCCGGGCGATCAGTGATATCTGCGCCGCTTGCCACGCCGGGCAGATCGAGACAGCGCTGACCTTGCTGAACCGCATGATCCCCGAATTCGAGCACAATACCGGTCGCCAGCTTGCGGCCGAACCCGCCAGGAGCCCTGCGTGATCCCCTTTCTTGACCTCAAGGCCCAGCAAGCCCGCATCGAGCCGGAGCTGCGCCGCCGGTTGGAGGCGGTGCTCGGCCACTGCCAATTCGTTCTCGGCCCCGAAGTGGCGGAGTTGGAGGAGCGGCTCGCCAGCTACTGCGGGGCGGCGCACTGCGTGAGCGTGAGTTCTGGCACGGACGCTCTGCAGATCGCGATGATGGCCGAGCGCATCGGGCCTGGGGATGCCGTGTTCCTTCCCGCCTTCACCTACACCGCAACGGCCGAAGTTCCGTTGGTGCTGGGCGCCACCCCCGTCTTCGTGGACGTGGACCCGGCGACGTTCCAGATCGATCCGGCGCACCTGGCGCAACGCGTCGCCGCCGTGCGGGCGGCCGGGCATCTGCGCCCGCGCGCACTGGTCGGGGTGGACCTGTTCGGCCAGCCAGCCGACTGGCCCGCCCTGCGCACCGTCGCGGAGCAGGAGGGGCTGTTCACCATCGACGACTGCGCCCAGAGCTTCGGCGCCAGTCTGGGTGGCCGCAAACTCGGGCGGGAGGCAAGCGTGACGACGGTCAGCTTCTTTCCATCCAAGCCACTCGGCGGCTATGGCGACGGTGGTGCCATGCTGACGGACTCCGCCGAGCATGCGGCGCTCTATCGCTCGCTGCGCACCCACGGCGAGGGGACCACCCGCTACGAGGTCTTGCGGACGGGCATGAACGGCCGGCTGGATACGTTGCAAGCCGCGGTGCTGTTGGCGAAGCTGGACGTGTTCGAGGGCGAGTTGGCCGCCCGCGATCAGGTAGCATCGATTTACGACCACCGGCTCGGCAACGTTCTTGGCATTCCGGCCCGGGTGCCCGACTCGGCTAGCGCTTGGGCGATCTACGCCGTCCTGCTGCCGGATGGCGGCACCCGTGACCGGTTGCAGGCCGCATTGCGCGCGCAAGGTGTGCCGACCGCGATCTACTACCCGCGGGCGCTGCACCAGCAGCCGGCTTACGCCGCCAGCCACGATGGCGCGCCGCTTCCCGTGTCGGAAGACCTTGCGACGCGCATCATGGCCCTGCCGATTCACCCCGACCTGAGCGAGGCGGATGCGAACCGGGTGTGCGACGCCGTGGTTGCGGCGTTGGGCTAGTGGAACCAGAGCTGGCTCGTTCCGTTCCATTATGATGGAAAATAAGCCAAAGCAGCCTGATCCCATCCCGTCTCACGGTAGCGTCGATCCCGAGGAGGTTGGCCATACCGAACACGGGATCCCTCCTGCCGCGCATGACGAGGAACCGACGGGCCTTCCAACAAGTGACCGGCACCATGGCGAGATTACGCCGACCAAGCCCTGAGGCTTGCGCCCAGCCGGTGCGCCGTCTAGTTAGCGGGCGGCCATCAGGCCCGGCGCTGCTGTAGCTCAGTGGTAGAG
>CAXTVQ010000099.1:0-12825 GCA_964247705.1 uncultured Acetobacteraceae bacterium | reverse complement strand
TTCTGCCGGCCGAACCCCTTGGCTTCCACGACGGTTATGCCTTGCAGTCCGACCTCATGCAGTGCGTCTTTCACCTCATCGAGCTTGAACGGCTTGATGACCGCCTCGATTTTTTTCACGTCGTCTCCCCCCGGGTCTCCCGATGAACGCGCGCCGCGCAACGGGATGCGACGGCGGCGGAGGGTTGCATGTGCCGTGCCAGGGGGCAATGCGAACAGCGTAAACGACCCCGAAGCGTTGCCCGAAGGCGCTGCATTGAACACCCACCCCGAGCGGACCATACTCGGCGCCCGTTCATCAGGAGCCTGCCAGCGTGAAGCCTGCCAACGAGTTGCTGTCCGGGATCGGCACGACCGTGTTCACCGTGATGTCGGCGCTGGCCGTGCAGCATGGCGCGATCAACCTGGGCCAGGGCTTTCCCGATAGCGACGGCCCGGCGGACGTCGTCGCCGCCGCCGCCGCCGCGCTGCATGACGGGCGCAACCAGTATCCGCCGCTGACCGGCGTGCCCGAACTGCGCAACGCCGTCGCAGCCGCCAATGCCCGGTTCTACGGCCTCGAGGTGGACCCGGTGACGGAAATCGTCGTTACCTCCGGCGCCACCGAGGCGATCACCGCCAGCCTGATGGCCTTGATCAACCCGGGCGACGAGGTGGTGCTGATCGAGCCGCTATACGACACCTACCTGCCGATCGTGCGGATGATGGGCGCCATCCCCCGCCTGGTTCGCCTGCAGCCGCCGAAATGGGAGCTGCCGCGGGCCGAACTAGCCGCGGCGTTCGGGCCCAAGACCAAGGCGATCCTGCTGAACACGCCGATGAACCCGACGTCCAAGGTGTTCACCGCGGCCGAACTTGCCTTCATTGCGGACCTGCTGGTGAAGCACGATGCCTATGCCGTGTGCGACGAAGTCTACGAGCACCTGACCTATGACGGTTGGCGCCACATTCCCCTGATGACGCTACCCGGCATGCGCGAGCGGTGCCTGCGCATCGGCAGCGCTGGCAAGACGTTCAGCCTGACGGGTTGGAAAATCGGCTACATCACGGCGCCGGCCAACCTCGCTCTGCTGGCCGCGCGGGCACACCAGAACCTGACGTTCACGACACCGCCCAACCTGCAGCGCGGCGTGGCAGTGGGGTTGGCGAAGGGTGACGCCTATTTCGCCGGGCTTGCCTCCGCGTTGGAGGCGAAGCGGGACCGGTTGTCCGCCGGGTTGGCCGCGATGGGCTTCGGCGTGTTGCCGAGCCAGGGCAGCTATTTCGTGTCCGCCGATTTCAGCCCGCTGGGCTTCGCGGGGGACGACGTGGCGTTCTGCCGGCACATCACCGAGCACGCGGGCGTCACGGCAATCCCGCTGAGCGCGTTCTACGACGCGGCGGGCGGCGCGGCGCCGGGGCACTATGCCCGGTTCGCGTTCTGCAAGGGGGATGCGGTGCTGGACGAGGCCGTGGCGCGGCTCGGCCGCTACTTTGCCGGACGAGGGGCGGAGCGGCTGTCCGCGGCGGGGTGAGAGTTACATAGGCCGGTAGAGCGGGCGACGTCCGCCATACGCCGAACAGGGGCTGAACAGCCCATTGACAGGATGTGCGGCCAAGGGAACGGTTGGCCCCTGCCCCGGACCCGACGTCCGGGCGCGCAACCCGGGCCAACCGGGTGCACACTCGGGAGGCTGTCGCCATGGATCCGGATGCCGCGCTCGTCCGCAAGCTCACCTGGCGGCTGATGCCGCTCGTCACGTTCGGCTATTTCGTGGCCGTGCTCGACCGCTCCAACGTGGGCGTCGCCGCGCTGACCATGAACCACGACCTCGGCCTCAGCATGACCGCGTTCGGCATCGCGGCCGGCATCTTCTTCGTGCCCTACGTAGCGTTGGAACTACCCTCCAACCTGGCGCTCGCCCGGTTCGGCGCGCGGCTCTGGATGGCGCGGATCATGGTCACGTGGGGGGTGATCTCCGCCGCCCACGCACTGGTTTGGGACTCCACCAGCCTGTACGTCGCCCGCGCGCTGCTCGGAGCGGCAGAGGCCGGGTTCGTGCCGGGAGTGATCTTCTACATCACGCTATGGTTTCCGTCGGCCTATCGCGGGCGGGTCATCGCGACCTTTTTCACCGGCATTCCGATCGCCCTGGTGTTCGGCTCCCCGGTATCCGGTCTGTTGCTCAACCTCGAGGGGGTGCTCGGCCTGCATGGCTGGCAGTGGATCTACCTGCTCGAGGCCGTGCCCGCGTTGGCGCTCGGCCTGGCGATCCCGTTCCTGCTGCCCAACAGCCCTGAAACCGCCCGGTTCCTCACCACGGATGAGCGCACCCGGCTGACCCGGCGTCTGGCGGAGGAACGCCAGGGGCGCACCGCCGTCTCCAGCGCCGGATTGCTGCGCACCCTGCTCAGCCCGCGCGTCCTGCTGCTTTGCCTCGGTTACTACGGGCTGACCAACCTCAACGGCGCCATCAGCACCTACCTGCCGCTGATCATCCGCCAGCTCGGCAATGTCAGCAATTTGGAGGCGAGTTCGCTGGCGGCGATCCCCTACGCGTTCGGTGCGGCCGGCATGGTTGTGCTCGGCCGCTTTGCCGACCGGCCCGGGCGCCGGGTGCTGGCCAACTATGTGGCACTCGGAATCTCCGTTATCGGGCTGCTGGGGGCCGCCGCCACGGACGAGCCGTTGCTGAAGATGGCCGCGCTCTGCTTCGGGGCAATCGGGGTGTTCGGCGCAATGCCGGTGTTCTGGGGGCTGCCGACCGCGATCCTCACCGGCACCGCGGCGGCCGGCGCCATCGCCCTGGTGAACGCGCTCGGCAATCTCTCGAGCGTCGTCAATCCGTGGGTGATCGGCATGATCCATGACGCGACCGGCAGCTTCAACGGCGGGCTGCTCTGGCTGGTCGCGATGGCGCTGCTCTCGATCGTGACCATCAGCGTCATCTTCGCGCTCTGGGGCAGCAGCATCAATCCCACCGCAAAACCGGCCTTGCTGAAGGAGGCAACCTGATGCGCATCACCGCCGTCCGCCTCCGCCGGCTGACCGGCACGCTGCCCACCCAGGGGGATTTCTGGGAGGACCGGCTGGTCCGCCCGCTCGACGTCTACGACGAATACCGCCACCGGCCGGACTTCGAAGGCGGCGTGCAGGGACCGGACGGGTTCCACATCACCACGTTCTTCGTCGATATCGAGACCGACGAAGGCGTCGTCGGCCGCGCTGGGCCGGTGCCGGAAGGGGTCGCGTTCATCGTCGCCAAGAGCCTGCGACGGCTGCTGGTCGGGCAGGATCCGGTGGCTGGCGAGAAGCTGTGGGACCAAATGCACCGCGCCATGGTGCATGGCCGCCAGGGCGACGCGATGCTGGCGATCAGTGCCGTGGACTGCGCGCTGTGGGATCTGCGCGGCAAGTGGCTCGGCCAACCGGTCTACCGCCTGCTGGGCGGGCCCACCCGCGACAGGGTCCCGGCCTATGCCTCGATGCTCGGGTTCGCCGTGCTGGACGCGGGGCGAGTGCGGGAGCGCGCGCAGGCGTTCAAGGCAGCGGGCTACACGGCGCAGAAGTGGTTCTTCCGCCACGGCCCGATGAGCGGCCACGAGGGCCTGGCCAAGAACGTGGAATTGGTCCGCACCGTGCGCGAGGCGGTTGGCGACGACTACGACATCATGTTCGACTGCTGGCAGGCGATGGACGTGACCTATGTAGAGCGCCTGGCGGAGCGGATCGCCGAATACCGGCCACGCTGGATCGAGGAATGCGTGATGCCGGACCGCATCGACAGCTACCGCCGCCTGCGGGACCGGGTCGGCATCCCGCTCGCCGGGGCCGAGCACGAGTATACCCGTTGGGGGTTCAAGCGGTTCATCGATGCCGGCGCGTTGGACGTGCTGCAGCCGGACATCTACTGGTGCGGCGGGTTGTCGGAAACGCTGAAGATTGCCGCGTATGCGACCGCGAACGACCTGATCGTGATCCCGCACGGGCATTCCAGCGCGGCCACGGCGCATTTCTCGGTTACGCAGTCACCGATCCACACGCCTTATCAGGAATACCTGGTAAAATGGAACGCGATCCACCAGCACTTCCTGCGGGACCCGGTGGACCCGGTGGACGGTCACATCCACGCGCCGCAGCAGGTTGGCTTAGGGATGGAGTTGGACCCGGCGAAGATCCAGGCGGAGGAGGACGTGTTCGCGGCGGCCGATTAAGGCTTACGTCGGCCGTCTTCTCCCCCTTCCCTCGTGGGAGGGGGCCGGGGGAAGGGGTGCGACACGTGCAGCCTCTCAGCTATGGCTACCCCTCCCCTAGCCGCTCCCACAAGGGAGGAGATTGATCGGACCTACTCCAACCGGTTCAACGCTGCCTCCAACCGCGCCGCCTCCGCCTGGAAGTGGACGAGCCGATCGCGATTCTCCTCGACCACGTCCGGCTTGGCGCGAGCGACGAAGTCGGCGTTGTCCAGCTTGTTCGACACCTTCGCCGCCTCGGACCGCGCCTTGGCCAGGTCTCGTTTCAGCCGCGTCCGCTCTGCATCGAGGTCGATCAGGCCTTCGAGCGGCAGCACGATCGTGGCTTCGTCCAGCCCCATCTGCGCGCTGTTGCGGGGCGGGTCGCCGTCCAGCCTGCGCACTTCGCTGGCCCGCGCCATGCGGCCGATCACCTCGGACCAGCGTTCCGCACGGGCCATCGTCTCCGGGGCGGCGTCACGCAGCAGCAAGGGGGACAGCACGGACGGCGGCACGTTCATCTCCGAGCGCACGGTGCGCACCTCGCCCACTAGGCGCACCAGCCAGTCCAGCTCCGCCCGTGCCGCTGCCGCGTCCGGCACCGCCGCCGGTTTGGGCCATGGAGCACGGATCAGGTCGACCGCCTCGCCGAAGCCGAACTCGCCCCAGAGCGTGGCCGTGACGAACGGCATGATCGGGTGCAGCAGCCGCAACTGCACGGCCAGAACGTGGGCGGCCACGGTGCGCAGCTCCGGGTCGGTGGCGAAGGACGGCTTGGCGACTTCCAGGAACCAGTCGCAGAACACGTTCCAGGTGAAGCGGTAGCAGGCGCCGGCGTATTCGTCGAAACGGAACGCTTCGAGCGCGCCGGTTGCCTCGATCACCGCCGCGTTCGCCGCATCCAGGATCCAGCGGGCGAGCGGGCCCTGAACGGACGCCGGGTCGAAGGCCGCGTCAGGACGCACCTCGTTCATCTCGCACAGCCGGGCCGCGTTCCAAAGCTTGGTGACAAAGCGGCGGTATTCCTCCACCCGCGCCGGGCCGAGCTTCACGTCGCGGCCGGGGCCGGTCAGGGCGCAGATCGTCAGCCGCAGTGCGTCCGTGCCGTATTGGTCCACCATGGCCAGCGGATCGATCACGTTGCCCTTGGACTTGCTCATCTTGGCGCCGCGCTCGTCGCGCACCAGGCCGTGGATGCACACGGTGCGGAACGGGACGTCGCCCATGAAGTGCAGGCCCATCATCATCATCCGGGCGACCCAGAAGAAGATGATGTCGAATCCCGTGACCAGCACGTCGCCAGGATAATACCGCGCCAGGTCCGCCGTCCGCTCCGGCCAGCCCAGGGTCGAAAACGGCCACAACGCCGAGGAGAACCACGTGTCCAGCACGTCCTCGTCCTGCACCAGCGTCTCGTCCCGGCCATACTGCGCGCGGGCCTGCTCCTGCGCGTGCGCCTCGGTCTCGGCCACGAACACGGCGCCGTCCGGGCCGTACCAGGCCGGAATGCGGTGCCCCCACCAGAGCTGGCGGCTGATGCACCAGGGCTGGATGTCGCGCATCCAGGCGAAGAACGTGTTCTCCCACGATTTCGGCACAAACACGGTCTGCCCGCTCTCCACGGCGGCGATGGCGGGGGCGGCAAGCGTGGCCGCGTCGCAGTACCACTGCACCGTGAGCAGCGGCTCGATCGCCACGTCCGACCGGTCGCCGTGCGGGACCTGGTGGGTGTGCGGCTCCGTCTTCACCAGCAGTTCCAGCCGCTCCAGCTCGGCCACGATGCGCTTGCGGGCGTCCGAGCGGTCGAGCCCGGCGAGCGTGCCGGTCCAGGCCGGGTCGGCGATGCCCGGGACCTCCGCCAAAGTGATCTCGGCCAGGGTCACGCGGGCCTCGCGGTCCAGGACGGACGGCATGGCCAGCGTGTGGCGGCGGCCTACCTCGAAGTCGTTGAAGTCATGCGCCGGTGTGATCTTGACGGCGCCGGTGCCCTTCTCCGGGTCCGAGTAGGTGTCGGCCACGATCGGGATGCGCCGCCCGGTCAGCGGCACGATGGCGTGGCGGCCGACCAACCCGGCGTAGCGCGCGTCCTCGGGGTGCACGGCAATGGCGGTGTCGCCGAGCATCGTCTCCGGCCGGGTCGTGGCCACGGTGATCCAGTCCGGCGTGCCCTCGACCGGGTAGCGGATGTGCCACAGATGGCCCTTCACCTCCCGCGCCTCGACCTCGAGGTCGGAGATCGCCGACTGGAACTTCGGGTCCCAGTTCACCAGGCGCTTGTCGCGGTAGATCAGACCTTGCCGATGGAGGGTCACGAACACTTCGCGCACCGCGTCCGACAACCCGGCGTCCATGGTGAAGCGCTCGCGCTCCCAATCGAGCGACGAGCCGAGGCGGCGCAACTGCCGGCTGATGCCGCCGCCCGACTCCGCCTTCCAGTCCCACACCCGGTCGGTGAACGCGTCCCGGCCGATCGCCTGCCGCGTGGTGCCGGCGGCGGCCAACTGACGCTCGACCACCATTTGGGTCGCGATGCCGGCATGGTCGGTGCCGGGTTGCCAGAGCGCGTCCCGCCCCTGCATCCGGCGCCAGCGGATCAGCACGTCCTGCAGCGTCATGGTCAGCGCGTGGCCGACATGCAGGCTGCCCGTGACGTTGGGCGGCGGGATCATGATGGTGAAAGGGGTGGCGTTGCTGCCGGGCTGGGCGGCGAACGCGCCACTGGCCTCCCATGCCTGATACAGGGCGGCTTCGGCGGCGGCAGGGGCGAAGGATTTGTCCAGCATGGGACGGTTCTAGACCGTGGCGCCCTGCTGGCAAACCAGGGTGACGTGTCGTTGCGGGAGCTACGACACCCGGCCGGTCACCCGCTCGATCTCCTGGCGCACCAGCCGCTCGACCATCGGCGGCAGATGGTTGTCCAGCCACGCTTTCAGCAACGGGCGGATCTCCTCGCGCACCAGATCCTCGATGGTCGGCCCACCGCGGTGCACCTGGCTTCCGCGTTCCTGCGAGATGCTTCGCAGCAACGCCCCCACGGAGGACGCCGCGGCGGCCGCAGCCGCTGGCGCCAACAAGCCGGACGCAGCTTCGCCCGGTCTGCCATCGACCGGGGCCGCAGCCTCGCCTGGCAGCGCCACGGCGGGTTCGGCAACCGGCACCGGGGGGGCCGGCGGGGCGGGCGTGACCAGCATCGCCTCGTCGAGCATGAGCACGCCGTCATCGTCGCCGCCGCCGGACCCGCCAGCGTTGGGCTGCTCCATCACGGCCGGCGGCTCGTGCGGTTCGGCGACAGTGGCGTCCGGGTTCGGGCTCGCCGGTGCCACTTCGTCCTCGTTCAGGATCCGGCGGATCGAGGCGAGGATGTCCTCCATCGATGGATCGGCAGCCGGCCCCGCGCCGGGAGCCGGTGGAGCCCCCAGCTTGGGGTCAGGCGGTGTGGACCCACTCACGCGTCAGCGGCCCGGCTGGCTGACCGCATAGTCGCCCGTCCCGAACAGCCGGTCATGCACGGCTTTGTAATAGGCGGTGTCGTCATACAGCGGCACGTTGAGGTTAAGGTCCTTGGCCGTGAGCCGGCCGATCGCCGAGGCGACGCCGTAGGAGGAGGTTATTAGCTGGGCCAGGTTCTGGATCAACTGCGACCGGGATTGCAGCAACGTCTGCTCCGCGTTGAGCACGTCCAGCGTGGTGCGGCTGCCGACGATAGCCTCGCGCTGCGTGCCCTCGAGCGCGATCTCGTTGGCGCGAATCGCGGCGCGGGTGCTGTCGATGGCCGCGCGGGCGGCAACCAGCGTCTCCCACGAGGTCAGCGCCGCCTGGATCACCTGGCGCCGGGTGTCGTCCACCGTCTTGCGGTTCTGCTGCTCGGTTTGCCGCGCCTGGCGGACGGCGGCGTATTCGGCGCCGCCCTGGTAGATCGGCACCGTCAGCACGAGCGTGCCCGTGACGCCCTTGGTCTTGGTCTCCGTCTGGCCGGAGTTGCTGGTCTGGAATGCCGTTCCCTGGGCGTTCAACTGCGGCAGAATGGTCGCGAACGCCTGGTCCACGGCATCCTTCGACGCGGCGGCGTCGAACATCGTGTAGATCAACGTCGGGTTGTTTGCCGCGGCGATGCGCGAAGCCTCGGCGGCGTCCTTGATCGGCAGCTTCAAGGGCTGCGGCGCCACGAGGTGATCGGGTAGGAAGCCGACGTCACGCTGGAACGCGGCACGGGCTGTCTGCACGCTGCCCTCCGCGGTCTGCCGGGTGGAGCGTGCGCCGGCCAGCGCCGCTTCGGCCTGCGCCACGTCGGTCCGGGTGATCTCACCCACGCGGAAACGGTCGTTGGTCGCCTGCAACTGGCGGGTGAGCACCTGTTCCTGGTTGATGTCGAGCTGCAGAAGCTGCTCGGTCTGGATGACGTTGGTGAAGTCGGTGATCACGTTGGTGAACACCAATTCCTCGGTCGCGATCAGCCGGCCGCGCTGGCTCAGCACCCGGTTCTCGGCGGCGTGGGTGGCCGACTCGGTCCGGCCGCCGTTATAGAGCGGCTGTGTGATCGTCGCCTGGACTGCGTATGAGGGCTTATTGTCCTGGACGAACGAGCCATTGCCGGAAGCGGTGCCGAACGCGCTGTTGCTCACGCCGTAGGTGTTTTGGATCGTGATCGTCGGCCGCCAGCCGGCCAGGGCCTGCGGCACGCCCTCGTCCACGGACCGCAAGGCGGCACGGGCTGCGAGCAGGGTCGGGTTGGAGCTGTAAGCTGCGGCCAAGGCTTCCTGCAGCGTGTGCGGCGTCGTTTGCGCCATCGCAGACCCGGCCATGCACGCCGCACCGAAGCCGAACACCATCGCAAACCGACTACGCATCCGCAGCATCCCCCACGCCTATCCAGTCAGCTTGGCCGTCCAGCCAACTTGCCATGCCGGCAACCGGGCCGCCAACTCTCCTACAACCAGCGCGCGCCCGCACGGAGCTAAAAAACGAAAGCCGGCGCCGGCGACAGGTTCGGCAGCAATGGGGTGTTGCAATCAAACATCTCGCGGGACCGCAATCGCTGCCCTGCACCGGTGGCGACCGGCTCCGCCAACACGGCGCGGCCGCCGGAGACACCGGTCGGCGCCATGACCGTTACCAGCCGGCCACCCGAAGCCAATTGCGCGGCATATTCGTCCGGAATGGCGGTGACAGCGCCCTCGATCATGATCGCATCCCAGGGGCCGTCGCTCGGCAACCCGGCAGCGAGCCGGCCATTGACCAGCCTGACCGACGGCGCGTAGCGCGGCAGGACCCGCAGAGCGATGGTCATCAGCGCGTCATCCTCTTCGAGTGCGGTGACGTGCTTGCTGCAGGCCGCCATCACGGCCGCGCCGTATCCGGTGCCGGCAGCCACGACCAGCACCCGGTCGCCCTCCCGCACCCGGGCCATCTGCACCAGCCGCGCGGTCACCAGCGGCTCGACCAGGTAACGCCCTTCGCCCAATGGCAGATCCTCGTCCACGTAGGCGAGCGGCAACTGGTGGGCCGGCACGAACAGCTCCCGCGGCAGCGAACGCATGGCGTCCAGCACGCGCGGGTCGGTGACGCGGTTGGGCCGGATCTGGCCATCGACCATGTTGTTGCGGGCAGCGGTGAAATCGGTCTGAGGCTGTTGCATGGGTCGTCCGGGAACGGTGCGGTGGCTTATAGGGGCTGCCTGGCGCGCGGGGCAACCTGGCCCCTTGCGGCGCAACTTGGGCTTGGAGGACGACCGCCGCCGGCGTTCTGGCGCCTGGTGGCATGCTGGGTGGTTGTCGCCGGGCGCTGGCTGGCTTACTAGGTCGCCAGAGGCATGACGCGCCGCTGGTCCGGTGGCAGAGTGGTGATGCAGCGGACTGCAAATCCGCGTATGCCGGTTCGATTCCGGCCCGGACCTCCAGCGTGCCCGCTGCTACCCCGCTTGGGCGTTTGCCGTCGGGGAGCGCTGGCCCTGGCGCTGGATCACCATGTGGATGCGGGCAAGCAAGTCGTTGCTGCGGAACGGTTTGCGGACGATCTGGTCGATCGGCAGGTCGTTGCCTGTCAGGTCCAGGAAGTCGGCGTATCCCGTGGCAAGCAGGATCGCCGTGTCGGGCCAGCCTTGCTTCACGGCTTGCAGCATCTCGCGTCCGCTCATGCCCGGCATCGCGTAATCGGAGATCACCAGGCTGACGCGGCGGCCCTCGGCGGCCATCAGGTCGAGCCCGCCTTGGCCATCCGGCGCGGTCAGAACCGTGTAGCCTGCGTCCATCAGCACCGCCTCGGTCACCGCACGCACCTGGACGTCGTCATCGACCAGCAGCACGGCGCGGTCCCGGCCCAGCGCCGGCACGGTCGCGTCGAACCCGGCGTCTTTCGTAACGGCGCTGACCAGGCTGCGCGGGAACATCATCGCGATCCTGGTACCGTCGCCTGGATGGCTCTTGATGGTCACGCTGCCGCCGGACTGCCGGACCATGCCGTGCACCTGCGACAATCCCAGGCCGGCGCCCTGGCCCGGCGGCTTGGTGGTGAAGAACGGCTCGAACGCGCGGCTGTGAACGTCGGCCGACATCCCGATACCGGTGTCGGACACGGTGACCTCCACGTAGTCGCCCGGCGGCACGTCTGTCCATGCGGACGCGGGCGTCAGGGTCACGTTGCTCGCCGTGATCATCAACCGGCCACCGGACAGCATGGCGTCCCGCGCGTTCAGCGCAAGGTTCAGGAGCGCCGCCTCGAACTGGTTCGGATCGAGCATCGCGGGCCATAACTCGTCGTCGATCCGGGTCTGCAGCCGCGCCTTAGAACCCAGCGTTGTGCCCAGCAGGCTGACCATGCCGCGGATAGACTCGGCCATGTCCATGCTGATGGAAAGCTGCGGCTGCTTGTGCGAAAACGCCAGCAACTGCGACGTCAGCCGCGATCCACGCTCGACGGCGCTGGTCGCCGTGTCCAGCAGCCTGGTCTGCCGGCTGTCGGCACCGATCCGTTTGCGGAGGAGTTCCAGGCTGCCCAGGATGGCGGTCAGCAGATTATTGAACTCGTGCGCCATGCCGCCCGCAAGCTGGCCCACAGCCTGCAGCTTCTGCGCCTGACGCAGGCTCGCCTCGGTCAGCTCCCTTTCGGCGATCTCGACCTGGAGGCGGTTGTTGCTGTCCAACAGCGCGCGCGTGCGGTCGGCCACCCGCAGTTCGAGCGCGTTGTTGAGCGCCCGCAACTCGGCGCGCTGCTGGTCCAGGGTTGCCGCCATCTCGTTGACGGCGCCGCCGAGGCCGACGAACTCGCTGGTGGCCCCGGTGGGCATCGAAACGCGGGCCGACAGGTCGCCGCGGCCCAGGCGCCGCGCCGCTTCCAGCAGCACGGCCATCGGCGCACGAAGGTATTGGTTGCCCAGAACCAGCGCAAGCAGCACGGACAGCGACGCCCCGAGCAGGATCAGCACGTAGCCGCGTCTCGTTGCGGCGTCGATTCCGGTAACCAGGTCGGCGACGTCGAACCCCGCCGCCACGAAAAGCCTGGTGGCATCCTTCCCAGGCGAGACATACCCGACGACCCGTTTCGACCCGTCCGGGCTGTCGAACAGCTCGGCCCCGCTCTGTCCGACCTGGCCCTGGACGGCATCGAACAACCGCCGGATCTCCCCGAGGTTGTCCCCAGGGGCAGTGAATTGCTCCGGAGCGCGCGCCAGGACGATGCCTTCTCGGTCGGCGATCACCAGCCGCCCATCCGGCTGCTGCCGCAAAGAGGCCAGCAAGGCATCAAAGCGGCGGAGATCCAGCCCCGCGATCAACAAAGCAGGCGCACCGTCGTCGCCCGTGAATGGAAGGGCCAAGCTGAGCAGGGGTGACCCCAGCTCCGCCGGATTGGTATAGAGCCCTGTCGTGAAGCCGGCCGCTGAGAGGAACGGCTGCACGAGGCTGAGTTGCGCGGCGGGCGGCAGCGGGACGGCGGCGCTGCTGCATACGGGGCTGCCATCGCGCCGCACGACCGTGAGCAGGGCGTAGGAGTTCTCGCTGCGCCGCACGTCGGCGAGCAACCCGCCGCAGCTTGGCCTCATCTCACGCACGCGCTGCGCCACGCTGAGCGCCATCATCGTCTCGCGCGCGCTTTGGATCAGGCCGCTCACCGAGGCCTCCATCAGCTCGGCCCGCTGCTGCGCCATGGCGCTGGCCTGCAGCACCCGTGTCTGGCGCAATTCGGATTGCAGGTTCAGCAGCACTGCAAATGCTGGCCCAACTGCGATGAGAACGATCAGCAGGAGCCCGACGAGGAGATTGGTTCGTCTAAAATAGGGTTTGATGATCGAATCCATGCGGTTCCAACATTAAAGGCCACCGCTCGCGATCAATCCCCGGTTAAATTGATCACAAAAACGTCAAGCTGGGCAACACATGGTGCGAGAGGGGGGATTCGAACCCCCACGCCTTGCGGCGCACGATTTTGAGTCGCGTGCGTCTACCGTTCCGCCACTCTCGCCCAAGGTGCCCAGCCTCGGTCAGCCGCATGGAGCTGAGGGGCGCACCATACTCATTTGCGTCCGCCTGGCAACGCGGCTATAGACCCCGCCGCGCACCGATCCCGAATAGCTCAGTTGGTAGAGCAAGCGACTGTTAATCGCTCGGTCGTAGGTTCGAGT
>CAXTVQ010000098.1:0-12926 GCA_964247705.1 uncultured Acetobacteraceae bacterium | reverse complement strand
GCTGGGTGCATGGGAGTGTCTTCCGTCGTGGTGGCGCGCTCTATCTAGCCCCTCGAGGCGGGGTTGCCAGCAAGCGTGGCGCGCGCCGGGCGGATCAGCGTCGCCACCGGGATCAGGGCAAGCGCCGTGATCGCCGCCATGATCCACCAGCCGCGATGGAACGCTGCCACGTGCGCGGCCGCCGTGGTGGGCGCGGCGATCACGGCGACGAACACCGCCACGCCCACGGCCAACGCCGCCTGGCGGATCATGTTGATCACGCCGGACCCGGTCGCGAAGGAGGAGGGCGGCAGCGAGGCCGTGCTGACGCCCATCAGCGTCGGGAAGGTGAGCCCGACGCCTATCCCGGTCGGCACCATGCCCACGACCACGGCCACCGCGTTCGGCTCCGCCCCGACGAAGACGGCCCAGATCGCCAGCCCGGCCGTGAACAGCACAACCCCGGCCGTGATCACGGCCGCGGCGCCGAACCGGGCGATCAGCCGGCCCGACAGCAGCAGCGAGGTGATCGGCACCAGCAGCGGCCCGGGCGCGATGGCCAGCCCCGTCTGCAGCGCCGACCAGCCCCAGGCGCTCTGTTCCCAGACGGCGATGGAGAACAGCATGCCGCCGAACGCGACCGAGTAGGGCGCCATCACCAGCACGGCTCCGGTGAACGGGCGGATGCGGAACAGCGCCGGGTCCACGAACGGATTGCCCGACCGCAGGCAGTGGCGGACGAACAGGCCGATGCAGGCCGCCGACACCGCGAAGGTGGCGAGGGTGCGGGGTGCGGCCCAGCCCCAATCGTTGCCCTTCACGATCCCGAAAGTCAGCACGGCGATCCCCCCGGTGACCAGCAGCGCCGCCCACGGGCTCGGGCGCGGCACGGCGTGGCCCGGCACTTGGGGCAGCCGCCACCAGCCGACCGCGAGAGCGAGCAGCCCGATCGGGACGTTGACGAGGAAGATCCAGCGCCAACTCGCCAGCACCAGCACGCCGCCGACCAGCGGGCCGAGGGCGGCGGCGAACCCGCCGATCGCGGCCCAGGTCCGCACCGCCCCGCCGCGCCGATCGGGCGGGAAGGTCGCGAGCAGCAAGCCGAGCGAGGCCGGCGTCATCAGCGCGGCGCCGGCTGCCTGGACCACGCGGAAGGCGACCAGCATCCATACGCCGGTGGCCGCGGCGCAAGCGGCGGAGGCGGCGGTGAACAGCAGGACGCCGAGCAGGAAGCTGCGGTCCCGCCGGTGCCGCTCGGCCAGCCGCCCGAAGAACACGAGCAGCGCGGCATAGGCGATCGCGTAGCCGTTCAGCACCCAGGAAAGGTCCTCGAGCGACGCGCTGGCGAAGTCCCGGCCGATATTGGGCAGGCCGACATTGACGATGAACAGGTCGAGGTTGGCCAGCACGATACCGACGCAGACGATCGCAAGCACCTGCGAGGGAGGCGCGGCGCTGCGCCGGACGGGGGTGTGCACGAGGGTGGAGGACGGTGTCATGGTGGCCTGGCTCCGGTAACTGAACATGACAGGTTATGTTCTGTTTAACGCACGTAGAAGCGGCTTACGCGATCTGCTTGACCAGGCTGCCGAGTGTCACCCGGCCGAGCGTGCCCGTGACGGCTTCGTCCGCGGTGCTGAAGATGGGGCACAGCAGATCCTTCATCCTGCGGTCCACCGGGCAGTTCGGATTGCTGCCGGGCCGCAGGGCGAAAACGGCGGTGTCGGTCTCCACGGCGCGGTAGATCTCGTCCAGCGTGATCTCCTCCGGCGTCCGTCCGAGCTGCACGCCGCCATCCTTGCCGGGCCGGACATGGACCAGGCCGCGCTGCTCCATGCATTTCAGCAGGCGGCGGACCACCACGGGGTTGGTGCGCAGGCTGCGGGCGACGATCTCCGACGTCGCACCGCCCTCGCCGCGATACGCAATGACGCAGAGGATCTGGACGGCAGTCGCCATGCGGGTGTTCGCAGCCATAACAAAACAATACTGGTTATGTTATGTTCGGTCAAGCTGGCCTTGCACCGCCCCGTGTAGCCAATGCACCAGCGTCACCGAGTCGAACACCGGCAGTCCGGTCGCGCGCCTGACCGCCTGAGCGTAGGGCGGCATGTTGGTGCATTCCAGCACGATCGCGCCGACCGCCGGGTGCTCGGCCACCAGGGTGCGGGCCGCCGCTAGCACGTCCGCCTCAGCCGCCTCGGTGTCGAGATCGTCGCGTTCGGCGCGGATCAGCACGGGGAACAGTTCGCGCCCGCCTTCGCAGCCCACCACGGGGGTGGCCACGGATGCGCCGGCCGCCTCCAGATGCGCCGAGGTGAGGCTTCCGGCCGAGATCGTGACCACCCCCACCACGCGACCCGGCGGCAGCGTCGCCTGCACCCACGGCACTTGCATGAGGGCGCTGGTCGCGACGGGAACCCCGGCGTGTGTCGCCAACTCTCGTTGGAACAGCGAGAGGAAGCCGCAATTGGTGGTGATCGCGGCCACGCCGTGCGCCACCAGATCCGCTGCTGCGTCCAAGAAAGGCTGCAGCAGCCCCTCCGCCCGGTGCAGCACGACGCGCTCGGGGCTGGCGCCGCGGACCACGCGGTATTGCACGGGGAACGGCCAGGTGAGCGCGTTGCCCATGTCGCCGGGCACGCGGGCGAAGCGTGCCTCCAGCATGAGGATGCCGATCGCCGCCCCGTACACCGCCTGCCCGCCGCGCGCGATCGGTCTCGCTTGCCCGCCCATCTTGTCACTCCTGCCTGCCCGGCGGATGCTGCCCGAAACATGCTGTGCGAAACATGCTGTGCGAAACATGGGCGGAAGGGAAAGCGGATGCACTATCCATTCACCAAGGACGATCTCGACGCGCTGGCGGTCTGGGACACGCCGACGATCTGCAACGGGCTCGAACTGGTGGCGCCGGAGCGCCGGGCGATCGGGTTCACCACCGCCCCCATGGTCGCCGCGGTGCCGGAGGGCAAGCCGATCGTGGGCCTCGCCCGGGTCGGTTTCATCCGCGCCAAGGAGAAGCCGCGCGCCCCGGTGGCGGACCGGCTGGACTGGTACGATTACGTGGCCGAGGCCGCGATGCCGAGCGTGGTCGTGCTGCAGGACCTGGACGACGAACCCGGCTACGGCGCGTGGTGGGGCGAGGTGCATTCGACCGTGCACAAGGCGTTGGGCGCGCTCGGCTGCGTCACCAACGGCTCCTTCCGCGATACGGCGATGCTGGCGCCCGGCTTCCAGATCGTCGGCGGCAAGGTGGGGCCGAGCCACGCCCACGTGCACCTGGTGAGCTATGGGCAGCCGGTCAACGTGTTCGGCATGAACTGCGCCCATGACGACGTGATCCACGCCGACGCGCACGGCGCCGTGGTGATCCCGGCGGACGTGGTGAAACGGTTGCCGGACGCGATCGACCTGATCGCCCGGCGGGAGAAGGTGATCCTCGACATCTGTGCCGACCCGGCATTCACCCCCGCCAAGCTGCGCGAGGCGGTCCGCAAATCCGGCGAGATCCACTAGGCCGGGCGGGACGTCGTTCGCCTCTCTTTGTGGGAGGGCCAGGGGAGGGGGCCAGTTCTGGGAAGCTGCGTCGGCTGCACCCCCCGACCCCTCCCACACGGGGAGGCGAGAGATGGGCCTGCTAACTAATGGCTGCATCCTCGATCGGCGCCGCGGCTGCGATCAGCCCGTCCAGCACGAGGCAGGTGAACACGCTGGGCGCCGGCTGGGCCGTGCCGGCGGCGGCGGACAGCCCGATGCCCTGCACCAGGGAGAGCAACATGTTGCCCAATCCCTCCGGCTGCATCGGGGGCAAACGCCCATAGCGGGCGAACACCTGCGTCGCCAGCCGGCCCAAGGCCAGGGCGAAATCGGACCGTATCTGCAAGTAACCGACAGCGAAACCGGCATCCCGGCTCGCGTGCAACGCCAGCTCCACGCCGAGTGTCATCCAATCCGTGTTGAGGGCGATCTGGTCGACATAGGCATCGAGTGCTGCGCCTAGATCCTCCTGGCCGGACGACTGCTCCAGGATCGCAGCCATACCGGCCAGTTCGTTGCGGAAATGGCGGCGGAGCACCTCCAACAACAGCTCGTCCTTGCTCTCGAAATTGGAGAAGAACGCGCCCTTGGTGAACCCGGCGGCCTCGACGATCGCGCCGATGCTGCTTCCGCCGTAGCCGCACCGGGCCACGGTCTGCTGTGCGGCTTCCACCAACCGCTCGCGGGTGCGGCGCTGGCTCTCCTCCCTCGTGACCGGCAACAGATTGCTCCTCAAATACCGCTTGTAATCCGGATACCGAGTGGTATCTATTCCGCATACCGGACGGTATCCGAACCGCCGCTTGTTCTTGGAGCCAGCATCATGATCCGTTTCAACGCATTCCGCCTGCTTGCTGTTGCCGCCGTGTTGGCCATGGCCGCCTGCGCGCCCGTTTTCGCCGATCACGATCAGGCCGGGCTTGCCCCGGTTACGTTCAGCCATCCGACCCAGGTCGGCCAGCGCTAACTGCGCCTAGCTTGACCGGCAGCGGCATGAGGGCGGACACTCGAGCATCTTGAAGGAGTGTCCGCCATGAACGTTCAGACCGCGCCCTCCGCCCTCGGTGGCATGTCGTCCGAGGAGTGGCAGATCCGCTGCGATCTGGCCGCGCTCTACCGGTTGGTGGCGCACCACCGCATGACGGATTGGGTCTACACCCACATCTCCGCCCGGCTGCCCGGGCCGGAGCACCACTTCCTGATCAATCAGTATGGTGTGCTGTTCGATGAAATGCGCGCCTCCGACCTGGTGAAGATCGACCTCGACGGCAACATCATCGAGGAAGCGCACCAGGCCGGAATGTCGGCGCGCAAGGTGAACGCCGCCGGGTTCTGCATCCACTCGGCGATCCATATGGCGCGGCCGGACATCATGTGCGTGGTGCACACTCACACGGCCGCCGGTATCGCGATCTCCGCCCAGAAGCGCGGGTTGCTGCCGATGAGCCAGCACGCGCTCCGTTTCTACGGCCGCATGTCCTATCACGGCTACGAGGGCATCGCGCTGGACCTCGACGAGCGGGACCGGCTGGTGCACGACCTCGGGCCGAACCGCGCCATGATCCTGCGCAACCACGGCCTGTTGGTCGGCGGGCGCACGGTTCCGGAGGCGTGGAGCGACCTGTACTACCTGGAGCGGGCGTGCCAGGCGCAGGTCGCCGCGGGTGACGGGGAGCTGATCCTTCCGCCGGCAGAGGTATGCGAGCACACGGCCAAGCAGTTCGACCACGAAGGCACGCTCGCGCATTGCGAGTGGGCGTGGGAGTCTGCGATGCGGCAGATCGAGGGCGGCAAGACGGACTACCGCGCCTGAGCATCGCAGCGGCGGTCCCGGCCGGGATTGCCCCAGCCGGGACGTCGCAGTCGTCGGCCGCGCCGGATGCGCCACGCCCTCGGGAGTGGTTGCTGGCGGCTGTCGTCGCACTCGGCTGCATCCTGTTCGGGCTTGCCACGCTGAAGCCGCAGAACCTCGCTGCCTACGACCAGCCGCTTTATCTCGGCATCGCCAGCGATCTGCAGCGGACGGGCACCTACACCAACGGGCGTTGGGGCGAGACGGGCAAGCCTGGCGCTTATACTGCGCCCTTGTACCCGGCGTTGGTCGCGGCGGTGGCGTCGCTTGACCCGGCGCTGGCCGAGGCGGCGGCTTGCGTGCGTGGCGCGCCATGGACGGCGATTCCATCCTGTCCCGGGTCGCTCGGCTTGCTGGTGCCGTTGCAGGTCGTTCTGATAGCGGGGACGTTGCTTCTGGTCTGGCGGTCTACGCTGGCCATCGGCGGCCCGCGCTCGGCGGCCTGGGTGGCCTTGCTGGCGGCGGGGCTGGGGACGACGGAGTACGCCGTCTACGCCCGCACCGCGATGACCGAGGCGCTCAGCCTGCCCCTCGCCGCGCTGAGTGGTCTGCTGCTGGTCCTGCTGGTACGCCGGCCTCGCGTTTCGACGGCCATGGGCCTCGGCGTGACGCTCGGGCTGCTGACCCTGGCGCGTCCGGAATACCTGTATCTCACGGCCATGATCGGGCTGGCCGGGCTGCTGATCGCGGTCTGGCACCGCCGGCTCGGGTTGTCGATGCTGGGTGCGTGCGTGCTGGCCGGGGCCACCATGGCGCCCTGGTCGCTGCGTAACGAGGCACTATTCGGTACGGCGGCGCCGACCTCGGGCTACGCGGGGTTCATTCTCGCCCAGCGCGTAGCTTACGACGCGATGACGCCGGGCGAGTGGGCGACGCAGTGGCTCTACGCGCTGCCCGGTTTCGGCCCGGCGGCGGCGCGGCTAGTGGCACCCGGCTCGGTGGCCCGGCTCGGGTGGCAGGACCGTCCGGACACGTTCTACATGGTCGGCAATACCGCCATGGTGCGGGAGTTGGCTGCCAATGCGCCGAACCCGGCGGATCAGGTCGGCTACCTGCTGACGAACTATGTCTGGCCGCATCCGGTGCGGTTCAGCTTGGTCACGCTGGTGATGGCGTGGAAGTCGCTCTGGGTACGCAAGTATTTCAGCCTGGTGACCGTGCCGTTCTTCGCCGTGATGGTGTGGCAGGCCGTGCGGCGGCGGGACCGGTTGCGGCTGGCCTTCGTGCTGCCGGGGCTGTTTATCCTGGCCTTACATGCCGCCACCACTGTCGCGACGCCGCGCTACAGCTTGATGCTGGTGCCGGCCTATGCCGCCGCGTTCGGCCTTGCCGCTGGACCTTGGCTCGAACGCCTCTGGCTGCAACAACGATGGGCCCGCGCATGACCGCATTGCTGCAGATCGAGGCGCTGCGCACCGAATTTCCCGGCCAGCCTACCCCTTTCGCCGCCGTGGACGGGGTGAGCCTCGAGGTGGACCGCGGACGCACGCTGGGCATCGTGGGGGAGAGCGGGTGCGGCAAATCCATGCTGTCGCTCTCGGTGATGCGCCTGGTGCCGCCGCCGGGCCGCACCTCGGCGGGCCGCGTGGTGTTCGATGGGCAGGACCTGTTGCGCCTGCCGCCGGCGGCGATGCGGGGGCTGCGCGGCAAGCGGATCGCGATGATCTTCCAGGAGCCGATGACCAGCCTGAACCCGGCCTACACCGTCGGCAGCCAGATCGAGGAGGCGATGCGCGCGCATGACCGCGGCGCCCGCAACCTGCGCCGCCGCGCCGCCGCCGCGTTGGACCGCGTGCGCATCCCAGCGCCCGACCGGCGGCTGGACGAGTATCCGCATCAGATGTCCGGCGGCATGCGGCAGCGGGTGATGATCGCGATGGCGCTGTCCTGCGCGCCCGACCTGCTGATCGCCGACGAGCCCACCACGGCGCTGGATGTAACGGTGCAGGCGCAGATCCTGGACCTGTTGCGCGATCTGCAGCGCGAGACGGGGATGGCCATCGTGCTGATCACCCACGACCTCGGCGTGGTGGCCGAGATGGCGGACGAGGTTGCGGTCATGTACTCCGGCCGCGTCGTCGAGCGGGCGACCGCGGCGGCGCTGTTCGACGATCCGCAGCATCCGTACACGCTCGGTTTGCTCGGCAGCGTGCCCCGGCTGGAACAGACGCGGGACCGGCTGCTGGCCATCGAGGGCACGGTGCCCTCCGCCGGGCGTTTGCCGCCCGGGTGCCGCTTCCACCCCCGTTGCGTGTTCGGCGCACCGGCCTGCATGGCGGCGCAACCGCCGTTGCTGGCGCTGGCGCCGGGTCACGAGGCTGCCTGCATCCGGGCGCCGGTCGAGGCGATCGCGGCATGAGCGACCTCCTGCAAGCGACCGGCCTCGCCAAGCATTTCCGCACCCGTTCCGGGCTGGTTCGCGCGGTGGACGGCGTGTCCTTCAGCCTCGCCCGCGGCGAGACGCTGGCGCTGGTGGGGGAGAGCGGCTGCGGCAAGTCCACCACTGCGCGCCTCGTGCTGCGGCTGATCGAGCCCACCGCCGGGTCGGTGCAGTTCGAGGGGCAGGACATCACCAGCCTCCCCGGCGCCCAGCTCCGCCGGCTGCGTCGGCGGATGCAGATCGTGTTCCAGGATCCGTTCGCCTCGCTCAACCCCCGCATGACCGTTGGCGACACGCTGGACGAGCCGTTGCGCATCCACGGCTACGGTGCAGGGCCCAAGCGGCGGGAGCGTGTGGCGGAGCTGTTGAGCCTGGTGGGCCTTACCCCAGAACACGCGCGGCGCTACCCGCATGAGTTTTCCGGCGGGCAGCGGCAACGCGTGGGGATCGCGCGGGCGCTGGCGCTGGAGCCGGCGCTGGTGGTGTGCGACGAGCCAGTCTCGGCGCTGGACGTGTCGGTGCAGGCGCAGGTGGTGAACCTGCTGAGCGACCTGCAGGCGCGGCTCGGCTTGTCCTACCTGTTCATCGCGCACGACCTTGCCGTCGTGAAGCACGTCGCGACCCGGGTGGCGGTGATGTATCTCGGCCGGATCGTGGAAACGGCGGCACGGGACGAGTTGTTCGCCCGGCCGCTGCATCCCTACACGCGGGCGCTGCTCTCCGCGATCCCGCGCCCGGACCCGGCGCAGAAGCTGGCGCGGCAGGTGCCGGGCGGGGACGTGCCGAGCCCGCTCAATCCGCCGACGGGTTGCCATTTCCACACGCGGTGCCCGTTCGTGACGGAGCGCTGCCGGACGGAGGTTCCGGCGTTGCGGACGGTGGCGCCGGGGCATCTTTCGGCGTGCCACTATGCGGAGGAGCTGCCGGCCTTCGAGATGGGCGAGGCGCGGCCGATGGCGCCGAATGCGGCCAGGCGGCTGGCGCTGTACGCGGACCGGCGGGGGATCGCGGCGTAGTTTTTCCCTCCCGCCTCGAGAGAGGGGGAGGCATCTCGACAAGCATTGGGCGCGGGGCACCCTTTCCCCCCGTCCCCCCTCAAGGGGAGGGGGAGAAGACGGTCAGGCTCTTCGAACCACGTAGCATTCCTCCAGCGCCGCCGCGATTTCGTTGGCGTGGACCGGGTCGCGGGCTTCCACCATCACTTCCAGCTCCGCTGTCTGTACCGAGGGGGCGGCGAACAGGCGTTGGTGCGTGACTTCGATCACGTTGCCGCCCCTTGCCGCGATGCGCCCGGCTATGTCGGCCAGCACGCCGGGGCGGTCCGGGATTTCCAGCAGCAGCCGCAGCAGGCGGCCATCGCGCAGGAGCCCGCGCAGCAGCACGTTGGCCAGGATCCGCGCATCGATGTTGCCGCCGCACACCACTGTGGCGACACGGCGGCCGCGGAACCGGTCCGGGAAGGCGAGCAATGCGGCGACACCGGTGGCGCCTGCCCCCTCGGCGACCAGCTTGGCGCCCTCGGCCAGCAACGCGATCGCGTCCTCCACGACCCGTTCCGGAACCGAAACTACGTCCGTCACGTGGGCGCGTATCACCTCCAGCGGGGCCACGCCCACGTCCCGTACCGCGATGCCCTCGGCGATGGTGGGGCCGCCGACCTCCACGACCCGGCCGGCCAAGGTTTGGCCAAGCGACGCGTAGCCTGCCACCTCGACGCCGATCACCTCCAACCCCGGGCGCAGCGCGGCGGCCACGGTGGCGCAGCCGGCGATCATGCCGCCGCCGCCCACCGGGACCAGCAACACGTCCAGCTCGCCCACGTCCTCCAGCAGTTCGAGCGCCAGGGTGCCCTGGCCGGCCATCACCGCCGGGTCGTCGTAGGGGTGGACGAACACGAGCCCCTGCTCGGCCGCGAGCAGCCGGGCGTGGAAGGCGGCGTCCACCAGCGTCTCGCCGTGCAGCACCACGTGCGCGCCCCAGGCTGCGGTGCGGGAGACCTTGGTTGCCGGGGTGAACCGCGGCATGACGATGGTGGCTGCGATGCCGAGCAGGCTGGCATGGCGCGCGACTGCCTGGGCGTGGTTCCCGGCCGACATCGCCACCACGCCGGCGGCGCGTTCCTCGCGGGTGAGCAGGGCCAGCTTGTTGGCCGCCCCCCGCTCCTTGAACGAGCCGATCGCCTGCAGGCTCTCGAGCTTGAGCGTGACATGAGCGCCGGTCGCCACGCTGACGGCGTGGGAATGCAGCGTGGGTGTGCGGATGACTCGGCCGGAGATGCGCTCGGCGGCGGCTTGAACGTCGGCGAGCGTTATCATCGGTGTCGTTCCTGACGGCCCTCACCCCGGCCCTCTCCCGCAGGCGGGAGAGGGAGAAGGGAGGGGGTTAGCCGAAGCTGACGGACAGGATCTCGTAAGTGCGGTCACCACCGGGTGCGGGGACGGAGATGGTCTCGCCGACCTTCTTGTTGATCAGCGCCTTAGCCAACGGCGAGGAGATCGACAGGCGCGCCTGCTTGATGTCGGCCTCATGCATGCCGACGATCTGGTAGGTGGCTTCCTTGTCCGTCTCCTCGTCCACCAGCTTGACGTGGGCGCCGAACTTCACGCGGTCCCCGGACAGCGTTGCCGGGTCGATCACCTCGGCGCCGGAGACGATTTCCTCCAGCTCGATGATGCGGCCCTCGATGAAGGACTGGCGCTCCCGGGCGGCGTGGTATTCGGCGTTTTCGCTGAGGTCGCCGTGGCTGCGCGCTTCCGCGATGGCGCGGATGACGGCTGGTCGTTCCTGCGATTTCAGGGTGCGCAGCTCCGTTTCGAGTCGGACAAGGCCGGGAGCGGTCATCGGGAATTTCTGCAAGATACGCGGTTCCGGGAAGGGTGGGGGTCGGTGACGGCACGGCAAGGCAACTCGGTCGCCTGGCCGCGGCCCTCAGAACGATCCGCGAAAGTAGGACTGAAGTGGAGCAACTTCAAGCGTTCCCGCTTTCAAGGCGGCAATGGCGTGCACCGCAGCGCGCGCGCCCGCGATCGTAGTGTAGTGCGGCACGCCATGAGTGAGGGCGGAGCGGCGAATGTCGAAACTATCCGCAAGCGACTGCGCACCGCCAGCGGTGTTGATCACGAGCTGGATCTCGCCCGAGCGGATCGCGTCCACGCAATGCGGCCGGCCCTCCAGCACCTTGTTCACCAGCTTCACCGGCAGTCCGGCGTCCGCGATGCGCTTGGCGGTGCCGGCGGTTGCGGTGATGTGGAACCCCATCTCCGTTAGCCGCCGGGCCATCGGCACCAGGCTCGGCTTGTCGGCGTCGCGCACGGAGAGGAACACGGTCCCCGCCTCCGGCAGCTTCACGCCGGCCCCTAACTGCGACTTGGCGAAAGCGCGCTCGAACGAGGCGTCCAGGCCCATCACCTCGCCGGTGGACTTCATCTCCGGGCCGAGGATGGTGTCCACGTTGGGGAAGCGGGCGAACGGGAACACCGCCTCCTTCACCGCGACATGCGGCGCGATCGCCTGGTCGTCCAGCTTGAACTCGGCCAGCCGCGCGCCGGCCATGACGCGGGCGCCGATCTTGGCAATCGGGACACCGGTTGCCTTGGCGACGAACGGCACGGTGCGGCTGGCGCGCGGGTTCACCTCGAGCACGAAGATCTCCCCGTCCTTGATCGCATACTGCACGTTCATCAGCCCGACCACGCCGAGCGCCTTGGCCATCGCCTCGGTCTGCCCCTTCAACTCCGTCACCGTGGCGGGAGAAAGGCTGTATGGCGGCAGGGAGCAGGCGCTGTCACCGGAGTGGATCCCGGCTTCCTCGATGTGCTCCATGACGCCGGCGACGTAGACGGTCTGGCCGTCGGCGATGCAGTCCACGTCCACCTCGATCGCGTCGTTGAGGTAGTGATCCACCAGTACCGGGTTGTCGCCCGAGACGCGGACGGCCTCGCGGATGTAGCGCTGCAGTCCCGTCCGGTCGTGCACGATCTCCATGCCCCGGCCGCCGAGCACGTACGACGGGCGCAGCACCACAGGATAGCCGACGGTGGCTGCGATCGCCTCCGCCTCCTCGGGCGTGCGGGCGAGGCCGTTCTTCGGCTGGCGCAGGTCGAGCCGTTGCAGCAGCGCCTGGAACCGCTCCCGGTCCTCCGCCGTGTCGATCGCGTCCGCCGAGGTGCCGAGGATGGGGATGCCGGCCGCCACCAGCGCGTGAGACAGCTTCAGCGGGGTCTGTCCGCCATATTGCACGATGCAGCCGAGCACGGTGCCGTTCGATTGCTCGCGCTTCACGAGGGCGATCACGTCCTCGGCGGTGAGCGGCTCGAAATACAGCCGGTCGGACGTGTCGTAGTCGGTGGAGACGGTTTCCGGGTTGCAGTTGACCATCACCGTCTCGAACCCGGCCTCGCGCAGGGCGTAGGCGGCGTGGACGCAGCAATAGTCGAACTCGATGCCCTGGCCGATGCGGTTCGGGCCGCCGCCCAGGATGACCACCTTGCGCCGGTCGGTCGGGTCGGCCTCGCAGGCGGGGGTGCCGAAGCCGCCCTCGTAGGTGGAATACATGTAGGGGGTGGCGGAGGCGAACTCTCCGGCGCAGGTGTCGATGCGCTTGTAGACCGGGTGCACGCCGAGCGCGTCCCGGGCGGCGGCGATGGCGGGTTCCGGCTGCCCCGTCAGTTCGGACAGGCGCTTGTCCGAGAAGCCAAGCGCTTTCAGTTGCCGCAATCCGTAGGCGTCGGTGGGCAGGCCTGAGGCGGCGACGGCGCGCTCGGCCGCCACGATGCGGGCGAGTTCGCGCAGGAACCACGGGTCGAAGCGGCTGGCGGCGTGGATATCCTCGATCGAGAGCCCGGCCCGCAGCGCCTGGGCCGCCATGAGCAGCCGGTCCGGCCGCGGTTGCGACAGCGCCGCCCGGAACGCATCCCGCCCGCCATCGCCGGGTGGCTCGATCGCGTCGAGGCCGGAGTAGCCCGTCTCCATCGAGCGCAGGCCCTTCTGCAGCGCCTCGGCGAAGGAGCGGCCGATCGCCATTGCCTCGCCGACCGACTTCATCGCGGTGGAGAGCAGGGCAGGGGTGCCGGGGAACTTCTCGAAGGTGAACCGGGGAATCTTCACGACCACGTAGTCGATCGTGGGTTCGAACGCGGCCGGGGTGGTTTGCGTGATGTCGTTGGCCAGCTCGTCCAG
>CAXTVQ010000097.1:0-13047 GCA_964247705.1 uncultured Acetobacteraceae bacterium | reverse complement strand
GTCGAGGTCGGCGGCGCTGGACTGGCCTGGGCGCTTCCAGGCCGCGGTCGCGACTTCAAGGTTTTCCCTTACCGTCAAGCCTGGGAAGATGCGGCGCCGTTCCGGAGCGTGGGCCAGGCCAGCGCGAACTCGCTTCTCTGGCGAGAGTCCGGCCATGAGGGCGCCATCGAAGGTGATGGCGCCGTGGCGCGGGCGGATCAGGCCGGATAGCGCTCGGAGCAGCGTCGTCTTGCCCGCGCCATTGGAGCCCAGCAGGGCCACGCACTCGCCCATCCCGACGCGTAGGCTCACCCCGCGGAGGGCCACCACCGGCCCGTAAGCCACGTCCAAGCCCTCACACTCGAGCATACGCGCGACTCCGTCCGAGGTAGGCCTCGATAACCCGGGCGTCGTTGCGGATCTCGGCGGGAGTGCCCTCGGCAATCTTCTGGCCGAAATTGATGACCGTGATGCCGTCGGCTAGGCGCATGATCAGGCCCATATTATGCTCGATCAGCAGAATGCTGAGCCCGCCGGCGCGAAGGTCGTGCACCAGCGAAATCAGTCCCTCAACCTCGCCGGAGTTAAGGCCGGCCGCAGGTTCGTCGAGCAGCAAGACTTTCGGGTTTCCAATGAGGGCGCGGGCGATCTCGATCTTGCGCTGCTTCCCATACGGGAGGGAGCCGACCGCACGACCGCCATCCGCGTCCATCCCGAGCCGCGCCAGCAGAGCGTGGGCCTGGTCGCGCATCCGTGCCTCCTCGGCGCGGAACGACGAACTGCGGATCACCGAGCGGATCAGGCCGCTGCGGTAGAGCCCGGCAGCGCCGACGAGCACGTTTTCGAGCACTGTCAAGCGGTGGAACAACCGGCCGTTCTGGAACGTGCGGACCATGCCGGCGCGGGAGACGACCGTGGCGCTGCACCCCGACAACTCACGGCCATCGAGGCGGATCTGGCCGGAGGAAGGCCGGGTCGCACCCGACAGCATGTTGACCATCGTGCTCTTGCCCGCGCCGTTTGGGCCGATCAGGGCGCGCACGCCCCCGCGGGGGACGGCGAGGTCGACGGCATCGACGGCCCTCAGGCCGCCGAAGGTTCGTGTCAGGGCAGAGACGACGAGGATGTCGTCCTGCACGACCGCCGCCCGGGCCGTGTGTTCAAGCGTGGCGATGGGCATAGCGGGTATGGATCTGGCCGACCGCACCGGCGAGCCCGCCAGGCAGCAGCACGAGGACGAGGATGATGCCGGCGCCGAACACCGTCAGGTAAGCCTGCCCGACGAAGCGGAGCCATTCCGGTGCGAAGCTGACCAGGACGCAGCCTGCAACAGCCCCGGGGATGGACACCTCGCCGCCCACGATCAGCATGACGAGGAGGGTGATGGCGCGAACGCCGTCAAAGTCGCTGGGAGCGATGTAGTTCGCATAATGGGCGTAGAGCGCGCCGCTGATCGCGCCATATGCGCCACACAGCGTGAAGGCCAGCAGCTTCGTGCGCACGACGTCCACGCCACTGGCGCGGCATGCCATCTCGTCGTCGCGGGCGGCAAGCATGTCGCGGCCGAAGCGGGACGCGCGGATGGCAGCGGCTACCAGTCCGGCCAGAACGAGGAAGGCGAGGGCGAGATAGTAGAAGCGCAGGTCCGAGCTGATGTCGAAGCTGCCGATGGAGATGGCGGGAATACCACTGACGCCGTCGTCGCCGCCGGTCAACCCGGTCCAGTTCTTGGTAACGATCTCCATCGTCACGTTCAGGCCGACGGTGGCGAGGGCGAGGTAGTGGCCGCGTAGCCGGAGCAGGGGCGCGCCCACGGCCAGGCTGAGCCCGGCGCCGAGCAGGACGGCGACGGGGAGTGCCGACCAGAACCCGAACCCGGCGCGGGTGGTGAGCAGGGCGGCCGTGTAGGCGCCGACGCCGACGAACGCCGCCTGCGCCAGGTGGATCAGGCCGGCCCAGCCGAACGCGAAGATCAGGCCCAGCACGGCGATGGCGGAGATGATGGCGAGGTCGAGCACGCGCAGGCTGTAAGCCGGCACGATGATGGGAGCCGCCAGAATCAGGATTGCAGCAAGGAGGACGGTCGCCCGCACCATCATCCGCGTTCCCCGATCCGTTCGCCGAACAGCCCCTGCGGACGGACCAGCAGGAAAACGATCATGAGCATGAAGACCAGCGCGTCCTTGTAGGCGGACGAGATGTAGCTGGCACCGAAGATCTCGGAGAGCCCGACAAGGATGCCGCCGCAGATAGCCCCCGGAATGCTGCCGAAGCCACCGATCACGGCGGCGGCGAAGGCCTTCAGCGCGAGGCTGTCGCCCATGTTCACGTCGATGAACCACATGGGCGAAAGCAGGACGCCGGCGACGCCGGCGAGGGTCGCGACGAGCACCCAGGTGAAGCAGTAAACCCAGGTGACGCGGATGCCCATGAGGCGGGCGGCCTCTGGATCCTGCGCCAGCGCTCGGAACTGCCGGCCGACGAAGGTGCTGTGCATCAGCAGGTAGACGCCGGTGATGAGGACCGCGGTCACAGCGACGACGAGGATGGCGTGCACCGGGATGACGGCGCCGCCCAGGTATAGCAGGTCATTGCCCACCGGCGAGGCGGCGCGGACCGGCAACGGTCCCCAGACCAGCTGCGAGATATTCTGGATGGAGATGCCGATGGCCACGGTGCCAATCACGATGGTCACGGCCGACTTGCCGCGAAGCGGTTGGAACACCGTCAGGAAGAAGGCCAGGCCGACCACGGCCATGACCACGAAGGTGCCAAGGTAGGAGACGGCTAATCCAGCCTGCGTGTAGGCGAGAGAGGACGCGCCGACCAGCGCGCCGACGACCGCGAGCTGGCCAGTGGCGAAGTTCACCACGCCTGTCGCCTCGTAGGCCAGCTCGAAGCTTAGCGCGATGACGGCGTAGATACTGCCGATCGCGAGCGCGCCGACCAGGAGCTGGAGGAATTGCGCCACGTCAGACAGGGTGGGCGGGGTAGTTGGCGACCAGCTTGATGTCCTTGGTGTCCGGCACGAAGTTCACGAGCGCCACGCTGTGCGCCATGTCGTTGCGGTCGTCGGTGGTGTAGGTGCGGGTGACGCCGTCATAGCCCTTCACGGCGGCGAAGTAGTCGCGCAGCTTTGGCTTGTCGGTGCCGACTTTGCGCAGTCCATCGGCCAGGATCATCGCGGCGTCGTAGTAACAGGAGCCGAACGGATCGGCGCGCATCTTGAAGCGGTCGAGGAACTTGGCCGCGTATGCGCCGCTTGCGGGACTCCGGGCGGCGCCGATCACGGCGTCCATGATGCTGTAGATGCCATCGACGTCGGCCGGGGTAACCAAGTCTAGCAGGGCGGGATTGACGAAAGACGAGTTACCGATGAGCGGGGCGGTGATGCCCAAGGTCCGCCGCTGCGTCAGGACCAGGGCGCCATCTCGCACGTAGGAGATGGCGACCAGCGCCTGGGCGCCCTTGTTCTTGAGCGACAGGAGTTGGGCGGAAAAGTCGTTGTCGCGGGCGCCGTAGGTCTCGCGCCCGACCACCTTGATGTTGGCCCGGCCTAGCACGGCCTCGATCGCATTGGCCGAGGCGGCGCCGTAGTCGTCCTGGACCTGGAGGATGCCGACATCACTGGCCTTCATCCGCGTGACGAGCGCCTCGCCGGTGGCTTCACCCGCCATGGTGTCCGGCGGCCGGATGCGGAACATCCAAGGGTTTTTCTTGTCCGCGATCGCGACGCCACCGCCGGCATAGACGGTGGGAATGGCGGCTTTGGCGACCGCCTGCTCAACGGCGAGGTTCTGGATCGTGTAGCTGCTGAGGAAGATGAACACGGGGTCGAGCTGCTGCGACAACTTGATGAACGCGTTGACGGCCACACTGTTGGAGGCCTGGGTGTCCTCAAACACTATCCGCAGCTTGCGGCCGTTGATGCCGCCAGCGGCATTGATGTCGTCCTGCGCCATCTGCAAGCTGTCGTAATACTGCAGGCCGGACCCGGCGAGCGGGCCGGTGATGGGAACGGTGGCACCGACGATGATGTCGTCGGCGGCGGCGGTGGCGGCGTGGGCGATCCGTGGCATGGCGAGAGCGGTTCCGGCCAACAGGCCCAGGGCGGTGCGGCGGTTCAACATCGTCAGCTCCTTCATGCGGCGGATTGGCGGGCGAACGCAGCCTCCAAGCCGGCAAGATCCATCAGGTCGGCATACTTCTGGCCCATGTCGAACAGGTTGGCCTCATGCGGGCCGATGGCGCGGTCGCCTACGCAGTCGGCCATCACGACCGGCCGGAATTCATGCGCACAAGCGTCGACGACCGTGGCGCGCACGCAGCCGCTGGTGGTGCAGCCGGCGACCAGGACGGTGTCCACCCGGCGGTACGCCAACCAACCGGCCAGGCCGGTGCCGAAGAAGGCACTGGCCTGGCGCTTGCGGATCACGAGTTCACCGGCTACCGGCGTCAGTTCGGGGACGATCTGGCTGAGCGGGCTGGTTTCCGTCAGCGTCAGCAGCGGGGGCACCTTGGCCGCGAACACGCCGGCGTCCGAGCCGTCATCGGCGTAGACGACGCGGGTGTGCGCGACCGGCCAACGGTTGCGCCGGGCCAGCGCGAGCAGTTCGACCGTCCGCACGATCGCCTGGGCGATGTTGCCCCCGCCGAAATGCGCCGGATCGGTGAAGCCGGCCACGAAGTCCACGACCACGACGGCCGGGGCGAGACCCAGGCCGAGCGTTTGAGCGAAGCCTTGGCGGCGGTAGATTTCCAGCTCGTCCGTCATTCCGCCGCCTCCTTCTGGGTCGCCCGGTCTGCCCAGGTCCGTTCGAACTCCCAGGCATCCGGGAAGCCCATCAGCGTGCACATGCGGCCGAAGCCGTAGCTTTCGGAGCCGGACAGCGCCGTGCTGTCGCCGTTCGCCAGCAGGTGGCCATAAACCCGCTCGAGTGCCGCCGAGACCGCCAGGAAGCCGATGGCGGGGTAGATTGCGATGGCGTAGCCCAGCGCCTTGAGCCGGGTCGCCGGCAGGATGGGGGTGCGGCCGCCCTCGACCATGTTCGCCAGTAGAGGGGCGTCGATCTCGCCGCCGATGCGGGCCATTTCGTCCTCGGTCTCCGGGCTCTCGACGAACACGATGTCGGCCCCGGCCTTCGCATACAGCTTCCCCCGGGCGATGGCCTCATCCAGCCCCAGCGCGGTGCGGGCGTCAGTCCGGGCGACGATCAGGAAGTCTCGGCTCTTGCGAGTGGCAACGGCAACCTCGATCTTCAGCGCCATCTCGGCCGCGGGGATAACCCGGCGGCCCGGCGTGTGGCCGCACTTCTTTGGCGTTTCCTGATCCTCGATCTGGATCGCCGTCACGCTGGCGGCCTCGTAGCCGGCGACGGTGTGCCGGATGTTGAGCAGGCCGCCATACCCGGTATCCGCGTCGGCGATCACCGGCGTGCGGCACATCCGGGCGAACGCGCCGACGCGGCCGACCATGTCGGAGTAGGTCGCCAGGCCCACGTCGGCGAGGCCGAGATGGGAGGCGACCGTGCCGAAGCCGGTGGCATACAGCGCGTCGAAGCCCATGCCGTCGGCCAGGCGCGCCGATATCATGTCGAAGATGCCGGGTGCGACGATCAAGCTACCGGCATCGAGGGCGGCCCGGAGACGCGGATCAGCCATGGGCCAACTCCTTTCGAACGGTGGCAGTGTTCATGAGGTCGGCGCGGATCTTCTCCATCAAGCCGCCGGCCGCCAGGATCGCGACGACTTCGGCGCCGAGCGGGGCGGCGTACCAGGTTCGGCCGGACTGGGTGATGGTGCTGCCGTCGATGGAGGCGGCTGTGCCGGTCACGAGATCCGCATCGGGTGCGACGAGGACAATCAGGCCGAGGTTGATGGCATTGCGGTAGAAGATGCGGGCCACGCTGGCGGCAACGATGGCCCGGACGCCGAGCGCCTTCAGCGCGATCACGGCGTGCTCGCGCGAGGAGCCCGTGCCGAAGTTGCGGCCGGCGGCGATGATGTCGCCGGGACCGACCCGGGCGCGGAAGTCGGGATCGAGCGCCTCCAGGCAATGCAAGGCCAGTGCGGCGGGGTCCTTCAGCGCCAGGTAGCGGCCGGGCAGGATGGCGTCGGTGTCGACGTCATCGCCAAGGCGATGGACTGTGCCGGTGATCATGCGTGCACCAAGGGGTGGTCGGCCCCGGCCAAGGTCGGGACGACGATCTCACCCGCGACGGCGGCGGCAGCGGCCACCCAGGCATTGGCGAGGAACACGGAGGCGGTCGGGTCGCCCATGCGGCCGCGGAAGTTGCGGTTGGTGGTTGCGACCGCCGTCTCGCCGGCCGCGAGGATCCCCATGTGGCCGCCGAAGCATGCTCCGCAGGTGGGTGTGGAAATGGCCGCTCCGGCGGCGGCGATCGTTTCCAGCAAGCCTTCCGCCATGGCCTGGCGCCAGATCGCCTGGGTCGCGGGCACGACGATCATGCGCACGTCGGTGCTGATGGTGCGGCCCCGGAGTATCTCGGCCACTTGCCGCAGGTCCGTCATGGTGCCGTTCGCGCAGTTGCCGACATAAACCTGGTCCACCCGCCGGCCCAGCAGCGCGGAGACGGGCACGGCGTCGCCGGGCGAAGGGGGACGCGCGATCATGGCTTCGAGGGCGGCCAGGTCGACCGTCAGCCGCGCCCGATAGGCGGCTCCTTCGTCCGGCAGGACGGGCGGACGAGCGGCCATGCCCCTTTGCCGCATGTGGGCGGTCGACTGGCAATCGCCCTCGAAAGCGCATGTATCTGCACCCGCCTCCACAGCCATGTTGGCGATAGCCATGCGTTCATCGATCGACAGGGCGGCCAACCCGGGTCCGCCGAACTCCAGCGCCGCGCCCAACGCACCGTCGACGCCAATGCGGCGGATCACCTCCAGAATGACATCCTTCCCGGTAACGAACCGGCCGGCGCCCGCGCGGTCGGGGGCGCCCGTCAGGTCTACCCGGATGCTCTCGGGGACATGCAACCAAAGAGCGCCGGTGGCGAGGGCCGCGGCCAGGTCGGTGGATCCAAACCCTATCCCGAGGGCGTTGAGCGCACCGGCCGTGCAGGTATGGCTGTCAGCGCCGAACACGATCGTGCCGTGGCCGACCAGGCCGAGTTCGGCCAGCAGGGCGTGTTCGATCCCGCCGCGTCCGGGATCGTAGACATGCGCGATACCATGGGTACGGGCGAAATTGCGCAGGACACGCAGCGCCTCGGCCGTCGTGACATCTTTCGCAGGCGCGAAATGATCCGCGACGAGGACGACACGGCTGGCGTCGAACGGGGCCGTCGCGCCCATTGCAGCGAACTGGTCGAAGGCGAGCGGCCCGGACACGTCGTTGAGCAGGAGGATGTCGGGCGACACCGTAGCGACCTGGCCGGCGCGCACTGGCCCGTGTGCATGATCCGCAATGATCTTCTCGGCGATGGTCATGGGTTGTGTGCACACGGTAGCACTAGCTTATGCTCGCTCCGAGGTTAGCGTAAAGCAAAAACGAGGGGTCTTTACTGCGGAACGCGTGAAGTAATATCTGGAGTGTGCAAACGTTGGCATTTAGGGTTGGGCACGGACAGGAGTGCGAATGGTAGACGGGGATATCGGGCGGGAACGGGCGACGGTGGTCACCCTGGCGCGGCGCGCGGGCGTCTCCGCCTCGACCGTATCGCGCGCCCTGAAAGGCGATCCGCGTATCTCCGGCGAGACCAGGCGGCGCATCGAGGCGCTCGCGATGAAGGTCGGCTACATGCCCAGCGCCATGGCCCGCACGCTGTCTGGCGGGCGCAGCGGCCTCGTCGGCCTCGTGCTCGGACCGAACACCAACCCGTTCTATTCGGAGCTGCTGGAAGAGTCCGTCACCCAGGCGGCTGATCGCGGCTTGCGCCTGCTCCTGCTGCACGCCGGCCCCGGGCCTCTCGAGGACCGGACGGCCGAGGCGCTGATGCACTATCAGGTCGATGGCTGCCTCATCACCTCGGCGCAGTTGTCGTCGCGAGCGGGAGAGATCTGCGCCGACCACCGGGTGCCCGTGGTCATGGTCAACCGCGTGCCGAAGCATCACTGCAGCGCCGTCACCTGCGACAATTTCGGTGGCGGGCAGATCCTGGCGGCAGAGCTGCTCGGCGCGGGGCACCGAACCTTCGGAGTGATACGGGGTGTCACGACGGCGTCGACGAGCCAGGAGCGCGAGCGCGGCTTTGCCGACCGGGTGGCCGAATATGGCGCCAAGACGGTCGTGTATCTGGAAGGCGCCTCGACGTACGAAGGCGGCCTGGAGGCTGGGCGGACCATCGCACGGATGCCTGCCAAGCGCCGGCCTGCCGCCGTCTTCGCGGTCGCCGACATCATGGCCATGGGGGTCATGGACGGGGTTCGCGCGTCCGGGCTGCGCGTGCCGGAGGACCTCTCGGTCGTCGGTTTCGACGGGATCGCGGCCGGCGGCTGGCCGAACTACGGGCTGACCACCGTCCGCCAACCGATCGGGGCGATGGTCGGGCGGGGGCTAGACCTGCTGGCCGCCCGGCTCGCGGATGGCGCCGTGCCGGACGAGGTCGTGTCGTTGCGAGGCGAACTGATCGTGCGGCAATCCGCGCGGCTTGCAGGACGAGTGGCAATGGAGAAAGGCGAATGACCGGATCGATCGATATCGTATGCAACCTCTTCACGCCGGAGGAGGTCCGTAACAACCAGACCGGTCTCGACGAGACCTTCAAGTCGCAGGTCCGCATGTCCGACGCGATGCGCAACGGCGTCGAGATCGAGGACTACCTGGCTAAGATGGACCGGTGCGGCATCGACCGTTCGCTGCTGATCGCGGTGCGCTGCGGCGACCTGGCAATCCGGGGATCGTTCGAGATCCCGTATGCGCGGGTGGCGGAGGTGTGCTCGGCGCATCCGGACCGCTTCTCCGGCCTGGCGGGCGTCGATCCGTTCCGCGGCATGCAGGGGCTGCGGGACCTGGAGGCGGCCGTGAAGCAGCATGGCTTCGTCGGCGCGCATCTCTACCCGCACTGGTTCGGCCTGGCGCCGGACGATGCGAAATACTACCCGTACTACGCCAAGTGCTGCGAGCTCGACATCCCGATCATGATGCAGGTCGGCCAGAACCTGGTGTATTCGCGCGAACGCAGGCTGCCGAGCGTCGGCCGGCCGATCTGCCTGGACAAGGTGGCGATCGACTTTCCGGAGCTGAAGCTGCTGGGCATCCATATCGGCGTGCCGTGGACCGACGAGATGATCGCGATGGCCTGGAAGCACGAGAACATTTTCATCGGCGTCGATGCCTATGCGCCGAAGCACTGGCCATCGCAGCTTGTCCGCTACCTGGACAGCTACGGCCGGGACAAGGTGCTGTTCGGCACCGATTGGCCCGTGATCGACCCCGAGCGCGCGGTGCGCGAGATCGACGAACTCAAACTGCGGCCACAGACGATGCGGCAGTTGATGCGGGAGAATGCCCTGCGGGTGTTCCGTCTGCGGGACAGCGCCGTCACGACGAAGGTGGCCTAGCGATGCGCACGGCCAGTCTGCCAGCGACCTACCGACCGATGACGATGGCTTCCGGCATCCGCGCCAACCGGGCCCGTGGGCCGGGCAAGACGGCCTTGATCTGCGGCGACCGAAGCCTGACCTACGCCCAGCTGGTCGAACGTATCGACAGGGTGGCGCAGCTCGCGATCGGGCTGGGCCTCCGCAAGGGCGACCGCGCCGCCATCGTCGCGACGAACTGCCTGGAGTACATCGAGATCGTGGACGGGCTGGCGGAGGCGGGGGTGGCGGTCGCAACGCCCAACCCCAAGCAGACGGCCGCCGAGCTTGGCTACATCCTGAACGATTGCGGCGCACGTGTCGTCTTCGTCACGGCCGCGTTGGAGCCGCTGCTGCAGGCCGCCGACTGCCCGGCGATCGAGCGCATCGTGGTGATCGGGCCGGACTACGAGGATCTGCTGTCGCAGGCCCGTCCGGCGATGCTCCCGGCGTCGGTTGAGGAATGGGACGCCTTTTCGATCCCCTACACCTCGGGCACCACCGGCAAGCCCCGTGGCGTCGTGTTGCCGCACCGGTCTCGGGTGCAGGTGGGGTTCTGCATGGCTTCGGAATATGGCTGCTACGGACCCGACGACCGCTTCCTGGCGATCACGCCGCTGTTCCACGGCGCCGGCTACAGCTTCGCCCACGCCGCGGTGTTCTTCGGCGGCACGTGCGAGATCCTGCCGGGCTTCGAGCCGGAAGCCACGTTGCGCGCGCTCAGCCTCAACGGCGCGACCGGCACCTTCATGGTGCCCACGCTGTTCAACGCGATCTTCGCGTTGGAGAAACCGCTTTTGGACCGATACCGCGGCATTCCGTTGCGCGCGCTGATGTCGAACGCGGCGCCGCTGCCGCAGCGGACCAAGGAAGTCATCATCGAGTACTTCGGCGACGGATTGCTGCACGAGCTGTACGGCTCGACCGAGGGCGGCATCGTCACCAACCTGCGGCCGAAGGACCAGCTCCGGAAGGCGCAGTGCGTAGGCCACCCGTTCACGATGAATGAGGTCAAGCTGCTGGACGAGGCGGGGCAGCCGGTGGTCCGCGGCCAAGTGGGGGAGTTGTTCAACAATTCTCCCTGCTTGTTCCTGGGCTACTGGAACAACCCGGAGGCGACCGAGGCCGCTATGCGCGATGGGTGGTTCTCCGCCGGGGACTTGGCCTGGGAGGACGAGGATGGCTGCTACTACATCGTCGACCGCAAGAAGGACATGTACATCTCGGGCGGGGTGAACGTGTTCCCGCGGGAGGTGGAGGAGTTCCTGTTCCGCCTGCCCGGCGTGGCCGACGCGGCCGTGGTCGGCGTGCCCGACGCATACTGGGGCGAGACCGGCAAGGCGTTCCTGGTGATGCGGCCCGGCAAGACGATCGACCCGGAGGACGTGCTGGCCGCCTGCAAGCAGAACCTGGCGGGCTACAAGGTCCCGCGGCACGTGACCTTCGTCGACAGCTTGCCTCGGAATGCCGCGGGCAAGGTGTTGAAGACCGATCTCCGGCAGCGCGCTTGATGGACGCTCCCATCCTCGCCGACCTGGCCGAGCCGTTCCGTGCCGAGGGCATCGAGGTGGTGACCGACCCGGCCGAGTGCGCCTTCGCCTCCGCCGACTTGTCCGGCCCTGCCGCCCATCCCGCCGGGATGGTGCTGCGGCCGGCGGACCAGGATCAGGTGCAGCGCCTGGTCCGGGTGGCGCGCGCCCACGCGGTCGCGCTGTTCCCTCGCGGCGGGGGCTGGTCCTACACCGCCGGCTACCGGCCGGATGGCGGCGCCATCGTCGATACGTCGCGCCTGCAATCGATCGCGATCGATGCAGCAGGCGGCACGGTGGAGGCCGGGGCCGGCGTGACCTGGGCGACATTGCACGAGGCGCTGGCGGCCGCCGGGCTGCGGGTGCCCAGTTTCGGGCCGCTCTCGGGCCTCGGTGCCACCGTGGGCGGCGGTGCCGCGCAGAACGGCGGCTTCTTCGGCAATGCCGGGCACGGCGCCCTGGGCGACGGCACGGTGTGCGGCGGCGTGCTGGTGACGGGCACGGGCGAGGTGGTGCGGTTCGGCCCGGAGGATCGCCTCGACGGCAAGGCGGCGCCGCAGCCGCTGGTGGGTGATTGCGGCGCGTTCGGCATCCGCACCGCCGTCGTGCTGCGCACAATGCCCATCCCGGCCGAGACCGGCTTTGCCAGCTTCGACTTCCCGGATGGACCCACGGCGATACGCGTCCTGGCGGGGCTGGCAGGGATCGCCGCCTTGGGCGAGGCCTACGTGTTTGACCCTGGCACGCACGCGAACCTGGCCCGCACCGGCTTCTCCGTTATCGAGAGCGCGGAGATCGCGGGGGACCTGCTGCGCGGCGGCCAGGGAAGCGGCCTCTTGGCCCGGCTCGGCGGGCTGGTGCGCACGGCCCGGGCAGGCAAAGCGTTCGTCGCCGACCTGCGATGGTCGCTGCACGTGTCGTTCGACGGCACCGCGGCGGAGGTGGCGGCGGCGCGGGCGAACGTGACCGAGCGGGCATCGGCACCCGGCGGCGAGCCCATCCCCGACGTGATCCCGCGGGTGACGCGGGCCAGGCCGTTCCGCCGCATCAAGGCCCTGCTGGGGCCGGACGGCGAGGCCTGGCTGCCGTGCCACGGCGTGTTCCCGGCGGCCGAAGGCGAAGCGGGGCTGGCGGCGGCGCAGGCGGAACTGGCGCGGTCCGCGCCCGAGCTGGCCCGGTGCGGCATCCGCGCTGTCATCCTCGCCGTGCTCATGGGGGACCGCGTGGTGATCGAGCCGCAATTGTTCTGGCCCGACGCGCTGGGCTTGGCGGTGCGCCGCATGGCGACGCCGGATCAGGTCGCCGCGTTCGGCGACCGGCCCGGCAACCCGGCCGCCCGCAAGATGGCGCTCGACCTGCGGCAGCGGCTGACGGCTGCCCTGGACGCGGCCGGGGCCACGCATTTCCAGCTCGGCCGGTCGTATGCGGTCCCGCCAGGCCTGCGCGCCAAGCTGGCTGCCCTGAAAATGAAGTTCGATCCGGACGGCATCATTAACCCGGGCGCGCTCGGGCTTTAGGAGGTTGGAACAATGGACGTCGGCGTCTTCATCCCCATCGGCAGCAATGGCTGGCTGATCTCCACCACATCCCCACGCTACAAGCCGAGCTGGGAGCTCAACCGGGACGTCGTGCTGAAGGCCGAGCAGTATGGGATGGAGTTCGCGCTCAGCATGGTCAAGCTGCGCGGCTTCGGCGGCGAGAGCGAGTTCTGGGACCACTGCCTGGAGAGCTTCACGCTGATGGCGGCGCTGGCCGCGGTGACGAAGCGGATCAAGCTGTTCGCGTCGTCCGCCGTGCTGACCCTGCCGCCGGCGCTTGCGGCACGCATGGCGGCGACGATCGACGCGGTGGCGCCAGGCCGGTTCGGCATCAACATAGTGTCCGGCTGGCAGGAGGCCGAGTACAGCCAGATGGGGCTGTGGCCCGGCAAGGCGCATTTCGACCGGCGCTACGAGTACTGCGGCGAGTACGTCCAGGTCATGCGCGACCTGTGGCACAC
>CAXTVQ010000096.1:0-13130 GCA_964247705.1 uncultured Acetobacteraceae bacterium | reverse complement strand
CATCACCTACGGCACGAACAACGAGTTCGGCTTCGACTACCTGCGCGACAACATGAAGTACCGGCTGGAGGATATGTCCCAGCGGCCGTTCGCCTACGCGATCGTGGACGAGGTGGACAGCATCCTGATCGACGAGGCGCGCACGCCGCTGATCATCAGCGGCCCGGCGGAGGACAGCTCGGACCTGTACCGGCAGGTGAACGCCGTGGTGCGGGACCTGGTGAAGGACACGGCCACCTACGACAAGGAAGAGAAGTTCAAGACGGTCACCCTGACCGAGGCCGGCGGGGAGCAGGTGGAGGCGCGGCTGCGCGAAGCCGGGGTGCTGACCGAGGGCAACCTGTACGACATCTTCAACATCTCCGTCGTGCACCACGTGCAGCAGAGCCTGCGCGCCCACACCCTGTTCGCCCGCGACGTCGACTACATCGTGCAGGACGACAAGGTGGTGATCATCGACGAGTTCACCGGCCGCAAGATGGAGGGGCGGCGCTACTCGGACGGGCTGCACCAGGCGCTGGAGGCCAAGGAGTTCGTCACCGTCCAGGCCGAGAACCAGACGCTGGCGTCGATCACGTTCCAGAACTACTTCCGCCTGTATCCGAAGCTGTCCGGCATGACGGGGACGGCGCTGACCGAGGCGGACGAGTTCGCCGAGATCTACAAGCTGGACGTGGTGGAGATCCCAACCAACGTTCCCGTCCGCCGCAGCGATGGGGACGACGAGGTGTACCGCTCGGCGTCCGAGAAATACGAGGCGGTGGCGACGCTGATCGCCGAGGCGCGCGCCCGCAACCAGCCGGCGCTGGTGGGCACCACCTCGATCGAGAAGAGCGAGATCATCAGCGAGCTGCTGAAGGCGAAGAAGGTGCCGCACGCGGTGCTGAACGCCCGGTTCCACGAGCAGGAAGCGCGCATCGTGAGCCAGGCGGGGGCGCCCGGCGCGATCACCATCGCCACCAACATGGCCGGCCGCGGCACCGACATCAAACTCGGCGGCAACCTCGACATGCGGCTCAAGATCGAGCTGGAGGATGTGCCGGAGGAGGAGCGCCCGGCCCGCGAAGCCGCGATCCGCGAGGAGGTCGCCGCCGCGCACGAGGTGGTCAAGGCGGCCGGCGGGCTGATGGTGATCGGCACCGAGCGGCACGAGAGCCGGCGCATCGACAACCAGTTGCGGGGCCGCTCCGGGCGGCAGGGCGACCCGGGGGCGAGCCGGTTCTTCCTCAGCCTCGAGGACGACCTGATGCGGATCTTCGGGTCCGAGCGGATGGGCGGGATGCTGCAGAAGCTGGGCCTCAAGCCGGGCGAGGCGATCATCCACCCGTGGATCAACCGGGCGCTGGAGAAGGCGCAGAAGAAGGTCGAAGCGCGCAACTTCGACACGCGCAAGAACGTGCTGAAATACGACGACGTGATGAACAGCCAGCGCAAGGAGGTCTACGGCCAGCGCCGCGAGTTCATGCTGGCGTCCGACGTGAGCGAGACGATCGCGGACATGCGCGCCGAGGTGATCGACACGATGGTCACGCGCCGCATCCCGGCCAAGGCGTTCGCCGAGCAGTGGCAGTCGGCGGAGCTGGCGCAGGACGTCCGCGAGACGCTGAACCTCGAACTGCCGGTGGAGGCGTGGGCGGCCGAGGAGGGCATCGACGAGGAGGCGATCCGCGAGCGGATCATGGAGGCTGCGGCCGCGCACATGGAGGCGAAGGCGGACCAGTTCGGCGCCGACCTGATGCGTTTCGTCGAGAAATCGGTGCTGTTGCAGACGCTGGACGCCGTGTGGAAGGAGCACCTTCTGGTGCTCGACCAGTTGCGGCAGGGCATTTACCTGCGGTCATACGGCCAGCGGGACCCGTTGAACGAGTACAAGGCCGAGGCTTTCGCGCTGTTCAACGCGATGCTGGACGAGCTGAAGCTCAAGGTCACGTCGACGGTGACCGGGCTGCAGCTCCAGGCCGAGCCGCCGCAGCCGCCGCCCTTGCCGGCGATGATGTGGGAGAACCACCCGGAGGCGGTGCTGGAGGCGCCGGCGTTCACGATGGCGGCGTCCGAGCCGGTGGAGGTGATGACGCTGCCGGCGCGCGAGGACGTGGTGGTCTCCGACGACCCGGCGACGTGGCGCAACACGCCGCGCAACGCGTTGTGCCCCTGCGGGTCGGGGAAGAAGTTCAAGCACTGCCACGGCCGGATGGGGTAGGATGCGGCCTCCGCTTGGGCGGAGGGCTTCGGCGATGCGCGTGACAGCGGCGGAACCATCGAGGATGACGGTGCGCTGGCCGGCAAGGCGCTGACCGAGCCGGTGACGATCACGCAGGACGGGGAAGACCGGTCGGTGCTGGTCTGCTTCGAGGAGTACGGTGCCTGGCAGCCCTGACGTGGCCGCGCTTCGTCGAGCGGGCCCAAGCGAACCGTGCGACGATCGTGAAGCAGGCTGACTGAACGAGCGTCCGGACAGGTTTGCTGCACCGCACGCCTACCGCTTGCAATCGGTCGTTGCAAACGCGCACGGTGTTGCACCGGGGCGCCAGACCCCGGGTCAGCAACGAGGACCCGAGACATGACCGTGGCTGCCATCCTGCATCACAAGACCGGCCAGACCGTCACCGCCAGCTTGGGCATGACGCTGGCCGAGGTCGCGACACTGCTGTCCCATCACCGCATCGGCGCCGCCCCCGTGATGGACGGCGACCACCTCGCGGGCATCATCAGCGAGCGCGACCTCGTCCAGTGCCTCGCGCGGCATGGCGCCGCGGCCCTCGACACGCCTGTCTCGGAAGCGATGAGCCGGGCGGTGCAGACGGCGACGCCGGCCACCACGGTGCCCGAAGCCATGGCGGCGATGACGGCCGGGCGGTTCCGCCACCTTCCCGTCCTGGAGGATGGGCGCATGGTCGGGATCATCAGCATCGGCGACGTGGTCAAGGCGCGGCTCGACGCCCAGGCGAACGAGGTGGAGAGCCTGCGCGCCTACGTTTCCGGTTAAGCCGCCCCTCCATTGCGGGACCGGTCCGCCGTCCCTAACCTTGGCCTGCGGTGGGGTGAGGGGGTTGCGGTGCGGATAGCCATTCTTGGCGGCGGCCCGGCCGGGCTGTATTTCGCCATCCTGATGAAGCGCGCGCACCCGGCGCACGCCATCACCGTCTATGAGCGCAACCGGGCCGACGACACGTTCGGCTTCGGCGTGGTGTTCAGCGACCAGACGCTGGAAACCTTCGAGCGCTATGACCGCCCGAGCTTCGAGGCGATCACCCGCGAGTTCGCCTATTGGCAGGACATCGAGATCCGCCACAAGGGCACCACGCACCGCATCGGCGGCAACGGCTTCTGCGGCTGCGCACGGCGCACCCTGCTGATGCTGCTGCAGGCGCGCGCGCGCTCGCTCGGCGTCGTGCTGGAGTTCCGCCGCGAGATCACCGGGCTGGAGGAGGTGGCGGGGGCGGACCTGATCGTGGCCGCGGACGGCATCAACTCGGCCATCCGCGAGCACAATGCGGCGCATTTCCGCCCGGTGGTGGACATGCGGACCAACAAATTCACCTGGATGGGCTCCACCAAGCCGCTGGACGCGTTCCTGTTCTCGTTCCGTGAGACGGAGTGGGGGGTGTTCATCGCCCATGCCTACCAATACGAGGCCGGGCGTTCGACCTGGGTGCTGGAGACGGATGCCGCCACCTGGGCGCGCGCCGGGTTGGACCGCATGGACGAGGCCGCGTCCGCGCGCTTCATGGAGGCGGTGTTCGCGGCCGACCTGGAGGGGCACGCGCTGATCACCAACCGCTCGGTGTGGCGCAGCTTTCCGATGATCCGCAGCGGCAGCTACGTGATGGGCAACGTGGTGCTGCTGGGCGACGCCAAGGCCACCGCGCATTTCTCCATCGGCAGCGGCACCAAGCTCGCCATGGAGGACGCGATCGCGCTGTTCGAGTGCTTCGAGGCGCATGCGGAGGTGCCGGCGGCGCTGCGGCATTTCGAGGCGACGCGGCGGGAGGAGGTGGAGAAGACGCAGCACGCCGCCGACGTGTCGCTGGTGTGGTTCGAGCAGGTGCGGCGGTTCTGGGGCATGGACCCGGTGCAGTTCGCGTTCGGCGTGATGACCCGGTCCAAGTCGATCACGTACGACAACCTGCGGCTGCGGGCGCCGGATTTCGTGGCGGAGACGGACCGGATGTTCGCGCGGGGCGTGCGGGCCGCCGGGTTCGACGTGGATGTGGAGCGGCCGCTGCCGCCCATGTTCCAGCCGCAGCGGCTGCGCGGGATGGTGCTGGCCAACCGCGTGGTGGTGTCGCCGATGTGCATGTATTCGGCGCAGGACGGCGTGCCGAACGATTGGCACATGGTGCATTACGGCGCGCGCGCGATCGGCGGGGCCGGGCTGGTGTTCACCGAGATGACGGACGTGTCGGCCGAGGCGCGTATCTCGCCGGGGTGCGCCGGGCTGTACACGGACGAGCAGGAGGCGGCCTGGGCGCGCATTGCCGGGTTCGTGCACGCGCGCAGCCAGGCCAAACTGTGCCTGCAGCTCGGTCACGCGGGGCGCAAGGGCGCGACGCGGCTGATGTGGGAGGGCATGGACCGGCCGTTGCCCTCCGGCGGCTGGGATTTGGTGGCGCCGTCGCCGCTGCCGTACTATCCGGACAGTGCGGTGCCGCGGGAAATGACGCGGGCGGACATGGACCAGGTGGTGGCCGATTTCACGCAGGCGGCCATTCGGGCGGAGCGCGCCGGGTTCGACATGCTGGAGCTGCATTGCGCGCACGGCTATCTGCTGGCGACGTTCATCTCACCGCTGACCAACCGGCGGACGGACGGGTATGGCGGGTCGCTTGCGAACCGGCTGCGCTTTCCGCTCGAGGTGTGGGACGCGGTGCGCGCGGCGTGGCCCGGGGACAAGCCGATGTCCATGCGCGTCTCCGCCAGCGACTGGGCGGAGGGCGGCATCACCACGGAGGAGGTGCTGGCGATCAGCCGGGTGTTCGCCGAGCATGGTTGCGACCTGATCGACGTGTCCTCCGGGCAGACGGTGCACGATGCGCGGGCGATCTATGGCCGGATGTTCCAGGTGCCGTTCAGCGATGCGATCCGCAACGAGGCCGGGTTGGCGACGATGTGCGTGGGCAACATCACGAGTGCGGACCAGGTGAACACGATCTTGGCGGCTGGCCGGGCGGATCTGGTGGCGCTGGGGCGTCCGCACTTGGCCAATCCGTATTTCACGCTGCAGGCAGCGGCGCAGTATGGGGTGGCGATGCTGCCCTGCCCGCCGCAGTACCAGCCGGGGAAGCAGCAACTGTTCCGGACGGAGGAGCAGGCGCGGCGTGAGTTGGATGCGTTGCGGTTGAAGGCGCGGCCGCGCGTGACGCTCGTGCAGGAGCCGGGGGTGCAGGGTCCGGCGCGGGCGGCGGAGTAGGGAGCGGCCCTGGCCAGACGTCGCTGGTATCGTGTATCAGCAGCCGGCTGCCTGGCCGAAAGAATTCATGCGTGTCATCTGACGTTGGCGGGAACCGCCCAGAGCCTCGTCTTTTTGAAATCTGGACCGCACACGCCACCCGGGTCTGCCGCATGGCGGACGGGGAACTCGGTCACACGCAGGGTGAGGCTGGCGGGACCGTTTCACTGGTTCTGGCGGTTTTGGATCGGGACGGCGGGGTTGCGACGATACTTCTGGATGCGCAGGCTGCTCGACCGCTTCATGCGGCCCCGGACGGATGGCGGTCGCCGCTCTACCCGGTACGGTGCTTACGCCAGGCCGATGGCACGCGGGTCGCGCTGGCACACCCCTATTCTGGCAACCTGCTGATAGCGCTGCCGCTTGAGGGCCAGGATCAAACGAACCGATGCGTATACACGGGCTTACGCGAGGCGGGCGATTGGGAATGCTTCCGTTTGGAGCCGTTTGCAAGTCCGCCGGACGGCCTGCGCGAGCGTGCTGCGGTTGCGGCCCGTCTGCTCAGCGCCCCCGCGCCTGGTCGTCTGTCGGCGAGCATCGGTCAGGGCGCCGCCGATGTGGAGGTCGTAGCGCGGCTGGCGCCCCATCGCGACTTCGAGCAACTTGCCGTGGCGATCCAGACCGATCAGTCGTTGCGGGATGGTGTCTTCGCGCTCGGCAAGGATGACCCGCACACGGTGGGTCTGCGTAACCTCATGGCAGCGTATTATCCCGCAGCACAGCCGTCGGCGCGTGCGGGTTGGTTCAGCCGGCGGGCAAAGCCGCAGCCGCAGCCGCAGCAGGATCTCGTCAACGATGCCCGCTTCGCCTCGTTCGGCGCGCCGGGAGAGGACGGGACGTACACCTCATTCGTCCAGAAAACGAACGCCGTCGCCCGGCGGCGGCGCTTGCCGACCCGGCGCATCTGCATCCTCACCACCCTCCGCGACGAAGGGCCTTACCTCCTCGAATGGATCGCCTATCACCGGCAATTAGGCGTCGAGCATTTCTTCGTCTATAGCAACGACAACAAGGACGGTTCGGATAAGCTCCTCGACGCCTTGGCCCGCAATGGCGTGATTACTTTCATCGAAAACCGGGCTGCAACGGGGAACATCCAGATCAAGGCTTACTCGCATTGCCTCGCGATCAATCCGGCCATCTTGGATTACGAGTGGTGCGCGCTCCTGGACGGCGATGAGTTCCTCACGCTGCGGCCAGGATATTTCGACACGATCGACGACTACCTGACCTGGCAGGAGCGCAACCCGGTCGACGTCATCGCCTTGCCGTGGGCGATCTTCTGGTCCAACGGCCATCTGCGGTGGACCGATGACTTCAGCATCGCGCGTTTCAATCGCCAGAATCATGGTTCTGGCCTGGGTAAGTCCATCTTCCGGACGAACAAGGTCACGTTCAGCTATCCCCACAACCCTGGCAGCCAGGATGTCAGTGTCCCCCTCAGTGTTCGTGACAGCATGGGCGACGCACTCACCTATCCGCGCGGCCGGTTGACAGGCCATGACTTGCCGACTTCCCGTTATGAAGCGGCCTGGATCAACCACTATTTCACGCGGTCGGCTGAGGAGTTGCTTTGGAAGTGGTCTCGTGGGCGAGGTGACACACCAACGATAAGCCCGTTTTCGGCGATGCCCGAGCATTTCATTTCTGCATTGATGGAACACCACACTATCGAGCACATGCATGCGCCGGATGGCATGTCCGCCCGGTTGCCGGCGACCCGGCGTGAAGTCGACGCGCTCATGGCGCTGCCCGGCGTGCGAGAGGCGCGGAAGCAGGTTTCCACCGAACGTAAACTCTGGGCCTCGCGCACTCATGACTTGTTGAAGACATTATCGGCGGAGGATTTGAGCCCGGTAAAACGCTCATTCATCGGTCTCATCGCCGAGAGTGAGTTGAGTTGAGCCACGTCGCTCCGAACCGCCTTGGCCGGGGCTGTTAGCGATGGCAGGCGTTCCGCCGATCATCAGGATCAATCGGATGGGAAACATCGCCAACTACATGATCCAGATCATGACGGCTCACGCCATCAAATCCCATGCCCCCGGCGCCGAGATCAATGCCGAGCCACTACCGGAGTGGGACCTGCATTTTCCTGCGGACGACGACGCCGGCCTGACCACGCTCGACGTGCATAGTCAACGGGTCGATGTCCGGCATCTCGGCGGGCTGTTGGCTTCGGGTGAGGTGCAGCGTTTGAACCTGCTGTGTTACGCGCAGCATATCGGCAATTTTCTGGACCGGGCTTATTACCAGAGGCTGTTCGACGGCCGTCATGTCGACGCAGAGAGTTTCTCGGCCGAGTATCTGGTGATCAATATCAGAGCGGGAGAGATACTTGATGCAAGACACCCGTTCTATACGTTGCTGCCGATTGCTTTCTACCAGGAGTTGATTGCGTCAACCGGTCTCGTGCCGGTGTTCATGGGGCAGATCGGAGACGATCCTTACTGCAGAAGATTGCGTGAGGCGTTCCCTGCCGCGATCTTCCGGCCAAGCCGAGGCGTCATGCCGGACTTCGAAACGATCAGGCGCTCCGTGAACGTCGTGCCATCCGTCAGTACTTTTTCGTGGCTCGCATCTTGGTTGGGCGACGCCAAACAGGTTTTCTATCCGTTAAGCGGCTTGCTCAATCCCATCCAGACTGGTGATGTCGACTTGTTCCCAGCGGGGGATGCCCGCTATCGGCCATACCTGTTCCCAATCAACTACGCCATCGACGTGGGTTCGCTCGACTTGGCACATAAGCCGCTCGAAGGGTTGTGGCGCGAGATTTCGCATGAGGCCTTCAGCATCATGCGGCGCGACAATCCGCGTTTCGCGCCGACCCTCGTCGACTGGTCGGATACGTTCGTGGAAGCCTTCTATCTCACCTGCTATCCCGATGTGCGGACAGCCGTCGACGAAGGATGGTTTCCGAGCGGACGGGATCACTTCATGAATATCGGTGTCGTCGAAAACCGCGCTGCCTTCTACTTCGATGGCGGATGGTATTCACGGGCCTATCCGCTGGCCGCGCTGGAGGTGGCGCAGGGCGACTTTCAGGACCTCCGTCACCATTACGCTGCGATCGGACGCAAGCGGGGTTACAAGCCGTCGCCCTGATGAGGGCTTTTCAGCGCGAGATCGCGGCGTGGCTGTAAACCGAGATCCACGAAGGCGCTGAGCCGATCCGGGCGGGAACGCAATCCGCAGGCACGCCCGACCCCCGTCCAGCGGGTTCGTCCGGCTTGCGCGCGTCTGTCACGAACACATGCGCGCCCAGCACGGCCGCCGAACAAGCTGGAAGCCCCGCAAGCTGAAACGCGCCGGGGACGGTGAGGGCCTTGGCGACGACGTTGCCTTCGCTGGTGATCGTTCCCGTTGCGAGGGCCGTCCCGTCGGGATTGAGGGTGACGCCCGTCGAGTCGTCGCCCACGAACATGCGGCTGCGCAGATTGAAGTTGCCGTTCCAATCCATGACGGCGCGCGGCGTGCCGGTCGCACCGGGATCGACCCAGAACACGTAGCCCGACTGCTTGGTCGATTTCCAGCCGATCGTCGAGGATGTGTCGAGGACGCAATCGGTCGCCCCCTCGAGCGGCGTTGCCTGTGGATTGCTGCAAACGACCACGCGCTTGAGGCCATTCTCGCCAACGAGCAGGGCGCCGCACACGCCGAGCCCTTGGCCGTCGTCGTTCTGACAGCCGGCGAAGATGAGGTGCGTCATCATCGGTTGACCGTCGACCTGGTCTTCGGTCGGCTGCAGTTCGTTCCAGGTCGGTTTGCCGGTCTTGTTGTTCACACCGACGATCTCGAGGTAGCGGGCGTCGTTTACGATGTCGTCGTCGGTGATCTTGAAGCCGCCGTACTGGGCTTCCGCAAGCAGGTTGCCGTCGATCGTCACCGTGTAGTCGCTGAGCGGAGGTGAACCATTGGTGTGTCCTACCTGGTTCGGCAGTATGCCCGTTCCGGCTTGAACGCCGGCTTGTGTCCAATACGGCAGGGAGGGTTTTGCCGCCGTCCCGCCGGGCGTGCCGGGCGGGGCAGCGATCCCGGGCTGAACGGCGCGCACCCAGTTGTCGACGAGGATCGTCCGCCCGTCCGCGGCCGCCGGGTCCATGGGGTTCGATTGCGACGTGAACCCGGCAGGCAGGACGTAGGCGAAAAACCCGTTATTGACCTGGATGCGCATCGGGCCCGCGGCATCGTTGATCGCGTGGATCTGTTCGGCGCGAAGCGGCGTCGCGAGCCGGACGGTGCCGACGACCTGCCGTTGTCCCCCGGGGTTCGTCAATGTTTCCGTCCCGAAAGCGGCCACGTGCGCGTCGCGGATCACCGGGGTGATGCCGTTGATCCCGAAGAAGGCGGCGGCACTGTCCTGTCCTGGATAGACCCAACGGTAGTTGGGATCCCAGAAGCCGCCCTGGTTGCACGCACTCGTGCCCGGGGGAGCATTGGCGAGAACGGCCAGGACACATGTTCCGGCGTCCCAGCCGCGCGTGTAACCCGTCAGCGTCACGTGAGCCGTGTCGAGACGGATGGCGCCGCGGTCGTGGAACGTAGGGAGCCCGAGGTAGTCCGGGGCCAGCCCGCGGTTATGGCTGGTGTTCACTGCCGACTGGTCGCCCATGACGATCCGCGCTGCCGCCGCTGGCGAACTGTCCTGCTCCGGCGATACGCGGACCGCGGCGAGGAGCCGTTGCAGGCTTGCGTCGGAGAACTGACCCGGCGCATTGCTGGCCGGTTGAGGCGGCTGGGACGACTGCGCCTTGGATACGTCATGGAACCGGGCGACGAACAACGCGGCGCTGGCGGCCAGTGCGACCCACGCCCAGGCCTTCCGGCGCATCAACCCGCCTTCGTCGCCCGCAACGTCGCCACGTAGTCCTGCATGCGGTCGAGCTTCGGCCGGTCTTGCACCGGGGGCCAGAAATGCACCAGGCCAAGCCGGCGCGAGCCATCGAACTCGTCACCCTTCCAGCCATAGCGGATGAAGCGCAGCAGGGACGACGTGTCGAAATGGCCGACGCAGAACGAGACGTAATTCAGCACCTCCTGGTCCACCCAGCGGAACTGGTCCCGGCCGAAGATCTCGCTGTGGTTGGTAATGATCGTGCGGGTCAGCTCCATCACCTCGGCACAGCGCTGCAGGTTGGGGATGCCGACCGAGCCGCCGTTCAGCCCACAGGCGAAGCGGGCGTCGAGGCCGGCGCGCTGGATCAGGCTCGACCCGACCGAGGGATTGGTCTGCAGCGAGGAGACGTCCTCGAGCGGGGCGCTCATGCGGTCCACCGCCAGGATCGTCGCGAGCATGGGCTCGATGACGTTGTCGCAGATGACGTCGGTGTCGAGGAACAGCAAAGGCTGGTAGTCGTAGGCTTCGGGATGGTCGAGGATGCAGTATTTGGACGCGACGAACCCGACCCAATCCCGCGCGGCCAGTTGCTGAACCGTCAGCCGCGACGGGGGGACGCTTGGCACGTTGTCGTGGAAGATCCGCACGTCCTGGTCGGTGATGACGTGGATGTGGCCATCGTACCGGCCGAACTCCACCAGCGACTCGATCGCCGCGTAAGCCTGGCTGAGCGCGTATGGCGAACCGAAGGCGGTGAAATAGATGAACGGCCGGTAGAGGCTGATCCGGTCGATCTTCCAGCCGGCGGCGAGCACGTTGAACGACAAGGCTTCGGACGCCGGGCGCGCCGGGTCCTGGCCATGCGGCATCAAGGGCAGGTTGTAGCGCAGGTCCAGGCCGAGGTCGCCGATCGCCAGCACGAAGCCCTCGCGGAAGGCGACCGAAGCGGACCGGGCGAGCTGCCGGGACGAGGCGACGACCCAGTCATGGGCGAACAGGTGCTTGATCCCGGCGAAGTCCTCCTCCGTCACGAACAGGAAGGTTTCCCACAGGCCGGCTTCGGACCGGTCGTGCGCCAGCGGCCGGTTCATCGGTTCGGCCGAGTAGAACCTGCCGTTCTGCTGCAACGTCACGGTCCGCCGGTCGGGCCCGAGCAGGATCTCGCAGCCGGGCGGGAATCCGGGCAGGCTGGAGAAGATGAGCGGCGTGTTCGTCCTCGTCAGGAAGCGCTCGTAGCGGCCGACGCGCGTCGACTCGAACATGTCGAGCATCACGGGCGTGTCGGCGCTCGTCACGGCGTCGAGCGGCACGTGGTACAGCCCGTCCGGCCCGCTGCACAGCATCGTGCCATGGCTCGTCAACAGGATCAAAGGGTGGGCCATCCGAACTCCTTGGATCGTTGGATCAGGCAGCGTGGGCCGCCGCCGCGCCGGTCTTGCCGAATTCGAAGCAGTCTGCAACGTGCGCCGTCGAATGGGGAGGGCGGACGGTGTCAGGCGGCAAGGGGACGACGGCGTGCTTCAGGATTACGACCTCACACGGAACGCAACTCGCTTGCGACCCGGTCTCGGGGGCCCTTATCCACGCGCCCGAGGGAAGCGGCAAGCCGGTGATAGGCCGCAGCGTCGACGGGACCATGGTGCTGCTGGCCCGGATCGACGGTGGCGTGCTCTCGTTGCGGGACGGGGGCGAAACGGCGCCGGCCCATACGCAGCTCGTGAGAGTGGCCGTGGCCGGTGACGGGGGCGCCGCTTCGATCCACCTGCCGGGTCAGCGCGTGCTGACGGCCATTCCCGGCGGGGGGATCGCATCCAACCGGTCCGACGTGGGCGGATGGGAGCTGTTCCAGCGGGAGGCGGTTGCGGCAACGTCACCGGCGTTCGCACCGTTGGACGCCGAAGCCGCACCCGAGTTCCTGTGCCAGGATCCGGCATGCGACCCCGCCATGGTGGCCGTCCTGGTGACACGCGCAGCGCAGGAGCGCCGGAGTTCGCTCATGCCGTACATCGCGGCACGCACCGACTACGCGGACGTGTTCCCGCTCCTGCGGATGATGCTGTCGCAGGGCGCCGAGCGGTTCGAGTGGGACACGCGGACCCATCTGCGCGAGGGGATCGCGCGGCATGGCTGGGTCGTCGGGGAGCACAGTTACGGCGCGCCTACGATCGTCGACGGCCAGTACGGGCCGCTGTCCATCGGCCGCTACTGCTCGATCGCCGGGGAGGTGCGTATCATCGTGTCCAATCACGTGTCGAATACTGCGACGACCTACCCGTTCGCGTCGCTGGGCCAGTTCTGGCCCTCGGCGCCGGCGCATGGCGTGGACCATGTCGGAAAGGGGGTGAAGATCGGGCACAGCGTTTGGATCGGGGCGGGCACTACGATCTTGCCGGGGGCGGAGATCGGCGATGGCGCCGTCATCGGTGCGATGGCCGTCGTGACCGGCAAGATCCCCCCGTTCGCAGTGGCGGCCGGCAACCCGGCCCGCATCGTGCGGCAGCGCTTCGACGACCCGACGGTGCAACGTATCCTGGCCACGCGGTGGTGGGACTGGCCCGATCACGAAGTGGACCGGCTGATACCAGGGCTGCTCGACGGGGACATCGAGGCGTTCCTTGCCCTGGCGGCAAGCCGGCGGCCAAGCGCCAGCTAGCGAGTGGCGACCTGCGGCGATACAGGTGGCGAGTGGATGGCGGCTGGCAACGGCGCAGCGGGGCTGCCGGTATTGAGCCGCGCCGGCTGTTCGCGGGCATCATCGATGGCGCAAGATCCCGGGAGATGGCGCGGGTGACTGCGGGGCGGAGGCCAGCACGCCGGCTGCGGAGTCTTGCGCATCCAATCTAG
>CAXTVQ010000095.1:0-15321 GCA_964247705.1 uncultured Acetobacteraceae bacterium | reverse complement strand
TTCGTCGGCAGCACGAACCTGTTCCGCGGCGAGCTGGTCGGCAAGGCGCCGGGCCGCAGCGATATCCGGCTCGCCCCCGATTGCGTCGTCGCGACGGAGCTTGCCACCAACGCAGAGGCGGGCGGCCGTGTGCTGCTGTCCGTGCGTCCGGAGGCGGTCCGGCTGTCGGTGGTGCGCGAGGCGGGCGCGCTGCCGGGTCGCGTCACCGCGGTGATGCCGATTGGCCCGGCGATGATCTACCAGGTGGCGATCGGGGACGGCACCGTCGTGAAGGTGGTGCGGGACCGCGAGTACACGCTTCCCGCCAGCGCGCTGGCTGCTGACGTGTTCCTGTCGATCAAGGCCGACCGCATCAGCGGCATTTTCCCTGAGGCTTTACCTAATTAGGACGGTGCCAATGATAGCTCCCCTTCTGTCCCGCCGCTCGCTACTGGCCGCGTCCGCCGCCACCGCCTTTGCCGGCCGCGCCCGCGCCGCCGAAACATTGGTCGCGGCGACGTTTGGCGGCACCTGGGGCGAGGTGCAGAAGCAGGTCCTCGTGCCGTATTTCGCCAAGCGGACCGGCGCCACGGCCAGCCTCGCCGTGATGCTCGCCACGGAGCAGATTGCCAAGCTGACAGCGGCGAAAGGCGGGCGTCCACCGTTCGACGTGGCCATCCTCGATGAAGGGCCCGCGCTGGAGGCGATCGACGCCGGATTGATCGCGAAATACGATGCAACCAAGTCGCCCGCCTTCGCCGAACTACTGCCGCAATTTCAGGGCGCCTACGGCCCGGCGGTCACGATGCAGGCGATCGGCATCGCGTACAACCCCAAGACGGTGAAGACGCCGCCGACCTCGTGGGAGGATCTGTGGAAGCCGGAATACAAGAGCCGCGTCGGCATCACCTCGCTGGCCAGCACGCTGGGGCTGGCGTTCCTGCTCGACATCAACCGGCTGGCTGGCGGCAACGAGAGCGACATGACGCCGGGCTTCCGCAAGCTGCACAGCCTGTTGCCGAACCTGGCGGCGGTATCTGCGAATTTCGGTGCCCATGGTGCGCTGTTCCAACAGTGCGAGATCGACATCGGCGTGCAGAACTTCAACTTCGCGGAGGAACTGAGGGCCAAGGGCGTGCCGATCGAGTTCGTCCGCGTCTCCACCGGGACGCCGGCGTGGAAGACCAGCATGCACGTCGTGCGGGGCGCGTTGCAGCCGGACCTGGCGTATCCCTACATCGACAGCCAGATCACCAGCATCGTCCAGGCAGCGATGGAGAAATCGCCCTGGAACGTGATCCCCACCAATAGCCAGGTGCCATTCGACGGCCTGGTCGCAAGCGTTATCGCCAAGGATCCGGCGGCGCTGAAGGACATGGTGTTCTTCGACTGGGCGACTGTGAACAAGAACCGCGCCGCCTGGACCCAGCAATTCAACCGCGACATCCGCGTGTGATGGCCGACCCGGCGTGGCGGCTGGCGGGCCCGCTGGGCGCCTTCTTCGCCCTGTTCTTCCTGGCGCCGCTCGCCCTGCTCGTCGTCACCAGCCTGCAGGTGAATCGGCAGATGTCGGGCAGCTTGGGCCTGACCCAGTATCTCGATTTCTTCGGCGACGGGCTGAACCTGTCGGTGCTGGGGGCCACGCTGCTGGTGGGCGTAAAAGCCACGCTGCTTTGCCTGGTGGCCGGCTACCCGTTGGCCTGGTTGTCGATGCGCGCGGGGCCGCGGCTGCGGTCGGCGCTGGTGTTCGTCGTCGTGCTGCCGATCGTCACCAGCGTGGTGGTGCGCACCTTCGCCTGGATCGTGATCCTGGGGCGCAACGGCATCGTCAACGAGTGGGTGATGGGGCTGGGCCTGTCGGCCGCCCCGCTGCGGCTGCTGTTCAGCGAGACGGGAGTGGTGATCGTGCTGGCGCAGGTGCAGATGCCGCTGATGGTGTTGCCGCTGATGACGACGCTGCAGCGGATCGACCCGAACCTGTCGAGCGCTTCGGCGACCCTGGGTGCCGGGGCCTGGCGGACGTTTTTCCGGGTGGTGCTGCCGCTGAGCCTGCCGGGGATCGCGGCCGGCACCATACTGACCTACGCCGCCTGCGTCACCGCCTTCGTCACCCAGTCGCTGATCGGCGGGTCGCGGCTGATCTACATGCCCATGATGATCTACCAGCAGGCGATGGACTTGCAGAACTGGCCGTTCGCCGCCGCGGTCTCGGTGATCTTCATGGTGTCCATGCTGCTGGTGATCATGCTGCTGATCACCCTGTCACGCAGCCGCGCCATGCAGATCTACGGCTGACCGGCGATGTCGCGGCACACCGACTGGCAATCAATCTCCTTCACCGCCGTGTTCGGCGCCATCGCGGCGCTGACGGTGCTGGTACTGGTTTTCCGACCGCCGTGATCCTGATCCTGTCGTTCACCGGCGAAGACTCGCTGCACTTCCCGCCGGCATCCTACTCGCTGCGCTGGTACCAGGCTCTGCTCGACGCCAACGAGATCCAGGACGCCGCCCTGGTCAGCCTGAAAGTCGCTTGCATTGCCGTCATCGCGTCCGTGATCCTCGGCGTGGCCGCGGCACTTGCGATCGCGCGCAGCCGGGCTGCCTGGGCGCGCGTGCTCGACCTGGTGTTCATGTCGCCGCTGATCCTGCCAGCGCTCGCATTCGGCTTCGCATCGCTGATGCTGTTCTCGCTCCTCGGGGTGCCGCCGTCGCTCATGACGCTCGCCATCGGCCACGTCGTGATCAGCGTCCCCTTCGTGCTGCGGACCACGCTCGCCAGCCTGGCACAGCTCGACCCGGCGTTGGTCGATTGCTCGCTCAGCCTGGGTGCTGGCCAGCTTAGGACGTTCCGACGTGTCACCCTGCCGCTGATCGCACCCGGCGTCGCATCCGGGGCGTTCATCGCCTTCATGGCGTCGTTCGACAACGTGCCCGTCTCGCTGTTCCTGCAGGATGCGCGCACGCAGGTGCTGCCGATCCATCTGTGGGACATCATCCAGAACAACCTGGACAGCCGCGCCGCCTCGGCCTGTGGCGTTATCATCATCGTGACGATCATGCTGCTCGCGCTGATGGAGCGGGTGGCTGGCTTCTCGCGCTACATGAAATAGGGGCACCCTCAGTGACCGATACGAGAATGCGCCTTGCCGCCCTGAATGAAGCCGCTCCCGAGGCTTTCGCGGCGGCAACGGAACCGCTGTTCGAGGATGCGCCCTGGATCACCCAGGGATTGGCCGAGGCCCGCCCGTTCGCCAGCCTGACAGCGCTGCACGCGGCGATGATGACCCGGCTGCACGCGGCATCGGAGCTAACAAAGCTCGCTTTTCTGCGCGGCCATCCCATGCTGTCGCCCACGACCTTGCGCCAAGGCACCACGGCCGAGTCGACCCTGGAGCAGCGCTTGGCACGGATCGACGCCTTGGACGAGGCTGCGGCGGCTCAGCTGGATGCGGCGAATGCGGCCCATTTGGAGCGGTTCGGTTTCCCCTTCATCCTGGCCGTGCGGCATGCCTCGCTCGCGACGATCTTGGGCGCGATGGAGCGCCGGTTGCAGGCCGCGCCACACGCCGAAATGATCGAAGCCTTGCGGGAGGTCGAGGCGATCAGCTGGATGCGTCTGCTGGATCGGGTGGCACCGGCCGCCACGGGCGGCATTTCCCTGCACGTTCTGGACACGGCCCGCAGCCGCCCCGCCGCCGGGCTGCGGGGTGAGCTGTGGCAGTGCCCTGCCGGGTCCGCCCCGGTCCGAGTCGCCATCTTTATCACGGACGGGAGCGGCCGCGTTGCGAAGCTGCTGGGGGATGGTGAGTTGGTCGCTTGCCGCTACGAGTGGCGGCTCGACACGACGGCCTACTTCGCCCGGCACGGTGCAGCGACGCTCGACCGCGCCTTTTTGCCAGCGGTATGCGTGCGCTTCGGGGTGGCTAACCCCGAGGAACATTTCCACGTTCCCCTGTTGCTGTCGCCGGGTTCGTACACGACGTACCGCGGCAGTTAGAACAGCGTTCCGAACAGCGACTCGATGTCGTCGCACTAACTCGTAGGGTGGGGTGCGCTTTGGCACCCCACCACAAGCGACGCCATGGTGCGTTGCCAAAGCGCAACGCACCCGACGGATTGGAGCGGTTTACAGAATGGCTCTACTCGTCTCCGTGGGGCAACGGGCTGCCAAGGCGTGCAATACCTGTCGCATGGCGGCCGGAACCGGCTCCACGATCTCGGTCTGGAAGCGCCCCCGCAGCCGCGTGGCGGTGGCACTCAGCGGTCCGCCACCGATCACCACAGCCTCCGCCCCATCCAGTTCGATGCATTGCGTCGCCGCCAAGGCTAGCGCCGCATCCTGCTCGGCCGGGCTGGCCGCAAGGATCAGCGGGTCGGCGCCCGGCACGCGGATGCCGGTGAAACAGCCCTCCAGGCCCAGGCTGCGGACGCTCGCCTCGATCGCGCGCACCAGGCGGGGCGTGGTGGTGGCGATGCCGAAGCGCCGGCCACCAACCGCTGCTTCCCGGATGGCGGCCTCCCCGATCCCGACCACCGGAATGGCGAGCTGCTCCCGCAACTGCGCGGCGCCGGGGTTGCCGAACGCCGCCACGATGATCGCGTCGGCCCGCTCGGCTTCCAGCGTGCCGATCCTGGCGACTTCCCGGCTTGCCGCCTCCAGCGCGTCCTCGTCCAGGATCATGGCGGCGCCAGCGGCAGCTTGGACCCCCCGCATCGTCATGCCGTCCGGCAGCAGCGGCAACGCGGCGGCGAGCATTATCTCCGTCGTGCGGGCGGAGGTGTTCGGGTTGATGAGAAGGAGGCACGCCATCAGGCTGGCTGGCGGGACAAGGCGGCGTGGTCCACGTCCAAGCCGGCCTCCATCGAGCGCCCGAACGTCTCCGGCGCGAACTGCACCGCGATGGCGAAGATGGCGTACATGCCCGCCATCAGGCTGAACATGCCGGCCGTCCCGCCCATGTCGAACACGCGCCCGGCGACCAATGGCATCCAGGCTCCCGCCATGGTGCCGAGCGCCAGGATGAACGAGGTGCCGAACGCCCGCACCCGGGTCGGGTAGTTCTCCGGGGCGAAGATCCAGATCGTGGTGTTCAGTAGCAGCACGAAGAACTGGAACGCGGCGCCGAACAGCAGGATCAGGCTGTCGGTGGTGGCGAGGAAGCCGAAACCCAGCCCGGCCACCACCGCGCAGATCGCGCCGGCAGTCAGCACGACCTTGCGCCGGACCCGTGCGGCCAGGATGGCAGCCGCGAGCGCGCCCAACAGGCTGCCGCTTTGTAGGATGATCGTGTAGAAGAACGAGCGGGTGATCGTGTGCCCCTGCGCCACCAGGATGGTCGGCATCAGCGTCAGGATCGTGAGCTGGGCTCCGAACGTCATCCAGGATGCGATCCCCACCGCGGCTGTGCGGCGCAGCAGGCCGCCGCGGGAGATATCGGCGATGATGCTGCCGAGCCTGGTGTCCGCGCGCACTGGCGCCGCCGTGACGTAGTCGGTTACGGTGTAGCTCTTGGTGGTGAACGATCCGGTCGCCAGTTGAGACAGGACCCGGTTGGCTTCGGTGACCCGGCCTTGCGCGACCAGGAACCGCGGCGTCTCGGGCACGAAGCGGCGGTAGAACACCACCATGATGGCGGGCAGCACCAGCGCGCCGAACAGCCAGCGCCAGCCATTGGCACCGGGCGCCAAGGTGAAGATCACCAGGGCGAACGCCGGGGCGAGCATGTTGCCCAACTCGCCGCCCACGTTGATCATGCCGACGGCGGTGCCGCGGAAGCCGGACGAGCAGAATTCGGCCAGCAGGGTGACGGCGGTGACGATCTCCCCACCGAGGCCCAAGCCGACCAGGAATCGCCCGCAGGCCAACACGGTGTAGCCCGGCGCCAGGGCGCAGATGACCGCGCCGACCGTGAACAGCAGCAAGTTGACGTTCAGCATGAAGCGCCGGCCGAGACGGTCCGCCAGGATGCCGGATCCGAGGCGGCCGATCGCAGCCGATGCGAAGGTGATGGTGTTCAGGAACCCGATATCGGCGGCGCCCAAGCCCCATTGCGCGCGCAGGATCGGGCCGATGAGGCCGATGGTATTCTGCTCGAACACGTCGAACAGCACCCCGACCAGCACCAGCAGCACGATCAGCTTATGCGCGGTCGTGACACCGATCTGGTCCAGGGCTGCCTCTACCTGGGCTGCTGCGGCCGAAGTCGGGGCGGCGAGTTGAACACCTTCGGTCATCGGTCAGACACCTTCAAGGTTGCGCTTGCCCGCAGAGGAGGTCTGCTGCCGACATGGTTCTTGCGGCAGGCTTCGGTGCAATCGTAGTGCCACCCAAACTTCGCTTTGGTTGCTTGGACCGCGCCGACCGCGAAGGCATCGACCGGAGCATGTTTACATGGCTAGGCTGAATTGTTTTAACTCCACAATCGCCACGGGGGTAACTCTATGTCCTTGCCCAGCGACGTAGACGCGATCTTGCCAGCGCCCCGTCTGCTGGTGTTCGGCCTGCAACATCTGTTGGTGATGGCGGCGTCGCCGATCACGGCCGTCTTCGTGCTGGGTCGCGCGATGGACCTGCCGGGGCCGCTCACCATCAACCTGATCAGTGCCACGATGCTGGCATGCGGCTTGGGCACGTTGCTGCAATCGCTGGGGGTGTGGCGCCTAGGCGCCCGGCTGCCGTTCGTGATGGTGCCCGGCGGCGCGCCGGTGTTCATCTTCATCAGCATCGCCAAGCTGACCGACCTGCCGACCGCCACCGGGGCCGTGCTGATGACGGCCGTGTTCTACGCCGTCGTGCTGCCGGTGTTCAGCCGCTGCCTGCGGTTTTTCCCCGACCTGGTGATCGGCACCATGCTGCTGCTGGTGGGCGTCAACCTGGTCGCGATCTATGGCGGCGTCGTGACCGGGCGGCCGGGCACGCCGGGGTTCGGCGACCCGACATCGCTGGGCCTCGCCGCCGCCACCATCCTGCTGACCGCGCTGTTCGTCCGCGTGCTGCCGGGCATGCTCGGGCAGCTATCGGTCATGGCGGGGCTGATCGCCGGCTGCATGGTCGCGGCCGTGGTCGGCGCGCTGCATCTGGACGCCGTCTGGGCCGGGCCCCTGTTCGCCCTGCCGGCCGTGCTGCCGTTCGGCTGGCCGAAATTCGACGTGCTGGCCTCGCTGCCGCTGATCCTGTTCGCCGTCATCTCGATGGCGGAAGCGACCAGCCAGACGGTCGCCGTCAGCGAGGTGGCCGGCCGCGCGATCAACCGCCGGCGGGACGTGCCCCGCACCATTCTGGGCGACGCGCTGATGTCGTTCGTGGGTGGCCTGCTCGGCACGTCGCTGATCATCACCAGCGGCGAGAATATCGGCATCGTGCGGGCGACCGGCGTGCGGTCCCGCTACGTGACCGCGACCTGTGGCGGACTGCTGGTGGTGCTGGCGCTGTTCGCCCCGCTGGCCCGGCTGGCCAACGCCATCCCGGGGCCGGTGGTCGGCGGCACCGCGATCATCGTGTTCGCCATCATCTGCGGGATCGGCATCGAGATGCTGCGCCGGGTGGACCTGCACGTGCCCGGCAACCTGTTCACCCTGGCCGTGGCGCTGTCGTTCGGGCTACTGCCGATCCTGGTCCCCGGGCTGTACGGCCGCTTCCCGCCGACGCTGCAGATCATCCTCGGCAACGGGCTCGCCATGGGAACCGTCACCGCCGTGATCTTCAACGCCATCTTCAACGGGGCGGGCGCCCGCATCGTGGAACCGGTTGCCGCCGAATGACCGCACTCCGCGATGCACTGGCGGCCGAGACGTTGCTGCTGCTCCCGGAGGTGGTGCTGCTGCCGGATGGCCCCACCACCGGCCTGGGCGTGCTGGTGCAGGACGGGCGGTTCGCCGCCGTGACCGAAGCGGCCGCCCTGGTGGATGCCCACCCGCATCTTGCGCCGGTGACGCTCCCCGGCACGCTGCTGATGCCGGGGTTCGTGGACGCGCACACGCATCTCGCGCAGGCCTTCGGCAAGTCGCTGGTATTCGGCGAGCCGTCCGAGATTTTTCGCCGGATCTGGGTGCCGCTCGAAGGCAGCATGGACGATGAGGCGGTGTACCTCTCCGCCAAGCTCGCCGCGCTGGAGGCCTTGCGCGGCGGCTTCACCACCGTGGTCGACGCCGGGGTGCGGTCCGCCACCGGGCTGTCCGCCGTAGCCCAGGCCTGCACCGAGGCGGGGCTGCGCTGCGTGCTGGGCGCGATCTGCAACGATGCGGGCGGCGCACCGCCGGTCGAGGCGGCGGAAGATCACCTGGCAGCGTGGCCGGAGGGCGGGCTGATCCACCCCTCGCTCGCCATCTCCATCCCGGAGGCGGCGACCGACGGCCAGCTACGCCGCATTGCCGCGCTGTGCGCCGAGGTGGGCGCCGTGTTCCAGACCCACGCGAACGAGCATGTCGCGGCGGTCGAACGCTCCCTGGTGGCACGCGGCCGGCGGCCGATCCAGTTGCTGGGCGATCTGGGTGTGCTGGGTCCGCACGTGCTGCTCGCGCACGCCACGCTGCTGACCGCCGACGAGTTGCTGCTGCTGCGCGATACCGGGGCCGCGGTGGCGTACAACCCCGTGGCCAGCGCGTGGAAAGGCAATGCGGTCGCGCCGGCGCTGACCATGGCGGCGCTGGGCATCCCGTTCGGCATCGGCACCGACAGCACCCGCGGCGACGCGTTCCGCCTGCTGGACATGGCCGAGGCGGCGCAGCGGCTGACGGCCGGGTTGGCCAACGCGGATTTCTCCACCGGCGGCGGTTGGTTGTGGTTGGACCACGCGATGGCGGGCGGGGCACGGGCGGCGGGGTTGGGGGCGGTCACCGGCCGGATCGCACCGGGGTTGGCCGCCGATTTCCTCCTGCTCGACCTGCAGGTGCCGGAGATGCAGCCCTCTTGGGATCTGCCATGGGAACTGGTGCGGCTTGCCGGGCGGGAGCAGATCGTGGCGAGCTTCGTCGCCGGGCGGATGCGGCTGTTCCAGGGATGGCCGGTCGATTGGGACGGGCGGGCGTTGATGCGGCAAGCCGCCGCCTGTGCGGCGCACGCGGTCGCGGCCGCCCCGATCCATCGCGTGCATCCCACGACGCAGCAGCATCGGGAGCGGCTGGCGCGGCCATGACCCCCGCCGTCTGGGCCACGCTCGCCACGGCCGTCGCCCTCGGGGCCTTCGTGCAGGCGTCGATCGGCGTGGGTTTTGCGCTGGTCATGTCCCCCGTGCTGGCGGTGATGGCGCCCGAGCTTCTGCCCGGCTGCGTGTTGCTGCTGATGCTGCCGTTGAACCTGTTCGTGGCCTGGCGCGAGCGCGCTGCGCTGGACCGCAAGGGCACGAGCTGGATCACCCTCGGCCGGTGTGCCGGTGCACTCGTTGGCCTGGGCATCCTGGCGCTGCTCTCGGCCACGACGTTGCGGCTGTTCGTAGGGGTGGCGACGCTGCTCACGGCCGCCGGGTCACTGCTGAGCGGCGGGTTCGTGCTGCGGCCGCCAGCCTTCCTGGTCGCGGGACTCCTGACCGGCGTCACGGAAACTGCGACCGGGATCGGTGGCCCGCCGATGGCGCTGCTGTACCAGCACTAACCCGCCCCGGTGCTGCGATCCACCCTGGCTACCTGTTTCCTGCTCGGCGAGATCGTGTCGCTGCTGTTGCTGCTCGCGGTGGGCCGGTTGTTTCGCGACCAGGTGGTCACGGCGGTGCTGCTGCTGCCCGTCCTGGCCGTGGGGGCGTGGGCCAGCCGATGGCTCCGTGGCCGCTTCACGGGCGCCCGGATGCGCGTCGCCGTGCTGGTGTTCGCTGTTTTATCCGGATTGATTTGCCTCGTTTGAAGGAGAAGGGACCGATGCGCCTCGCAAGCAGCAGCTACGGCAAAGGCAAAGTCCGCATCATGCGGGTGGACCGGGCGCACCCCCGCCACAGCGTGCGGGAACTGACCGTCGCCGTCATGCTGGAGGGCGCGTTCGACGCCTCGTTCACATCGAGCGACAACGGCGCCGTGGTCGCGACCGATACGATCAAGAACATCGTCAACATCATGGCCCGCGAGCAGCTCGCGGCGGAGACCGAGCCGTTCGCCGCCGCCCTCGCCGCCCGCTTCCTGGAGCGCTACGGCCAGGTGGCGGCCGCGACGGTCCGCACGCAGGAGACACGCTGGCTGCGGCTGGATGGCCATGACCACGCCTTCACGCTGGACGGCAACGGCCGCCCAACGGTGCAGCTGCACCTGACCCGGGACGGCGCGCCCACCATCCGGTCCGGCATAGAGGGGTTCACGTTCCTGAAATCGACCGAGTCCGGCTGGGTCGGCTACCACATGGACGAGGTCACCACCCTGCCGGAAACCTCCGACCGCATCATGGCCACGGCGATGACCGCATCTTGGGGATGGTCCGCGACGCCGGCCGGCTACGAGCAGGCGAATGCGGCGGTGCTAGGCGCCATGCTGGAGCGGTTCGCCGGCGAGTACAGCCCCAGCGTGCAGCACACCCTGTTCCGCATGGGCAGCGCCGCGCTGGACGCCGTGCCGGAGATCGCGGACGTAGCGATGGCGTGCCCCAACAAGCACTACATTCCCGTGAAGCTGGAGGGCTTCGGGCTCGACAACGCCAACCAGGTGTTTACCGCCACCGACGAACCGCATGGGCAGATCGAATGCACCGTCACGCGGTGACCTTGCCTTGGACCTGACCGGCGTCACCGCCGTGCTGCGCCCAACGTCGCGCGCCGGCCTGGGCACGCTGCAACCCGGCGACGCGGTACTGGCCGGCGGCACGTGGCTGTTCTCCGAGCCCCAACCCGGCGTGCAGCGGCTGGTGGATCTGGACGGGTTGGGCTGGGAGGCGCTGCGTGTGTCGGAGCAGGGGCTGCACATCGCCGCCACCTGCACCGTGGCGCAACTGGCGGCGGCGTCCTTGCCGTGGCAGGCGGCGAGCCTGGTGCGGCCGTGCTGCGAGGCATTGCTCGGCTCGTTCAAGATCTGGGAGATGGCGACCGTCGGCGGCAATCTGTGCCTGGCGCTGCCGGCGGGGCCGATGACGGCGCTGGCCGTGGCCTTGGACGGGCGCTGCACGATCTGGTCGCCGGACGGTGGCGAGCGCGTGGTGGACGCGATCGATTTCGTCACCGGGCCGCAGCTGACCGTGCTCCGCGCCGGCGAGATCCTGCGCGCGATCGACCTGCCGGCCGCGGCCCTGCAACGCCGGGGCGTGTTGCGTCGCATGTCGCTCAATCCGCTGGGGCGCTCGGCCGCGCTGCTGATCGGCACCACCGACGGCACGGATCTTCGCCTGAGCGTGACGGCGGCGACCACGCGCCCGGTGCGGCTGGATTTCGCCAGTATGCCGGGAGGCGCGGAGCTGGCGGCGCGCATGGATGCGATAGACGGGCTACTGCATGACGACGTGCACGGCGCCCCCGCCTGGCGCCGCCAAATGGCGCGGTCGCTGGCGGAGGACATCCGCCTCGAGCTGACGCCATGATCCTGAACGGCACGCCACGGGTGGAACAGCCGCGCCCCGGCCAGTGCCTACGGACCTTCCTGCGCGAACTCGGTTGTTTCGGCGTCAAGAAGGGCTGCGACGCCGGGGATTGCGGCGCCTGCACCGTGCACCTGGATGGCCGGGCCGTGCATAGCTGCCTGCTGCCCGCCCACCGCGCCCAGGGCCGTCGCGTGACCACGATCGAGGGCTTGGCGGGCGATACGTTACATCCGATGCAGCAGCGTTTTCTGGACGCCCAGGGCTTTCAGTGTGGGTTCTGTACCGCCGGGCTGGTGATGACGGCGTCAGTACTCGATGCCAGACAACTGGCCGACCTGCCCAACGCGCTCAAGGGTAATCTGTGCCGCTGCACCGGCTACCGCGCCATCGCCGACGCGATCACCGGGCGTGCCCTCGTGCAGGGCGGCGCACCCGGCGGCAATGCCCCGGCGCCCGCCGGCCCGGCTTTGGTCACCGGGGCGGCCCGGTTCACCATGGATGTGGCGCCGGAGGGATTGCTGCACATGAAGCTGCTGCGCTCGCCGCACCCGCACGCCCGCATCCGATCGATCGACACCGTAGCGGCCGCCGGCATGCCCGGCGTGGTGGCCGTGCTGACCCATCACGACTCGCCCCAGCGCCGCTTCTCCACTGGGCGGCACGAGATTGTGGCCGACGACCCGGCGGACATGCTGGTGCTGGATCCCGTCCTGCGCTTCGCCGGCCAGCGCGTCGCCGCGGTGGTGGCGCAGACCGAGGCCGCCGCCGAAGCCGCCTGCGCCCGGATCGCCGTCGATTATGAGGTGCTGCCGCCGGTGTTGGATCCGGAGGCCGCTGCCACCGCCGCGCCGATCCACGCCGGGTCGAGCAACGTGGCGGCAGAGATCCACGCCGAAACGGGGAACCTTACCGCCGGTGTCGCGGCCGCCGACACCGTCCACGAAGCGACCTATACCAGCCAGCGCGTGCAGCACGCCCACCTTGAAACCCACGGCGCGATCGGTTGGATGCAGGATGGCGTGCTGACCCTGCGCACCAGCACGCAGGTGCCGTTCCTGACCCGCGACGCCTTGGCCACCCTGTTCGACCTGCCGCGCAAGGGCGTGCGTGTCGTGTGCGAACGGGTCGGCGGCGGCTTCGGCGGCAAGCAGGAGATGCTGGTCGAGGACATCGTGGCACTCGCCGTGCTGCGCACCGGTTGCCCCGTGAAGCTGGAGCTGACCCGGCAGGAGCAGTTCGCCGCCACGACTACGCGCCACGCCATGCGGGTGCGCGTGCGGCTCGGCGCTCGGGCCGATGGCATCCTGACCGCCATGGCGATCGACGTCCTGTCGGACACGGGCGCCTACGCGAACCATGCCGGCGGCGTGCTGCACCATGGCTGCGACGAGAGCCTCGCGGTGTATCGCTGCCCCAACAAGCGGGTGAACGCCCGGGCGGTCCACACCACCACGGTCCCGGCCGGCGCGTTCCGCGGCTATGGGCTGAGCCAGACGGTGTTCGCGGTGGAAAGCGCCATGGACGAGTTGGCGCGCGCCCTGCGAGTGGACCCGTTCACCCTGCGCCGCCTGAATGTGTCCCGGCCCGGCGACCCGCTGCCCGGCGAGGATGTCGAGTTCGGCAGCTACGGCCTGCCGCAATGCCTGGACGCCGTCGAACAGGCGCTGGCGGCCGACGAGACCTCGGCGCCGCCCGGGTGGCGAGTGGGGCAAGGCATGGCGCTCGCGATGATCAACACCATCCCGCCACGCGGCCACTTTGCGGAGGCGGAGATCCGCGCCGACGGCGACGGCTGCTTCACCCTGACCACCGGCACCGCCGAGTTCGGCAACGGCAGCACCACCGTGCACGCCCAGTTGGCGGCGGCCGCGTTGGGCGTGGCACCGGCGGCGATCCGTATCCGCGCGTCCGACACCGCGCTCCTGGACCATGACACCGGCGCCTATGGCAGCACGGGCACCGTCGTCGCCGGGGCGGCCGTTGCCGGGGCCGCGAGCAAGCTGGCGGATGATCCGCGGGATGGCACGGCAACGACGGCGTCGCACCGTGTCGTGGGATCGCCGCGGTCACTCGCGTTCAACGTGCATGGCTTCCGCGTGGCGGTGGAGCCGGGCACGGGCGTGATCCGCATCCTCAAGAGCGTGCACGCGGCCGATGCCGGCTTCGTGGTCAATCCAGCCCAGTGCCGTGGCCAAGTGGAGGGCGGCGTCGCCCAGGCGCTCGGCGCGGCGCTGTGGGAGGATCTGCGGATCGAGGGCGGACACGTGGTCAATCCCACCTTCCGCAACTACCGCATCCCAGCGCTGGCCGACATCCCGCCGACGCAGGTGATCTTTGCCGACGGGCATGACCGGTTCGGGCCGCTCGGTGCGAAATCGATGAGCGAGTCGCCGTTCAATCCCGTGGCGCCCGCCTTGGCCAACGCGCTGGCGGACGCGACCGGGCTGCGGGTGCGCATCACGCCGATGTCACCCGACAACATCTTCCAGCCTGCCGCACCTCCGGACGACCCGCATCAAGCCTGCGAGCCGAACTGCACGTCGCGGTTGACGTCCTTGTAGAGCAGGTAGGACGCTTCCTCCCACCCCGTGCAGTAGAATTGCTGCGGCACGTAGGACCCCATCCAGACGAAATCTCCGGCCCAGCACTCGTGCCACTCGCGGCCGAGCAAGTACAGGCCCTGGCCCTGCAACATGTACAGCCCGTGTTCCATGACGTGGGTCTCGACGAATGGGAAGTGGGTGCCTGGCGCGAAGCTGAGGATGTTCACCGCCATGTCGAAGCCGAGATCCTCGTCCGGGAGCAGGTGCTGCCACGCCCGGCCGTCGGTATGTTTCAAGCGCCGTTCGACCTTGTCCCGCTGGCCGAACAGTGCGGCAGGCTTGGGATGACCGGCCGCAAGCTGGTATGGCCGCTTGATCCAGATCGCCTTGGCCGGCCCGTCCGCCGCACGCACGGACAGGGGCTCGCCTGCGGGGCAGTACGCGTAGCCGCCCCCGGTCAGCACCTCCTCCCGGCTGCCACAGCCCACGGCAAGGCTGCCTGCCACCACATACAGGAAGTGCTCCAGGCCGTCCCGCATCGGCGCGGAGGTGCCCCCACCGGCGGAGACCTCCAGCAAGGCCTGGGCGAAGCGTGCCCCCATGCTGGGTGACGTGTGGAACCGCACCAGCGTGTCATGCCAGCCGGGCAGGCGGCTCTCGAGGATGCCCTCGGGCGGCATGACCGCGTAGTGCGGCGTCACCATCGTGCGGTTGTGGCCGAAGATGCCGGGCGGCGGATTGGGGCGGGACATGAGGCGGTTCTCCTTTGAGGATCAAGCAGCGTCCAGAGCCCACCGCATCAGCACGCGGCAGGCAGCGGCAAAGTCGTCCATTCGCATCGCCTCGTCGGGCGAGTGGCTGCCGTTCTGGTTCCGCACGAATAGCATCCCGGCCGGCACGCCAGCCTGGGCGAAAGCTGACGCATCGTGGCCGCCACCCGACGGCATGATGCGATGCGCGACCCCCGTCCGCGTGGCGGCCTGGGAGAGGGCGTCGATTACGGCCGGATGCATCGGGGTCGGCGAGCCGGCGCTCTCCGGCCCAAGCTCGATGCGAACCCGGCGTCGCGCCTCGATCTCCGGCACCTGCGTGTGCAGCGCGGCGAACAGTGCGTCGAGCGCCTCTTGCGACAGGCTGCGTGCATCGAGCTTGAACGCGGCCTCGCCAGCGACCTTGCCAAAGCCGGCCTGCGCCGGGGTGGCCAGCACGCACATCGTGCAAACCAGTTCATGCCCTTGCTGCTCCAGCGCGGCCCAGGCGTCGTCCAGCCGCACTGTCAACTCGGCCGCGGCCAGGGCGGCATCGCTGCGGAAG
>CAXTVQ010000094.1:10231-16297 GCA_964247705.1 uncultured Acetobacteraceae bacterium | reverse complement strand
TGCCGCAGATCGGCGGCATGGAGCGCGGCGACCATGCGCGCAAGTCGATCCTGTCGGAGTTCGGCTTCCGGCTGCCGAGCTGCATCGACAACCGCCCGCTCAAGTTCGAGGAGTGGGAGCATTTCCGGCCGCAGACGGTGTTCGTCAGTGCGACGCCGGGCCCGTGGGAGCTGGAGCGGGTGCAGGGCGTGTTCGCCGAGCAGGTGATCCGTCCGACCGGGCTGATCGACCCGGTGACCGAGATCCGCCCCGTTGAGCACCAGGTGGACGACCTGCTGCACGAGATCCGCGCCACCATGGCCATGGGCGCGCGGACGCTGGTGACGACGCTGACCAAACGGATGGCGGAGGACTTGACCGACTACCTGACCGAGCACGGGGTCAAGGTGCGGTACCTGCACAGCGACGTGGACACGCTGGAGCGGATCGAGATCATCCGCGACCTGCGGCTGGGGGTGTTCGACGTGCTGGTGGGGATCAACCTGCTGCGCGAAGGCCTCGATATCCCGGAATGTGCGCTGGTCGCGATCCTGGATGCGGACAAGGAGGGGTTCCTGCGCTCGCAGACCAGCCTGACGCAGACGATCGGGCGGGCGGCGCGCAACGTGGACGGCCGGGTGATCCTGTATGCCGACGTGATGACGGACAGCCTGCGCAATGCGCTGGAGGAGACGGCGCGGCGGCGGGCCAAGCAGGAGGCGTGGAACGCGGCGAACGGCATCACGCCGACCAGCGTGCGCAAGCAGATCGGCGCGGCGCTGAACAGCGTGTTCGAGCAGGATTACGTGACGGTGTCGCCGATCAAGGACGCGGGCGTGACCGACATGGTCGGCAAGGACCTGGTGCACTCGATCGCGGACCTGGAGAAGCGGATGCGGGGGGCGGCGGCGGATCTGGAGTTCGAGGAGGCGGCGCGGCTGCGGGACGAGATCAAGCGGCTGGAGGCGTTGCAGTTGGGGCTGGAGCCGCCGCCGATGCCGCAGCGGATCGGGGCGCAGAAGCGGGACCGCACGCCGGAGCCGCTGGGGCCGGGCGGCGGCGGGTACGACCCGGCGAAGATGAAGAAGCGGGGCGGCGGGAAGCGGGGGCGGCGGGCTTAGGGCCATGGCCGTCACCCTCGACCCCGATGAACGGGCGAAGGTGCTGGATGAGCGTGGGATCGACCTCGCCGACGCCGAGTTGGTCTTTGCCGGCCAGATCTGCTGCGGCGCTTGCGGCAGACCGGCCCTGGCTGGCCGGAGCGCTTGAACCGGGCGGTGCGCGCCCGGCTCGAGCTTGGACAGGTGCAATACGGAGAAGCCTGGTGGCGATCTGCGCGTAGACCCCTTGCCGGCCTTGAACGCCCGTGACCGCGATGGCAATTTCATCACCATGAAGCAATCCGCCGTCAGGCAGCCTAAGCGCGGGGCCAAGGTAAACGCCGCGACATCTGCGGTCAGCCCGAAGATGCCCGACGCAGCCAAGCCGGGTTCGTCGGTCGCTGAAGAGCCGACTGGCGACTGGGATGCGCTGATGCACTCCATGGATCGGCGCCTCGATATGATCCACGCCAGGCTAGACGCGCTGATCGAGTATCAGGCGCGAAGGCGGGCCTGATTGGCCCTGCCGTCGGTCAGTTCGCTATGGACCTTTGCGCGTAAGATCGATCGGGTGCTCGAAGCGGAGGCGAAGCAGGTCAGGGTCAATGACGCCCTTCAGCAGCAGATCGCTGAGTTGGCTGATCGTCTAAGCCGGGTCGAAGCTCGCGAAGAGGTTGTCGTTGCGAAGGCCGAAGGGGCGTCGCGGGCCGCCGCCATGTCTTCCGCGACGTCCGCTGTCGCTGAGATCGCGCGGCGCCTGGGTGTTCTCGAAGAACGTAGCCGCGTGGACGACAGCAAGGCGAAGCGGCTGCCCAGGTCGTAGACCACCGCCGTCCGGAGCGCCTAGCATCCGCCGCGAAAGCGACAGGAGAGCGCGATGTCCGAGACCCCGTTCCAGACCACATTGGCTGGCAGCCTGCCCAAGCCGGCCTGGCTCGCCGACACCGGCACGCTGTGGCCGGCGTGGCGGCAGGAGGGGGCGGCGCTCGACCAGGCCAAGGCGGATGCGACCCTGCTTTGGCTGAAGGAGCAGGAAGACGCCGGGATCGACATCGTCACCGACGGCGAGCAGTCGCGGCAGCATTTCGTGCACGGCTTCCTCGAGCACGTCGAAGGGATCGATTTCGGCCGCAAGGTCAAGATGGGCATCCGCAACAACCGCTACGACGCGATGGTGCCAACCGTCACCGGCGAGTTGCGCCTGCGCGGCCGGGTGCATCAGGCGGAGGCGCGGCTGCTGCGGGCGCATACCGGGCGCAAGATCAAGTTCACCCTGCCCGGGCCGATGACCATCATCGACACCCTGGCCGACGATTTCTACGGCGACCGGGTCAAGATGGCGTTCGCCTTCGCGCGCCTGCTGAACCAGGAGGCGCGCGGGTTGGAGGCGGACGGGATCGACATCATCCAGTTCGATGAGCCGGCGTTCAACGTGTACATGGCCGAGGCGGTGGAGTGGGGCGTGGACGCGCTGCACACGGCCATCGAAGGGCTGCGCTGCAAGACGGCGGTGCACATCTGCTACGGCTACGGGATCGAGGCCAACATCCGGTGGAAGGAAGGCCTGGGCGAGGAGTGGCGGCAGTACGAGCAGGTGTTCCCTGCCCTGGCGGCCAGCCGGATCGACCAGGTTTCGCTGGAATGCGCCAACTCGCGGGTGCCGATGCGGCTGATGGAGCTGCTGGCCGGCAAGGACGTCATGGTGGGCGTGATCGACGTCGCGAGTGACGTTGTGGAGACGCCGGAGGCGGTGGCGGCGACGATCGGCGAGGCGCTGCGGTATGTGCCGCGGGAGCGGCTGTTTCCGTGCACGAATTGCGGGATGGCGCCGATGGACCGCGGGATCGCGGCGGCGAAGCTGCGGGCGTTGGCGGCGGGGGCGCGGCTGGCGTGCGAGGGGCTTGCTGCTCCCTCTCCCGCGGGCGGAGGCGCTTGACGGCGGCACCTGTGCGGGGGTGAGGGTGTGACCGATCGCACGATCCTACGCTGAAAGGGCCCTCACCCCGGCCCTCTCCCGTGAGGTACGGGAGCGGGAGACGTCAGACGTGTTCGAAGGCTGGGAACGCGTACTATTCGCAATCCCCTCTCCGATGCGCCATCGTGGCCGAACCCAATTGCAGCGGACACGAACCGAATGCCTCATTTGCTGGACACGACCGAGACGGATGCCGAGCTGCCCAAGCGCACGGGAGTGGTCGTGATCGGCGGCGGCGTGGCGGGGATCAGCACGGCGCTGGCCCTGGCCGAGAAGGGCGTTGCAGTGACGGTGGTGGAGAAAGGCCGGGTCGCGGCCGAGCAATCCAGCCGCAACTGGGGCTGGTGCCGCACCATGGGGCGGGACCTGGCGGAGGTGCCGCTCGCCATCGCGAGCGTGCGCATGTGGGGGCAGATGGCCGAGCGCGTCGGCACCGATGTCGGCTTCCACCAGGCCGGCGCGCTTTGGGTCGAGGAGACGGATGCGCGCCTGGCGCGGCACGTGGCGTGGCTGGAGAAGGCGCGGGAGTACCAGGTCTCCTCCCGGATGCTGGACGCCGAGGAGACGGCGGCGATGCTGCCGGGTGCGGCCAAGCGGTTCGCGGGAGCGATCTACACGCCCGCCGACGGCCGCGCCGAGCCGCACAAGGCGGTGCCGGCGATGGCGGCGGCAGCCCGGCGGCAGGGGGCGGTGATCGTGGAGCAGTGCGCGGCCCGGGGGCTCGACATGCAGGGCGGCCGGGTCGCGGGCGTGGTGACCGAGCGCGGGCGGATCGCGTGCGAGGCCGTCGTGCTGGCGGGGGGCGCCTGGTCGCGCCTGTTCTGCGGCAACGAGGGGGTTGGTTTCCCGCAACTCAAAGTGCTGGGCTCGGTGATCCGCACGGCGCCGATGGACGGGCCGGAGCTCTCGGTGGGCGCGCACCACTGGGCCTTCCGCAAGCGCACGGATGGCGGCTACACCATCGCCCAGCGCAACAACATGCTGACCCCGATCGTGCCCGACAGTTTTCGTCTGCTGCGCCAGTTCGGGCCGAGTTTTCTCAAGAGCCGGAAGGAGCTGAAATTGCGGCTGGACGGCCGGTTCCTGACCGAATTGCGCACCAAGCGGCGCTGGACCATGGACGAGCAGACCCCGTTCGAGGCCACCCGGGTGCTGGATCCGGCGCCCGCGCCCGGCAGCATCGCGGTTGCCCGGCGGGAACTCTCGCGCGCTTTCCCGGCTTTTGCGAAAATGCAGGTTGCAGGAAGCTGGGGCGGGTTGATCGATGTCACGCCGGACGGTGTGCCGGTGATCTCGGCCGTGGACGGCGTGCCGGGGTTCCACCTGGCCAGCGGGTTTTCGGGCCATGGCTTTGGCATCGGGCCGGGCGCCGGCCGCTTGATGGCCGACCTGGTAACGAACGCGCCGCCGATCGTAGACCCGGCGCCGTTCCGGTTCAGCCGTTTCGTCAGTCCAGTTCGGGAGGCCGCATGATGGACGGACCGCCACCAGTTTCACCGGCCGCTCCGCCCTCGGTCATGCGCGACACCAAGGCCCATCACGTCGCCATCGGCGCGCTGGCGCTCGGGCTGCTCGCGCTCGGGATGTACACGCTGTGGAACTTCCTCAGCGCGCTCGTTTGGGCCGGCATCTTCGCCATCGCGCTGTGGCCGTTCTACCGCCGGGTCACGGCGCGGTTCGGGACGGGCAAGCACGACATACTCTGGCCGATGCTGTTCACCCTGGGCGTGGCGTTGGTCTTCATCGTGCCATTGGGACTGATCGGGTTTCAGCTGGCGGCGGAGACGCAGCATTTCGCCGCATTCCTCCGCAACGCCCGCGATCACGGGATCGCCGAACCGGAGATGCTGCACCATTTGCCGTTCGCCCAGGCGCCGGTGGACCAGTGGTGGCAGCAGAACCTGGCCGATCCGCAAGGTGCGAAGGATCTGGTGGAGCGCACCAGCAACGGGCGGGTCGGCATGATGAGCCGGGAGATCGGCTCGCAGATCGCGCGGCGGCTGACGCTGTTCGTGTTCACGCTCTTCACCTTGTTTTTCCTGTTCAAGAAGGGCCACGAGCTGACGCAGCAGCTACGCCGCGCTGCCGCCCGGACGTTCGGACCGAATGGGGAGCGCGTCGGGCGGCAGATCATCGCTTCGGTCCATGGCACGGTGGATGGATTGGTGCTGGTTGGGCTGGGCGAGGGTTTGCTGCTCGGCGTCGTCTACGCCGTGGCCGGCGTGCCGCATCCGAGCGTGTTCGGTGCGGCGACTGCGGTAGCGGCGATGATCCCGTTCGCCGCTCCCGTCGTGTTTGCCGTGGCTTGCCTGTTGCTGGCGGCGCAAGGCTCGGTGGTGGGGGCCGTGATCGTGTTCTGTCTTGGGATGGCGACCACGTTCACCGCCGACCATTTCGTCCGCCCCGTGCTGATCGGCGGCGCGACCAAGCTGCCGTTCATCTGGGTCCTGCTCGGCATCCTGGGCGGGGTGGAGATGTGGGGGCTGATCGGACTGTTCGTCGGCCCGGCAATCATGGCGGCACTGATGATGCTGTGGCGCGAGTGGTCCGGTGGCCAGCCGGTTTGACGCGTGAGATCCGTCTAAACGCCTTCGACATGGCGTGCACCGGCCACATCCAGCATGGCATGTGGACGCATCCGCGGGACCGCTCCTCCGAGTACGGCCGGCTGTCGCACTGGACCGGGCTGGCGCAACTGCTGGAACGCGGGTTGTTCGACGGGCTGTTCCTGGCCGACGTGCTGGGTGTCTACGACGTGTATGGCGGCACGCCGGACGCGGCGTTGCGGGAGGCGGTGCAGGTGCCGCTGCTCGATCCGCTGATGCTGGTGCCGGCGATGGCGGCAGTGACGCAGCATCTCGGTTTCGGCGTGACGGTGAACTTGGCCTACGAGCAGCCGTTCCTGTTCGCCCGGCGCATGTCGACGCTGGACCAGCTTACCGACGGACGGATCGGCTGGAACATCGTCACCGGCTACCTGGACAGCGCCGCCCGTGCGATGGGGTTCGCCGC
>CAXTVQ010000094.1:0-10131 GCA_964247705.1 uncultured Acetobacteraceae bacterium | reverse complement strand
GCGGGCAGCAGCGACCGGGGCCGGGTGTTCGCGGGGCGGCATGCGGAGTGCGTGTTCGTCAATGGCGGCAGCAAGCCGCGCGTCGCCCGGTTGGTGGCCGATCTGCGGGCCCAGGCGGCGCCGCGCCCGATCAAGGTGTTCGTCGGCGCCTCGCTCGTGATCGGCCGCACGGAGGCGGAGGCGCAGGCGCTGCTGGCCGAGTACCGGGCCCATGGGAGTGTCGAGGGTGCGCTGGCGCATGCCTCTGCCTCGCTCGGGATCGACTTCGCCCGCTATGGCTGGGACGAGCCGGTGGACGCGGCGCCGACGGAGGCGATCCGCTCCAACGTGGAGGCGCTGACGCAGTCCTTCGGCGCGGGGTGGACGAAGCGGATGCTGGCGGAGCGCTTCATCCTGGGCAGCCGCCAGCCGCCGATCGTGGGTGACGCGGCCCAGGTCGCGGACGAATTGCAGGCCTGGGTGGCGGAGGCGGACGTGGACGGGTTCAACCTGTCCCGCACCGTGATGCCGGAGTGTTGGGAGGCAGTGGTGGACCTGCTGGTGCCGGAACTGCAGGCGCGCGGGGCCTATAAGACGGCGTATGCGGCTGGGACCTATCGGGACAAGCTGTTCGGCGCCGGGCCGCGGTTGCGGGCGCCGCATCCGGCGGTGGGTTGAGGCCGGGTTGCGCGTGCCCCTGCCCCGCCTTAATCCGCGGGCGTGAACTCCCCCGAGATCGACCGCCTCATCGGCCTGCTGGCCAAGCTTCCTGGCCTCGGCCCGCGCTCCGCCCGCCGCGCCGCGTTGCGCCTGTTGCAGCAGCCCGAGGCGCGGATGCTGCCTCTCGCCACGGCGCTCGCCGATGCCGCCCGGGCGGTGGGTCCGTGCAGCGAGTGCGGCAACCTGGATAGCCGCGACCCGTGCGCCGTCTGCACCGACCCGGCGCGGGACCGGTCGTTGATCTGCGTGGTCGAAGGCGTGGGCGACCTTTGGGCGCTGGAGCGGGCGGCGGTGCACCGGGGGCTGTATCACGTGCTTGGCGGCACGTTGTCGGCGTTGGGCGGGGTCGGGCCGGAGGACCTCAATGTGCGGCCTCTGATGGCGCGGGTCGAAGCCGGAGGTGTGTCCGAGGTGATCCTGGCGCTCGGGGCCACGGTGGAGGGCGCCAGTACCGCCCATTGGCTGGCGGAGCGGCTGGCCCCGACCGGCGTCACCGTCAGCCGCGTCGGGCATGGCGTGCCGATTGGCGGCGCGCTCGATGTGCTGGATGACGGCACGTTGGGGGCGGCGCTCAAGGCCCGGCGCCCGGCATAGCGCGGATGGCGGAAGCGGCTACACTCGCCGCCGCAAGCAGTGGGACGCAGTTTTGACCGACACAGACGCCTACTGGCGGCGGAATATGTATGTGGGCCTGTTCGGGTCCTTCACGACCATCGCGGCAATGACGCTGATGCTGCCGTTCCTGCCGATCTACGTGGAGCATTTGGGCGTGCACGGGCATGCGGCGATCGTCGAGTGGTCCGGCATCGCCTACGGCATCACCTTCCTGGGCGCCGGGTGCATGGCGCCGATCTGGGGGCGGATGGCGGATTTGTATGGCCGCAAGCTGATCCTGATGCGCGCGTGCCTGGGCATGGCGGTGTGCATGTCCTTGATCGGGCTGGCGCAGAACATCTGGCAGTTGGTGGCCCTGCGGCTGTTGGCGGGGCTGGTCGGCGGCTACTCGTCCGGCGCCGTGGTGCTGGTCGCGACGCAGACGCCGAAGGAGCGGGCGGGCTGGGCGCTGGGCATGTTGTCCACGGGTGTCATGGCCGGCACGTTGCTGGGGCCGCTGATCGGGGGGACGCTGCCTGGGCTGATCGGGCTGCGGTATACGTTCTTCCTCGCCGGCGGCGTAATCTTCGTGGCGTTCCTGGCGACGAGCTTCCTGATCCGGGAGGACCGGTCCCGCTTCCAGAAGGCCACCCGGCGCGTGACGCAGGGCGCTTGGCGGATGATCCCGGACCGGCGGCCGGTGCTGGCGATGCTGTTCACGGCGATGCTGCTGCTACTGGCCAACATGTCGATCGAGCCGATCATCACCGTCTATATCGGCCAGTTCGTGCCGCCGCAGAGCGTGGTGTTCGATGCGGGGCTGGTGATGGCGGCGTCCGCGATTGGGGGCATTTTGGCCGCACCCCGGCTGGGCCGGCTGGCGGACCGGGTGGGGCCATGGACGATGATCGTGGCCTGCCTGGCGGTGTGCGGGGCGTTGCTGATCCCGCAGGCGTTCGTGACCAACGTGGGGGAGTTGATCGGGCTGCGGTTCCTGATGGGCATGTCACTGGCCGGGCTGCTGCCGTCGATCAGCGCCACGATCCGGCACAGCGTGCCGCAGGAGGGGGTGGGGACGATCCTGGGCTACTCGACCTCGGCGCAGTTCGCCGGGCAGGTGATCGGGCCGCTGGCGGGCGGGTTCATCGGCGGCCATATGGGCATGCGGGCGGTGTTCCTGGCGACGACGGTGATCATGGTGGGCGGCGCCGGGTTCAACTGGGTGCTGAGCCGGCGGATCAGGGACGGCGTGAGCACACCGGAAGAAATACGCTCTCACTGAACCGCTCCGAATCCACCGCCGCCCGAGGTCTCCAGCCGGATCCGGTCGCCTCGCTTCAGGCGTAGGTTGCCGATCTTGGAGGGTAACGCTTCCGCCGCGTCGCCACGCACACGCAACAGACGTCCAAGGGAGCCGGGTTCGCCGCCCGCCAGGCCGTAGGGGGGGATCTTGAACCGTTCCAGGTTGGCGGTGAACACGGCCTCTGGACAGTCGATGCGCCATTCCCGCACCAGGCCCATGCCGCCCCGCCAGCGGCCAGCGCCGCCGGTGCCAGCGAGCAAGGCGTATTCGGTGATGGTCAGGGGGAGTTCGCTCTCGATCATCTCCACGGGGATGTTGCTGTTGTTGTGCATGCCGTGGCTGTACGCGCTCAGGCCGTCGCCCGCCGGGTGGGCACCGCCGCCGCCGACCTCGATCTCGACCAGCACGGCGCGGGCGCCGTCCTCGGCGATGGTCTGGAAGCTGCAGACGTAGCTGGCGCCGTAGTAGGCGGCGGGGATGCGGTCCGGGATCGCCTGCGCCAGCGCGCCCAGGATGGTGGTGGCGAGGCGGTGGGTCGCGGTGATGCGGTTGGCGACCGGTGCGGGATGGCGGGCGTTCACGATGGAGCCTTCGGGGGCGATCAGGGTGACCGGGCGGTAGCACCCGGCGTTGGCCGGGATCGGCGCGTCTGCGCAGGCCATCACGGCGTAGAACACGGCCGACAGCGAGGAGGCGAGCGTGGCGTTCACCGGGCCGAGCGCCTGGGGGCCGCAGCCGGTCAGGTCCACGACCATGGACTGGCCCTGGACGGCGACCCGGGCGTGGACGCGGATGGGATCCGGGGTCAGCCCGTCATCGTCGATCCAGTCCTCGAAGGCGTATTCGCCGTCGGGGATGCGGCCGATCATGGCACGCATGGCCCGCTCCGATTCGTCCAGCATCTGGGCGCAGGCCTGCAGCAGGCGGGGCACGCCGGCGCGGGCGGCGAGGCGCTGCATGTTGGCCTCGCCCACCGCGAGCGAGGCGAGTTGCGCCTGCAGGTCGCCCCAGAGCATGTCCGGACGGCGCACGTTCTGGCGCATCATGGCCAGCATCTCGGTGTTCATCACCCCGCGGCGGAGCAGCTTCAGCGGCGGGATGCGCAGGCCTTCCTGGAAGATCTCGGTGGCGGTGGCGCCGTAGCTGCCGGCGGAGATGCCGCCCATGTCGAGGTGGTGGCACAGCGTGCCCACGATCGCGATCCGCTGGCCGGCCACGAACACGGCGCGGAAGGCGAGGATGTCCGGGATGTGCTGGCCGCCGCAATACGGGTCGTTGGTGATGACCACGTCGCCCTCCTCCCACCCGGCGGCGGGGAGGAAGTCCCGCAGCACGGTCAGCAGGCCGGCGCCCATGGAGTTCAGGTGCTGCGGGATGCGGGCGGATTGCGCCACGTTGTAGCCGTCGGCGTCGAACACGGCGGTGGAGTAGTCCAGCAGTTCGCGCACCACGGTGGAGCGGCTGGTGCGCCAGATGGTCACGTCCATTTCGGCTGCGGCGGCGGTCAGCGCGCTGCGCAGGATCTCGAGTTCCACGGGGCCGATTGCCCCTTGGGCCGAGTCCCCGGTTTCGCGGGGCAGGACCGCCGTGCGCGTGGCGACCAGCGTGCCGTCCGCGCCGGGTCCGCAGCTCCAGCCGGGCGGGACGAGGATGGTGGTGTAGTCTTCCTCCACCACCAGCGGCCCTGGTGTGGCCTCACTCAGGCTCGTCCTATGCACCACCGGCACGTCCGCCCAGGCGCCGCCGGTGAACACGGGCCGCAGATGGCGCGCGCGGCCGCTGGCTGCGTGGGTTGCGGCCGCGGTGGTTATGGGAGGCAGGAGGCCGGTCGCGGTGAGGCGCACGGTCACGATCTCCACGGCGTCCGCCGGGTTGGCGTAGGAGAAGCGTTGGGCGTGCAGACGGTGGAACGCCTCCAGCAGCGGCTCGAGCGGGCCGTGCGGGTCCGGCCAGGGCACCAGCAGTTCGAAGGCCTGGCCGTGGTAGCGCATGTCCGCCGCGAAGGTGTAGCGGCGGCGGTCCGGCGGGGTGCCGTCCGCCTCGGCCAGCGCCTCCGCCTGGGTGCGCAGCGCGTCGCAGGCGTCGCGAAGGGCGGGCAGGCTGGCCTCCGTGGCGGGCAGCACGCGGCTGCGGGCCAGGTCGTGCACGATGTCCGAGCCGAGGATGCCGCCGGCGGAAAAGGTGCTGGCGCCGGTGGGGAACACCACGCGGTCCATGCCCAGCTCCTCGGCCACCTCCATCGCGTGCAGGCCGCCGGCGCCGCCGAAGGACAGCAGGGCGAAGCGGCGCGGGTCCAGCCCGCGTTCGAACAGGCTGAGGCGGATCGCGGCGGCCAGGCTCGTGTTGGTCAGCGCGAGCACGCCGGATGCGGCCTGGTCCGCCGGCAGGCCGAGCTCCGTGCCCAGGCGGCCGAGGGCGGCGGTGGCGGCGGGCGCGTCCAGCCGCATGGCGCCGCCGAGGAAGAACGCCGGGTCAAGGCGGCCGAGATGCAGGTTCGCGTCCGTGACCGTCGGCAGCGTGCCGCCGTGGCCGTAGCAGGCGGGCCCCGGCCGGGCGCCGGCGCTGCGCGGGCCCACGGTGAAGCGCCCTGCCCCGTCCACCGACGCGACGGAGCCGCCGCCGGCGCCGATGGTGCGGATCTCCACCATCGGCAGCCGCACCGGCAGGCCGTCCACCTCGCCCTGGCTGCGCTGGGTGATGGCGCCGTCCGCGACCACGCAGACGTCGAAGCTGGTGCCGCCCATGTCCACGCCGACCAGGTCCGGCATGCCCAACCGTTCGGCGAGGCGCTGCGCGGCGAGCGCGCCGCCGCTCGGGCCGGACAGCAGGAGGCGGGCGGGTTGCGCCGCCGCCGTTTCGGGGCTGCACACCCCGCCGTTGGACTGCACCAGGAGCAGGCGGGCGGTGATGCCGTGCTCGCGCAGGCGCGTCTGCAGGCGGCCGAGGTAGGAGCGGACGACGGGGACCAGCAGGGCGTTCAGCACCGTGGTGGAGGTGCGCTCGTATTCGCGGATCTCGGGGCTGACCTCGGAGGAGACCGACACGGGCAGCGCGGGATGGCGGGCCAGAATATGGTCGCGGATGGCGTGCTCGTGCGCCGGGTTCGCGTTGGCGTTGAGCAGGGCCACGGCCACCGTCTCGGCGCCGAGCCCGGCGAGCTGGGCGGTGACGGCGTCCAAGGCGGCGGGGGTGAGTGCGGTCTCGACCGAGCCGTCCGCGCGGACCCGCTCGGCGATGCCCAGCCGGCGGTCCTGCGGGATCAGCGGCGGTTCCTTGTGCGGGCGCAGGCCGTAAACGTCCGTGCGGGCATGGCGGCCGATCTCCAGCACGTCGCGGAACCCGGCGGTGGCGATCAGCACGCCGCGGGCCAGCTTGCGCTCCAGCACGGCGTTGGTGGCGATGGTGGTGCCGTGCAGCAGCAGGCCGATGTCGGCCAGGGTGAAGCCGAACCGCTCCGCCGCCTGGGTCAGGCCGCGGATCAGGCCGATGGAGGGGTCCTCCGGCGTGGTCGGCGTCTTGATGCTGCCGCCGGCGCCGGTGCGCTCGTCCAGCACCTGCAGGTCGGTGAAGGTGCCGCCGATATCGATGCCCACGCGGATGCTCACGCCCAACCTCCAACCGTCGGGGCCAGTGTCGCGCGGCGAGGAGGGTCCGGCTACCCTAGTTGTGGCCCGCTACCTAGTTGAGGCCCGCTACCCTAGTTGTGGGTTATCGAAGACGGGGTTGCGCCAGCGGTAGAGCGCGTCCTTGAGGGCGGCGGCGAGGCTCAGCTTCTCGGGCTCGCCCAGGCTGGCGCCGACCTCGAGCACCGTGCCGTGCGCGGCCAGGAACAGCCCCGGCACGCGGCCCGGACGGTCCTGCAGGTGGACGTTGATCCAGGCGGGGGAGACTTCCTGTTCCGTGCGCTTGCCGTCCTGCGCGGTGCGGATCACCTTCAGCGAAGAGGCGGATAGCAGGATCACCTCATTGGCCCGCACGGCGCGCGCGTTGTAGCGCAGCAGCAGCAGGGCGGTGGTGATCTCCACGCCGTTGAACCCGGCGATCGGCCAGGCGCCCAGCCACCAGAACACGGACGTGCTGCAGACGCTGAGTGCGATGATGGCGCCGATCAGCAGCTTGAGCCCGCGCGGAGACAGGCTCCGGTGCGGGACGATCACGGCCTCGAAGAAGCAGGGTTCGGCATCCATGGGCCGCATTTGGCACTTACGGGGTGCTTGTCACCACCCCGCCGGGTGAGCAACGGTGCCGCTATGCCTGCTCCCCCCAAGAAGCGCGTGGTCAAGCGCGTGGTCAAGCGCGTGCGCAAGACGCCGTTGATGAAGAAGGACGCGATCCGCCCGTTCCTCGAGGCATTGCGCGCCGCCAACCCGGCGGCGGAGAGCGAGCTGGTGTTCGCCGACCCCTACACGCTGCTGGTGGCCGTGGTGCTGTCCGCGCAAACCACGGACGCGGCGGTGAACCGGGCCACGCCCGCGTTGTTCGCCGTGGCCCCCGGGCCGGCGGAGATGGCGGCGCTCGGGGCGGAGGGGATCGCGCCGTATGTTCGCTCGATCGGGTTGTGGCAGGCCAAGGCGAAGAACGTGGCGGCGCTCTCGCGCATCCTGGTGGAGCAGCATGGCGGCGTGGTGCCGGGGGAGCGGGAAGCGCTGGAGGCGTTGCCGGGTGTGGGCCGAAAGACCGCGAACGTGGTGCTGAACGTGGCGTTCGGCGAGAGTGCGATGGCGGTGGACACGCACGTGTTCCGCCTGGGCAACCGCACCGGGATCGCGCCGGGCAAGACGGTGCGTGCGGTGGAGGATGCGCTGGTGCGGCGCATTCCGGCCGACATGCTGCGGCCGGCGCATCATTGGCTGATTCTGCACGGGCGGTACGTGTGCAAGGCGCGCACGCCGGAGTGCTGGCGCTGCCCGGCGGCGCCGTGGTGCGGGTATTTGGCGAAGACGCCGGCGCCGGTGATTAAGCCGCCTCGGAAGGTGAGGGTGGAGGGGATGGTTGGGTGAGGAGGTTGGGCTGGCTTCAGGGGATTGTTGATATAGTCGCGGACGGTCACGAACGGAGTGAACTGGGCCGGGAGCGGACAGGCAGCTACGGTGCGAGAGATAGCGGGAAGCCGCCATTACTGCCGCTCGCCTGTCGACGGCTTTCGACGGAGGCCGAGTGGAAACATGGTCTCGCTGGACGGGGCGACGGAGTTGAGGGGTTTGTTGTTGGTGTCGGTTCACTCGGCTGCCCCGCGTTCAGGTCCGGATTGCCTGCATTAGCGGCCTAACGCCCAGGATCGCATTAATTCGCTTCATGTTGAAGGTCAGAACCTGCAAGCTTATTTCGGTGCTGACCGGCTGAGGACGCGATCGTCGTACGCCAGACGCTGAGCACATCGCCGCCGCGGGCGCATCCCAAACGGGAGCTGGTTCAATGGGCGAAAGCTACGCTCAAGGAGAGGCCATTAGCCAAACTTAGTGGCCCGGTAATGCTTGAGTGTTTGGGATGACGGTATCTAGCGGATTGCGCATACGACTCCGCCCCATGTTTCCGTTTTACACCACGCTCGGATAGAATCGACTCGTGGACTCGACCTACAACCTCAACGGCGGCTTTAAGCCAACGCTTAAGCGTTTCGCGGACCTTGAGGGGCCTGATTATTTCCCAACTCCCGAGTGGGCTACCCACGCCCTGATTGCCAACGAGAAGTTCGAGGGCAGTATCTGGGAGCCCGCGTGCGGTGACGGTGCCATGTCGCGTGTCCTCGAGACGACCGGCTGCCCTGTGATCTCTACCGACCTGTTCGACCGCGGCTTCGGCGATGCCGGCATCGATTTCCTGAAGGCCGAGCGGATCGCGGACAACATTGTCACCAACCCTCCCTACAATTCGGCCGAGGCGTTCGTGAAGGCCGGCCTCCTTCAGTCGCAACGCAAGATGGCCCTCCTCCTCCGTCTCGCCTTCGTTGAGGGCGCAAACCGTCAAAGGACCATATTCGCGAAGACCCCGCCAACGCGCATATGGGTGTTCAGCGAACGTATCACCTTCTACCCCGCGGGCGCCGTCCAGAAGGGCAGTGGAACGACTGCATACGCGTGGTTCGTTTGGGACAAGCTGAGCATGGGCGCGAGCGAGATGAAGTGGCTCCCGCTCGGCTTTAAGGCCCGCTACTCGGCCAAGGCCAGAAAATCTACGAACCCCAGGCTATTCAAGTAGTCGATCCCCTTCTCGGTGACAGAAAGGCCGTTAGACGTTCGGGTGGCATAACCCTTTGCAAACGGGCCTTGTGGTGAATCCTGATGGGAAATCACGTTACCAACGATTTGCTGCCATAGCGCCTCATTCACGCGGGTCGGGGACTTTCGGCGGTCCGCCTCGGATAGCTCGGTATATTTTGGTACCTCCCGTTTAATGAAAGCGGTGCTTGCGGTCCTGTTTGGGCGTTGAGCTGCGATCTTGAGGGCGAGGATGCGGGCCTCGGCCTCGCGTAACCGGTCAGACTTCGGTCTTCTCAAGCTGTCGGAGTCCGTGGGATCGCCACGTTGCCACGCAAGCGCGTTCTTCGGGATGAGCATGTCGCGGATCACGATCCGGATGATGCGCGAGACCTCCGCCACGTCGGAATCTCCCTCCCGATCCTTCGGCAAATAGAGCGTGACCGTAAATTGGGGGTGTCCTGCGTAAGTCCTCAAATCGAACTGGATGTCATTGCCGATCGTAAAGGATGCACCCTTGAACTCGTCAAGGCCGTCCTCCCCCTTTCGGATCGCCATTGTGAAATATTCGAGCGCGCGCCAGAAGATGGCCTGAGGGACTACATCGTAGTTTGGCTCATAACGCGAGACTTTCACTTTAGCCATTCTATAACCTTATGGCTGCAAATTCGTGACGACAGCCTTAATGCAGGCAAAGTCTTCACCATCCTTGCAGCGATGTTCCACACCGTCATCGATGTTGAGATACCACCTGACTTCGAACGGGGATGCCTCCGCCCGGTGCGGGTCGATCGTCGTGGTAAAGTCGATGCCCCGCCGGTTCTGCAGCTTGCCTCTATAGGCCTGAACGGCAGGTCCGAGGCCGTTTCTTGGGATGCGTCCCCAGACCTCTCCTGAAGCAACCTGCAGCAACGCGGTCGCTGACGTCTGGGTCGGGGTTTCCCGCCGATTATATTGTCCAAAAGCCACTGGAAACGCTCTCTACAACGTATTCGGAACACAATGCGAAACCCGAGTCGAGCTTGTCAAAGGGGTGCCCTCCCCTGCCCCGCCGTTCTGCGACAGAAACAGGTAGCTGCAACAGATTGCCCGTACAAACACGCCCGGCTCAGGCGCAGCCCACTATCAACTTGGCACGGCGTAAAATGGCCACGGACTGCGTATCCCACACGATGTCCGGTTTCGGGTAGCTGACCAACGCGCTTGAATGACCGAGATTAGGCGCGTAGCTGCCGAACTCACCACACTTGGTGGATGCGGGTCAGGCTCAACCGGCAAGTCCCGCATCGCCGGAGCGCGATACGGGCTACGCATCGGTATCTGTGATCAGCCAGATCA
>CAXTVQ010000093.1:0-16445 GCA_964247705.1 uncultured Acetobacteraceae bacterium | reverse complement strand
GTTGCGGATCTGGTCGGTCGGCTCGATGAAGGTGCGGCCGACATAGTGGTTGCGGATGATGCCCAGCTCGAACGGTAGCCCGCTCGCCTCGGCATAGCCCATGGCGGAGGGCACGCCGGAATCCGGCACCGGAACCACGATGTCCGCCGGCACTGCCGACTCGCGGGCCAGCGCCTCGCCGATCCGCTTGCGGGCTTCGTAGACGGGCGTGCCCTCCACGACGGAGTCCGGCCGGGCGAAATAGATGTATTCGAACACGCAGAACCGCCCGTTCGTGGCGCCGAACGGCTTGATGCTGTGCACGCCCTTGTCGTTGATCACGACGATCTCGCCGGGTTCGACGTCGCGCACGAACTCGGCCCCTACGATGTCCAGCGCGCAGGTTTCGGAGGCCAGCACCCAGCCGCCCGTGCCCTCGGCCGGACCGATGCGGCCGAGGATCAGCGGGCGCACCCCGAGCGGGTCCCGCACGCCCATCATCGACTCGTTGGACAGGCAGATCAGCGAGTAGGCGCCCACCACCTGCTTCAGGGCGTCGATCAGCCGGTCCACCACGGTGGAATACAGGCTGATGGCGATGAGATGGACGAACACCTCGCTATCCGTCGTGGACTGAAACAGGCAGCCGCGGCGGACCAAGGTGCGTTTCAGCGCCAGCGCGTTGGTGAGGTTGCCGTTATGGGCCACCGCCAGGCCGCCGAACTCGAAGTCGGCGTAGAGCGGCTGCACGTTGCGCAGCACCGTCTCGCCGGTCGTGGCATAGCGGTTATGCCCGACCGCGGCGCCGCCGGGCAGCGAGGCGATCACCCGCGCGTCGCCGAAATTGTCCGCGACCAAGCCCAAGCCGCGTTGCTGGAAGAACCGCTGGCCGTCGAAGGAGACGATGCCCGTCGCCTCCTGCCCGCGATGCTGCAGCGCGTGCAGCCCGAGTGCCGTGAGCGCGGCTGCGTCCGGGACATTCCAGACGCCAAAGATGCCGCATTCCTCATGCGGCTTATCGTCATCGTAGTACTCAGACGGCGTTTGGCGGTCGGGCAGCATCGGCGGACCCTCCTATGGGCGGGTTGACGGCGCAGCGAGGGCGTGCCCGGTCGGGTTCGCCTGCAGCAGTTCTGCCGAGCCTGTCGGCCGGCTGGCGGGTGGTACGACAAGCGCCGGGCGGTAGTCCTCCGGCATTCGCTGCACCACCCAAGCTGCGCCAAGATAGATGGAGGGGAGGGTGCGCGCTTCCAACACCTGGTCGGGCCAGCGGTCCACCGGTTCCACGGCACCGGCGATCAAATATGCCGCGACCACGATCGCCACCCCGCGCGCCACGCCGTAGAGCAGGCCCAAGGTGCGGTCCAAGCCGCCCAGCGCCGATTTTCGAACCGCACCGCCAAGGAGGCGCGCGAGCAAGGAGAGCGCGATCAGTACGACCAGGAAGGTGCCGCCGAACGCGACCGGGTCGGCTACGTCCGGGTTGTCGATTGCGCGGCGAGCCACGCCCTGCAGGTCCGGGAAGAACCACCAGGCGGCGATTGCGGCCCCAAGCCATGCGGCGAGCCCGAACACCTCGCGCACCATGCCGCGCACGAACCCCAACATGCCGGAGAACGCCACCAGGATAAGGACCGCGCCGTCGACCCAGTTCATCCGTGCCGACTCGACCATGCAACCATGCGGCGCTCTATCCCCTACGCGAACGGTTCCGCCAAGCCCCGTCAGGCGGTTGGTTCGAACACGATCTCCTGCGCGCCGCCCCATAGGACGCTGCGGCCCAACTCGGGCAGGCGCTCGGCGCCTTCGACGATGGTGAGAAAATGGTTGCCCGCCAGCACGCCGACCTTGCTGGCGAATTGCACACTGCCGTAGGCGAGCAGGATCTCGGTCTCGCTGACGCCGCCTGGATGCAGCAGGATCTGGCCGGGCGCCGGGTAGCTGGTGGCATTCTCGTAACCGAGGCCGAGGTCGAGGTTGCCCAAGGGGATCCAGCAGGCCTCGCCGCTCCACCGCACGTGGATGATGCGCTCGCGGTAGGGCAGCAGGCCGCGGAAGCGCTCCACGGTGCGCGGGGAAGCTGCCTCGAACCGGGCGCCGAAGCTGAACCCGCCGGCTGTGATGCGCAGATCGGTTGTCATGGCCCCTGGTAACCCGCGCGGCGGAGTCGGTCCAGGCTGTGTCGTCGAGGTGTCCACTGAGGCTGGGCGTGTTGCCGGGCTGCGCCTATGTTGCCCGGATGGATGAGATGGTGGACGGCGATCTGGAGGGGCCGTGGTCCATCGCGGCAGGGCCGGAGGACGCCGGGTCACGGTTGGACCGGTTCCTGGCACAGCGTATCGGCGCGATGTCGCGCTCCCGCATCAAGGCGCTGATCGAAGCCGGTCATGTGACGGCCGACGGGGTGACCGTGACCGACCCGGCGCGCGCGGTGGCGCCGGCCGCACACTATGGGCTGCGTCCACCGCCCACCGTGGGCGTGGCGCCAAGGCCGCAAGCGATCCCGTTCCCGGTGTTGTTCGAGGACCGCGACCTTCTGGTGCTGGACAAGCCCGCCGGCTTGGTCGTGCACCCGGCGCCGGGCAACGAGGAGGGCACGCTCGTCAACGCCTTGCTCGCCCATTGCGGCGATGCGCTCGCGATCGGCGGCGAGCGGCGTCCAGGGATCGTCCACCGTCTCGACAAGGACACATCCGGTGTGATGGTGGTCGCGAAGACGGACTTGGCCATGGCGGCACTGGCGGACGCGTTCGCCTCCCGCACGCTGGAACGGTCCTACCTGGCGCTGTGCTGGGGCGTGCCGTCGCCCTCGGAGGGTGAGATCGAGGGCGCGATCGGGCGTGACCCGCGGGACCGCAAGCGGATGGCCGTGGTGACACGTGGCGGTAAGACGGCCTTAACCCGATACCGGGTAGAGCGTGCCTGGCGGGCTTGTGTGGCGCTCACCGAGTGCCGGCTCGCGACGGGGCGGACACATCAGATCCGTGTGCACTTGGCGGCCAGCGGCCATCCGATCGTGGGCGACCCGGTTTATCTGCGCCGGGTTCCGGCCGCAGCGAAGCCGTTGCCGGCGGAGGTGCGTGGCGCGTTGCTGGATTTCCCGCGCCAGGCATTGCACGCTGCCGTGCTCGGCTTTCGCCATCCGAGGACGGGGGCGGAGCTTCGGTTCGAGACGCCACCGCCCTGCGACTTTCAGGGTTTGCTGTCGACGCTCACGACATTGGCAGAACCGTGATGGTTACAGTTTTCTTGACCGGACCAAGCTGGTCCTGTATACCCCCGATACCAAATCGCATGGTGCGTCGGGTTACGCCATTCCAGGGTTGAACTGCCTTTTCAGGGGTTTCGTCTCGGGGACGTGAGGTGTGTCGATCCATTCATGCATGTCCGCGGCTGCAACCGGGTTCCGCCTTCGCCGTATTGGGTGGGCGTCCGGGCTTCTCGGACTTAGGAGCCAAAACGTCATGGTCTCTGCTGTTGTTAATGTCGCGCCTGAAGGCAACCTGTCCCGTTACCTCCAGGAGATCCGCAAGTTTCCGATGCTTGCGCCGGAGGAGGAACTGGCGCTCTCCAAGGCTTGGCGGGACAACGAGGATATGGACGCCGCTCACAAGCTGGTGACCTCGCATCTGCGCCTCGTTGCCAAGATCGCCATGGGCTATCGCGGCTATGGCTTGCCGGTCGGCGAGCTGATCAGCGAAGGCAACGTGGGCATGATGCAGGCGGTGAAGCGGTTCGATCCGGACCGTGGGTTCCGTTTGGCGACCTATGCCATGTGGTGGATCCGCGCTGCCATCCAGGAATACATCCTGCACAGTTGGTCGCTCGTGAAGATGGGCACCACGGCGGCACAGAAGAAGCTGTTCTTCAACCTGCGCCGGCTCAAGGGCCAGATGCAGGCGATCGATGACGGCGATCTGAAGCCCGAGCAGGTGGCCAAGATTTCCCGCGTGCTGCAGGTGCCGGAGCAGGATGTGGTCAGCATGAACCGTCGCCTTGCAGCGCCGGACCATAGCCTGAACGCACCCGTTCGCGCCGATAGCGAGGGGGAGTGGCAGGACTGGCTGGTCGACGAGGGGCAGAGCCAGGAAGGTGAGCTCGCCGACCGTGAAGAGCTGACCGGTCGCCGCGCTCTACTGGGCAACGCGCTCAAGACGCTGAACGAGCGGGAGCGGCACATCTTGATCGAGCGCCGGTTGAAGGACAATCCGACGACGCTCGAGGAGCTGTCGCAGCAGTACAACATCTCCCGCGAGCGTGTGCGCCAGATCGAGGTGCGTGCGTTCGAGAAGCTGCAGAAGTCGATGAAGCAGCAAGTCGTGGAGCAGCGGCTGTCGGTTCCGCTCGCAGCTTGACGTCTGCCCAGCTTGGGAACGGATAAAGGGCCAGGGTCATCCCTGGCTCTTTTGCTGTTTAGTCGACCGACTCAGCGGGGAGCGACCACTCTTCCATAAGGTCGGTTTGCTTGCGTTTCAGGCCTTCGAGATGGCGGCGGGTTTTCGCTGCCAGGGCGAAACGGGCCGTGATCTGTATGGTCTCGCACAGCAACCAGCCGGTGCCGCACGCCAGCCACGCGAGCAATGGCCGGCCAGGGTCTGCCAGCAGGTCCAACGCACCGTTGGCGCCATTCCCGCCCGACCACAGCAGCCGTAACGGCATGAAGGTTGCTGTACTGCCGCAAAGCAGCATGGTTCGGCCTACGGGACGCCCGGCAGTTTTTTCCAACGTGTAGAAGGTCATTGCAGGGCATAGCAGGATCACGGTGACGAGTGCGGTGCCGGGCGCCATAGCTGCCACGGCGCCGGCGATCGCACCTTGCAGCCAGAGCCAAGACCGTCCGCCGCCTTTCACGAGAAGATGGCGTAGGCGAGCCCGGCCACGCAGGCCAGCGCGCTGACCCCGCCCGCAACATCATATCCGATCCGACAAGCCGCCTCATTGCTTCGGGTTTCCATCCCGGCGACCGCATGCATTGTCTGGCGCAATGCGGCAAGCTGGAGTTCGGCAGCCGCGAACTCCTCGGCGTCGACGGCTTGTTCACCATCACGATCGAGCAAGGCAGTCATCGGCGAAAGATACCCGGCCTCACTCAACCGCACGAGATCGGCCGCCAGACGGACCCGGCGGGATTTGCTTTTGAAGGTCTGGACGACTTGCTGCACCGCCTCCACGGCCCAAGCCGACAAGTTGGGAAGGGGGACCGGGTGCAGCCTCGTCTGCATGAGTGCGGCAAGCCGGATCTCGCCGAGGGCGTCGGTCTCGCCCATTTCGGCAGCGAGCTTGCCAAGGTCGCCATGGAGCCTGTCGTCCCGCCGCGCTGCGATGAAGGCCGCGATGTGCCAGTCGATCACCCGCTCGCCGGGTTTGCGGGTGGCAGCAGCCGCCTCGAGCACCGGAAGGATGTCCGGCAAGCGGATGACCCAGCCTCGTTGAAGCAGCGGTGACTCGCACGGTGCAAGCGGGTTGAGGCCATAGCAAATACGCCACGCCGTGTTGCTGGCGCGCTTCGCGTTCTGCAGGCTCCCTAGGTCCCGGATGTCGAGCCTGCTATTCGGGTGGTCTCGGGCGGCTTCCCGCCGCAACGCCCAGTGTTCAACGACGCCGACGGTTGCGACCTCCATGAGAAGTGGGACTTTGTCGGGAGAATGGTGCAGGGCATGGTCCAGCGCCGCACCGAACCCGCTCGGCCAAAGGGCTACGGTGCGCCACACGAGGGGAGCCGCCGGATCCAGCACGGCGACAGCGGCAGCGATGAGCGCCGGGTCGGCCAGCGGGTCGCCGGCCGAGGCTTGCATGTCCCGCAGGCGAACGGCTTCGTCCACTTGGCCGGCGGCCAGCGCGTCACCCAATCCGCGCCGCAGCCACCGGTCAACCATTCCGCTCCGCAGTAGGGCCAATCCCGCCTTCGGCTCCCGCTGCAGGGCGAACGCCAGGGTGCGTGAGGTCGTGGCCGCATGCGCGCCGACGACGATCGGCCGGGCGGCGCGCCGGATCGGGCGTGCGGCGAGACGGCGGGCACGTGCGGCGGCTGGCGTGGCCAGCAAGGTTGGGGACGGCCGGTGATCCGGATCGTCCGCCAGCATGCCGCGCACGAGTTCGGCGATGGAGGCGGGAAGGCGGTGGCCGGACAGCAGCGTGGCGTAGCTGCCGTTCTCCAGCTTCTGTTCGAGCACGGCCTCGTCCGTCAGGCCTTCGACGGGGCTTTTACCGAGAGCCAGCATGACGAGGACGGCCCCGAGCGCATAGACGTCGTCGGCAATCGTCCCGTCGCCCCGGCCAGCCGGCAAGCATGCGGCGGAGTCGGCGGGCTCGATCCAAGCCGGTTGATGCATCGCGGGCGGAGCGGCCCAGGCGCACCCGAGCGTCACCGCCGTCCCACGCGTGGCCTGGAACATGTTGTCCGGGCGGATGGCCCGATGGGTAACCCCGCGTGCCTGCAAACTGGCCAGGACGAGTGCGGCCGGCTTCACCACGTACTCGATCAATTCGGTTTCGGACCACGGGCGTAGCGTGGCAAGCAGCGACGGGCCGGGTGGTGCCGGGCAGATGACGAAGTACCCTGCTTCCCTGCCGGGCCGGCTGGCCGGTCCGTGGGCCAGGGGTGACAGGAGATGCGCCTCCGCCAGTCCGGCAAGCACGGCCAGCGTCCGGGCCCGGGCCGGCGCTCCCCGAAGGACGGGCACCGCCATGAAGCCGCTGTGACTTCCGGCCTCCGCCGTGAAGGCGGCGCCGGGGGGCGCTACCCCTTCGAGAGGCCGGGCGAAGTCGATACCGTAAACGCCGCCTATCAGCTCGACGGAGGAAGATGCCATTTTGGCGTGCTCGCTTCTGCGCACGCCCATCCTGGACGAAACGGGTTAACGAGCCGCTAAGAGCACCGGCTCAGCCCTCGAACGGATCCCGCATCAGGATCGTGTCGTCGCGTTCGGGGCTGGTGGACAGGAGGGTCACCGGCGCTTCGACCAACTCCTCGACGCGGCGTACGTATTTGATGGCCTGCGCCGGCAGGTCCGCCCAGGACCGCGCACCCTTGGTCGAGCCGGACCAACCCTCGACCACCTCGTAGATCGGGCGGGCCGCCGCCTGTGCACCGGGCGCTGCCGGCAGGTGCCGCATGGTGGCGCCGTTCACATCGTAGCCGGTGCAGATCTGCAGCTCCGGCAGGCCGTCCAGCACGTCGAGCTTGGTGAGCGCCAGCCCGGTGATGCCGCCCACCTTGACCGCCTGGCGGACCAGGGCCGCATCGAACCAGCCGCACCGGCGGGGGCGGCCGGTCACGGTGCCGAACTCGCGCCCGCGTTCACCCAGCATGCGTCCGGTGGCGTCCGTCAGCTCGGTCGGGAACGGGCCGCTGCCGACCCGGGTGCAGTAAGCCTTGGCGATCCCGAGCACGAAGCCGACGGCGTTGGGCGCCATGCCGGATCCGCTGGCGGCGGTGGCCGCGACCGTGTTGCTGCTGGTGACGAAGGGGTAGGTGCCGTGATCGACGTCCAGCATCACCGCTTGCGCGCCCTCGAACATGATGCGCTGGCCAGCCCGCCGCGCGTCGTCCAGGCGCTGCCACACCGGTTCGACGTAGGGCAGGATCCGTGGCGCCAAAGCGAGCAGTTCGTCCAGCAGGGCCTGCTTCTCGAACGTCTCGGCGCCGAGGCCGCGCAGCAGGGTGTTGTGGTGCAGCAGCAGCTCGTCGAGCTTGTGCGACAAGGTGTCCGGCTCGGCGAGGTCGCACATGCGGATGGCGCGGCGGGCGACCTTGTCCTCGTAGGCCGGGCCGATGCCGCGGCCCGTGGTGCCGATCTTATGCTCGCCGCGCGCCGTCTCCCGCGCCCGGTCGAGCGCACCGTGCAGCGGCAGGATCAGCGGCGCGTTGTCCGCCACCCGCAGCGTCGCGGGCGAGACTTCCAGGCCTTGCTCCCGCACGCGGTCGATCTCCGCCAGCAGTGCGACGGGGTCGATCACCACGCCGTTGCCCAGGATGCCGAGCTTGCCCCGCACCAGACCCGAGGGCAGCAGGCTGAGCCGGTAGGTCTGGTTGCCCACCACGAGCGTGTGGCCGGCGTTGTGGCCGCCCTGGTAGCGCACGACGATGTCGGCGCGGCTGGCGAGCCAGTCCACGACCTTGCCTTTGCCCTCGTCCCCCCACTGGGCGCCGATCACGGTTACGTTCGGCATGGTGCCTCGCTGCTAAAGAGAAATCGCGTGGCCGTCGCGAAGGATATGGGTGCAGTTCAGCCGCGCCGCCTCGGCCGCCGGGTCGTCCACCGGGTCGAGGGCGGACACCGTCACGTGCCCCTCCTCGCGCAGGCGGGCGGCCGATTCATACGGCTCGCCCACGGGGACGAACACACGCGGGCGCGGCGGCGGCAGGGTGCAGGCGCGCAACACCGCGTCCGGATAGAGCGTGAGGCCGGTCGCCGGCTCGTCCGTGCCGCACAGGTAGCGCCCGCCGCGGCCGAGCAACTCGTGCCGGCCCGGAGCATAGACGGCGGTGCAGACGCCCGTGTGATACGGCAGGTCACGGAACTCGAGCGGGTCGATGGTGAGCTTGATGCTCGGCGCGCGGGCCTGGATGGCGCGCACGGTGTCCGCCAGCCGAGTGCACAGCGCTGCGGAGAGCGGCGGCAGGGCGATCGTCTCGAGCCGCTGCAGCGACGGGCCGGCCAACCCGGCGGTGAGCAGCAGCGTGCTCAGCGTCTCGGCGACGCGGCCGCCATTCTGCAGCACGGAAGCCACGTCCTTGCGGTCCAGCGCGCGCAGCAGCGTCTGCCGGGCCGGGCCGTTGAACCCGGCCTCGTCCAGCAGGGTGGGGGCGAGGCGGGGGAGGGTGAGGTCGAAGCTCACCCTAGTCAGGCCCAGTGCGGCCAGTGCTTCGGCGGCGACCAGCACCATCTCGGCGTCGGCGGCGAGGCTGTCGCAGCCGATCAGCTCGATGCCGGTCTGGGCGATCTGGCGGTCGGGGGCAATCTGGCTGCTGCGCACGCGCAGGCACTGGCCGGCGTAGCACAGCCGCAAGGGGCGGGGGGCGTTGCGCAGCCGGGTGGTGGCGATGCGGGCGACCTGCGGCGTGATATCCGCCCGCACGCCCATCATGCGGTGGGAGTCCGGGTCCATCAGGCGGAAGATCTGGTCCGACGTAGCGCCGCCGAACCCGGCGAGCAAACCGTCCTCGAACTCGATCAAGGGCGGCTTGATGCGTTCGTAGCCGTGCGCGGTGAAGGCGGCCATGATGCGCTCGACGGCCACCGCCTCGGTCTCGGCCTCTGGCGGCAACATGTCGCGCAGCCCGGCCGGGAGCAGCGCCGGGTTGGCGGCGAGGTCGGCCAGCAGGTTGGGAGAGCTGTCGGGCATCGGACCGGCTATAGCACCGGAGCGGCGGAGGCAGAAGCTGGCGTGCTCACGGCGGCATGCGCCCAGTCGAGCCAGGGCAGCAGCGCCTCGATATCGGCTGTCTCGACCGTGGCGCCGCCCCAGATGCGCAGACCGGGGGGCGCGTCACGGTAGTTCGCAATGTCGAACGCAACACCCTCCGCATCCAGCCGCTTGGCGATCGCCGGACCCTCCGCCGCCCGCAGGCAGATGGAGGTGGGGGAGCGGTGCGAGGGATCGCTGGCCAGGAACCCGACCCAGGGCGTGCGCTCCACCCAGCGCGTGATCGCCGCCAGGTTGGCTTCGGACCGGGCGATCAGCGCGGCCAAGCCCCCCACGCTTTCCGCCCAGCGCAGCCCGTCCAGCGCGTCCGCCACGCAGAGCATCGAGGGCGTGTTGATCGTGTCGCCGCGGAACAGGCCGGGCGTGATGCGGAAGATCTTGGGCAACGGCCAGGTAGGATGATGCCGTTCCAGCCGCTGCATCGCGCGCGGGGACATGGCCAGCATGCCGTGCGCCGCTTCGCCGCCCAATGCTTTCTGCCAGGACCAGGTGACGACATCGAGCCGGTCCCACGGCAGCGGCATGGCGAAGGCGGCGGAGGTCGCGTCGCAGATCACCAGCCCATCGCCGCGGCGCAGCCAGGGGCCGTCCGTCAGGCGCACGCCCGAGGTGGTGCCGTTCCAGGCGAGCACGAGGTCATGCGCCGGGTTCACCAGGCCGAGGTCCGGCAGGCTGCCGTAGTCCGCGCTGAGCGTGCGCGTGCCGGGCAAACGGAGGTGGTCGGTGGCGTTGGCGGCCCATTGGGCGGAGAAACTCTCGAAGCCCAGCACGTCCACCGGGCGGGGGCCGAGCAGCGACCACATCGCCATCTCGACCGCGCCGGTGTCCGAGGCGGGGACGATGCCGAGTTTCCAATCCCGCGGCATCCCGAGCAGGGCGGCGGAGCGCTCGGCCACCTCCACGAGTTGCGCCTTGGCGGCCGGCGCGCGGTGGCTGCGGCCGAGCAGGCTGGTGTCCAGGCCGGCCACACTCCAGCCGGGGCGCTTGGCGCAGGGGCCGGAGGAGAAGCAGGGGTTGGCTGGACGCGTTAAGGGTTTGTTCATGGCCACCGAGGTATAGTCCGGGTGGGGCGGGCGTGTCAGTCCCGCAGCCGGCGGAGGACGGATTCGGGGTCGTTGAGGAAGGCGCGGGTGACGCGCACATGCTCGAGGCCGTTCCACTCGGCGGGGACGAGGGCGCCGTTCTGCGCTTGCAGGATGGTGGCGCCCGGGAGGGCGAGGAGGATGGGGGAGTGGGTGGCGATGACGAACTGGCTGCCTTTGGCGACGAACTCCTCGATCAGCATCATCAGCGCCAGCACGCGGCTGGGGGAAAGCGGGGTTTCGGGTTCGTCGAGGAAATACAGGCCGTGGGGCCGCAGCCGCGCCTGGAGCAGGTGGATGAACGTTTCGCCGTGGGAGCGGGCGTCCGGGTTTGCGCCGTAGGTCCGGGCCAGTTGGCCGGCCTCGCCGAGCGCGACACCCATCGCCAGGTCGCGTCCGACGCCGGGCTTGACCTTGCGGCCGAGTTCGGCGGCCTCTTCGCGCAGGCTGGCCATATCGGCGGCCACGCGGTTGGTGAAGCCGAACACGTCCTCCGCGCGCAGGAACAGGCGGGTGTTGGCGCGCCCGGTGCGGGGGAAGGTGAACGCCTGGTGGAACAGCCGGGCGCTGCCGAGGGTCGGGTCGGCTTCCAGATGGTGGCTGCCCACAGCTACGGCGTCACTGCCCCAGGCCATGCCTTCGAGCAGGGTAGACTTGCCGCAGCCATTCTCGCCGACGAGGAAGGTCACGGCGGTGGTGAGCCGCAGATACTGGAGGTTGGCGATCAGCGGCACGGTCCAGGGAAAGCCTTCGCCGCCGGCGCCGAGCTTACGCACCATGCCGTCCAGGAACATCAGATTGGCATCCTCAGATGGATACGAGGTGCCCCAGCGGACCGTGTCCGGCGCCGATGCCGGGTGCGGCGGCGATGGCGGCCTGGACGTAGTTGCGGGCGCGCTCCACCGCGTCGGGCAGCGCCATGCCGGCGGCCAAGCCGCACGCGATGGCCGTGGCCAGCGTGCAGCCGGTGCCGTGGGTGTGGCGCGTGTCCAGCCGCGGGCGGGTGAACGTGAGAGTGCCGGTTTCGGTGGCGAGCAGGTCGGTGACGGTGTCGCCTGCGGCGTGTCCTCCCTTCAGCAACACGGCCGGTACGCCCAACGTGAGCAATGTTTCAGCGGCGTGGTGCATGGCGTCGAGGTCGGGGATCGCGAAGCCGGTGAGCAGTTCGGCCTCGGGCAGGTTCGGGGTGAGCAGGGTCGCGAGCGGCAGCAGGTCGCGCTTCAATGCGGACAGGGCGGCGGTTTCGAGCAGGACGGCGCCGCCCTTGGCCACCATCACCGGGTCGATCACGAGGGGCAGGCCGGTGCCGGCCAGCGCCCTGGCCACCGCCTCGATCACCGCGGCGTCACCCAGCATGCCGGTCTTGATGGCGTCCGCGCCCGGGTCGGCCAGGGCCACCGCGATCTGCTGGGCGATGAACGGAGGCGGGATGGGGTGGATGGCGTGGACGCCCCTCGTGTCCTGCGCGGTCAGGGCGGTGATGGCCGTGCTCGCATAGGCGCCCAATGCCAGCGCGGTCTTGATGTCGGCCTGGATCCCAGCCCCGCCGCCGGAGTCCGACCCGGCAATCACCAGGATCCGGGGGATCATCGTCCGGCCCGGACCACGTGCAGCCCACGGGGTGAGCTGGCTCCCGCCGGCCGTCGCACCCTCACCCCGGCCCTCTCCCGCCCGCGGGGGAGGGAGAGGCACATCGCCGGTTCGTGGGGCACGGTCACGCCGCCCGCATCTGGGTCACGTCCGTGATCGTGGCGCAGAGCGAGTCCACGATGCGGCTGACCAGGGCTTCATCCTCGCCCTCGGCCATCACGCGCACCACCGGCTCCGTCCCGCTCTCGCGCAGCAGCAACCGGCCGGTGGCGGCCAGCGCGCGCTCCGCTTCGGCGACCGCATGCTTGACCCGGCTATCCAACAAGGGGGAGCCGCCGGTGAACCGGACGCTGCGGAGCCGCTGCGGCAGGGGGTCGAACGGGCGGCACACCTGGCTTGCCGGGCGGCGCTGTTCCGCCAAGACGGCCAGCACCTGCAAGGCCGCGACCAGGCCATCGCCGGTGGTGGAGTAATCCGCCATGATGATGTGGCCGGATTGCTCGCCGCCCAGGTTCAGACCATCGGCCCGCATCCGCTCCATCACGTAACGGTCGCCGACGGCGGTGCGGCGCAGTTCGAGGCCCTGGGCGCCGAGGAAGCGCTGGAGCCCGAGATTGGACATCACGGTCGCCGTCACCGCGCCGCCACGCAGCCGGCCGGCGCGGTGCCAGCTCTGGGCGATCAAGGCCAGGATCTGGTCACCGTCCACCAGCCGCCCCGTCTCATCGGACAGCAGCAGGCGGTCGGCATCCCCGTCCAGCGCCAGGCCGAGGTCCGCGCCATGTTCGCTCACCGCCCGGCACAGCGCCTCGGGCACGGTGGAGCCGCAGTCCCGGTTGATGTTGAAGCCGTCGGGGGACACGCCGAGCGGGATCACGGTGGCGCCCAGCTCCCACAGCACGGTAGGGGCGACCTTGTAGGCGGCGCCGTGCGCGCAATCGATGACGATCTTCATCCCGTCCAGCGTCTGGCCGCGCGGGAACGTGGCCTTGGCGCCCTCGATGTAGCGCCCGGCCGCGTCCGTCAGCCGGGATGCGCGGCCCAGGGCGGACGGCGCGGACAGCCGGGTCGAGAGGTCGGACGCCATCAGCGCCTCGATCTCGGCCTCCGTCGCATCCGAAAGCTTATAGCCGTCCGGGCCGAACAGCTTGATCCCGTTGTCCTCGAACGGGTTATGGCTGGCCGAGATCATCACGCCGAGGTCGGCCCGCATGGACCGGGTCAGCATGGCGATGGCGGGCGTCGGCAGGGGGCCCACGAGGTGCACGTCCATGCCGACGCCGATGAACCCGGCGACCAGGGCCGGCTCCAGCATGTAGCCGGACAGCCGCGTGTCCTTGCCGATCAGCACGCGATGACGGTGGCTGCCGCGGACGAACATGATGCCGGCTGCCTGGCCCAATCGCAGCGCGGTCTCCGCCGTCATCGGGTCGGTGTTGGCCTTGCCGCGGATGCCGTCGGTGCCGAACAAGCGCCTGCCGTTTGCCATCTCGTCGCGTGTTCCTTGCCTGCTGACCTCCGCTGGTAGCCTAGCCGGCGAGCGCGTGCCAGACCCGCACGGCCTCCACGGTGGCTGCGACGTCGTGCGCGCGCAGGATGCGGGCGCCGCGGGAGAGCGCGAACAACCCCGCCGCCAGCGACCCGGCGACCCGGTCCCGCGGCACCGTCCGGCCGCCGAGCGCGCCGATGAAGCGCTTGCGGGACACGCCGACGACGAGGGGCAAACCCAAAGCTGCCACTTGGCCGAGGCCGCGGAGCAGCGGGACGTTCTGCGCGCCGGTCTTGGCGAAGCCGATGCCCGGGTCGAGCGCCAGCCTCGCACGGTCGATCCCGGCCGCTTCTGCACGGGCGACCGCGGCGGCGAGTTCGGCGGCGACTTCGGCGGCCACGTCCCCGTATTGGGCCAGCGCGGTCATGGTGTCCGGCGTGCCGCGCATGTGCATCAGGATCACGGGGCACCCATGCGCGGCCACGACCGATGCGGACGCCGGGTCATGCCGGAGGGCCGAGACGTCGTTCACGATCGTGGCCCCGGCATCGAGGGCGACGCGCATGGTTGCCGCGTTGCGCGTGTCGATGGAGAGGGGCACGCCTGCGTCACGCAGGCCCCGCACTACGGGCAGGATGCGGGCTTGCTCGTCTTCCAGCGAGACCGCCGCGCTGCCTGGCCTGGTCGACTCGCCGCCGATGTCGAGGATCGCGGCGCCGTCCTCCACCATCTGCAGACCGGCAGAGATGGCGGCAGCGGGGTCGAGGTGGTCGCCACCGTCGCTGAAACTGTCGGGCGTCACGTTCAGCACGCCCATCACGGCAGACGCACCGAACCGGTCGAACCAGTTTGCCGGGTGGGGGGGAGCCAGGGCAACATCTTGCTGCATCGTTATGGCAAGGTGGTCATGGCTACGTCTGGCGGCGAGGTGTCCGGGCCCACACAAGAGTGGTTCGATGCCGCGCGGGACGTGGCGGTGTTCGACCTGGACGTTGTCTATGAGACGCCGGCGTTCTGTCCGGGCTGGCTGCTGCCGCTCGACCGGCAGGGCGCCAGGGTTCCGGTTAGCCGTTCGAACCTGCCGGTCGTCCATGGGGGCGTGTTGACGGCTGACATCGTTGGGCGGGAGGCGGAGCTGGCGCTGTACTACGCGCGGCTACCGGCACTGCCGCCCGTCGAGATGCAATCAGAGACGGCACGCTGGAACTGCTTCGATGTCGGAGTGCTGCTGCAGGCGGGAAACGAAGTTCATAGCTATGCCGATGCGTTCGGTGGCGGTCACCTTGCGACGGAAGACCTGCTGGATCAGCTTGCCGACCTCTCGTCTGCGCCGGGTGTCGCGTACGACGACCTCGATCAAGGCTGGGCGTTGCAGATCCATGTCCGGGAGCACGACGTGGTGGTTTTCGACTGGAACCCGGATGATGACGATCCGCAGGGATCGGCGATTATCGTACGGCTGGCGAGGGCGGAGGTGGCGCGGCAAGCTGCAGAAGCCCGACGGCGGATGGCGGTGTTGCAGCCGCTGCTGATCGAGGCTGTTGGCCGCGACCTTTGGATCGCTCGCGGGTCTGGGTAGGGGCTCGCGGCTTGGCGGACGTTGTCCGCCCTACGACACTGGGCCGTAGGACGGACAACCATTCCGCGCAAAGTCAGCCTGGCTGCGGGGCCGCGCCCAGGCCACCCGGCGGCGGGGCCACCGGGCGCGTGGTGGGAACGGAGGCACGGCGTGTCTCGGGGGCGGGCTCGTCCACCACCTTCTTGATCACCGGCTCGCCGCGCAGCACCGTCCGGATCTCGTCACCGGACAGCGTCTCATGCTCCAGCAGGCCGCGGGCCAGCCGGTGCAGCTCCTCGATGTTCTCCGTCAGGATCTGGTTCGACCGCTGATACGCACGGTCGATGATGCCCTTGATCTCGGCGTCGATCTCGCGGGCCGTCACCTCGGAGACATTCTTGTTCTGCGTGACGCTGTGGCCCAGGAACACTTCCTGGCTGTTGTCGCCGTAAGCGATCATGCCAAGCTTGTCGCTCATGCCCCACTCGGTGACCATGTTGCGGGCGATGTTCGTTGCTTGCTTGATGTCGCCGCCGGCTCCGGTCGAGACGCGGTCCGGTCCGAAGATGACCTCCTCGGCGACACGGCCACCCATCGCCATCACCAGGCGCGCGATCAGGCGGGCCTTGTTCTCGCTCAGGCGGTCACCCTCGGGCAGGCTCATCACCAGACCGAGCGCGCGGCCGCGCGGGATGATGGTGGCCTTGTGCACCGGGTCGCAATCCGGCTCGTGCATCGCGCAGAGGGCGTGGCCGGCTTCGTGGTAGGCGGTCATCCGCTTCTCGGCGTCCGACATCACGAGCGACCGGCGCTCGCTGCCCATCATCACCTTGTCCTTGGCGTGCTCGAACTCGAACATCGCCACCGTGCGCTTGCCGAGGCGAGCGGCCAGGAGTGCGGCTTCGTTCACCAGGTTCGCCAGGTCGGCGCCGGAGAAGCCAGGCGTGCCGCGGGCGATGGTCTTCGGGTCCACGTCGTTCGCGAGCGGCACCTTGCGCATGTGCACGCGCAGAATCTTCTCGCGGCCGCCAACGTCCGGGTTCGGCACCACGACCTGGCGGTCGAACCGGCCTGGGCGCAGCAGAGCCGGGTCCAGCACGTCCGGACGGTTCGTGGCGGCGATCAGGATCACGCCCTCGTTGCTCTCGAAGCCGTCCATCTCGACCAGCATCTGGTTGAGGGTCTGCTCTCGCTCGTCATTGCCGCCGCCGAGGCCCGCACCACGGTGACGGCCGACGGCATCGATCTCGTCGATGAAGATGATGCAGGGTGCGTTCTTCTTGCCCTGCTCGAACATGTCACGCACGCGGCTGGCGCC
>CAXTVQ010000092.1:0-16610 GCA_964247705.1 uncultured Acetobacteraceae bacterium | reverse complement strand
GGACGACCTCCTTGGGCTCCGCCTGATGGATCTCGTCCAGGGTCAGGAACCCATCGTTGCACTCCTCGGCAGCGCCCTCCAGCGCGTTCGCTGTGCTGCGCCAGTCCTTCAGCAGCCCGGACTTCTTGGTTGAGCCCCATACCGAGATGCCCATCCGCATCGCCAGCGTCTTGCCTGCCTTGGAGCGGCCGAAGAAGTGGAAGCCCCCGGAGCTTTCACCCAACGGCTCGAGGAGCGGCCCGGCGAAGGCAGCGCAGATCGCGAACGCCGCCACCGGGTTGCCGGCCGCTTTGGCGGCTACCGCCGCTTTCCATCCGTCGAGCGTGCCAGCCGCTGCCATCTTCAGATCGGCGTTCTCGGGCCGAGTTTTCAGCACGACGTGCTCGGTAGTCGCGCCGATCACCTCCCCGTCGATCAGGCTGAACACGCGGTCGCCCCCGGTCGGCGCGTACCACCCGGGCGTGTCCGCGAACGACACCCGCGATCCGCTGCGCACCCCGTTGAGGGCATAGCGGAGGTGGGCGCGCATGGCGGGATCGGCGTTCAGCCGCAGCCCGCGGTCGACAAGTGCCGCCTCCAGCTCGCCCGGCTGCACCATCAGCATCCGGCTGGGCATAGGCCAAGTGTGGATCCGCCCATCGCTGTCGCGCCAGCGCAGCCACAACCCCCATGCTTCACCGGCAGCATCCCGGCCAAGCCCCAGGACCTCAATCGGGGCGCAGATCCAGGTCGGGCCAGCATCGCTGCCACTGTCGAAATAGAGCCCGTCGTCGCAAGCCAGGATACCCAGCGGCCACACCACCTCGCCCGGTTCCGGCGGTGGCTTCGCCCGGTCCTCCGCCTGCGCGGCCGCCCGCCGCTTCGCCCTCTCCGCGGCGATCGCCTTGTCCAGCGCGCCTACACCCAGCAGCAGCGCCTGCGCGGCGCGCTTGCGCGCCCGCTGATACTCGGTCGACGGAAGGCGGCTTAGACGGTCGATTTCGGCTGCGGCGTCGTCAGCCGATAAGTCCGGGCCGGGGCTCGGCTCATCACCCAGGCGAGGCTCATCGTCACCAACTGGATCATCCGCCGCCGGCTCTGCGTCGCGCAGCATGGCCTGCAGCCTGCCGGGCGCGACACCTGCCGGCAGCTCGTCCGCCAGATCCCATCCCTGGGGTAAGTCGGCAGGCGATGCCTGGACGATGCGGACCGACGCCGCGCCGGCATCCCGCGCCAGGTCGATCACCTTCCTGGCGAACGCCCAGCCCGGTTCATCCGCGTCCGGCCAGATCGTCAGTTCGCGGCCGGCGAGCGGCGACCAGTCGGACTTCTCCGGCGCCTTGCTCCCGCCCTGCGCGGCGATCGTCACCACGTCGGGGAAGATCAGCGCCGCCGCGTCGGCTGCTTTCTCACCTTCGCAGAGCAGCACCGGCGCATCAGGGTGGGCTGCGAGGCGGTCCAGGCCGTAGAGGGGCACCGGCGCTGCTGGCCGCCTGAAGTGCCACCCGACCACGTTCTTGCGGTTGCCGGCCGCGGTGGTCCACTCCCGGCGACCAAAGCTGTAGGGCAGGATCTCCTTGTCCGGCGATCCGTCCGATTTGGTGAAGTCGAACCGGACGACGCAGAACAGGGGCAAGCCGGTGCTGTCCCGGTAGACCCAGTGGCGGGACGCAGGGCCGTGCTTCGGATGCCTGATCGTGTCGGGCGGCGGGGGCTCGCCGCCGGCTGGAAGCTGCGGTTCCCACACCTCCGCCGTGCTCGGCTTGGTCGGCGGCAACCCGGCGATGGGTGCGAACGGGTCGATGGTGCCGTTATCCATGAGACACCCCGCCAATGCTCATGCCGAGCATGGAGGCGACACGTCGGGCGGCCTCCGGTTGCGCCAGATCGAACAGCCATGCCGCGAGGGAGATGAGGTCGCCACCACGCTCGCCAGTCGCGAAATCCGCCCACCGGCCGGTGCTGGTGTTGACCGAGAACGACCCGGCCGTGTGGTCGCCTCGTTTCGGATTGAGTGCGACATACTCATGCCCGCGCTGGTTCCCGCCTGGCAGCCACCGCGGCAGGATTTCCAGCAGCGCCCTGATAGAAGCGGCACGGATCAGTTCGTAGTCCGGCGTCCCGGCTGCGATGCTGCGGAGGATCGTCCACTGCTTCTCGGTGGGCGGGTTCCGGCGCTCGCGGATGCTGGTCAGGAACTCGGCTTGCCAGGGGGTGACGGGCTGGTTGTCACAGGCTGCGAGAAGCTGACGTAGCTCGACGGAACCGGCGGCGAAGGTGAAGGCTGCGGACACGCTCATGCGCGGCCTCCCGCATCATGCGTGATCTCAATCGGGCGAGCGTCCGGCCAAATCCTCGCCAGCGCACCCAGCGCCTTCTGCCGGATCTCTTTCGGCTGCGTGGCGCACTTGGCACACACGGCCAAGGTGACGGCTTGGTGCGCATCGTCGCGACGCGGAACGGCGAGGATGATGGAACAGGGTGTTCCTGCCCGAAGCGGACGAGGACAGCTCGCGCACAACATCGGCTGCTTCTTCGGCGCCGTCTTGATGCCGTTGGTTGCCGTGCACACGGCCCGGTAGATCCGGGCCGCCTGCGCATCGCCTGCGATGGCATCTGCCAAGATACCCAGCGCATCGGGCGGGCGGACAACGTAAAGCTCCATGACGCCGCCAGCCTCGACCTGGAGGCGCCCAAGGGCTGCTTCAAGCGCGTCTCGCGATTGCCAGGTCATTGGCCGCCCCCGTTTCTGGAGGAGCCGTTGTCGGCAGCCTCGGCCACCATCAGCAGGTGCGTCGGATCGTCATCCGACTTCCGATCGCGGTTCGGCATGACGAGGACCTTCACCCCGCCAAGGCGTCCGACCATGTAGGCGTTGCCGCGGGCGCTGGTCTTTTCCCACAGTCGCGCCATGACCAGCGGCGGCCGGCTGCTGTTCGGGCGATCAGACATGACCACCTCCGACCATGCCGGTAACGGTGCCGATCGCGTTGGCGATAGCGAGTTCGCTGGTGGCGTGGAAGGCAATGGCGTCCCCGGCATCAGCTGCAACCACGACGGGCGCAAGCATGGTGGGGGCCATGTCGCCACTATCGCCGGCAGGCAGGGCGCAGATGATCCCGACCTCGCCGTTCCATCCCGCTTCGCCGTCGAGCGGAACCAGAACCCGGCACACCGGGCGGTCGCGGAACATGCTGCGCAGGCTGCGCCAGGGCGTGTTGCCGATGGGTTTGCCATGCAGGCCGTAGACGGCGCTGCCGGCGATAGGCTTGCCGCTCATGCCCGCACCTCATGGCGGAGGCTGGCACTATGCCGGCGCCGCGCCAGCCGATCAGCGCGGGCGTTCTGTGCCTCGGCTACGACGTGGAGCAGCACGCGGTGGCCGCCGATGCGGTCCAACACGGCCACGATCAGGTCGGCGTGGGACGAGGCGGGAACAGCCGCCAGCGCCCGCCGGGTGGCGAGTTCTTCGGACAGATTCATGATTTCGGCTCCGGAAGGATGAGGAGCCGGCGTTCGCGGAATGGGCTTGAGGATGGGGCAGGGATCGACTAAATCAGCGTTGGATCTGCTGCTGACCTAAATCGTCCTGCCGGTGTCGTTCGCGCGATGCCGGCAGCGTCGTTTTCAGGGTGTGGAAACAGGTATCGCCACCGCGGCGGGCGCCGGGTGGTTGGTCAGGCTCGGGAACTGGTGACGAGGCTTAAGCGGCGATGCGATGCCGGCGGCGCTTGTCAGTGACGGCCAGCAAAGCCTCCACGACGGCGGGTAAGCCGGCCTCCTCTACGTAGTACTGCCGGGACTGCTCGTCCTGCTTCAACGGCAGCACGCCGTCGACAACGAAGCCGTACAGCTTGCGATACCCAGGCGTCCGCTCGCCCATGAATGGGCGCAGCTTGGGGGCAAGGCGAGAAAGTGGGATGCGGGATTCCATGTCGCTGCCTTTCTGCGATTGCCGCACGACAGCAACGACAAAAGCCGGTTGCCCTATCGGGAACCGGTTGCCGTGCTGCGGGCGCATTTGTGAGAGTGTCGAAACTCTAGGATTTTGGGTGCATGGCGTCAAGTAGAACGAGAACCAGAGGGCCGCGCTTAACTTCGCTAGCATAACTTCCTTACCTGTTTTTGGACCGGCGGCAAAGCCTTATCGCAAAAAAGCCGCAGGCAAACCCTGTCATTCCGCCATTCTGCCGCATATCGTGTGAGCGACAAGTAAAACAGAATATAAAGCGGCAAACTAGTTACAGAACACGACAAATGCGCTACGCTCCCTCAAGCAAGCCGGAGCGATCAGCGCCACGGCACTGCCGCAGGAACCAGCAATGGCAACCGCATTACTCACGAAGTCGGAAGTAGCGGAACGGGCTCGGCTTCATCCATCCACGCTCGGCCGCCTGATCCGCGACGGGCGCGGCCCTAACCTGACCATGCTCGGCCACAAGCAGCTCATCAGCGAAGCGGAGTTCTCGCGCTGGGTCGACGCCAACACCGACCGCCCGATGCAAGGAGCCGCTTAATGCAGGCCACTCTTTTCAATCGCTTGGCGGCCTTGGTCCGGCCGGCTCAGCCTGTAAGTTTGGACTGCTCTCTTCTGCAGCTCTCCAGAAATCAAGTATTCGAGACCGCTGCGCTTTGTGAAAAAGTGTTTTCTTCTCCGGAGAGACGGTTTCTTCCACAATTAGAAGAGAACCGTCCATGATTTCTCTGAACTTCGTTGGTGAGATCACGCCCGTTCCAAGCATTCTCTGGAACAGGTGCTGGATCAATAGCTCGTCGGCAGCCACACGTCCGGCCAGAGTCAAGACAAACTCTGTTTCTTCATCGGTCACGGCGAGTCCTTCATCTGGTTGGAGCACCGCTACAATGCCCAAAGGCTGGCGCGGTGTTGAGTCCGAGGTTGCGCTCCAGGGGGCCGAATAGATGCCTCGTCCGTCCCCCGTCCCCCTCGACCACCGCGACCGCGCGCCGCTGTTGGCCTCGATGGCAGGATCACGACCCGGCGCGCTGTCGGGGCCATTGCCCTACGCGAACGCGCTGGTCGGCTCCGGCGCAACCGTGGGTGCAGCACCTGCTGGCAACCCCTTGCTAGGGTTGTCCGGGAACGCCCTGGCGCCGTCTTCCGCGCCGCAGGGCTCGCCACCTGCGGCGATGGCTCCACAACCGCCGCCAGCGCCGCCACAGGCGCCACCACCGCCATCCGACGCCACTTCCTCCATGTCCGATGCGGCGCGGCAGCAGCTCGCTGGCATGGTGGCTGATCGCGGCATGTCGGCTGACGACTTGGCCGCCGCACACAAGCAGGCCGTCTACGGTGTCGAGACGCTGTTGCCGCTGGTGCAGCAGAAGGCGCCGCTTACGCTTGCGGACGTGGCGAAGGCCATCTCTGTTGCCGTGAGGAACGGGCACTTGCAGCCCGACGCTGCCGGTAGCCTGATCGGCCAGCTGCCTGCCGATCCTGGTAAGCTGCGGGCCGTGGTGCAGCAGCATCTGGTGGGGAACATCCTGGCGGCGGTGCATTTGCCCTCGATGACGCCCGCCGCTGCTCCGGCGACCGCACCGGTCGCAGCAGCCCCCTGATATGCAACCACACGCCGTCACCATCGACGATCGCGCAGAAGCCGGCCGCATCCTCGGCCATGCTGTGCCCAAAGGCTGGACGGTGACGACGTGCGACGGCGCGGCTGGGGCGTTCAAGCCGATCCTCGGGCACCCGGGCGTGCATGAGGTTCATTACGCTGCGGATGCGTCAGTCCGAGGAGCGTCCGCAAAAGCGGCGTTCGTGCGGATGCTGTCCTGGTGGTGGCAGGCGCATCCCGATTGTCGTCGCCTCGCGGGCGCGATCCGGCATGAGAACATTCCGGCCCGATATCTGGCAGCCCGGCTCGGCTTCACACACCAGGGTACATATTCGCTCATTTGGCCGGACGGCCACCACCGCGCCACTGCGATATATCAGAAGGACCGGCCGCAATGAGGATCCCCGGCGCACCGGATGATCGTTTCAGCAGGTCGGGCATCTGCCTTGATTTCGGCAGTGCGCTTGGCGGTGCCGCGTCCGCAGCTGGCTCGGTAGTTGGTGCAGGTATCGGCGCCATCGGACAGAGCAGCGCCGCGTCCACTGAAGCAAAACAGTATGCGCAAAGTGCGGCCAATCTGGGAAAAGCAGGAGAGTCCTCTCAGTCTTTTCTCAACCCCTATGTCGCCGGCGGCACAGCCGAGTATAAGAACGAACTCTCCAACCCGACCTTCGGCAACGTCTCGACCAACTACCTCGACAACGCCTACGACAGCACCACCCAGGCGTCGAACGTCGACAACACCGGGCAGGCATCGCTCGACAGCGAAAGAGGCATCCTCAACAATCTTGCCAACGGCGGCATTACAGCCCAGACGATTCAGAACCTTCCTGGCTATCAGGCGACGCTGCAGCTTGGAGAGAGCGCGGTCACCAATAGCGCTGCGGCGCGCGGACTCGGCAACAGCGGGGCGGCACTTCGCGGCGCCGCGGACTACGCAACCACGCAGGCGCAGAACGGGTATCAGAACCTCGTCAACGACGACCTCAGCACGGCTTCGCAGTTCGGGCAGAACGCTTCCGGCTACCAGCAGGCCGCCGCCAACCAGCTTGCAGTCGCAAACAACTACCTCGGCGTGAACAGCGGTTTCCAAGGCAACGTCACCAACACATTTAACCGCGAGAATGCGCTGGCCGGGTATGGGGCAACGGCCTCCCAAGAAAGCGCGCAGAATGCCCTTGCCGCAGCGGGTGCGTCCAACGTGTACGGCACGTCCGGCGCCAACGCTCTGGCCGCAGGCACGACCGGCACCGCGAACGCACTCGGCGGTGGCCTCGCAAACGCAGGCAACAGCTATCAGGCCTACCAGCTGTACAATCAGTTGTTGAATGGCGGCGTAAACCCGACCGCCGCCGCCGCCATGCCTGGACAGTTTGGCACCGGCACCGGCGTCTTACCTGCTGGTTTTGGAGGCTAGGGCATGTCCGGTTCGATACCCGTCAATGCCCTCGCTCCGGGTGCTGCGTTCCAGAACCAGCCGCAGATCGCGGCGCCGGTCAACCCGCTGGCACTCGCTGGCCAGGCGCAGCAGTTCCAGCAAAACCAGCTGGCGGTGCAGTCGTCGCAGCAGCAGCTTGCGGCACGGCAGGCGGTGGGTGCTGCCTACCAGCAGGCCACCGACCCGACCACGGGCGCCACCGACTACGGTAAGCTGCAAGGCCTGATTGCCAGCGACCCTAACGCGGCCTGGATAGCGCCGCAGGTGACGCAGCAAATCCAGGAGCAGCAAAAGCGGGGGTTCGATCTCCAGCAGCAGCAACTCACGCAGACGCAGAACCGCCAGAACGTGTTCTCGGGTGCGCTGGCGCCGCTGCTGGCCGAGGGCGACAACATGAAGCCGAGCGACGTGATCGGCACCATGACGCGCCTCAACGCCGCCGGCTTCCCGATCGACGGCGCGGTGAAGCAGTTCATGGCGACCGCGCCGACCGATGGGCCTGGGCTGCACCAGTGGGCGTTGCAGACGTTCGGAGCGGGGCTGCCGGCGGCGGTGCAGGCGAGCACGTTCCTGCCGGCGCCGAAGCTGGCGGACGTGGGCGGCACGCTCCAAGGTTACGACAGCAACCCCGTCACGAACGCCAACGCGAGTTCGATGACGCTGGGGAAGACGCTCGATCCGGCTGGGCAGGTGAAGCAGGTTCCCGGCACCCCGAATGCGGCTGGCGGCGCGACGGTCATCCCGCAATCGTCCTTCGCGCAGAACCAGGGGCTGGGCGGGCTCGTCCCCGGCGCCCCGTCCGCCTTCGGCAACGTCCGGTCCGGCGGTCTCCCATCGGCGCTGGTGAACCCGAACGGACCGCCTCCGAGGTCTGGTGCTGGTGTAGCCGGTGCTGGCGATCCGTCCGCATTCGGGGCTGCTGGCGGCGATCCGAGCAGCGGCGCTGGTGGTGCGCCCGCGCCTATGACGGTAGGGCTGGGACCGGGGCAGTCAGCCGGCCTCGCGGCAGCCGGCGCCGCCTCGGCGAAGCAATGGTCGGACCTACAGGCGCAGGTGGGCGGCACCGCGGCGGGTGGCGGCTCGGCTGGCCGGATCTACCAGTTGCAGAGCGCGGTGGGTGACTTGCAGGCGCTTGGTCCGAATGGATCGGGCGCCGGTTCCGATACATGGAACAACCTCAAGTCGTACTTCAACACGATCCCTGGCATCAGTTCGGTCATCGGGTTCGACCCGAACACGATCTCGAACTACAATATGGCGAACAAGGCGCTTACGAATTACGCGGCTGCTCGTGCCGGAGCGCATGGTGGCACCACCGATAGCCAGCTCGCCACCACCCTTAGCAGCCAAGCGTCAACCCACATCAGCAACCTCGCGGCAACGCAAGTTGCGCAGGCTAACATCGGTCTTGAGCGCATGGATCAGGCGCAGGCATCGGCGTTTGCGGCAACTGGTCAGAGTCCGGACCAGTTCTCGAACTTCTCGGCACGGTGGAACGCATCGCAGGACCCGCGTGCCTACGTGGCGGATCAGCTCCCGCCGCAGAAGGTGGTCGCCCTGGTCAACAGCATGTCCCCGACCGATCGGGCCAAGTTCGAGAACACGTACACCACGGGCATTCGGAACGGATGGATTACGCCGCCAGCGTGGGCGCAGTCAGCCCCGCCGGCAGCGGGCGCTGCCCCCAGCACGGCCGACATAGCGACCAACCCGGGCGGCGCTCCGACCGTCGCACCTGCAGCAGGGATGACGCCCGGTGGCTACTGACCTCTCGTCCTTCATCATCGCCGCGTCCAGCAACCACGGCCTCGACCCGAATTGGGTTGGCAGTGTCGCGCAGGTAGAATCCGGACAGCAAGCCAACGGTCCGGATAGTTCGACCGGAGCTATGGGGCCGATGCAGCTGGAGCCGGGTACTGCGGCACAGATGGGCGCTACGAATCCGCGGGATCCGGAGCAAAATATCTGGGCAGGCACAAAATACCTCGGACAGATGCTCGACCGCTACCAGTCGCCGGAGCTCGCGCTGGCGGCCTACAACGCCGGCCCTGGCCGGGTGGACGATTACCTGAACCAGGGGCGGCCGCTGCCGGCCGAAACGCTGGCGTATGTGCCGAAGGTGCTGGCCGCCTACCAGCAGCGCACCGCGGCGAACAGCCCGGCCGGATCCGCGTCCGCAGCAGGCACGCCTGCGCCCTACCAGGTTGCGAGCGCCGACACCGGCGCCGCGTCAGACGCGGATCCGAACCCCAACGCTCCGCCGAGCGCGGCCGCTGTGCCCACCAGCCCGACGCCAGCGGGAGGCGATCCCTTCTCCGCGATGATGCAGGCCGCCACGGCTGCCACGGGAGGCGCCAGCGGGCAGGCTGGGGCAGCGGCACCAACGGCACCCACAGCAGCACCAGCGGGGCAGGATCAGGCTTCTGCCGGCACCACGGCACCGGCGGCCGGGTCGGATCCGTTCTCGGACCTGATGACGGCGGCAAGCAAGGCCAGCCCCGCGCCTGCCGTGTCGCCTTCCCCGGCCGCCGGTGTCCCGCCTTCAGCCGCAGGTGGTTCCGCATCGGCCGCCACCGGCACCCCGTCGACCGCTCCGGCCCCGACCGCACCCGCCTCCCCCGGCTTCGTGCAGGGCGCTGCCATCACGGCCGACCGCGTGCTGCATGACGTGACAGACCGGCCGGCGGAACTGCTGGCAAGCGGCGCCAATGCCCTCGGCATCACGGGCGCGCTCAACAGCGGCATCGGCTACGTGAACAACCTGCTCGGCACGAACATTTCGGCCGCCCCCACCGGGAACCAGCTCGCCACGTCCAACCAGCAGGGGCTTGCGGGCTACAAGGCGGCGTATGGCTCGAATCCGGTAATGGAAGCCGGCCGGGTGGTGGGTGACGTTGCCGCGTCGGTGCCTATGCTTGCTTCCGCAGGTGGGATCGCGCGCGCTGGTGCCGACCTGGCCGCTGCCGGTGTCGGGGCGTTGTCCCCGGCTGCCGGGACCGCCATCGCTGCCGGGACCGACTACGCGGCCGGCGCGGGTGGCGCTGGCAACCTGCTGGCGCGTTCCGGCTCCCTGGCCGGCAACGGAGCGTTGCAGGGCACTGGCGCCGCCGCGATCACGTCGGGTAGCTCGGACGCGCCGATCGGCAACCAGCTCGCCACGGGCGCGGTTACGGGCGGCTTGCTGGGGGCGGCAGCACCGGCCGTCGCGAAGGTGATCGGCGGCGCGGGCTCGGCCTTGCTGGGCGGCACCATCAGCCCGGAGACGGCGGCGCTGGCGCAGACAGCCCGCGACACCTACGGCATCCCACTCCAAGCCGGGCAGATCAGCAGCTCGCCTTTCGTGCGGTTCATGAGCGATCAGCTCGGCAAGCTGCCATTCTCCGGCGCGTCCTCGGCCGCGGCCAACCAAACAACCGCCGTCAACCAGGCGATTGCCTCAACCTTCGGCTCGACCGCCGACCAGATCACCCCGGAGGTGATGGCAGCTGCACGCGACCGGCTGGGGAACACGTTCGACAACCTGTCCAACCAGATCACGGTGCAGGCCGACACGCCCATGCTGGACGCGCTGGGCACCATCGAATCCCGGGCACAGAGCGCCTTGACGGCCGATCGGGCGCAGGTGGTCAGCAATCAGGTGTCCAACGTCCTCGACAAGGCGTCGCAAGGCAACGGGACGATCGACGGCGCCGCCTATCAGGCGCTGGTGTCCAAGGGCGGCGCGCTGGACGACGCGATGAACAGCGGCGATCCGGGCGTGCGCAACTTCTCCGGCCAGATCCGCGACGCGATCGAGGACGCGATGCAGCGCCAGGCGCCGCCAGACTTGTCGCAGCAGCTTGCCGAGGCGCGGCTCCAGTATAAAAATTTGATGACCGTTGCGCCGCTGGTGAAGTCCGCGCAGGACGGCAACCTGTCGCCGTTGAAGCTGCTGGGCGCGGTCAAATCGAACTTTGACGACATGGCGTTCTCTGGCGCCGGCCCCCTTGGCGAGCTCGCCACCATCGGGCAGCGGTTTCTCCGGCCGCCCCCGGATAGCGGCACCGCAACGCGCAACATGATCCTGGGCGGGCTGGGCGCGGTGTCACCATCCGGCATCGCTGCGTTCTCGCAGGCGCCGATCGGTGCCACCGGCGCGGCGCTCGGAACGCTCGGGACCGTGGTGGGTGGCCGTGCGATCAGCGCCTACATGCGCAGCCCCTACGCCGCGAACAGGCTCATTAGCAACGGTCTAGCCGGCAATCCGGGCAACGCGCTGGTGAACGCCCTAGCCGGGAATGCGGGGGCTGCCGGCGCCATAGGGCTTCGGCCTGCCGATCAGGCTCAGGTCAACTTGCTTGCGCCGGGGCAGTAGGTAGGTGCGAACTAGGTAAGGCGCGCAGGCGATTCCGACGCCGATCGCGCTGCGGATGGCGGCGGAATGGCAGTACATCTCGTCGGCACCTAGCGCGACTAGGCCGAGCGCCGCAGCCGACAGCGCGAACGCCATGAAGGCGTTACCCCGCACCCACCACCAAGTGCAGCAGCAGAAGATGATGACGCCGAAGAACAAGCCCATGGGGGCGGTCCTATCTGTTCGGGTTAGTTGCTGGCCGTGAGAATAGTCGCGCCAACCCCATGACGACCAGCGGCAGCACCACGAACGCGAATAGTTGAGCGTCTGTCATGCGGCGATCAACTTCGCCCGCGCCGCGTCGGCCAGGAACCGGCTGCGGTTGCTGCCCACCTGGTCGATCGCCTGCAGCACGTCCTCAGGCAGCATGACGTTGACACGGACCGACCGCGGCATCACCACCGGCGCGTCGACCAGGAACGCCACGGCATCCGAGTTGTGCGGGTCGCTCATCACCGCATCCAGTTCGGAGGGGGCAGGCACCGCCTCGCCGTCCTCGGCCAAGCCTTCCAAGTGCAGCGCCAACGCTTCGGCGGCTGCCCGCCGGGCTTCCTCAAGCGTGTGCCCGGCGGTGACGCAGCCGGGCAAATCGGGGAAGTCCACACCGTAGTCGCTGGAGGCGTCTTTGCGGAGGAGCGCGATGTAATAGGCAGCCATGGGCCTCACCTCAGTTTCACGCCGGCTTGCCTCTCGATGCTCCGGAGCGTGCCAATCGGCAGGTCACGCTTCGGATGCGGCACCGTCACCCGGCCGGGCTTGGTGGGGTGCCTGAACTGCCAGTGATCGCCCTTGGTCGCGACGTGAGACCATCCGTCCGCCTCAATCGCTCGGATAATCTCTCGACTGTTCATGTGTAATCCATACACACTCACGTTGTTTGCGGCAACAACAATGTGTGTATGGTGTGTAAATTGCCTCCCTCGGCGTTACGCCGTCCCCCACACCGCCGGCCGCCCCACGCTGCCGATCCGCCGCCATTCCACCCGGGCGCCAGCCTCGAACGCCTCGGCCGCCAGCCGGGCAACTGTTGTGGAGAACCCAACGGTTGCGATGCCTGACTGCACCAGCGCCACCTGCTCGCCCAGCGCCACCATGAACCCGCCACCGTCGACACCGGCCAGCGCGCGGGCGAACTGGACGCCGGCGACGAAGGCTTGGTCCGCGTCGTCGGGGTCGATGTGCAGCTCGAGGCGGTCGGGAGCGGTGATCATGGCTCCACAACCTCAATTTGCGTCTCGGGTGGACAGGTCGGACAAACGATGAAACGGCCGCGTTCTTTAAACGGATGAATCTTACCGCCGTGCTGGAAGCCGCCGGTAAGATCGTCTCGTGTTCGGTTCCAATCATCCATCTTGATGATTTTTGAACCTAGACGCCCGCACCCGCTACATCGAATGTCCGTACGGCCCATCTCTTCCCAAGACATCAGCTGCCCCGCGCCCCAGCCTTCGCCCGCGCGATCCGCAAGAGCGACTGCCGGGCATCGTCCGACAGCCGCGGCCAGAGCGTCAGCAGCTCGGCAAGGGCGGGATCGTCGGTCACGGCTGCGCCTTCATCCTCACACCAGGCTGCCCGCCGTTCGTGAACTCGACGCCCGCCTCATCAAAGGCACGCTGCACTGCAGCGACATTGGCGCCCGTCATCCGAACAACACCGTCCACGCCCTCGGCCCGCTTGATGGTTGCCACGCCTACCCTTGACCGTTCGGCAAGCATGTCTGCCGTCCAGCGCAGTAGCGCCCGGGCAGCTCTTAGCTGACCTCCCGTCATGATATTCTCAGCATCACATGGCACCTAGGGTATTGCATCGGTCGTGGTGATCCTCTAAGTATCACTTGCGCCGCTGAGATGCAACGAGGGTTGAGACCATGACCTACACCACCACCAACGCCAAGGCCGCCCACCAGCCGCTCCGCTCCATCCCGCTGGTCCGCCCGCTGTCCTGCCTCGGCCCGGCCTTCCTCGCCAAGCACCAGCCGGAGGCGCTGGTCCGGCAGCAGGCCGTCCGCAAGCTGGATCTGGCCCGCCTCGAAATCGGTGACGCCTGGCTGGCCTACGGCGATGCCAAGGCCGCGGTGGGCGCGGCGAACAAGATGCGCCGCAAGGACCGGCACGACCGGGCGATCTTCTCCGACCGCGCCGTGGCCCGCCGCGTGTCGGCCGCATTCGGCACGATGAACCGCCGCCGGGCCCGGTTCCTGGCCGCGCACAAGGCCCTGGTGGCGGCCGAGGCGGCTGTCGCGGCGCTGGCGAACTGAGATGGTCGCCACGTCCCGTCGCCCGCCCCGGCCGCCGCGCACCCAGGCCGAGGAGCTGCGCCTGCTGGCGCGCACCGCCTACGAGCAGGGCCGCCGGCTGGAGGCCACCGAGCTCTACCGCAAGGCCGACGTGCTCGAAACGGCCGCGCACCGCCGGGAGACCTGACCAACCAGATTGCCCGTCCGATCCACCGTCGCCGCGCTACGCGGGACCTGGACCGACACGAGCCTTCCGCGCCCGGGCGGTCTGCCGGGAGATAGTCCGCAAGATGCGGGCAAGGTCGGCACGGACAGGGGCGCAACCCGATCCGTGCCTGACCCCAACCATAGGTGTTGACCCTATGCCTGAGGCTTCTTTCACCCCTACCACACCCAGCGCCGCGAAAGCCGCCATGTGTGGCCGATCCTTCGGCTCCTACTCCGACCTGCTGCTGCTCATCCCGAGCGAGGCCGGTGCCGGCAAGGCCAACGAGCTCGACGCCGAATTGCTCGACTGCTGCGACGCCGCCCGTGCGGCCGACAAGCAGGCAGCGCTGGCCGTTGATGGCCTCGATGCGCTCGATCTGGACGACCCGATCGGGATGGCGGTCCTGGAGACTGCTCGGCCGCTGGTAGACGCCTACTTCGACGCGATCGACCGCGCCACCATCCTGCCGGCTCGGACGCCGGAAGGGCTGCGCGCCAAGGCGGCGCTGCTCCTGCTGCACAGCCAGGCCGACGATGACGTGGCGGCGCTGGCTGTCAGCCTAGCGCGTGACGTGGCGGGGAGGGCTTGAGGATGGCCCGCCGCAATCCCCCTAGGAGCCACGCCGAGATGATGAAGGAGGTGGATGCGCTTCCGGTCCCGCCCAAGAGCCCAGCGGTACAAGCGGCGGAAGTGAGCTTGACGCTTCAGCTGAGGCAGGCGGCGGACGATCTGCGTGCCCAGAACCTCTCCGTCGCGGTCAGCCTTGCTCAGCAGGCGGCGGCGGGCCGCGGGCAGATGATCGACGTCTTCAGCGAGATCGGCCGGCGCTACGGGCATCTGCTCAACCAGCCCGCAAAGAAGGCAGGCCGCTCGTTCAACGTGATCGAGGGAGGGCAGGCGTGATGACCCGCACAACCCGCCGCGACCTTCTCGGCGCCGCCGGCTTCACCGCCCTCGCTGGTGTCGCCGCGGTGTCGATCGCCAGGCCCGATGCGCAGGCGGTCGAGGTGGCGCCAGTGGTGGCTCATCCCGACGCCGAGCTCATCGCTGAGTGCGCCGCCTTCGATGTGCTGGAGCGGCGGTATCGCGCCACCTTCGACGGCGTGCAGACCAACGAGGAGTGGAACGCAGGGGACGCCGAGCGCGACCGCATCCACGACCAACAGGAACTGCATTACGAGCGCATCACCACCATGGAAGCGAAGACCTTGGAAGGGCTGCGCGCCAAGGCCAGGACGGCGGCGCTGGAGAACCCGGAGCTGCTGAAAGAAGACCAAGGGAGCCGAGGCGGCAACCTGATGCTTTCCATCATCAGCGACCTGATCGGGGAGCCGATCTGATGGCCTCCGATCTTGCCGCCCTCGGCCTCGCACCGACTGAGCCCGCACCCGACGCCATCCTTATGGCGCAGATCGAGCGGTGGTCCGACCTCCGCCGGTTCGTGCTGGAGACGCTGCAGGACGAACCGGCAGGGCGGCCGGAAGTGCGGGAGTATCTCGCTCTGACCGCCACCATTGCCGAGACGCAGGCCATCACGGCTAACGGCGCTGCGGCCAAGCTGGAGGCGGCCCTGGTGGTGATGGGAGCCCGCGGCACCGGCTGGCAAAGCACGGTCTGGCACCTGCCGATCCGGGCGGTGCAGGACGCGCTCAGGTTCGGAGTGGCGCCATGACCCGCCTGTTCCGCTGCGAGCCGGCACCGATCCACTGCTGGGGATGCGCCTACCTGGAAGGGCCATGCACCTGCGGCCGGCTGCCAACGCTGCCGAAGCCGAGGCCGCCGGCGGGGAAGCCGTCATGACGCGCCCACCGATGCCGCCGCGGCCGATCGTGGCGCAGCCCCGCCCCAAGAGCCCGGCCGAAGTCGAGTTCGAGCGGTTGGCACGGGAGAACCCGGGCATGTCGGCAGACGAGGCGGCACGTCGCATCAAGGTGGCGGGACTGTCCTGGGCGGTGCCGAAGTGACCCGGCCGTTCGTGCTGCCGCCGCGCCCGTCGCCAGGCGGCGGATCTCGGCCACCCGTGGCGCCGTCGTGGCTGCCGGCGCCCTGGGGTAGGAAGCCAACATGAGCGCGCACCTCATGGCATCCAACCCCGTCCGGCCGCTGGTGCTGCACCTCCGGTCGACGCTGGCCCTGGCGGAGGCAATACGCGCCGCCGACCGGGCGCTGATGGGCCGGCGCGTGAAGTCGAGCCCGGCGCGGGACATGCTGGTGCGGCTGATCCTGGTCGAACACGAGGAAGGACGGACGCAGCACTGCATGTTCTACCAGCGCCACCTATACGACCGGCTGGCCGTCTCCATGTCGGGCAGCAGGCTGGAGCTCAAGTTCCTGGAGCTGGCGAGGGTGGTGCGGCTCGACTGCGACGACAGGGACGCCAGGCGGTATCGCATCCATCCGACCGACCGGCTGCTGACGTGGGCGGCGGAGCATATCCCGCGGCTGGCCCTGACAGGGGCTGTGGCATGAGCCGGCGCCGCTCCCCGCTCACGCCGCAGCAGATCGCCACCATCTGCACGCTGCGGCCGGCCGGCGCGTCCTGGCGGGCGATCGGCCGGAGGATCGGCAGGCCGCATGTCGGCTGCCGGGCGTGGAGCAAGCATGTTGGGCCGCCCCCGCCCTCCCAACGATTGTAAGCCGGCGCTCGTGCAGCACGTTGTCAAAATGCAGCTGACAAGCCGATGTCATGCCTCACGATCACCTCGAAAGCGTGACACCGGTTTGTATGAACCTCCTCGAGGACTAGGCGATTGGTCCCCGACCGGTCCCGCGTTGCTCAC
>CAXTVQ010000091.1:0-16613 GCA_964247705.1 uncultured Acetobacteraceae bacterium | reverse complement strand
TCTTGTAGTCGGTCGGGAAGGTCATCGCTTCCTGGACGTAGCTCGGCGTCCAGCCGAGATCGGCGACGCGGCGGGCGGCGTCGCTGATGCTCATTCCTTTCTGCGCAGTGATCTTTGAGAGCGAGATACCATCAGGCATCGTGTTGTTTCCCTTATTGTCTGATTTTGATCACGATCGGCGTGGCTTACTGCATTGCGCAACGACCGGACGCACCGGCCACATGGACTGCTGTCCAATGAAGCGCTCCACAAGTAACAGCAAGCTTCGTGCCAACACGGAGACCATCGTAATTACGTGTTAGATTGGACGTTTCTTGATGATAAGCACACCTATACTGCGCCGCAGCATGTCCCATGGTGGGACGGTGTGCCGGACGTACCGTCCCAACATGGAACGCGGCAGGGTTGCGCGTGAGGATCACTGCACCGTCTCCGTCTTCGGGAGTGCACCCAGCTTCTTGCCCTCGGCGATGAAGCGCGCCGCCAGCACGAGCGCACCCATCGTGAAGTCCTTGCCATGGCTCGCGATCATGGCCTCGGCGAGTTCGCCCAGGCGCTCGAAGTAGCGGTCCTTGGAAGCCTCTTCGCTCATGGCGTCGCAGATCCTTGCGCGGGTTGGGACGAACGTGTCGCAAAACGGAACAGGTCCGCCGGCAGCGTCAGCAGACCGATCGCCCCGGCTTCGGTCGCCATCGCGATGCGGCCGCCATCAGCGGACCAGGCGAGTGCGGTGATCGAGCTGCCGGGAGGCACTGCGCCGGGTTCCGAACCGGGAGCGCCGGCCGAGGAGCCGCGGGTGAACAGCACGTCCTCGCTGCCGGGCTGGCAGAGCAGCACTGCGCCATTGTGGTAGCCGACCGCGATCAGCGGATAGGCCGGATGGCAGGCGACGCGGCACACCGGCGTGCGGCTGCTCGGCATGCCGCACTCCGCCGGCTGCAGGCCCGCGTCCGGCGGGTCGAACCGCCAGCATACGGCCCGTGGCGCGCCGCTGCTGGCCAGGAAACTGCCGTCCGCTGCGAAGGAGAGCGAGCGCGGCTGGCCTGGGTAGCCGCCCATCTCGATATCGCCGCCGTCGGACAGCCGCCAGCCGTGCAGCGCATTCTCCTGCAGGCCGCACACGACGTAACGCCCGTCCGGGCTCCACGCGATGGAGCGTGGGCAACCCGGCGTGCTCAGCAGACGGGTGGGCTCCCCGTCCGACCAGATCGTGGCGCCGCGGTAATGGGCCGCCGCCAGGAAGCGGCCCGCCGGGTCCCAAGCGAGCGCGGTGGCCGAGGCCGGCAGCTCGACTGTCGCCGTGGCGGCACCCGACACGTGGACTACCCGGCCAACGGCGCAGGCGCGCATGCCGCCAGCCGCGGCCACCAGGTCGACCCAGCGCCCAGGAAAGCTTTGCAGCACCGTCACCGTGCCATCTTCGGCGGCGTGTGCCAGCACGCCGTCATCGCCGCCGCTGAGGAAGCCGCCCGCCGGGTCCCGTGCCAGCGCCAGGCACGCGCCGCCGTGCACGCGCAACCGCGACATCGGCGGTGGGGGTGCCGTGCCCGGCGTGAGCTCGCTCCCGCCTTCCGCACGCCGTCTTACCGCGGGGGCACCCGGCCACTCCGCGCGCGCCATCGCCAGCGAGCCGTCGCCGAGCGCGAAACCGGCGAGGTCGCCATCCCACGCAACACCGGAAACGGGAGCGTCCATCGCCCAGGTCGCGCCGAGCAGGTCCAGCAGCGGCGGCGGCGGCGCGGGAGGGCGGCCGGGCACGGGGCCGCGCGGCCGCGGGGCGGTGCTGGTGGCGGCGCTCATCATGCGGCCGTGCAGAGGCATAGCTCGTCGCGCATGGCGGCTTCGTCGAGGTGGCGGCCGATGAAGACCAGCCGGCTATGCCGCCGTTCGCCCTCGGCCCAGGGCTGGGCCAATTCGGTGTCCATCATCATGTGCACGCCCTGGAAGACAAACTTCTTCGCGGCACCCGCGAGGTTCACGATGCCTTTGGCACGCAGCAGGTCCTGGCCTTGTTCGAGCACCAGGCGCTGCAGCCAGGCCATGAAACGGCTGCGGTCGAGCGGCTGGTCGAGTTGCAGCGACACGCAGTCGATCGCATCGGTATGCCGGGTCGGCGTGTGGTGATGCTGGTGGTCGTTCCCGTGGCTTTCGCCCAAATCCAGCCGCGCCAGGTCGAAGGCGCCGCGATCCAGCACAGCCTGCAGCGGGACGTCGCCGCGCACGCCGTGCAGCACGCGGGCGGACGGGTTCGCGCGCTCGATCGCTTGTTCCGCACGGGCCAGGGCGGCGCCGTCCACCAGATCCAGCTTGTTGAGCAGGATCGTGTCGGCGAGCGCCAGTTGCTCGGCCGCTTCCCGGCTCTCGGCCAGGCTGGTGGGCAAGTGGCGCGCATCGGCCACGCATAGGATGCTGTCGAGCCGGGCCTGCTGGCGGATCGCGTCGTCGGCGAAGAAGGTCTGCGCCACGGGCGCCGGGTCGGCGAGGCCCGATGTTTCGATCAGGTAGCCGTCGAAGCGGTCCCGCCGCTTGGCCAACCCGCCCAGTACGCGCAACAGGTCTCCGCGCACCTTGCAGCAGAGGCAGCCATTGTTCAGCTCGAACACCTCTTCATCCGCGCCGACCACCAGCGCACCGTCCACCCCGACTTCGCCGTATTCGTTGACGATGACGGCGAAGCGCTTGCCGTGCTTCTCCGACAGGATACGGTTCAGCAGCGTGGTCTTGCCGGCGCCCAGGAACCCGGTCAGCACCGTGACCGGGACGCGGCCGTCGGCCTGCGCAGCGCTCATGGGATCAGCACCGCCCGGCCCTTGATCTTGCCGTGATGCAGGTCCAGCAGCGCCTGGTTGGCGTTTTCGAGCCGGTATTCCCGCGTCGCCAGGTTCACCAGGCCGCGTTCGGCCAGCGCCATCAGCTCGACCAGCTCGGGATAGGTGCCGACCAGGTTGCCGACGATGGTCTTCTCGGACGTGATCATGTCGAGCGTCGGCAGCTCGATCTTCCCGCCGTAGCCCACGATGTAATACACGCCGCCATTGCCGGTCATCGCGAGCCCGCGCGCCACGGCATCGCCCTCGCCCACGAAGTCGATGACCGCCTCCGCACCGCGCCCGCCGGTCAGCGCCAGCACGGCTTCCACCTCGTTGCCGTCGCCATCCACCGTGTGGTGCGCGCCGCAATCACGGGCCAAGCCGCGCGCCATCTCCGAGCGATCCACCACGATGATCTCGGCGGCGCAGAGCGCGTGCAGCACCTGGATGCCGATATGGCCCAGCCCGCCCGCGCCGATCACGACGCAGAACTGGCCCGGCAACAAATGGCGCGATGCCTTCTTCGCCGCACGGTAAGCCGTGAGCCCGGCATCGGTGTAGGGTGCGACGTCCTTCGGCGCGAGCGAGCGCGGCAGCTTGATCAGGGAGCGCTCCCCCGTCAGCAGGTATTGCGCGTAGCCACCGTCGGCGTTGATTCCCGGGAACGAACTGTCGGCCGCATGCATGTCGTCGCCGCGGCGGCAGGCCAGGCAGTGGCCGCTGGTGACCAACGGGTGGCAGATCACCGGGTCGCCGGCCTTGACGCCTTCGACGCCGGTGCCGATCGCCTCGACCCAGCCGGCATTCTCGTGGCCCATGATATAGGGCAGCACTACGTCCACTTTACGACGCCAGATACCCTCGATGACGTGCAGGTCGGTGCGGCACACGCCGGCGCCACCGACGCGCACGATCACGTCGTGGGGGCGGGTGATTTTCGGATCTGGCACGTCCGTGTAGTGGACGAAGTCCGAGCCGCTCAACGCTTCATTGTAACGCTCAAGCACTGCCGCTTTCATTGCGTTCCTCTTCCCTACACTTGCTCTTGCGCCGCCGTGTGGTCCGGTGGTCATACCTAGAAGAGCAACGGGCGTGCCAACCGAGCGAAGCCTGCGATACTTGCACAGTTAAGCACCCGGGCTGTTGGTTGTGTGCCAGAACTGCGCGATGGAACGGAACACACTGTTCCATTTTGGAACACCCCGGACCGGGGTTGTAACGAAGCTTGGAGACTTGCCATACTCGGCCTAGCATCATCGTCTCCACGAAAGGCCGCTCGCCGATCGCGGCACAAGAAGACGCATCACAGGACCGGGCGGACAACGCGCCGGCTGGGAGGACGCAATGCAGATGTCGTCCGACGACCGCCTCACGCAGGCGCGTCTCGTTCTCGAGAACCGAGGGATCGCGGCTGCCGACCTGCTCAATCCGGCAATCTCGGCGAGTTGGACCCGGTGCTTGCAATCGGGGCTCGACCCGCATCGGCCACCCCGTCCGGACAGTGTCAGTGAGAACGAGCTGCACATCGCCCGCGAACGGGCGGAGCTGGTGCGCTCGCTCGCGCTGGCAGAGATGAAGGACTTGTATCACCAGATCGCCGGCAGCAATTTCCTGATCGCCTTCGCGGCCCCGGACGGCCTGTTGCTGGACACCATCGCCGATGCGAGCTTTCGCGCCGCCGCCCGCACCGCGAGCATCCGGCCGGGTTCGCTCTGGACGGAACAGCGGTGCGGCACCAACGCCCTGGGAACGGCGGCACAGATCGCGCAAGCCGTGACCGTGCACGGCGGCGAGCACTTCTTCGCCAGCTTCGGCGCGCTCACCTGCACCGCCTCGCCGGTCGTTGGGCCGGATGGGACGCTGGCCGGAACGATCGACGCGTCCTCGCATTGCGGATCGCGCCAACAGCACACGCAGGCACTGGTTGCGATGGCCGCAACGCAGGTCGAGAACGGGCTGTTCCGCCATCATCACCGCGACCGCCTCATCGTGGCGTTCCATAGCCGCGGCGAGTACCTGCACACACTCAGCGCCGGGCTGCTGGCGATCGATCCGGACGGGGTGCTGCGCGGGGTTACGCCGCGGGCGAAGTTCCTGCTGCAAGGATTGCCGGCGTCGGCCGGCCGGCATTTCGACGACCTGTTCCGCACCCCGTTCCGCGTCTTGCTGGGTGGCGACCGGCACGACCATCGCCGGCTGGATGACAGGGTCGGCAGCGCGTTCGTGGCCGCACTGGAAAATGCGCACAGGCTCATGCCGCCAACGCTGGCCGTGCGGACACCCCTCTCCGCAGCCGACACGTCCTTGGCCGAGGTGGACACGCCCGACTTCGTGGCCAACGATCCAACCGTGGCCGCAGCGGCACGCCGGGTCGCCGCCGCCTCGCGCCGAGGCCTCCCCATTCTGATCCGTGGTGAGACCGGCACCGGCAAGGAGTTGCTGGCGCGGCACGCCCACCGCGTCAGCGGCCGGCGCGGTCCATTTGTGCCGGTAAACTGCGCGGCACTCCCCGAAAGCCTGATCGAGGCGGAGCTGTTCGGGCACGCCGACGGCGCCTTCACCGGTGCGCGGCGCGGCGGCAATGCGGGCTTGGTGTGCGAGGCCGATGGCGGCACGCTGTTCCTGGACGAAATCGGCGACATGCGGGCGCCGTTGCAATCGGTGCTGCTGCGGCTGCTCGACGATTGGCAGGTCCGTCCGGTGGGGGGTGGCCGCGCCCGCCGGGTCGACGTGCTGCTGGTGGCGGCGACGAACGCGGCTGTGGAACAGGCGGTGGCCGAGAGACGCTTCCGTGCCGACCTGTTCTACCGTTTGGACACGGTGAGCGTCACGTTGCCCCCGCTGCGGCTTCGTAGCGATTTGAGGGATATCTGCCGCCGTTTACTGGCGGACATCGCGCCGGGATGCAGCCTCAGCGAAGACGCCGTACAGAGTTTGTCCGCGCATAGCTGGCCCGGCAACAACCGCGAGCTCCGCAATGTGCTGACGCGCCTGAGCCTGGAGCCCAATGCGGTCATCGAGGGCGCCGACATCACCGCGGTGCTTGGCATGGGAACCAGCCTGGTGAGCCGTCTCGATCGTCCGGCCAGTGCGCCTGAACGAAGCCTGCGCGAGGCCAGCGTCGCGCAGATCAAAGCTGCCCACCGGGATGCGGGAGGTAACCTTAGTGAGGCGGCGCGCCGCCTCGGCGTATCACGCAACACCGTTTATCGTGCGATCGGGAAGCGCGCTGCATCCAGCTAAGAGTGCTTCACGATCTGAGAGAAGCGGCTAGACACACCTTAAGATAAGGTCTCGCCGTCAGGGATGTGTGGTCGCTATGTTTCCCTGGGGCAGCGGGTTAGGATAGGACATACTTCCCGTCATATTGCCGCCGCCACCCTGCCCACTGCTCTGAACGGGAACTTCGTGGGACGACGTGCAGCCGCACAGGGCTGCAAGCGTGATCACGCTCGTAATGCGCGCAAGCGAGGTGAGTGTTGTCATTTTGCGTTCTTCCCCGAGATGGTGAAAGCTCTCTGCCCGATCTCGGATGCACTCCGCATGAAACCGATGATGTGTCATAGGCTCGGAAATTACCTATGCCTTGGTGTTTGATGGCAGACTGACGCCCACACTCGGCATCGTGGTAGCGTGCTGTTTGGAGGGGCGGGTATAATGCCAACGTGGGCGGCCACCATAGCGGGGAACACTCCTGCGATCGTCGGAGCGTCAGTCCTGGCCGGATCCCTTGGCATCCCGGTGCCGAGCCTGGCGGCGGTTGTCTTTGCGGGCGCCTTGCTGGCGCAGAGCGGAAGCGGACTTGCTGAGGCTTTCACCTGCTTCGCGGCCGGACTGATCGGGGCGATCGCCGGAGACTTGGTCTGGTTCTTGGCCGGAAGGCGTTATGGCGGAAGGGTATTGGGCGCCCTGTGCCGCCTTTCGTTATCGCGTGACACCTGTATGACCAATACGGCCGCACTCTTCGCGCGTCGTGGAGTGGCTATCCTGTTGTTCGCACGGTTCGTGCCCGGGCTGTCCGTGGTGAGCGCGCCACTCGCCGGCACGACGGGCGTGAGCCTGCGGCGGTTCCTGGCCTACGCGGAGACGGGCGCGTCAGTCTGGGTGCTGTTCGGACTCGGGATCGGGTATGTGTTCGCGGGACAGATCATGGACGTGCTCGGGATGCTCGAGCGGTTCGGGATCGACCTGCTAGGAACGGCCGTCGCGGCGACGGCCCTATATGCCGGCGTTCGCTGGGTTCGCCGCCGACTCCTGTTTCGTCATCTACGGATGGCGCGGGTGAGCGTGCAGGACGTAGTGGCTCTGCTGGCGTCAGGCGAAACGACCTTGATCGTGGATGTGCGGCCATTGTTTCAGCAACAGGCTGACCCGGTGCGCATCCCTGGCGCACGCAGTATCCACGATAACGACCTTACCGCCGCCGATCGGTCTCACCCAATCATTGTTTATTGCTCGTGCCCAAACGAGGTATCGGCGGCTGTGAAGACCCTGCAGATGCTGCGGTTCGGGTTCGGCAATGTGCGGCCCTTGAAGGGTGGGCTCGCCGCGTGGCGGGCTGCTGGGCAGCCGGTCGAGACTATCGACCCAAGGGCAACGCAAACCGTTAGGAACGACGTTGCAGTGGCGGCTCACTTGGTCCCATAAAGCCGGTCCCCCGCATCGCCCAAACCGGGCCTGATGTAGCCGAGGCAGTCCAACTCCCGATCGACCGCGGCCGCGAAGACGGGTACGTCGGGATGTTCATCTTGCAATGCCGCCAGCCCTTCCGGCGCAGCCAGCAGGCACACGAACCGCAATCTTGCCGCCCCGGCCTGTCGCAGCCGCGTCAACGCCGCACAGGCCGAATGACCGGTTGCCAGCATAGGGTCGACCACGATGACGAGCCGTTCGGACAAGTCCTCCGGCAGCTTCAAGTAGTATTCCACTGCTAGAAGCGTCGCCGGGTCGCGGTAAAGACCGATATGGCCGACCCGGGCCGAGGGGATCAGATCCAGCAAGCCATCCAATAGGCCGATGCCGGCGCGCAGGATCGGCACGAAGCATAGCTTCTTGCCGGACAGGTACGGCGCTTCCATCGCCTCCAGCGGGGTCTCGATCGGGATGGTCTCGATGGGCAGGTCGCGCGTCACCTCGTAGCCGATCAGGAGGCTGACTTCGCGGGCGATGCGGCGGAACTCGGCGGTGCGGGTGCCAGCCATCCGCAGCAAGGTCAGCTTGTGCTGGATCAGCGGATGCGTGAGGAGCTGAACGTTCGGCGGGATCGTCAAAACACAGCCCTCTCGGTCACGGTGCACTATGGCGGTGGCATGACCGAAACGTGCGCCGAAACCACTTTCCACCCTAAAGCCGGAAACCGCACCCAGGTCTGGCTTTGCCGCCCTGTCTGCCCGCCAGTGCCGCGCGCCACATACTCATAGTTCACCGTCGCCAAATCCGTCCCGATCGTCAGGATCTCCAGCCGGATCCGCTTCTCCTTCGAACCGCCCGGCATAGGCGCCGAAGCCAGCCGAGCCGCGTGGATTGCGCCGAACCCGTAACCGTTCTCGCGCACGGCATACCGGATGGTGTGAGGGCTCTCCCAGAAGGTCGCATCCAGCACGTCCACGTCCTTGTCGATCAACGCCTGCTCGTATCGCTCGAACAGTGCCGACACCTCGGCGACAATCTCCGGGCGGTTCACCGTGACGTCCATCTCGTCCCTCCCCATCCAGCAGTATCGCAGTCCGTCGAGGGTTAGCTCCCCGCGAAAGCCAGCGCCACCCGCATCAAGGTCATGTCCATGCCGCGCCCACCGACGATCGATAGACCCACCGGCAACCCGTCCACCATGGCGCCCGGCAGGTTCACCTGCGGCACCCCCGTCAGCCCGCCATGACTGGTCAGGCAACTGATCCGCTCCCGCAGCGGCCCCAATACGCTGACCGGCAAACCTTTCAGCGGCGCTGGAAACGGCGTCGTCGGCAAGCACAAGACCGTTCCGTGCGGCAGCAGCGCCCGCAGCCGCGCCTGCGCCTCGATCCGCATCAGCGTCGCCGCACTGCGCTCCTGGTCCGTGAACATCGAGCCCTGCACCAAGCCTCGTGCGACGCTCCACGCCATCCGCGGATTGCACGTGTCCAGCCACGGTTCGAAGGTCCGCCAAGCCTCGCTGCTCTGGAGCACGCGCTGCGCCCGCTGCCACACCGACAGTCCCTGCGGCGCCATCGTCACCTCCCGCCGCACACGGATCAGCCCGGCCAGCCGCTCCACCAGCGGCGCCAAAGCCGCCTGGACCGCCTCCTCCGCGAAGCCGAATGCATCCGTCGCCACCAGCAAGGTCGTCGGCAGCGCGTCCGGCACCGCCTCGCCGCACAGCACCGCGCCCACACGCGCAAACGTCGCCGCATCCCGCGCAAACCACCCGCAGGTGTCGGCACTCGGCGCCTGCACCGTGATGCCCGAGAAATCGATCCGCCCATGCGTCGGCCGGATCCCGTACAGCCCGCAGAAGCTCGCGGGCACCCGCACCGACCCCCCGCTATCGGTGCCGAGCGCGAAGTCGCATTCCTCCGCGGCCACCGCTGACGCCGACCCGCTGGACGAGCCACCCGGCACCCGGCCGGGTGCGGCCGGGTTGAGCGGCGTGCCGTCGAACGCGTTCTCCCCCAAGATCCCCAGCGACACCTCGTCCGTCACCGTCTTGCCGACCACGCTGGCGCCTGCCGCCAGCAGCGTCTGCACGACCCAGGCATGCCGCTCCGGCAGCCCCGCATAACGCGGCCAGTCCGGGTTCCCGCCCCCCGTCAGCACGCCGGCCACGTCGATCAGGTCCTTGACCGCGAACGACAGCCCGGCCAACGGCCCCTCCGCCGCTCCCTCGACCCGTACCCGCGAAACGAACGCGTCCGTCATCCCTGCCACCCCGCACCCGGCACCGCCGCGAACAACTCACGCGTATAGGCATGCTGCGGCCTTGCGAAAATATCCGCCGTGGACGCGACCTCCACCACCTGGCCCCGCCGCATCACCGCGATCCGGTCGCACACCTGGAGAGCCACCCGCAGGTCATGCGTCACGAACAGCATGCTCAACCGCAGCCGGGCTTTGATGTCCGCCAGCAGCGCCAGCACCTGCGCCTGCACCGACACATCGAGCGCGCTCACCGGTTCGTCCGCCACCAGCACCTCCGGCCGCAACGCCAAAGCCCGTGCGATCCCGATCCGCTGCCGCTGCCCGCCACTGAACTCGTGCGGGAAGCGCCCCGCCGCCGATGCGTCGAGCCCGACCAGGCCCAGCAATTCCAGCGCCTCCTGCCGTGCCACGACCTTCGCCGTCCCGTGGATGATCGGACCCTCCGCGATGATGTCCACCACACGCTGCCGAGGGTCCAGCGAGCCATACGGGTCCTGGAACACCATCTGCATCCGCTTGCGGTACGGCCGCAGCTCCCGCCGGCCCAGCCCGGCGATGTCGCGCCCCGATAGCAGGATCTCGCCGCCATCTACCGCCATCAGCCGGGTCACCGCCCGCGCCAGCGTGCTCTTGCCCGACCCGCTCTCCCCGACCAGCCCCAGCGTCTCCCCCCGGCGCAAGGTGATGTCCACGCCGTCCAGCGCGCGCGTGACCCGGCCGCCGAACAAGCCGCGTGCGCCATAGACCTTCACCACCCGCGCCGCCTGGATGACGAATGGCGCCGTGCTCTCCGGCCTGGGCGCTGGCGGCGCCAGCTTCGGCACCGCTGCGATCAACGCCTGCGTATACGGGTGCTGCGGCGCACCTAGCACGTCGGCGACCCAGCCCTGTTCCACCAGCTTGCCCCGCTGCAGCACCGCCACGCTGTCCGCAATATCCGCCACCACGCCGAAATCATGCGTGATGAACAGCACCGCTGTCCCATGCTCCCGTTGCAGTTCCCTGATCAGATGGAGGATTTGCGCCTGTGTCGTCACATCCAGCGCCGTCGTCGGCTCGTCGGCGATCAGCAGCTTCGGGTTCAGCGCCAACGCCATCGCGATCATCGCCCGCTGCCGCTGCCCGCCGCTGAGCTGATGCGGAAACGACCGCACCAGCCGTGCGGGCTCGGGCAAGTGGACGCTGTCCAGCAATTCGACCACCCGCGCCCGCCGCGCCGCCGCGCCGAGCTTGGTGTGGATGCGCAGCACCTCGCCGATCTGCCGCCCGATCCGGTGCAGCGGGTTGAGCGCCGTCATCGGCTCCTGGAAGATCATCGCGATCCCAGCCCCGCGTATCACCCGCATTGCCGCCGGGCGCGCCGCCGCCAGGTCCTGCCCCTGGAACAGGATCGAACCTTCCCGAATACGTACCTGCCCCGGCAGCAATCCCAGGATCGACCGCGCCACCAGCGACTTGCCGGACCCGCTCTCCCCGATCAGGCATGTGACCTTGCCGGCATCAAGCCGCAGCGACACGCCGGCAACGGCATCCGCGCGGTCCGCCCCAGGTGGCAACGCGATCGCCAGGTCCTCGATGTCGAGCACGGCCTCGCTCATCGGCGGCGCAGACGCGGGTTCAGCGCCTCGTTCAAGCCGTCGCCGACGAGGTTGATCCCCAGCACGGTGACCAGAATCGCGATCCCCGGGAAAGTGCAGATCCACCACGCCGAGCGCAGCACCGCACGCCCGGCCGCGATGACCAGGCCCCAACTCATCACGTTCGGATCGCCGAGGCCGAGGAACGCCAACCCGGCCTCGATCAGGATCGCCGTGCCGATCAACAGCGATCCGACCGCGATGATGGAGGACGTGCAGTTCGGCAGCAGGTGCCGGAAGATGATCCGGCCGTCGCTGGCGCCCAGCCCGGCGCAGGCCAACACGAACTCCCGGCCACCCAAGGCCACGAACTCGCCGCGCACCAACCGCGCGATGCCGGGCCAGGAGACCGCGGCGATGGCGAACATCTCCGCGCCCACCGAGGGCGACAGGATCGCCACGATCAGGATGGCCAGGATGAACGCCGGGATAGTCTGGAAGAACTCCGTAAGCCGCATCAGCACGACCTCGGTGACACCCCGGTAGAACCCGGCGAAGCCACCCACGATGGCCCCGAACACGATGGCTCCGAGGGTCGCGCCCACCCCGATCAGCAGCGAGGTCCGTGCCCCATAGGCGACCTCTGCCGCTACGTCCCGCCCCAGCGTGTCCGTCCCCAGCAAAAAGGCGCCGCCCGGCGGCTGCAACGCCGGCCCGGCAAGCCGGAACGGGTCGCCCGGGAACACCACCGGGGAGATCGCCACCAGGACTAGCAACGCCAGCAGGACCAGTGCGCCCAGCACCGCCATGCGGTTGCGCGCAAATCGCGCGACACCGCTCAAAGCTCGATCCGCGGGTCGAGCGATACGTAGACCAGGTCCACCACCAGATTCACCACGACGACCAGGCACGCCGAGACGAAGAAGATCCCGAGCAGAAGATTGAGGTCGCGCGACTGCAATGCGTTGAAGGCCAGCGTCCCGATGCCGGGCCAGCCGAACACCGTTTCCACCACGATCGACCCGCCGATCAGATTGCCCGCCTGCACCCCGGCCATCGTGACCACCGGCAGCAGCGCATTGCGCAGCACGTGCCCGGTCATCACCCGCCGCTCGGTCTGGCCCTTCGCCCGCGCGGTCGTCACGTAGTCCGCACCTTGCTGTTCCAGGACCGAGGCCCGCATTACCCGCGCATAGACCGCCAGGTAGAACAGCGCCAACGCCACCGCCGGCATCAACAGGTGGCGCGCGACGTCCCAAACCTCGTCCCAGCCCTCGTTGTACGCCCCCACCGTGTCGAACCCGCTGGTCGGCAGCCACTCCAGCCGGATCGAGAACACCACGATCATCATCAGACCCAGCCAGAAACCCGGCGTCGCATACGCAACCAGGCTCAGCACGCTGATCACGGCGTCGCGCAGACCGTTCCGCCCCGTTGCCGCCACCAGGCCCAGCAGCGTCCCGACGACCAACGCCACGCCGAACACCGTCAGCATCAGCAGCCCGGTCGGCCACAGCCGGTCCAGGATCAGCTCCGCCACCGAGCTGTCGTTGCGAAACGAAAAGCCCAGGTCCAAATGCGCCATCTGCACCAAATACAGCAGGAACTGCTGATGCAACGGCAGGTCCAGGCCGAACTTGTGCCGCAGCACCGCCATGTACTCGGGCGTCGCCGCCCCGCTCTCCCCAGCCAGGACCGACGCCGCATCTCCCGGCGCCAAATGGATTAGGAAGAAGTTTAGCACCACGATGCCGAGGACGACGGGCACGGCGAGCAGCAGCCGCCATGCAACGAACTTCACCAACCGCATGGGGGTGGACTACCCCATCCAAGCCCGCTCGAACGCACTCTGCGTCCCCAACGGACTGACGGTGTGGTCATGCAGCTTCTTGTTGTAGATGCTGACGTAATCCACGTCGATCAGCCAGACCAGCGGGCTGTCCTCCGCCAGGATTTGCTGGGCCTGCTTGTACATCACCGCCCGCTTGGCTGGTCCTGCTCGCGCATCGCCGCGATCAGCAGGGTGTCCAGCTCCGGATTGCTGTATTGGCTGCTGTTGACGAACGTGACGCCCTTGCGGATCTGCGACGTCAGATACTGCTTGTTCAGCCCGTATGACGGGTCGACGCCCTGGCTCAGGAACGGCTCGTTGATGTCGAAATCGTAGTCCGTATACACCCGCCGCAACCAGGTCGCCGTGTCCTCCGACCGCAGCGTCACATCGATCCCGACCTGCGCCAGCGCCTGCTTCAGGTACTCCGCCTGCCGCAGCCATTGCTCCCCGAACGAATTCACCTCGAGGTGCAGTGCGAACCGCATGCCGCCGTCCTTGCGGGGCGCCCCCGCGTCATCCAACAGCTTGTTCGCGATATCCAGCCGGTCCGGCACGTCGTATTTCTTCGTGTCGGCCGTGTACAGCCCGACCGTCGCGAACTTGCTGCTCAGCGGCCCCGTCGCCGGCTTGCCATAGCCGAACATCACGTTGTCCAGGATGAACTTGCGGTCGATCGCGTAGGCAATTGCCTGGCGCACCTGCTTCTTTCCCAGGAAGGGATGCTTCTCGTTCAGTTCCAGCACGCTGAGCGCCGGCGTCATCTCATAGCCGCGGGTTTCGAGCCCCAGGACCGGGTTGGTCTTCATGCGCGCCAGGTCCGCGTAGTTCACCGCGGAATAGCCAGCGAAATGCGCCTCCCCCGTCTCCATCGCCGCCGACCGCGTGGCCGCATCCGGGATGAAGCGCGCCACGATCCGGTCCAGGTACGGCAACCCCGGCTTCCAATAGGTCGGGTTACGGTCCAGCCGGATGGACGAGCCCCGCTCCCAAGACACGAACTTGAACGGTCCGGTCCCGATCGGCTTGTTTGCCGTCGGATTCTGCGCCGGGTCGGTGCCCTCGAACACCGATTTGCAGATGATCGGCAAGTCGCGCCCAGCCAGAGCCTTCATCAAGTAAGGCGCCGGGTTCGCCAAGTGCAGCACCGCCGTCATCGCATCCGGCGTCTCGACCGACATCACCTCCGCCAGTAACACGGGCGCCGTCGGGTGCACCTTCTTCAGCACCTCCATGTAGGAGTATTGCACGTCCGCGCTGGTGAACGGCTTCCCGTTATGGAAGACAACGCCATCCTGGAGCTTGAAGGTGATCGTCTTGCCGTCCGGCGACACCTCCCACGACTTGGCCAGGTTGGGCGTCGGGTTCTGGTCCCAGTCGTAGCCGCACAGGCCCTCGTACACCTGCGTCGCTATCGGCGGGATGTTGCCTGCGGAGACGGCATAATGTGCCAGGGTCGAGGGCTCTGGATTGACGATCATCACCATCGTCCCGCCACGCTTCGGCTCGTCCGCCATCGCGGGTAGCGTCGCCAAGCCAAACGGCAGCGCCAAAGCCGCGCGACGCGAAATCCGAACCTGGGACAATACAGAGCCTCCAAAATGCTGCTCTGCACAAAGCAAGCCCCATGCCGACGCGGAGAACTCAGGCCGTTTGGAAGCTAGGCCATGTAGATCGACGTGAAGTCCTGCGCCCAGGCCTGCGCCGGCTTGAACCCCTGCACGTGCTTGGTCATCGCGCGCGGGTTCAGGTCATGGCAGATGAACAGCCACGGTGCTTCGTCCACCACGATCGCGTGCGCCTGCGCCAGCAACTCGGTCTGCTTCTCCTCGTCGAACGCCGACTGCGCCTGGTCCAGCAGCGCATCGAGGCGCTGGTCGCTGAAATGGCCCCAATTGTAGTTGGTGGGCGAGAAGCTGGCGGTCGCATAGTAGCGGAACATCACCGAGGGATCGGCCCAACCCAGGCTGATGTTGACGGCGTCGTCGCCGTGGGACTGCGACGCGTCCGGCGGGTTGCGGATCGCCACCAGCATGGTTCCCCATTCCACGACGTCGAAATCGATGGTCAGGCCGAGGTCGGTGAAGTTCTGCTGCAGCAGTTCGTTCATCGGGATCGGCAGCATCTGCCCGGATCCGGACGTGGAGATCATGATCTTCGCACTGAACGGCTTGCCGGGTCCAAACCCGGCCTCCTTCAGCAGCGCGCGCGCCTTGTCCGGGTCGTAGCCGTAGTGGTTCTGCGGCGTGCCGAAATACGGGTGGCCTGGCGGATACAGGCCCACGGCCGGCTTGCCGGTGTCGTTGATCAGCTTGCACAGGCTGTCGCGGTCGATCGCGTAGTTCATCGCCTGCCGCACCCGGCGGTCGGCAAAGGGCGAACCGGGCGTCGCGCGCAGCACATACGGGTAGGTATGCGGATATGGCCACAGGCTGACCTGGAACCCGGCCTGTTTCAGCGACGGGATGGTGTCGGGCGGCGGCACCTCGATCCAGTCGACCTGGCCGGAGCGCAGGGCCGCAAGCCGGGTCGTCGCTTCCGGCATCGGCGACACCACCATCTTGTCGAGCTTGGGGATGCGGCTCTTGTCCCAGTAGCCGTCGAACCGGCTCATCTCGATATACTGCCCCGCCGCGATCCGGGTGATATGGAACGGACCGGTGCCGGACGGCGCCTTGGCGAACTCGCTCCAACTGCGCCCCACCTTCTCCCATTGCGCAGGGCTCGCGATCAGCGGCGACTTTAGCAGATAGGGAAAGTAGCTGAACGGATATTTGGTGGTGATGGCCAGCGTGTCGTCGTCCAGCCGTTCCCACGTGTCGAGCATGGACACCGACGCCTTCACGATCGGTGCGGCAGGGGCGTCGTATTGCGGCGACTTGTCGTCATAGACCCGGTGCAGGTTCCAGATATAGCTGTCGATCGTGAACGGCGAGCCGTCGTGGAACACCACGCCCTTACGCACCTTGAAAAGCCACCGCTTGTTGTTGCCTGGATCGATCTTCCACTCCGTGAACAGGCCCGGCGCGATCCCGGCGGTCTCGTCGACATGTTGGAAGTCGTAGTTGAGGCCACCGTCGTACACTGGGTAGCCGAGGAAACGGGAGCCTTCGCCGCCATTGTTCGGGATGCCCGTCACGGTGGGCAGATCGGCCGCGGTCATGCCGACCCGGAGCACCTGCGGAACCGTCGCCGCACGCGCGGGAAGGGCGCTTGCGGCCAGCGCGGCGCCACTGCCGGCCAGTAGGCTGCGCCTATGTACGGGCGCCGCGATCACTCCGCCGCCTGCGGTATGGACTTGCGGCTGGCCGCCTGGATCAGCGTCAGCACCTCGTCCGTGGTGCTCACGTCGGCAAAGATGTTGGCCATGGCGGTCAGGGTCGCGTTGTGCTCGGCGTCCGTGTGGGTCGCATTGCCGTCGGCGACGAAGAATACCTTGTAGTCGAGCATCATGGCGTCGCGGGCCGTGGACTCGCAGCACACGTTGGTCGCGGTCCCCGT
>CAXTVQ010000090.1:0-17348 GCA_964247705.1 uncultured Acetobacteraceae bacterium | reverse complement strand
GGACAACTGGCCGATGCCGGGCTGAGTGCGAAGGATATCGTGCGGACGGTCACGGATGCGACTAAGCAGAGCGCGATGAAACGGATGTCCCACCGATGATGCGCCGCGCCGGCCTTTTTGCCTCGATAAGTTTGCTGCTTCTAGCGGGGCTGTCGCTGGCGGGGGTGGCGCATGCTGCCGTGCCTGAGGCGGCCGCCCCGATCGCCGCCCTCGACCAGGCGTTGCTGACGGTGATGCACAACGGCAAGGCAACCCCCTTTGCCCAGCGCTACGCCATTTTGGCGCCTGTCGTGCAACAGACGTTCGACCTGGACACGGTGCTGGAAACCACCGTCGGCCCACGCTGGCAGAGTTTCTCCCCGGCCGACCAGCAGGAAATCCGCTCGCAGTTCCTCGAGTTCACCGTGGCGAGCTATCTCAGCAACTTCGGCGACTACGGTGGCGAGAAGTTCGAGATCGCGCCGGATACCCGTGCGATCGGCAGCGAGCAGGTGATCTCCACCCGGATCATCCCGGCGAGCGGCGACCCGGCGCGGATCGATTACGTCATGCGGCAGGAGGCCGGAGGTTGGCGCGCGGTGGACGTGCTGTTGGATGGCACGATAAGCCGGGTCGCGGTGCAAAGGTCCGATTTCCGGAGCCTGCTCGAAGGTGGCCCGTCCGCGCTGGTGGATAGCCTGCGGCGCAAAGTGGCAAACCTTTCGGGCGGCGCTGGCGTTCAGTAATAGAATGTTACCGATAACCTCGATCCTGGCGGCACTTGCCGCTATCGTGACGTTTGCTGGGATACTCCAGGCCATCGTCGGATGGTGGGCAGTTCGCCGCTACGTCCGGCAGAAGAACGTCTCGTCCGCGTGGCAGCCGGCGATTACCGTGCTCAAGCCGCTCCACGGGGACGAGCCGATGTTGGAGGAAGCGCTGGCCTCGTTCTGCGCGCAGGACTATCCGGCGTTCCAGATCGTGTTCGGCCTGCATGACCCGGCGGATCCTGCCTTGCACGTAATCCGCCGGTTGCGGGCGCGCTTTCCAGACGTGGACATCGACGTAGTGATCGACCCGGCGCAACATGGCGTAAATCGCAAGATCAGCAACCTGATCAACATGTATCCCCGGGCCAAGCACGACATGATCGTCATGGCAGACAGCGACATCCACGCGCCGGCGGACTACCTGCGCCAACTTGCTTCCAGTCTGGCCCGGAACGGCGTCGGCCTCGTGACGACGCTGTATGCCGGCCTTGGCGCCTCGCAGACGCTGGCGGCCCGGCTAGGCGCGGCGCAGATCAACCATAGCTTTCTACCGGGCGCGCTGCTGGCGCGTGCGCTGGGCCGGCAGGACTGCCTCGGCGCCACGATGGCTTTGCGGCGCGAGACGCTCGAGGGCGTCGGCGGGCTGCTGGCGTTGGTGCACCATCTGGCGGACGATGCCGTGCTGGGCCGGTTGGTATGTGCACGGGGCCAGACGGTGGCGCTCGCGGCCACGTTGCCGGCGACGACCGTTCCGGAGATGCGGGTGAGCGATCTGTTCGCGCACGAGTTGCGCTGGGGACGGACGATCCATTCGCTGGCGCCGATCGGGTTCGCGATGTCGTCCTTGCAGTATCCGCTGTTCTGGTCCGCGCTGGCGGCCGTGCTGACGGGGTTCCAGCCGTCCGCGATCGCCTTGTTCGTGGGCGTTTGGCTAACGCGGGCGGCGGCGATGATAGGGATCGACGCCCTGCTCGGACTGACCACAGCCGTGCCGGTCTGGCTGCTACCGCTACGAGACCTATTGTCCGTGGCGGTGATCCTTGCCAGTTACGGCGGCAGCGAGGTCGCTTGGCGCGGCCATGTGCTTCGGATTTCGCCCCCGCGGCTAGCGGCGGGCAAGGGGTAGAGTTTTCATGAAGACGCTGTTTCTGCAGCCGCCGTCCTTCGGTGGGTTCGATGGCGGCGCGGGTTCGCGCTACCAGGCCAAGCGTGAGATCCGTTCGTTCTGGTATCCGACCTGGCTGGCCCAGCCCGCCGCCCTGGTGGAGGGCAGCCGGCTGATCGACGCGCCTCCGGCCGACATCGGCATGGAGCCGGTGTTGGCGGCAGCGCGCGAGCATGACATGGTGGTGGTGCACACCTCCACGCCGTCCTTCGCATCCGACGTGAAAGTCGCCCAGGCGCTGAAGGACGCGAAGCCTTCGCTGAAGATCGGCTTCGTCGGCGCAAAGGTCGCCGTGCAGCCGGCCGAGAGCCTGCAGCAAGGCAATTGCATCGACTTCGTCGCCCGCAACGAGTTCGACTTCACGATCAAGGAGATCGCGGACGGCCGCGACCTCAAGGACGTAGACGGGATCTCGTTCCGCGACCGGACGGGGGCGCTGGTGCACAACCGCGACCGCGCGATGATCGAGGACATGGACACGCTGCCGTTCGTGACGGACGTGTACAAGCGGGATTTGCGGATCGAAGACTATTTCATCGGCTACCTGCTGCATCCGTATATCTCGATCTACACGGGACGCGGTTGCAAATCCCGCTGCACCTTCTGCCTGTGGCCGCAGACCGTCGGCGGTCACCGGTACCGCACGCGCAGCCCGGCCCACGTGGCCGCGGAGATTGCCCGGTCGCAAAAGCTTTTCCCGCAGGTCCGTGAGTATTTCTTCGACGACGACACGTTCACCGACGATCTCCCGCGTGCGGAAGCGATCGCGCGCGAGTTGGGCAAGCTCGGCGTCACCTGGTCGTGCAACGCAAAAGCCAACGTGCCGCGCGAGACGCTCAAGGTGTTGAAGGATAACGGGCTGCGGTTGTTGCTCGTGGGATACGAGAGCGGCAATCAGCAGATCCTGCACAACATCAAGAAGGGCATGCTGATCGACGTGGCCAAGCGGTTCACCAAGGACTGCCACGAGCTCGGGATCAAGATCCACGGCACCTTCATCCTCGGCCTCCCCGGCGAGACCAAGGAAACGATCGAGCAGACCATCCGTTTTGCCACCGAGATCAACCCACACACGCTACAGGTGTCGTTGGCGGCGCCGTATCCCGGCACGTTCCTGCACAAGCAGGCGTTGGAGAACGGTTGGCTGAGCGCGGAACATGCCGAGCTGATCGACGAGACGGGCATCCAGATTGCGCCGCTGAACTATCCGCATCTGTCGCATGGCGAGATCTTCGACAGCGTGGAGACGTTCTACAAGCGGTTCTACTTCCGCGCGCCGAAGATCGCTTCCATCGTCGGTGAAATGGTGCGCAGCCCGCAGATGATGAAGCGCCGGCTGCGCGAGGGCGTGGAGTTCTTCCAGTTCATGCGTGACCGTAATAAGGCCGCCTGAGGCGGGGGCCGCCTGAGCCTTTCGCCAGACCGCCGGGTTGTTGTCTCGGCGGATGATTTCGGGCTGTCGGTTGCAGTCAACGAGGCGGTCGAGCGGGCGCATCGCGACGGGGTGCTCGGCTCGGCAAGCCTGATGGTGGCCGGGGCAGCAGCCGCGGACGCGGTAGATCGGGCGCGGCGGCTGCCCGGATTGCGGGTCGGGCTGCATCTCGTGGTGATCGAGGGCCCGGCAGTGCTGGCGCCATCCGCGATCCCGGATCTGGTGGATTTGGCCGGGCAGTTTCCGTCGGACCAGGCCGGGTTGGGGGTGCGCTACTTCTTCCGGCCCCAGGTGCGGCGCCAATTACGGGCGGAGATCGCTGCGCAATACGCGGCTTTTGCCAAGACCGGGCTCACGCTCGATCATGCCAATGCGCACAAGCACATGCACCTGCACCCGACAGTTGGGCGGATGCTGCTGGAGGAAGGCGCGCGGCATGGGCTGCCGGCAGTGCGCATCCCAGCGGAACCGCCAGCCGTGATGCGGGCGCTCGGGGCGGCGCAAGGGTGGGGGGACCGCGCGCTATATCGCTGGACGGCGGTGCTGCGGCGGCAGGCGCGGCGGGCGGGGGTACGGGCGAACGACCACGTGTTCGGGATTGCCTGGAGCGGGCATATGACGGCCGAGCGTGTGCTGCGGCTGGCGGCGGTGCTGCCGCCGGGTTCGAGCGAGATCTACTTCCACCCGGCGGTGGCGGCGGACGCGACGATCCGGCGGTTAATGCCGGATTACGAGCATGCGGCGGAGTTGGCGGCGTTGATTGACCCGGCGGTGGCGGCAGCACTTTCTGACGTTCGATAGCTTGCGTGCGTTCAGGGGCGGACGATGTCCGCCCTACACGGTGGTCGTTGGGCGGACGATCTCCGCCTCTGCCGGGGTTGGTATCGAGGCCAGCAGAGCCGGCACGAAGAATAGCGTCGCCAGGAGCGTGCAACCGAGGCTGATCAGCAGGAGGTCGCCCATGCTGGCGGTTCCCGGGTGGCGCGAGAGGGCCAGCGAGCCGAACGCCGTGCCCGTGGTCAGCGCGGAGAAGATCACGGCCCGCGCGGTTGCCGAGGCCAGGCGGGAGTGCTCGCCGGCGCGCCAGTTCATCACGAAGTAAATGTTGAACGATACGCCTACGCCCAGCAGCAACGGCAGGGCGATGATGTTGGCGAAGTTCAGCGGCAGCGGCAAGGCAATGCACACCACCACCGTCAGTAGCGAGGACAGCAGCAGCGGCGCCAGCACCAGGCCCACGTCCAGCGGACGGCGCAGCGTGGCGAACAGGATGATCGCAATCATGACGATGGCGGCGACCGCGGCATTGCGGAATGCGCTGGTGATCGTGCGGGCGGTCGCGATGATCGTCACCGCCGAGCCGCCCGCCTCCGGGATGGCGGCGCTCACCTGGTCCACGAAGCGGTTCAGGCCGGGCCCGCCGCTGGCCTCGGGCTTGGGCGTAACCTGAACCCGGGCGCGGCCGTCCGGCAGCATCCAATCCCGTGCGATGTCGGGGGGGATGGACTGCACCGTCACCGGTTGCGCGGACAGGGCGGTGCGGAGCCGGGCGAGATGCGCCGGGAGGAACCGGGTCAATGCCTGGTTGGCGGCGACCAGCACCGGGTCCGGCGCGGATTGTAGGCTCTGTAGGTCGGACGCGACTTGGACGATCGGGCTGCCGGGCGGCAGTTTGGCAGTCGCCCGGGTCAACCCGGCCGCAGCGGTGCGGGTGGCCAGCCGCAAATCGGCGGCGGTGACCGGGGCCGGCGGGGTCCGGCCACTGAGCGTCGGCGCCAGGATGTTGGCGGCGTCGGCGATCAGGGCGAGCTTGGGCTTCTGGTCCCCCGGCACCAGGCTCTGCAGCGTGAGCGCGTTGGCAACCAGCGGGAGGGCCTCGGCGCGCTGCCCGACGGCGACCGCCTGCGTCAGGTCCGGCTCGATCGCGTCGATGCTGTAGGGCGTGGTGATCGGGTCGCTTATCAGGTCGGCGAGCGTCTCCATCGCTTCCGTGTGCGGGTCCTTGGTGTGCAGCGGGTCGGCGTCGAAGCGGAGGAACGGCAGGCCGGCTGCCCCTGCCACGGCGAGCAGGGCGAAGACGGCCAGGATGACCCGGCGGTGGCGGGCGATGGCGGCGTCGACCGGGCGGAGCGCCGTGAAGCCGATCTCCTGTTTCTCGGCGCGCGGGCGCAGCAGTGTGAGCGCTGCGGGAAGGAAGACGAGGGTGCAGGCGAAAGCGATCAGCATGCCCACGCCGGCGATCAAGCCAAGCTGCGCGACGCCGCTGAACGACGTGGGGACGAACGCCAGGAAGCCGGAGGCGGTCGCGACCGCGGCGACCAGGATCTGGACGCCGACCCGCTTTGCCGTGCCAGCCAGCGCTTGCTGGGTGTCGGCCGCACGCAGGCGCATCTCGCGGAAGCGGACGCTGAACTGGATGGCGAAATCGACCGCAATGCCCACGAACAACACGGCGAACGCGACTGAAACCAGGTTCAGCGTGCCTACGGCGAGCGCGGCGAACCCCGTGGTGAGCAACAGTCCCAGGATCAGCGTCGCCAGCACCGGCAGGATCAGGCGCCAGGAGCGGATGGCCAGGAACAGCCACAGGGCGATCAGCACGAAGCTGCCGACCAACCCGGCGACCGCACCTTGGGCGACGGTGGCGAACTCCTCATCCTCCAGGGCGACGTTGCCGGTGATGCGCACGCGCGCCTGCCCACCGGCGACGAACTCGAGCTTCGCGGCCATGGCGCGCAGCGCGACGGTCGCGGCTCCGCCGGGTTCGAGCGCACCGTAGTCGAGCTTGGGCTGGATCAGGACGAAGTGGTAGCGGCCCGCCTGCGCCACGAGGGAGCCGGAGAGCAACTGCTCCCACGAGAGCGGCTTGGGCGCGCCGGCGAGGACCGATGTGAGGGTGTTGTGGAAGGCGGTGAGGGAGGCGTTGAAGCCGGACAGGTCCGCCTGGCCGTGCTCAAGGCCGAGGCCGATAAGCGAGAGTGCGGCGAACAGGCCGCGGGCGCTTGGATCGGCGACCAACTGGCCCAGGAACGGCTGGGCGTCGATGGTGCGGTCCATGAGCTGTTCGAGGTCCTTCGTGGGAAGGAACATCAGCCCTTCCTGGTCGAAATAGGGCGACGTGTCCGGGCGGCGGACGGTGCGGAAATGGGCCTTGTCGGCCGTGGCGGCGGCGGCCAGGGCGGCGGCGGTGGCGTCCGCCTCCTCGGGGATCTGGGCGTCGATCACCACCACCAGGAGGTCCTGGTTCTGCGGAAAGTCGCGGTCCATCGCCATCGCGCGCTGGTGCCAGGGGAGGGATCTGGCGAACAGCGCGTCCGTGTCTGTGGACACGCCGAGCCGGCTGGCGGCCAGCGCCACCGCAACGGCGCCGAGCAGCACCCCGGCGATGACGACGAGGGCGGCGTGGCGGGTGCAACGCGCGACGATGCTGGCGAGGACGGCTTGGAAGGACACGGACGAAACACCCCCGGGCGGCCGCCCACTGGGTCAGGGCGCTATCGTGACGGGGCGGGATAGTCCGTTCGGGCGCACGGGTCCAGGCTGCAGGGCCCGGCCATCATCGAGACCCCGCGTTGACACCCCTTTGGGCGCGCCCTAGCAGTGCCGCAACGAATGAGCTTCTGGAGGGCCCACCCTCCTTTGGGGGACGCGATGCTCCGATCCAGCAAGGCCGCAATCCTGGCCGGCGCCATGCTCTGCATGCCAGCTTTGCCCGACGCCGCTCTGGCCGACACCGTGCATGTCGGCGTGATCCTGTCGATGACGGGTCCGGCTGCCTCGCTCGGCATCCCCGAGCGCAACAGCGTGGCGTTGCTGCCCAGGCAGATCGGCGAGGACACCGTCGTGTACGACGTGCTGGACGACGCGACCGACACCACGCGTGCGGTCGCCGACGCGCGCAAGCTGATCGAGGGCGGGGCGGACGTGCTCGTCGGCTCCACGGTCACGCCGGGATCGATGGCGATGGTGGACGTGGCGGGCGAGCAGAAGATCCCGATGATTTCGCTTGCGGCCTCCTCCCGGCTGATCGATCCGATGGACGGGCCGCGCCGCTGGGTGTTCAAGACGCCGCAGAACGATAGTCTGATGGCCGACGGGGTGGCCGGTTTCATGGCGGCGCACGGGGTGAAGTCGATGGCGTTCATCGGCTTCAACGACGCGTATGGCGATGGCTGGCTGGCCGAGACGCAGCGGGCGATGGCGGCCCACGGGATCAAGGTCACGGACGTGGAGCGCTTCTCCCGCACCGATACGAGTGTGACGGGCCAGGTGCTCAAGGTGATGGCGTCGCGGCCGGACGCGGTGCTGATCGCCGGGTCCGGCACGCCGGCGGCGCTGCCGCAGAAGACGCTGCACGAGCGGGGCTACACGGGGGCGATCTACCAGACGCACGGCGTGGCGAACCTCGATTTCATCCGCGTCGGCGGCAAGGACGTGGAGGGCACGATCCTGCCGGCCGGCCCGGTGCTGGTGGTGGACCAGTTGCCGGCGGACTCGCCGAGCAAGGCGGTGGGCGAGGAGTTCACCCACAAATACGAGGCGGCGAACGGGGCAGGCAGCGTCTCGACGTTCGCAGCGCATGCGTATGATGCGGGGTTGCTGCTGGAGTATGCGATCCCGATCGCGGCGAAGACGGCCAAGCCGGGCACGCCGGAGTTCCGCTCGGCGTTGCGGGACGCGCTGGAGAGCGCGCACGAACTGCATGTGACGCAGGGGGTGATGGATATGTCGCCCACCGACCATAACGGGTTCGATGACCGGGCACGGGTGATGGTGACGATCAAGGATGGCGGCTGGAAGCTGCTGCCCTGACGCTCGCCGTGCAACAGCTTCTCCCTCGCCCGTCCTTCACGGGAGAGGGCCGAGGTGAGGGCTCCTCTCCCACTGTCGCTCCGACCCTCTCCCGCCCGCGGGAAAGGGAGGAGACGGAGGTCTAGCCCGGACCGGAACCATGGACTCCGACATCGCCCTGATCCTGGTGCAGGACGGCATCGTCAACGGGGCCGTCTACGCCTTGCTCGCGCTATCGCTCGTGCTGGTGTTCTCCGTCACCCGCGTGATCCTCATCCCGCAGGGCGAGTTCGTCGCGTTCGGCGCACTGACCTATGCAGCGCTCGATTCGGGGCAGGTGCCGGGTAGCATCTGGCTGCTGGCGGCGCTGGGCATGGCGGCATGCCTAGCCGGGCTGTGGGCGATGCGCTACCACGCCAGCCCGGGTGCCGTGCTGCGGTTGATCGGCGGCACCGTGGTGCTGCCGGTTGCCGTTGTCGGGCTCGTGCTGCTGCTGGCCGGGCGCCATCTGGGGGTAGCGGCGGAAGCGGTGCTGACGCTGCTGATCGTGGCCCCCATGGCGCCCTACTTGTATCAGGTGGCGTTCCACCCGCTGGCGGAAACGTCGGTGCTGGTGCTCTTGATCGCGGCGGTGGGCGTGCACCTCGCGCTGACCGGCATCGGCTTGGTGATGTTCGGGCCAGAAGGCTTTCGCGCCACCGCCTTCTCGGACGCGCTGCTCTCGCTGGGGCCGCTGACGATCCAGGGGCAGGCGATCTGGGTCGTGGCCAGCTCGGTGCTGATCATGGCGGGGCTGTATGCCTTCTTTGGCCATACGCTGTTCGGCAAGGCGCTGCACGCGACGGCGGTCAACCGGCTGGGCGCGCGGCTGGTCGGGATCTCCGCGGGGTTGTCCGGCCGGGTGGCATTCACGCTGGCCGGGCTGATCGGGGCGTTCAGCGGCGTGCTGATCGCGCCGCTGACGACGGTGTATTACGACAGCGGCTTCCTGGTTGGCCTGAAGGGGTTCGTGGCGGCGATCGTCGGCGGGCTGGTGAGCTACCCGGTGGCCGCCCTGGCCGCGATCGCAGTGGGCATCGTCGAAAGCTTCAGCTCGTTCTGGGCGTCCGCGTTCAAGGAGGTGATCGTGTTCACGGTGATCCTCCCCGTGTTGCTGGTTCGATCGCTACGCAGCCCGGTCGCGGAGGACGAGGAGTGAGGCGGCTTTGGCCCGTTCTGCTCCTGGCGGCGTGGCTGTGTGTGCCGCTGCTGCCATTCGTGCCGCCATTCTGGCTGACGCTGGCGGACTATGCCGGGATCGCGTCCGTGGTGGCGATCGGCATCGTGGTGCTGACGGGGATGGCCGGCGTCACCTCCTTCGGGCAGGCGACGTTCATGGGCTTCGGCGCCTACGCGACGGCGCTGTTGACGACGCAGGCCGGGTGGTCGCCCTGGTTCACGCTGCCGGTGGCGATGGCGGCGAGCGGGGTGTTCTCGCTGGTGATCGGGGCGGTGACGCTGCGGCTGTCGGGTCACTATCTGGCGCTCGGCACGATCGCCTGGAGCGTCGCGTTCTTCTACGTATTCGGCAATTTGGACGTGCTCGGCCGCAATGACGGGATCTCGGGAATTCCGCCGCTCAGCGTGTTCGGCACGGCGCTGCTGGACAGCCGGTCGTATTTTCCCGTGGTGTGGATTGCGGTCGCGGCGGCGCTGCTGCTGACGCGCAACTTGCTGGACAGCCGGGTCGGGCGGGCATTGCGGGCCTTGCGCGGCGGGGCTGCGGCGGCTGCCTCGTTTGGGGTGCGGCTGGCTTGGGTTCGGATGCTCGCGTTCGCTTATGCCGCGGTGCTGGCGGGGTTGGCGGGTTGGCTCTACGCCCACATGCAGCGGTCGGTCAGTCCCACGCCGTTCGGGCTCAACGCCGGCATCGAGTACCTGCTGATGGCGGTGGTGGGCGGTTTGGCGACGCTGCCGGGTGCGGTGCTGGGGGCCGGCCTGGTCACCCTGGTGAACGACCGGCTGCAGGATTGGCTGCCGCGGTTGCTCGGCAGCCAGGGCAATTACGAGACGATCGTGTTCGGCTTTCTGCTGGTGCTTGTGCTGCAAGCGGCACCCGCCGGGGTGTGGCCGCTGTTCGCGCGGCGGCGCCTGCGGGCGCCCCGGCGGGCGCAGGCGGCGGCGCTGCCCTCCCGCACGCTGCCCGCACCCGGCGTCACCGTCCTGGAGGTGTTGGCGCTACGCCGGGTGTTCGGCGGCTTGGTCGCGGTGGCGGACCTGTCCTTCACGTTGCGGGCCGGCGAGATCGTGGGCCTGATCGGGCCGAACGGGGCGGGGAAAAGCACCACGTTCGACCTGCTGACGGGTGTGCGTCCGCCGAGTGCGGGCACCGTGCAATTTTTCGGCGAGAGCCTGGCGGGCCGCACCGGGCCGGCGGTGGCACGGCTCGGGATGGCGCGGTCCTTCCAGCACGTGAAGCTGGCGCCGAGCATGTCGCTGATCGAGAACGTGGCCTTGGGCGCCTATCTGCGCGGCCGGGCCGGGCCGATCGCGGCGCTGCTGCGGCTGGACCGGGCGGAGGAGGCCCGCTTGTTCGCCGAGGCCTACCGCCAGTTGGAGCGGGTCGGCCTGTCCGGCCAGGCGGCGCAACCCGCCCGCAGCCTGGCGCTTGGGCAGCAGCGCGTGGCGGAGATCGCACGGGCGCTGTGCCTGGACCCGGTGCTGCTGCTGCTGGACGAGCCCGCCGCCGGGTTGCGCCATGCCGAGAAGGTGGAACTGGCGGCCCTGTTGCGCACGCTCAAGGCGCAGGGCGTCACCGTGCTGCTGGTCGAGCACGACATGGACTTCGTGATGAACCTGACGGACCGGCTGGTGGTGATGAATTTCGGCGCCAAGCTCACCGAGGGCAAGCCGGAGGCGGTCGGGCGGGATCCGGCGGTGATCGAGGCCTATCTGGGCGCCCCGGCGTGATCCTGGAGGCTGCTGGAGTATCGGTCGGTTACGGCGGGGTGGCCGCGCTGCACGACGTGTCGGTGCGGGTCGGGGCGGGCCAGATCATCACCGTCATCGGGCCGAACGGCGCCGGCAAGACGACGCTGTTGAATGCCATCATGGGCGTGCATGGCGGGACGGGAGCGATCCGCTTCGCCGGGCGGGACGTTGCGCGCATGCCGGTGGAGGCGCGGGTGCGGGCGGGCATGTCTCTGGTGCCGGAGAAGCGTGAGTTGTTTGCGTCCCTGCCGGTGGAGGACAACCTTCGGCTAGGCGCTTTCCGCTTCCGCGGTGCAGCGGTCGCCAACGGTCAGCAGCTCGACGAGGTGTACGCGCTGTTTCCCCGCCTGCGCGAGCGCCGGAAGCAACTGGCCGGGACGCTCTCGGGTGGGGAGCGGCAGATGCTGGCGATGGGCCGCGCCCTGATGGGCCGCCCGGACCTGCTGATGCTGGACGAGCCGAGCCTCGGCCTGGCGCCGCTGATCGTGCGGGAGATCTTCGCAATCATCCAGGGCCTGCGCGCCCGGTCCTGCGCGATCTTGCTGGTGGAACAGAACGCACGGGCGGCGCTGCAGGTGGCGGATTACGGCTATGTGCTAGAGACCGGCCGCGTCACGCTGGAAGGGCCGAGTGCGACGCTGGCGAGCGACCCGCGTTTGATCCGAACGTACCTGGGCTTGGGTGCTGTGCCAGCGTCATAAGCACGGGCTTACATTCCGACATTGTTCCTCGCCATGTTCGCGCTCATTTGGGCAGCCCAAGCCAAACTATGTCGGGGACCGTCGCCTGTATTTCCTTGTCGTTCAGGGTTTTCACGGGATGCTTCCAGGACCTTCGGCTCGGATCGCTCAACACCGAATGGGCAACGCCCGCCTCCCTCCGCACACTTCAAGGGCCTGCCCGTCGGCCTGGCACCGCAAGCACGATCGGCGGGCGCGTCCGCGGGGTCGCCCATTCGCGCGTGGCCTGGGCGGGGCTGGGGCGGCGCACGTGGCTCGGCTCGCCCTCGGCCACCATCCGGGCATGGGCTGCGTTCCAGTCGCTCATCGAGTCCACCGGCCCGACCCAGCGCGTCACACTCGCCTCGTCACACCACTCGGCCAGGTAGCGCATCGCCGCCTTGTGCGCGCCGCCACTGCGGTAAGCCTTCATGCTCGATAGGTCGTCCCAGGCCGTCGCGGTCCAGAACACCAGCCGCCGGTCTGCCAGCAGCTTCATGCCGCGGAACCCCGGGCTGCGGCGCGCCTGAGAGGAGGAGCGCAGCGCATACCAGATGAAACCCGGAAGATACCGTGGCGAGGCCAAGCGCAGCCGGGTGAGGCTGATCAGCGCCACCTCTTAGGCTTGGTTCAGCTCGATCAGGCTGCGGCGGACCGCGCGGCCGCGTTCGATCTTGTGCGAGATGTACTCGGTATCTCCCCAGCGCACCGCCCGCGCCATGGCCTGCGCATCCTCGGTGAAGCGCGCCAGCATCTCCAGCAGCGCCTCGCGGTTGTTCAGGAACACGTCCCGCCACATTACCGGGTCGGAGGCGGCGATGCGGGTGAAGTCGCGGAAGCCGGCGGCGGCAAAGCGCATCACCTGCTGCCGGCTCTCGTCGGCCAGGTCGTCGGCCGTGCCGCAGATGGTGAAGGCGATCAGGTGCGGCAGATGGCTGACGATGGCGACGACCCGGTCGTGGTGTCCCGGCTCCATCGTCTCGATCGTGGCGCCCATGCCGCGCCACAGCGCCGCCACGCGCTCCACTGCGCCCGGGTCGGCGTCGGGCAGGGGGGTAAGCAGGCAATAGCGCCCGCGGAACAGCGTCGCGAACCCGGCGTCCGGCCCGGAGAACTCGGTGCCGGCCATGGGGTGCGCCGGCACCAGGTGGACATGCGCGGGCAGGGCGCCGCCGAGGTCGCGGATCACCGATTGCTTTGTGGACCCGGTGTCCGTCACCACAGTCCCCGGTGCGAGGTGCGGCGCGATGGTGGCGGCCAGCGCGGCGAACGCACCGACCGGGGCGCACAGCATCACGCCGTCCGCACCCTGCACGGCGCGGGCCAGGTCCGCCTCTACCACGTCGGCGATGCCCAGATCGGTCACGCGCTGCAGCACCGCCGGGTCGCTGTCGGTGCCGACCAGCACGCCGGCGAGTCCTGGGTCGTCCCGGCAGGCACGCAGCACGGAGCTGCCGATCAGGCCGAGGCCGACGATGGCGAGCCGTTGGAAAACCGGGTCAGCCATGCCGGGCGGCCAGCGCCTCCGTGACCATGTCGCACTCCTCCGCCGTGCCGACGGTGATGCGCAGGCAGTGCGGCAGGTTGTAGGCCCGCATCGCGCGCACGATGATGCCGCGCCGGCGCAGGGCTGAGTCCGCCGCATCGGCCGCGTCCGCCGTTCCGAAATCGGCGAGGATGAAGTTGCCCTCGCTGGGCCAGACCTTGATGTCCAGCGCGGTAAGCGCCTCCGTCAGCCGGGCGCGCTGGGTGGCGTTGTGGGCGCGGCCTGCCTCCACCCAGTGCGGCTCGGCCAACGCCGCGATGCCGGCCTCCTGCGCCGCCAAATTCACGTTGAAGGGACCGCGCACCCGGTTCAGCACGTCGATGATCGCCGGCGGGCCGTAGCACCAGCCGAGCCGCATGCCGCCCATGCCGAAGATCTTGCTGAACGTGCGGGTCATGATGGTGTTGCTGCTGGCATCCACCAGCTTCGCACCCGCGTCGAAATCCGGCCGGTCCACGTATTCGCTGTACGCCGCGTCGATCAGCAGCAGGACCTCGGGCGGCAGGCCGGCGTGCAGCCGCTCCATCTCGGATTGCGGCAGGATGCTGCCGGTCGGGTTGTTCGGGTTGGCGATCATCACCATCCGGGTCGCCGGCGACACCGCGGCCAGCATCGCGTCCACGTCGGCACCCAGGTTGCGCTCCGGCACCTTGATCACGCGGGCGCCCACGGCGGTGCTGGCGATGTCGTACATCACGAAGCCATGCGCGCTCATGATCACTTCGGTGCCCGGCCCGGCATAGGCGTGGATCAGCAGCGCCAGCAATTCGTCGGACCCGGCGCCGCACACGATGCGATCCGGATCCAACCCGAAGCGTGTGCCGATCGCCTGGCGCAGGTCGTGGCAGCCGCCGTCCGGGTAGCGGTGCATCTCGGCAGCGGCGCGGGTGGCGGCGGCGACGGCGGCGGGCGGCGGGCCGAACGCGCCTTCGTTGGACGAGAGCTTGATCACCCGGTTGACGCCGACGAGCTGCGCCTCACCCCCGACATAGGGCGAGACGTTCATCACGGCGGGGTTCGGGCGGGGGCCAACGTACGCGGCACTCATGAGCTTCCTCCAAGCGGGACGGCATAGGCGCCCAGTACGATGGGCGGGCGCAAAGTGGCGGCAAGGGCGGCAAGGCGGGGATCATCGTCGGTCACGAACCCGGCGACGTCCACCAGCACGCGGCCGGCCCCCGACCCGGCATCGCGCCGCAGTACGGTCGTTCCGGCCTCGAACCCGGCTCCGGCCAGCGCCTGCGACAGGCGGGCGCGGCTCTGCTCCAGCCCGACCTCGACCCCCAGGAAGGACCGGTCCAGCCCGCTCGGGTCCGGGGCCGCCGCCGACACGACCAGGGCCTGCAGGTCGCGGACGCCCTCCGGCCGGGGCGCCCAGAATGGTAGCTTGGCCACGATATAGATGCGCGGGTCGTCGCGGTGCAGCAGCGCCGTCCACCATGCGGCGGAGGCCGGTTCGTCCTCGGCCGGCATCGGCAGCACCGCCGCGGCGCACGCCCCGCCGCTGACGGCGCCGATCGCCTGCGCCGGCGTCCGGTGCACGCGCAGCGGCGTCTGCGCACCGAAGTGTTCGCGCGTGGCCGCGATGTAGCCGCTGGCCAGGTCCGGCGCGCAGACGGCCAGAACGAATGAACCCTGCATGGCCGTCGTGCCGCTCAGCATCTCGCGCCACATCTGCACCAGGCGGCTCGGCGGGAAGCGCCCCCGGTGGCGGGCCAGCAGCCGGCGCAGGATGCTGGCCTCCCGCCCCGGTCGCAGCGCCACCCGGCCCTTGGCCGAGAGCTGGCCCACCTGCTCCACCACCTCGGCGCGGCGCATCAGCGTGTCGTGCAGGTCGTCGTCCAGCCGGTCCAACTCGGCGCGCAGGGCGAGGAGGTCCGGCGAGACGTTGGCCGGGTAAGGGATGCTGGACATGAACGAGGCATAAACCGGGCGCTGCGTGCGGGCAAACCGTGCCATGCGTTGCGCGGGGTGCGCTGCGGTTGCCGCGGCCAGGGCGTGTTGCCATACAATGCGGCGTGGACCTCCCTCCAAGCCCTCCACCGGAAGCGCTCGCCCCGGCGGAACACCAATTTGCCTGCTTTACGGAGCCGTTCGCCCTGGACTGCGGGCAGAGCCTGCCGGGGATCGACGTCGCGTACCGGACCTATGGCGCCCTGAATGCCGCGCGCAGCAACGCGGTGCTGGTATGCCACGCGCTGACCGGCGACCAATACCTTGCCGAGCGCCATCCCATCACCGGCAAGCCTGGCTGGTGGGAGCCGGTGGTGGGTCCGGGCCGGCCGATCGACACGGACCGGTTTTTCGTGATCTGCACCAACGTGCTCGGCTCGTGCATCGGCTCCACCGGGCCGCGCTCGATCGACCCCTCCACCGGGGAGCCGTGGGGGACGTCGTTCCCGCCGGTCACGATCCGCGACATGGTGCGGGCGCAGAAGCGGCTGGTGGACCATTTCGGCATCGCCCGGCTGTTCGCCGTGGTGGGCGGCTCGATGGGCGGCATGCAAGTGCTGGAATGGGCCTCGACCTATCCCGCCCAGGTGTTCGCCGCCGTGCCGATCGCGACGGCGCCGTTCCACTCGGCGCAGAACATCGCGTTCCATGAGGTCGGCCGGCAGGCGATCTTCGCCGACCCGGAGTGGCGCGGCGGACGCTACTGGGAAACGGGCCAGATCCCCGCCCGTGGCCTCGCCGTGGCACGCATGGCTGCGCACATCACCTACCTCTCGGAGCAGGCGCTGACCCGCAAGTTCGGCCGCCGGCTGCAGGCTGGGCCGGACCGGGCCAAAGAGGCGCTCAGCCTGTTCGGCGACATGTTCGAGGTGGAGAGCTACCTGCGCCACCAGGGCAGCACGTTCGTGCGCCGGTTCGACGCGAACTCCTATCTCACGATCACCCGGGCGATGGATTTTTTCGACCTGGCGGCCGAGCACGACGGCGACCTCGCGGCGGCGTTCCAAGGAACGCGGTCGCGGTTCTGCGTGGTGTCGTTCACGTCCGACTGGCTGTTCCCGACCGCGCAATCCCGCGCCATCGCCCGCGGGCTGAACCGGGCGGCGGCCAACGTGAGCTTCGTGGAGATCGCGTCGGACAAGGGCCACGACGCGTTCCTGCTGGATGAACCCGACTTCCACCGGACCCTCGGCGGCTTCCTGCGCGGCTGTGCGGAACACGCCGGACTCGGTTGGTGAGCCGGGTCGCAGAGCTGGGGGGAAGCCGGGCGGTGAAGCCCCCGGTCCAGTTCATCGCCAAGAACATGCGGCTCGACCTGCGGCTGATGAGCGAGATGATCGCCGTCGGCAGCCGGGTGCTGGATATCGGTTGCGGCGACGGCGACCTGCTGGACCATCTGTTCCGCACCCGGGGCTGCGACGCGCGGGGGATCGAGCTGGACATGGCCGCCGTGACCCACGCCGTGGCGCATGGCCTGCCGGTGATGCACGGCGACGCGGACACCGACCTCGAGCACTATCCCGACGGCGCGTTCGACTACGTCGTGCTGTCCCGCACGCTGCAGGCTGTGGAGCGCCCGCGCGAGGTGCTGCGCCAAATGCTGCGGATCGGCACGCGCGCGTTGGTTTCGTTCCCCAATTTCGGCCACTGGCTGGTGCGCTGGCAGCTGGTGATGGCCGGGCGCATGCCGATGACCAAGACCTGGGACCGCCCCTGGCACGAGACCCCCAATATCCACCCATGCACGATCCGCGACTTCTTCGAGCTATGTGCGCAGGAGGGTTACGCGGTGGAGAAATGGCTCGCGGTGGACGAGGCCGGCCGCCGCTCGCCGTGGCGACGGTTTCCCTGGATGGCCAATCTGTTCGGCGAGCAGGCCTTGTTCTTGCTCAGGCGTGCACGCTAAGGGCGCATGTCCGCTGACGGGGGGGGGGAGCTTGGTCGGAGCGAGAGGATTCGAACCTCCGGCCTCTGGCTCCCGAAGCAAGCGCTCTACCAGGCTGAGCTACGCTCCGACCGAGGC
>CAXTVQ010000089.1:0-18544 GCA_964247705.1 uncultured Acetobacteraceae bacterium | reverse complement strand
GCGCTGGACTGGCTCTTCACCGGCCTCTGACATCTACCGCTCGAACACGGTCCCCACCTCCGCCTCCCCCCGCATCGTCAACACCCGGCGCACGAAGCGAGCCACGTTTGGCACGGCGTGCGCCACCGTCAGCTCCACGACACAGTCCGACGCCGGCCGGCGCTGGCGCCAGAACCCGAAATCATACGCCGCGATCGTCCGGAACGTCTCCGCCCCCCGCGCCTGCGGCCCCAGTGCGAAGGTGGCGCCGCTGTTGATCGGGCTCAGCATCACCCGTTCCCGGTAGGCCCCCACCAGCGCCGCCGCGTCGATCTCCAGCACCTCGTGCTCCATCCCGCGATACGCCCGCCCGCCCAGCAGCCGCAGTAGCCGCGCCCGCGTCAGCCAGAAGAACACCTTGCCGTTCAACAGCTCGTACCAGTCCGCCGGGTCCATGCCGCCGGTCAGGCAGGTGCGCAGGGCGGCGTCGCTCATCGGCTTCTGGTCCCGCACCATCGCCGTCCCGTGCGACGGATGCGTCAGCACCACGCCCTCCGGCCGGTGCCGGCGCAGGATCGTGTCGCGCTGCGGCCCGGTAATCTCGAACAGATCCAGCAGCGCCGCGGTACTGCGCAGCCCGTGGCGCTGTATGCCGGGCCAACTGCCGCGCTCGGCCATGTGGTACAGCGTTGGATGGCGGGCCAGGAGCGCGCTCAGTTCGGCGTCGGTCACGCCAGGTCCGTAGCCCAACCGCACCCGGCACCCAACCCCGCTTGCACCTTAGCCCGCGCCGGGCGATGACGGGTGTCCTTCCGCACACCACATCCCGGATCACAATGGCCGCCCTGCAGCCGCCCCGCGGCACCCACGACCTCATCGCCGAAGACCAGCGCCGCCACGCCCGCGTGGTGGACACGGCCCGGCACACGGCCTCGATCTACGGCTTCGACGAATGGGCGACCCCCGTGTTCGAGGACACGCGCGTGTTCGCCCGCACCCTGGGCGACACGTCGGACGTCGTGACCAAGGAGATGTACACCTTCGACGACCGCGGCGGCGACAGCGTGACGCTCCGCCCGGAAGGCACCGCCGGCATCTGCCGCGCGCTGGTGACCAACGGCCTCACCCAATCGCTGCCGCAGAAGGTGTTCTACGCCGGGCCGATGTTCCGCTACGAGCGCCCGCAAAAAGGCCGCTACCGCCAGTTCCACCAGATCGGCCTCGAGCTGATCGGCCCGCCCGAGCCGCTGGCGGACGCTGAGGTGATCGCCTGCGGCTGGGCCATCTTGTCCGGCCTGGGCATCGCCAACGATACGGTGCTCGAGGTCAACACGCTCGGCGACCGCGCCAGCCGCGAGGCTTACCGCGCCGCCTTGGTCGCCTATTTTTCCGACCACAAGGGCGCGCTCTCGGAAGAGAGCCAGGACCGGCTCGAGCGCAACCCGATGCGCATCCTGGACAGCAAGGACCCGGCCGACCGTCCCCTGGTGGCCGGCGCCCCGACCATCGCGCCCTATCTGACTGCGGAGGCTGCCGCATTCTACGCCGCGTTGCTGGATCAGCTCGCCCGCTTTGGCGTGCCGTTCCGCGAGAACCCGCGCATTGTCCGCGGCCTCGACTACTACAACCACACCGCTTTCGAGTTCGTGACCGGCCGCCTGGGCGCGCAGGGCACTGTGATGGCCGGCGGCCGCTACGACGGGCTGGTGGAGCAGATGGGTGGCCCGCCCACCCCCGCCGTCGGCTGGGCCGCAGGGATCGAGCGGCTCTCCATGCTGCTGGCCGAGGTCCCGGCCGCGCCAGCCGCCATCGCCGTGATCCCCGTCGGCGAGGCAGGCGAGGCCGCCGCCGTGGGCGTGCTGCAATCCCTCCGCGCCGCGGGGTTGCGGGCGGAGATGGCCTACCGCGGCAACCTCAAGCGCCGCATGGAGCGCGCCAACCGCATCGGCGCCCGGGCCGCGGTGATCCTGGGCGAGACCGAACTCGCGCGCGGCGTGGCGCAGCTCAAGCACCTGGACACGGGCGCGCAGGAGGAAGTGGCGCTGGACCAACTCGCGGCACGTCTGCTGTGACCTCGCTCGATACCAAGCTGGACCGCGTGGTGGACCGCGCCGAGGAGTTGCGTTCGCAGCTTCAGGCGGGGCTGTCCGGGGACACCTTCGCCAAGGCCTCGCGCGAGCTGTCGGAGCTGGAGCCCGTGGTGTCGCGCATCGGCGACCTGCGCGCGGCGCAGAAGGCGGCCAAGGAAGCCGAGGCCATGCTCGCCGATCCGGAGATGAAGGATCTGGCCGAGGCCGAACTCGGCGAGTTGAGGGAGAGCCTGCCCACGCTCCAGCATGAGATCCGCCTAGCCCTGCTGCCGCGCGACGAGGCCGACGCCCGCAGCGCCATCCTCGAGGTCCGCCCGGCCGCTGGCGGCGACGAGGCCGGGTTGTTCGCGGCCGAGCTGTTCGGCATGTACCAGCGCTACGCCGCCTCGCAGGGTTGGCGCTTCGAGGTGCTGGACTACGGCGACACCGAGTTGGGGGGCCTTAAGGAAGGCACCGCCGAGATCACCGGCCGCAACGTCTTCGCCCGCCTGAAATACGAATCCGGCGTGCACCGGGTGCAGCGCGTGCCGGCGACGGAAAGCCAGGGCCGCATCCACACGTCCACCGTGACCGTGGCCGTGCTGCCGGAGGCAGAGGAGGTGGACGTCCAGGTCAACGAGTCCGATCTGCGCATCGACACCTACCGTGCGTCCGGCGCCGGCGGCCAGCACATCAACAAGACCGACAGCGCCGTGCGCATCACCCACATCCCGAGCGGCGTGGTGGTCGCGATGCAGGAGGAGCGGTCCCAGCACAAAAACCGCGCCAAGGCGATGAAGCTGCTGCGAGCCAAGCTGTATGAACAGCAGCGCTCCAGCCTGGCCGCCGCGCGCGGGGCGGATCGCAAGGCCCAGGTCGGCACCGGCGACCGCTCCGAGCGCATCCGCACCTACAACTTCCCGCAGGGCCGCGTGTCCGACCACCGCATCAACCTGACGCTGCACAAGATCGACCGGATCATGCTCGGCGAATTGGACGAGATCGTGGACGCGCTGACCGCCGAAGACCAGGCGGCCCGGTTGGCTGCGGACGAATAGGGAGCGCCATGCACGTCGCCATCGTCGGGGCCGGGATGGCCGGGCTGGCCTGCGCGGAGGCGTTGCGCGCGGCAGGGCACGGCGTGACGCTGTTCGACAAGGGCCGTGGACCGGGGGGCCGCATGTCCACCCGCCGTGTCGCTACCGCGGCGGGGGAGGCAGGCTTCGATCACGGCGCGCAATACTTCACGGTGCGGGACCCGGCATTCCGCGCACGCGTGCTGCAATGGAGCGATGCAGGCGTGGCCGCACCCTGGCCCGCCGCCGGCGCGGATCGTTGGGTCGGCACGCCCGGCATGAACGCGCCGGTCAAGCAGATGGCGGGCGAGGCGGACGTCTACTGGTCGGTTCAAGTCGAGGGCCTGGGCCGGGACGGCGGGCAATGGTCCATTGGCGGCCGGCTGTTCGATGCCGTGTTGGTCGCAACCCCGGCCGAGCAAGCCGCCCCATTGCTGGCCGAGTGGGATCCTGCCTTCGCGGACCGCGCCGCCGCCACCAAGGCGGCACCGTGCTGGACCGTCATGGCCGCGTTCGGCACGCGCCTGCCGATCGGGCCGGACACGCTGCGTGACGCGGGGGTCATCGGCTGGGCCGCCCGCAACAGCGCCAAACCCGGCCGCTCCGGCCCGGAGAGCTGGGTCGTGCAAGCCGGCCCGGACTGGTCACGCGAGCACCTGGAGCAGCGGCCGGATGAGGTTGTCGCTCCGTTGCTCGATGCCTTGGCCGCTCAGGCCGGCGGGACGCTACCGGCGCCGCTCAGCGCGACGGCGCATCGTTGGCGCTATGCGAAATCGGGCAATGCCGGCGAGGGCTCGCTTTGGAACCCGCACTTGCGGTTGGGAGTCTGCGGCGACTGGCTGCTTGGTCCCCGTGTTGAAGCGGCCTGGCTGTCCGGTACGCGGCTGGCGGAGGCGGTGACGAACGCAGCGGGCTGATATGCGCTCCCTCGGAAAACCGAGCCGGTAATCCGGAGTTGTTTGGGTCCCAAACGGGAGCCCTGCCAATGCCGAACACAGAACTGTCCCGCCGCACCCTGCTCGCGACGGCCGCGACCGCATCCCTGGCCGTCCCGCTCGCGCGAGCGCGCGCCGCCGACGCCGGGTCTGTCGAGCTGGTTGCCACCTTCACCGAACCGCACCAGGTCACCGGCGTCGCCGTAGCCCCGGACGGCCGCATTTTCGTGAACTTTCCACGCTGGGAGCAGGACGTGTCCATGTCCGTCGCCGAAGTGGGGAAGGACGGCAAGCTGACCCCATACCCCGATGCGGAGTGGAACAGCTTCCGTGCGGCCGAGCCTGAAAAGGCCGCGCAGCGCTTCGTCTGCGTCCAGAGCGTCACCTGCGACCCGCAGGGTAACCTCTGGGTGCTTGACCCGGCGGCCCCCGCATTGGCGCTCGAGGTGAAAGGCGGCCCCAAGCTGCTGCGCATCGATCTGGCGAAGAACCAGGTCGCCCGGGTCTACGCGTTCGACGAGAGCGTGGCCCCACAAGGGTCCTACCTGAACGATATCCGCTTCACCCCGGACGGTCAGCGCGCCGTGCTGACCAACTCCGGCCAGCCAGGTTGCCTGGTGGTGCTGGACGTCGCGTCCGGCCAGGCGCGCCGGGTGCTGGAAGGGCATCCGAGCACGCAGTTCCAACAGGGCCTGACGATGACGGTCGAGGGCAAGCCGCTCCACCGACTGGACGGCCAGACGCCCGAGTTCTCCGCCGACGGCATCGCGCTCGATAGCACGGGCGAGTACGTCTACTGGCAGGCGACCACGGGCACGACGATGTACCGCGCCCCGGTCAAGGCCCTGTTCGACGCGAAGCTGACCAAGGAGCAACAGGGCGCTGCGGTGGAGGAGTTCACCAAGACCTTCATCGCCGACGGTTACTGGATGAGCCGCAACGGCCAGTTGTTCGTCACGAGTTGCGGCGACAACACGGTCAAGCGCATGAACCCGGACCGCACATTCGCCGTCGTCGCCAAGGACGACCGGTTCAACTGGCCGGACAGCATGGCCGAGGGACCCGACGGAGCGATCTACGTGACGTGCTCGCACATTCCGCAGATGAAGACATGGCAAGGCTCAGGCGTGGAGCGCAGCCAGCTATTCCGCTTCAAGCCGGCATAGCACACTCCCCCCTCCCCTCAAGGGAGGGGGCAACGCACTCATGGCTTCACGCGTGCCACCACTCCCTTGACGGAGGGGAGTGGCCTCAGCTCTGAGCGTCCGGCGAGAGCACGATGCAGTTGGTGCGGCCACGCAGCCGCTCACACGCCTGGGTCGCCGCGTCGCGGGACAAGCCGGTGAGCCGGGCACGGTACAATGTGCCATGTGCCTCACGAACACCCGCGACAGCCTGGTGGGCAGCCGACAGCGCCGCGCCTCCCTGCTCGCGTGCCTCCCCGACGGCGATGCGGGCGAGACCCTCATTGCCGAACGCACCGACTTGGATCGCCCATTCGCCCGGCGCGCCGCGATACGCCGGCGCAGGGGCTGCCATCGCCGGAGACACCAGGCGGAAGCCCTGCTCGCGGTTATGCGCCTGCGTGAGATAGCCATAGGCGGAGGCCGTCTGCACCGTCGGCACCGGTGCGTAGCGCGGCGGTTCCGGCAGGGCGGCAACCTGCGTCTGACGCGGCGGTGGCGGCGGCACCGGCAAGGCGGCAGGCACCGGCCGTGGCGCGGGCGCCTCGGCCCGGACCGGCGGCTGCTCATAGACGGCAGACGGACGCGTGGCGGGCAGCAAGTCCGGCTCGCCCGCAGGCATCGGCGCTGGCTCGAACGAAGCGGCCGGCGGGGCCGCGGATGCCATAACGGCCGGAGCCGGCGGCGGAACATATGGCGCCGCCTTCGAAGCCGGCGGATCGTACGCGCCATCGGTATTGGACGGCGGCGCAAAGGCGACCTCGACCGGTGCCTGGTCGGCGGGCTTGGACGGCGTGTAGGGCGCATCGGACGCTGCCGGGTAGCGCGGACCAGCCGGGATGCTCGTCGGCAGCGAATCCAGCGCATACATCTCGGCGGTGGAGCGCCGGCTGGGGAAGCTATCGGTGATGTACGGCCCAATCTTCGCCACGTAACGCCGGGTCTCCTCCGGCAAGGCGCGGTTGCGGGTCAGGTAGTCGTCGAGCCGCCCCGGACCGCCATTATAGGCGGCGAGGAACCCGGGGTTGCCATACAGGTCGTACAGTTCGCGGATATAGGCCGCACCGGCGAGGATGCTGTTGTGCGGGTCGTATGGGTCGTCGGTCAGATCCGGGTAACGGCCGCGCAGTTCGTCATACGTGGCGGGCATGACCTGCATCAGGCCCATCGCGCCGGCGCCGGACGTGATCGGCACCCCGTTCATCTCCGTCCGCCCGCCCGACTCGACGCGCATCACCTCACGGATCCAACGCTCCGGCACATCGTATTTCTGCGACGCCTCGTGGACATACGGCCCCCACGGATCGTTGCTCGACCCAGGCGCAACGTAGGAACGGTGGGCGTGCTGCTCGTATTGCGACGCTTCCTGCGACGCTGTGATGTGCTGTCCACCCGCACAGGCCGAGAGCAGCCCCAAAACGCCCAGGCACCCGGCAGCGCGCAGCGCAGCCCTGGTATTTGAACGCGGGAGTGCTTCGGGGGAGCGGTGAGATTTCATCATGCGGGGCAGTTCTCCGTCTTGACATGGCCGGACAAAGTCCGGTTGGCGGCGGCGAGCGGGCTAACGCTCAGGTGACTCGGTAGGAAGCCCTCCTAAGTGCCTATCCAGGCGCGGCTTCGCGGGCAAGACCCTCGTTCACGCCGATGCGAGGAGACGAGCGATTGTGCTCCGGTTGTGTTGTTGAGAGCACAGCGGCGTGAACGGGGATCGGCGTGCAGCCTCACACGCCGACGTTGCAGCCCGCCCGGCGATCGGGTATCGCCCCCCACACCATGCTAAGCACTCTCATGCCCGTGCCTGAGCAGGGGATCGACCTACGCGCGAACCTGACCGGGACCGAGCGCCGCCGGATCGCCTACCGGGACATCAGCGAAGGGCTCGCCTCCTACCGTCTGGCCAGCACACTTGGGTGGCTCGACATCAAGCTGCGTTACCGCGGCTCGGTGCTCGGGCCGTTCTGGCTCACGCTGTCGACCGCGGTCATGGTCCTCGCCATGGGGGTGCTCTACTCCGAGCTGTTCCACATGGAGATGGAGAACTACCTCCCGTACCTGGCCCTCTCTCTGGTGCTCTGGAATACGCTGGGGGGCATGGTCGGCGACGCGTGCACCTGCTTCACCTCTTCGGAGGGCACGATCCGCTCGATCCGCATGCCGTTCACCATCCATGCCGGCCGCACGGTGATCCGCAACATGCTCGTGCTGCTCCACAACGTCGTGGTGATCATCGGCGTGTTCGCCTGGTACCGCGTCTGGCCGGGTGCGACGGCCTTCGCCTGCATCCCCGGCATTGTGCTGTGGTTCGTGGACTCGCTCGCTGCGTGCCTGTTCCTGGGGGCTTTCTGCGCGCGGTTCCGGGACGTGGCGCCGATCGTGGGCAGCATCATGCAAATCGCCTTCTTCCTCACGCCGATCATTTGGAAACCCGAACTGATCGACGGCAACGCCATCTACCTCGTGTTCAACCCGTTCTATCCCTTGCTCGCTCTGGTGCGGGATCCCTTGCTCGGACAGGTGCCGGGCGTCGAAGTCTGGATCGCCGCTGGCGTCTGGAGCGGGCTGCTGATCGCAGCAAGCTGGCTGCTGTTCGCGCGGGTGCGCGGGCGGCTGGCGTTCTGGGTCTAGCGCGCGATGTCGGCCGGTATCCTCGCCGAGGGCCTCAGCGTTGATTTCCCGATCTATCACGGCAACAGCCGCAGTCTGAAGAAGACGATGCTTGCCGCCGCCTCCGGCCGCTTAGGCGAGGACCGGCAGCACCGGGTCGTTGTGCAAGCGCTGCGGGATGTTTCGTTCCAGTTGCGTCCGGGCGACCGGCTGGCCCTGGTCGGCGGCAACGGCGCCGGCAAGACCACCCTGTTGCGCGCGCTGGCCGGCATCTACGAGCCGGTCGTGGGCCGCCTGCGGGTGGACGGCTCGATCGGCTCGTTGCTGGATGTGAACTCCGGCATGAACAACGAGCTGTCCGGGCGCGAGAACATCGTCCTGCGCGGCCTGTATAACAACATGCGCCCGGCAGCGGTCACCCGCATGGTGGAGGACGTGGCTGACTTCGCCGATCTTGGCGAGTTCCTGGACCTGCCGGTGCGGTTCTATTCCTCCGGTATGACGGTGCGGCTCGCATTCGGCATGGCGACCTCGATCCGGCCGCAGGTGCTGTTGATGGACGAGTGGTTCCTCGCCGGCGACGCCAACTTCCTGGACAAGGCGCGCGCCCGGCTCGAGGCGTTGGTGAAAACGGCCGAGATCCTCGTGCTGTCCTCCCACATGGCGAGCATCGTGCTCGAATGGGCGACGCGGGTGATCTGGCTGGACCATGGCCGGGTGCGCGAGGACGGAGCGGCGGCCGAGGTGTTGGGCCACTATCTCGGCACGCATCCGGAGCAGGTGGCGGAGCTGGAACCCGCCGCCCCATGACATAGCGGCCGGGATGGCAAGCGGCGACGTCCCGCAGGCTTCCGGGGCCAGTAGCCTGGCGCAGCTTCTCGGTAGCGGCGCCGCGTTGCTGGCTGCAGCCGGGATCGAGGATGCGCGCCGCGAAGCCCGCCTGCTGTTGAGTCACGCCACCCAGTTGGATGGCGCAGCCCTGTTGCGAAGCTTGCCTCGTATCCATCCGGCCCCGGGCTACGACGATTTCGTCGCCCGCCGGGCCGCCCGCGAGCCGATGGCCTACATCCTGGGTCACCAGCCGTTCTGGACACTGGATCTGCTGGTCTCGCCCGACACGCTGATCCCCCGGGGCGATACCGAGACGCTGATCGAGGCGGCGCTGGATGCATTCCCCTCCCGCCGGGTCGAGCGCGTGCTGGATCTCGGCACCGGAACCGGCTGCCTGTTGCTGGCCGCGCTGTCCGAGTTCACGACGGCTTGGGGCGTGGGGGTGGACCGGGCCGAAGCGGCCGCCCGGCTGGCCCGTCACAATGCCGAATACACCGGCCTGGACGGCCGTGCCGTAATACTCTGCGCGGACTGGGCCGCTCCGCTTACGGCACGGTTCGACCTCGTGCTCAGCAACCCGCCCTACATCGAGTCCGCGACCATCCCATCGCTGATGCCGGAGGTTGCGTGGTACGAGCCCGTGCTTGCCTTGGACGGCGGGCGTGACGGGTTCGCAGCCTACCGCTCCGTCATTGCCGCGTTGCCGGCCTTGCTGGCGCCCGGCGGGGTCGCCATCTTGGAGCTAGGCGTTGGACAGGCCGACACCGTGGCAGGGATCGCCAGGCAGGCAGGGTTGCGGCCAGGCCAGCCACGGCAGGACCTGGGTGGCGTGGAGCGGGCGTTGCCGCTCACTCTCGGCCGCCGGAGGTAAGGCCGCTCCGAAAGCCGGAGAAAAATCGTTTGGCGAACCGGCCCGGCGCGGTTAGGGTCCGCCGGCAACGCGGTTGAACCCGCCGTGAACGGCCCTTAGGCCAAATCGGCGCGTTCGTGGTGCGGCACCGTGCCCCACCTCTGGTCAAATCCCGTGACGCTGGCCACCAGGCCCGACCCGTATCGAAACTGGAAGAGCACTTGACCACAATGAACATGAAACGCATGCGTGGCCGTAACAACCGCGGCGGCAGTGGCGGCGGCGGCGGGCCACCCCGCCACCAGAGCGGCAATGTCCCGCTCAACCGAAACCACGTCTTCGACAGCAACGGCCCCGACCTGCGCATCCGAGGCACCGCCCAGCAACTGTTCGAGAAATACCTGCAGCTCGGGCGCGATGCGACCAGCAGCGGCGACCGGGTCATGGCGGAAGGCTATTTCCAGCACGCCGAGCACTATTTCCGCATCATCAATGCGATCAACCAGGCGCAGCAGCAGAACCCGCAGCACAACGGCGCCAACGGACAGGCTCCGCAGGCTCAGCACAACCCGCAGATCAACCACAACGGCCCCCGCCGCGACGAGCCGGAAGAGGAAGGCGACGACCAGCCGGACCTGGAGCGCGAACTACGCGGTGAGCACGGCTCAGCCGAGGCGCGGGAAATCCCAATCGCGGCCGCCCAGCCGGAGTAGGCGCCTTTGCAACGGGCGGACATCATCCGCTCTATGCATCGAAACCGAGGCGCCGGAACAAGTCGATCAGCACCAGGTTCACGTTGAACTTGAACGCATCGGTGTCGCGCACGGTCTCGAACACGCGCCGCATCGGCCATAGCTCGAACCCGGTCACCTCGCCGTCGACCGGGTGGGGGATGAACTCTTCCGGCAGGAGCAGGTCGTAGCAATGCAACCGGTCGCGGCGCAGGCCCTCCGGACGTTCCATGGCGTAGCTGATGACGCCCCGATGCACCGCCTGCGCCACCAGGGCGGCCGGCAACCCGGCTTCCTCGGCCGCCTCCTTGGCAAGCGTCTCGTCCGGCCCGAGCCCGGCCGGCACGCCGCCGCCGACGATGTGGTCCAGCTTGCCCGGGTCCAGCAGCTTGTCCGGCGCCCGCCGCCCGATCCACATGTGCAACCCGTCCGTTCGCTCCACGAAGCCGTTCAGGTGCACACCGACCGCCTCGATCCCCAGCACGGGCAGCACGCCCCGGTCCGCCACGCCCAGCACGGGCCCGTCCGGCTCCGCCCGGACGTCGAAACCCTCGCCCCGCCAGCGGCACAGGCCTGCGTCCACAAGCCGGTGGCCCACCGCCTCCAGTTCCTCCGCTTCCAACCCGGTGCCGGCGATCGCGGCGGCGTCCGGCAGCACCCAGCCGACCGGCTTCCCGCCCACGTGGAAGCGAACCCGCCGGCCGGGCAGGCGTGCGTTGTTGCAAGCAGCAACGTGCCGCATAAATCCGTTGGGGAGCACCATGAGTCTCATCTGGCGGTGCCTCAACCGCAGGAAAGGCCTCGGTCATCTCCCACCTAGTGAAACAGCCTGCCCGATGAGGCGCGCCACCTCCGGCCGCGGCCGCCGCCTGGACCTCCCGGTGCCGCACCGTTCCACCCTCGCCACCATCCGCTCGCTCCTGCCTTACCTGTGGCCGAAGGGCGATCGCCAGGCGCATGTCCGCGTGTTGCTGGCCGCTGTCTGCCTCGTGCTGGCCAAAATCGCCACCGTCTACGTCCCGCTCGTCTACAGCCACGCGGTGGACGCGCTCTCGGGCAAGGGCAACCCGGCGGTGGTCCCGCTCGCCCTGATCCTCGGCTACGGCATGCTGCGCGTGGCCTCCGCCGGGTTCGGCGAATTGCGGGACGCCGTGTTCGCCGCCGTGCAGCAGCGCACCACGCGCCGGGTCGGGCTGGACACGTTCCGCCACATGCACCAGCTCTCGCTGCGCTTCCACCTGGACCGCCAGACCGGTGGCGTTTCCCGCTCCATCGAGCGCGGGGTGGCGGGCATCCAGCAGGTGCTGCGGCTGGCGGTGTTCAACCTGCTGCCGACGATCTTCGAGGTCGTGCTGGTCACCGCCATCATCTGGCGCCTGTTCGACTGGCGCTACGCCCTGGTCACGTTCGGCGCCGTGGCGAGCTATATCGGCTTCACCGTCGCCTTCACTTCCTGGCGGGTGAAATACCGCCGCGCGATGAACGAGGTGGACAGCGAGGCCAACACCAAGGCGCTCGACAGCCTGCTGAACTACGAGACCGTCAAATACTTCGGCAACGAGGGGCACGAGGCACGCCGGTTCGACGACGCCTTGGCCCGCTACGAGACGGCCGCGGTCCGCACCCAGGTCACGCTCAACATGCTCAACATCGGCCAGGCGTTCATCATCGCCGCCGGGTTGGCGCTCATCATGTTGATGGCCGCCCGCGGCGTGGTGGCCGGGCAGATGACGGTGGGCAAGTTCGTGCTGGTGAACACCTACCTGATGCAGCTGTATCAGCCGCTCAACTTCCTCGGCTTCGTCTACGCCTCCATCAAGCAAGGCGTGGTGGACATGGAGCAGATGTTCCGCTTGCTCGCGGTGGACCAGGAGGTGGCGGATGCACCCGGCGCCGAACCCCTGCGCCCGGCTAGCGGCGGCGCCGGGTCGGTCGTGTTCGAGAACGTGCGCTTCGGCTACAACGCGAACCGCGAGATCCTGCACGGCATCAGCTTCAGCATCGATCCCGGGGCCAAGCTCGCCATCGTCGGCCCGACCGGGGCCGGCAAGAGCACGATCAGCCGCCTGCTGTTCCGCTTCTACGACGCGACCGGTGGCCGTATCCTGATCGACGGGCAGGAGATCACCAGCGTCACGCAGCACAGCCTACGCGCGGCAATCGGCGTGGTGCCGCAGGATACCGTGCTGTTCAACGACACGATCCGCTACAACATCGGCTACGGCCGGGTCGGCGCGACGCAGGCGGAGATCGAGGCGGCGGCCCGCGCGGCGCAGGTGCACGATTTCGTGCAGCGCCTGCCCGACGGCTACGACACGATGGTAGGCGAGCGCGGCCTGAAGCTCTCGGGCGGCGAGAAGCAACGGGTGGCGATTGCCCGGACCATCCTGAAGGACCCGCGCATCCTGATCCTGGACGAGGCCACCAGCGCGCTCGACACCCGCACCGAGGTCGATATCGGCGCCGCGCTGCAGAACGCCTCGGTCGACCGCACCACGCTGGTGATCGCGCACCGGTTGTCCACGGTGGTAGACGCCGACGAGATCATCGTGCTGGTCGACGGCAGGGTCGCCGAGCGTGGCAGCCACGCTTCCTTGCTGGCCAAACACGGTGTGTACGCCGGGATGTGGCAGCTTCAGGCCGAGGAGGCAGAGGCCGAACTGACCCTGGACGAGCGGATCGCCGACGCGGTGTAGCCGCCGCGCACTTCAACGTTCGTTGGTTCGCGCTATCTACCCTGAAAAGGAGAGCCGCAGATGAGCCTTGCCATGGATGACGGCGCCCCACCCGATCTCAGCCACGCCGGAGCGGTGGTGGACAAGGCGATCGAGTACATGACCGGCCAGAACATAAGCTCGATTTCGATCGCATCCGCGCTGCTTGGCGGCTCGCTCGGCTTGTTGACGCGCTCGCTGTCGGACGAAGCGGTGGTCGCCATCCTGTCCAACGCGATCAGCAGTATCCGGGCAGGCGAGTTCCACAACACGGTCGGGGACGACACGGCCAGGCGTGGGCCCGAACCCAACTAACGCTCCCGCCACCACCGCCGGGCTGCCACCAGGGCCCAAATTGCCTCCACGAGACCGAATGGCCAGGCCCCCTGCAGGAACCCGTAAGTCGAACCCAGCGCGCAGGAGAACGCGAAACCGAGGATGTAGCCGTGGTGGCGCCGCTCGAGGCTGTAACACACCAGCATGGCGGATACGGCGAACAAACCGAACAGCGTAAGGGCGTTCATACGCTCCAGTGTTGACGAAACGGACGCCCTTCGCCATAACCCGGCGCTTCCAGCCCAGAGCTTCGAGGATTTCGACCCTATGTCGCGCGTGTGCGAGATTTCCGGCAAGGCCGTGTTGACCGGCAACAACGTCAGCCACGCCAATAACAAGAGCCGCCGCCGCTTCTTGCCCAACCTGCAAGAGCAGTCGTTGTTGTCCGATATCCTCGGAACCGCGGTTCGCGTTCGGCTGACGACGCACGCGTTGCGCACGATCGAGCACAATGGTGGGCTGGATGCATTCTTGATGAGCACCCCGAACCGCAACCTCCCGGAAGCCGCACAGGTGATCAAGCGCCGCATTACGCGTGCGCAGGCGAAGAAGGCGGCTGCGTAAACTCAGCCGGACGCCATCGTGGAGGCGGACGATATCCGCCCTACGCGCACAAATCCGACTTAGTAAGTCTTAAAGCAAAAGCGTGGCGGATATTATCCGCCTGGGTTCGCACCCCTACAGTACCGTCTGCCCAAGCCCCACAATACCCCGGAACAGCAAGCCGGCCAGGGCGTTCACCTGCCGAACTCAGGCAGGATCCTCGCCCATGCAGCTTCAAGGTAAAATTGCCCTTGTGACAGGGGCTGACTCCGGCATTGGCCAAGCCATTGCGGACCTGTTCGCGCAACAGGGTGCGGATGTGGCAATCAGCTATCACACCGATGCCGAAGGTGCCGCGGAAACCAAGCGCAGGGTGGAAGCGGCCGGGCGGCGCGCGCACGTGCTGCAATCCGACGTCGGCGATGCAGCCTCGGTCACCGCCATGTTCAAAGGCGTGACAGACGCGCTGGGGCCACTGGACCTGTTGGTCGCCAATGCCGGTGTCGCCATGAGCAACATGCCGGTGGCCGAGATGGACGACAAGAAGCTTGACCTGATCCTGCAGACCGATCTCAAAGGGCCGCTGTATTGCGCGCGGGAGTTCGTGAACCTGCGCCGGGCGGCAGGGGGCAAGGGCCGGATCGTGTTCATCGGGTCGGTCGCCGGCCACCTGCCGACCCCGGGCAGCGCACCGTACGGGATGGCGAAAGCGGGGCTGAACTCTCTGGTGCGCAGCCTCAGCGTGGAAGTCGCGCCGGACAAGATCAACGTCAACGCTATCGCACCCGGCCTGATTGCGACGCCCATGACGCAGGAGCGTATGGATGACCCCGAGAAGCGTGCCAAGAGCATGGAGTCGATCCCTTGGCGCCGCCCAGGCGAACCGCACGAGATTGCCGGACTAGCGCTGTTCCTGGCGTCGGACTTCGCCGACTATGTGACGGGGCAGGTGATGGTGATGGATGGCGGTCTGACCATGAACTGGGGCGGCGCCTAACCCCCTGCTTCAGTGCTCGATGAGGCGGTAGTGCAACGTGTAGGTGATCTGCGTCGACGCTTCCTGCATGTCCGGCGTGAATGGCGGAACGGTCGAGCCACGGAAGATGTCGACCCAGGCGCCATCCAAAAAGGGCGAACGCGCGGACTGCACGAGTTGGACGTTGAGCACCTGCCCGGACCGCGCGATGGTCAGCAGCACCACTGCGGTTCCCTGCTGGTGATCGGCCAGCGCCTGTTCCGGATAATAGAGCCGCGCGGTCGCCCAGCGGCGGAGTGCGCCGATCCAATCACCCGTCGGATGCGCACCACTGACGTAGCCAAGCGTCGCATCCTTCTGGCCCGCAAAATCCCCGGTCGACAGGTCCAGCCCGCGTGACGACCGGCCCGATGGCTGCGGTGAAGGCGTCGTGTTGAGCGACCAGTCCTGCGGCGCGGCAAACGGGTTCTGCGGCGATGGCCTGACGAAACGCCGCAGCGGCGCCGCCCGGGGAGGCGCTGGGGGCAACGGCGGCAGCGGCAGCGGCGGTACTGGGGGCACGAACGGCGGCGGCGGCGGCAGCGCTGGCTCCTCCTCCTGGTTCAAAGACACCGTAGGCGGGGGTTGTGGAGGTGCCGGAACCGGCGCCGGCTGTGGCGGTGGGGGCGGCGCTATGGGTGCTGGCGGCACGTCCGGCGTTGGCGGCACCTCGGGGGCTGGAGGCGGGGGTGGCTGCGGCGCGGGCGGCTGTTGCGGCTGAACCGGAGCAGGCGGCGGCGGGGCAGGGGCCGACGTGTCCGGATTGGGCTGAGTCTGGGTTGCGTTGACGTTGCCGGTCGGAGCCGAACTCGCCTTCGTAGCGCTTGGCGCCTGCACGGAGGCTTCCTGTGCCCCCGGGCTTTCGAACACCATCGCGACTTGGTTGGATGCGTCGTTAAGGTCCTCGGGCGGTGGTTCCGGGCGGCTCCACCATAGCGCCAGTAGCGCGAGCAGGTGCAGCAGCAGCGAGCCGGCCAACATGATCCTGAGCGCCCGGCGCCGGCCAGGGCGCCGGGGCACGAGCCGAAATTGCCGTTCCAGCGGCGGCAAAGGTTGCATCAGCATTGGGGTAGCCCCCGGAGGTCAGGCGACGAGCGGCGCCCGCTCCGCAGCACTACGCGCCCACGCCGCCGCCATGTCCTCGTCGAACAGTTCGGCAAGCTTCTTCATCACCGTGCCGCCCAGTTCCTCCGCGTCCACAATCGTCACGGCACGGCGGTAGTAGCGCGTCACGTCATGGCCGATCCCAATGGCGATCAGTTCCACGAAGTCCCGGCTTTCGATCTCGCGGATCACCTCGCGCAAGTGACGCTCGAGGTAGTTGCCCGGGTTCACCGAAAGCGTGCTGTCGTCCACCGGTGCGCCGTCGCTGATCACCATTAGGATCCGGCGGCGCTCGGGCCGGCCCACCAACCGGCGATACGCCCAGAGTAGCGCCTCGCCGTCGATGTTCTCTTTCAGCAAACCCTCGCGCAGCATCAACCCAAGGTTCTTGCGCGCACGCCGCCACGGTGCATCGGCAGGCTTGTAGATGATGTGACGCAGATCGTTCAGCCGCCCCGGGTTACGCGGCTTGCCGTCCGCTACCCAACGCTCGCGGGAGTGCCCGCCTTTCCACGCGCGCGTGGTGAAGCCCAGGATCTCCACCTTCACGGAGCAGCGCTCCAGCGTCCGCGCCAGGATGTCGCCGCACATCGCCGCTACGGTGATCGGCCGGCCGCGCATCGAGCCGCTATTGTCAATCAGCAGCGTCACCACCGTATCGCGGAATTCGGTTTCCCGCTCCCTCTTGTAGGAGAGCGACAACAACGGATTGACGATGATTCGCGCCAGTCGCCCGGCGTCCAGCATGCCCTCCTCGAGGTCGAACTCCCACGCGCGGGTTTGCTGCGCCATCAGCCGGCGTTGCAGACGGTTGGCGAGCTTGCTGACGACCCCCTGCAAGTGCTGCAACTGTTGGTCGAGTTGCTGGCGAAGCCGGGTCAGTTCGTCGGGATCGCACAGATCGTCAGCGTGGACCTCCTCGTCGTTCGCCCGGCTGTAGGCGCGATAGGTGGACGTATCGTCGGTCATAGGCCGCTCGCGACGCTGCTGCGGCCCGCCGGGCTTCTCGTCCCCCTCGGCAGCGGCGGCTTCGTCTTCCTCGGCCTGCTCGCCCTCGTCCTCGGTCGCCTCACCCTGCATCTGCTCGGGCTGTTGCCCCAGCGTGCTGTCCTGCTCGGACTGGCTCTCGCCCTGGCTATCTTGGCTATTGTCCTGCGTGCCGGCCTGCTCGCCGCCGTCCTCGCCCTCCTCCTCGGAGTCGTCCGGCTCGGCCTCGACCTCGGCTTCAGCCAGGTTCAGCACGGCCAGCAGCTTGCGGGCGGCCCGCGTGAACTCGCCCTGATCGCCGCGAGCCTCCGCCATAGCCTGCATCGCCGAATCTGCATCCGGGCCGAGCGTGTCCCGCCACGTCGCCAAGATGCGGCTGGCTGCCTCGGGCGCCGCTTCCCCGCTCATCCGCTCACGGGCCAGCAGGGAGAGCGCCGCCGGCAGCGGCAACTGGTCCCGCCGGGTCATGCGGTCATAACCCTCGGACTCGCATTCCTCGGACAGCCGTGCCCGCAGATTGGCGGCGACGCCAGCCATGTGCTGAGCGCCGACGGTTTCCACCCGCGCCTGTTCCAGCGCGTCATAAACATCCTTGGCCTCGCGCTGACCCGGCGAGCGCGCCGCATGCACCCCCTCGTCGTGATGACGCAGCCGCAACGCGACGCTGTCCGCAGCGCCGCGCAACTTCGCCATCTCAGCCGGCGGCAACGCGCGCGTCGGCAGCGGCAAACGTGCCCGCCGTCCAACCACGCCCGACGGACCCGGTTGAAACGCGACCTGCACATCCGGCGCCTGGGCGACCGCACGCAGCACGCCGGCCGTGGCGCGCTTGAAGTCCTCGGCCCGGCCGTTATCCTTCGATCCGCTCACGCCCTACATCACCTTGCGCGCCGGCACCCCTGTCGGGATGTCCTCGTTGAAACAGCGCTGGTAGTATTCCGCCACCGTCGAGCGTTCCGCCTCATCGCACTTGTTAAGAAAGGTGACGCGGAAGGCGAAGCCGATATCGCCGAAGATCTTGGCGTTCTCGGCCCAGGTAATCACCGTACGAGGCGACATGACCGTCGAGATGTCGCCGTTGATGAACCCGGCGCGCGTGAGATCGGCGAGCGCCACCATCGACTCCGTCCGCTTGCGCGAGGCAGTGTCCTTCATGTCCAGGCCCATCTTGGCCATCACGATCTCCGTCTCCTGCTTGTGCGGCAGGTAGTTGAGCGTAGCGACGATGTTCCACCGGTCCATCTGGCCCTGGTTGATCTGCTGCGTGCCGTGATACAGCCCGGTCGTGTCGCCAAGGCCCACCGTGTTGGCGGTGGAGAACAGCCGGAACGAACGGTGCGGCCGGATTACCTTGTTCTGGTCGAGCAGGGTGAGCTTGCCCTCTACCTCCAGCACCCGTTGGATCACGAACATCACATCGGGACGGCCTGCGTCGTACTCGTCGAACACCAGGGCGCAGGGGTGCTGCAGCGCCCAGGGCAGGATGCCCTCGCGGAACTCGGTGATCTGCTTGCCGTCCTTCAGGACGATGGCGTCCTTGCCGATCAGGTCGATGCGGCTGATGTGGCTGTCCAGGTTCACCCGGA
>CAXTVQ010000088.1:0-18916 GCA_964247705.1 uncultured Acetobacteraceae bacterium | reverse complement strand
GCCGATCCTGAACCCGCCGCAATCGGCGATCCTGGGCATGCACAAGATCCAGGACCGCCCGATGGCGATCGGCGGCAAGGTCGAGATCCGGCCGATGATGTATTTGGCTCTGAGCTACGACCACCGGATCGTGGACGGCAAGGAAGCAGTGAGCTTCCTCGTCCGCGTGAAGGAAGGTGTCGAGGATCCCCGCCGGTTGCTGTTGGGGCTTTGACTTAAAAGCCCTCTTCCGTTGGCGGGAGAGGGTTGGGTGAGGGTGGCGGTTGGCACCGGAACGCCGATGTTTGCCAGCCCAGCAGCCTCACCCCTGCCCTCTCCCGTGAAAAACGGGAGAGAGGGAAGAAAGAGAGAAAGAAATGAGTGAGTCCTTCGACGTCATCGTCATCGGCGCCGGTCCCGGCGGCTATGTCTGCGCCCTGCGCGCGGCCCAGCTCGGACTCAAGGTCGCCTGTGTGGAGAAGCGCGCCACCCTCGGCGGCACGTGCCTCAATATCGGCTGCATTCCGTCCAAGGCGTTGCTGCAATCCTCGGAGAACTTCGAGGAGGCGACGCACGGCTTCAAGGACCATGGCATCGTCGTTGAGAGCGTGAAACTCGATCTCGCCCGCATGCAGGCGCGTAAGGGCGAAGTAGTCAGCGCCAACGTCAAGGGCGTCGAGTTCCTGTTCAAGAAGAACAAGGTGACTTGGCTCAAGGGCGAGGGCCGCATCGCCGGGCCAGGCAAGGTGACCGTCGACGGCACGGAGTACGAAGCCAAGAGCATCGTGATCGCGACCGGTAGCGAGAGCATTCCCCTGCCCGGTCTCGAGGTGGATGAGAGAACGATTGTCTCCTCGACCGGCGCGCTCGAACTGGACAAGGTTCCAGGCCACTTGGTGGTGATCGGCGGTGGCTATATCGGCCTCGAACTCGGCAGCGTTTGGCTCCGGCTCGGCGCCAAGGTCACCGTGGTTGAATTTTTGGACAAGCTGGTCGCCAGCATGGACAACGAGATCGGCAAGACCTTCGAGCGCGTGCTCGGCAAGCAGGGTATGAAGTTCCGGCTCAAGACCAAGGTCACCGCCGCCGAGGCGACAAGCTCGGGCGTGAAACTAACCCTTGAACCGGCAGCCGGCGGCCCGGCTGAGACGCTCGAGGCGGACGTCGTACTGGTCGCGATCGGCCGGCGTCCGTACTACGAGGGGCTCGGCATCGAAGCGGCCGGCGTAGCGCTGGACGAGCGCAAGCGCATCAAGATCGACGCCCACTACGCGACCAACGTCCCCGGCATCTACGCAATCGGCGATATCGTCACCGGCCCGATGCTGGCCCACAAGGCCGAGGAGGAGGGTGTCGCTGTCGCCGAGATCCTGGCCGGGCAGGCTGGGCACGTGAACTACAGCGTGATCCCCGGGGTGGTATACACTTGGCCGGAAGTGGCCTCGATTGGCGCCACCGAGGAAATGCTGAAGGCGGAGGGCCGGGCCTACAACGTCGGCAAGTTCCCCTTCACCGCCAATGGCCGTGCCCGTGCGATGGGTTCCACGGACGGTTTCGTAAAAATCCTCGCCGATAAGAGCACAGACGAGATCCTGGGCGCCCACATCATTGGTCCCGACGCCGGCACGCTGATTGCCGAGATCGCCACCGCCATGGAGTTTGGCGCCAGCAGCGAGGACGTCGCTCGTACCTGCCATGCCCATCCCAGTCTGAACGAAGCGGTGAAAGAGGCTGCCATGGCCGTGGAAGGCCGCGCGCTCCACATTTAGGTGTCACTCAACAGTCACGCCGACGACGGAATGTCGTCGCGTGGCCGCAATGTGGCTTGGGATACCCGTCGCTCTCTGCCTAGCGTGATCACGTCGAAGTGATGAGGCAGCGATGGGTGAAGCAGTCGGAGTTGGTTACTTGGCGCAGGTGGAGGCGAACCGGGTGGGAATCCGGGCCGCACCGGACGTGGTTTTCCTGCGGCTAATCCGCGACATTGCGTCGGAAAACCAGCTCACGACTATGTTCTGCGAGCTCACTCCCGGCTACGCGATCCAATTGATCCGGGAGTTGCAGACGGCGGTCGGGATTGCGATCAGCCGCGCTGCATCAGTCCACCTCGAATAATCTGTCGGCTACCGCCGAGCGCACCTCGGAATCGTGGAAGATACCGAGTATGGCGACGCCCTGTGCCTTGGCTTCCCGGATCACCTCCACCACCTCATCGCGGTTCGCGCGGTCCAGCGATGCCGTCGGTTCGTCCAGCAGGAGGATCGGGTGGCGCCCGGCGAACCCACGGGCCAGGTTCACACGTTGCTGCTCGCCGCCCGAGAACGTCGCCGGCGGTAGGCTGTGCAGCCGTTCCGGCAAATTGAAGCGGTGGAGCAGCGCCGCCGCTAGGGCCCGCCGGTCACCCTCCGGCACGGCTTCGGCCACGATCTCGACTGCTGGAACACGGGGGACGACGCGCAGGAACTGGCTGACGTAGCCGAGCGTAAGCCTCCGCACCTCCAGCACCGTTCGCGAATCGGCGGCGGCGATGTCCACCATCTCGCCCCGGTGCCGCACCAGGATGCGCCCGGCGCTGGCGCGGTAATTGGCGTAGATGCTCCGCATCAGCGTGGATTTACCCGCACCGGACGGCCCATGCAGCGCCACGCACTCGCCCTCGTGCAGTTCCAGGCCCACGCCCGCCAGCACCGGCAATGTGACACCACCCTGCAGGTGCAAGGTGAATTGCTTCGCCAGCCCCTCCGTCCGCAGCAAGACGGTCATGCCTGCAGCACCGAGCTGACCAAAAGCTGGGTATAGGCGTGTTGCGGATCGTCGAGCACCTGATCGGTCAATCCGGCCTCCACCACCCGGCCCCGCTGCATCACCATGATCCGCCCCGCCAGCAACCGCGCGACCCCGATGTCATGCGTCACCAGGACCACGGCGATACCGAGCCGGGCCACCAACCCGCGGATCAGGTCCAACAGCCGCGCCTGCACCGAGACGTCCAGCCCGCCGGTCGGCTCGTCCATGAACACGAGCCGGGGATGCGTGACCAGCGTGCGGGCAATTTGCAGCCGCTGCAGCATGCCGCCGGAGAAGGTGCGCGGCAGGTCGTCCACTCGGTCGGCGTCGATCTCCACCTGGCGCAACCAGTCGATGGCCGTCGCGCGGATATCGCCGTAGTTGCGCACGCCCGCCGCCATGAGCCGCTCGCCCACGTTGCCGCCGGCAGTGACGCCCATGCGCAGCGCTGTGCGGGCGTCCTGCCGCACGAACCCCCAATCGGAGCGGTGCAGCGCGCGCAAGGCGGGGGCGGGCATGGCGTGGAGGTCGTGCAGCTCGCCCGCCGGGTCGGTGTAGGTGACGATGCCGTGGTCTGGGCGGACTGTGCCGGACAACACGTTCAGCAACGTGGTCTTGCCCGAGCCAGACTCGCCCACAACCGCCAGCACCTCACCCGGCCATAGCTCCGCGTCCACTTCCACCAGGGCCGGGATGGCGCCGAACCGTAGCCCGAGACTGCGCGCAGTGAGCAACGGGCTCATGCCGGCCGCCTCTGCTCGCACCAATCGGTGTCCGAGCAGACGAACATGCGCGAGCCCCGGTCGTCGGTCACCACCTCGTCCAGATACGTGTTGTCCGAGCCGCACAGGGCGCAAGCATGCGGCGCACGGGTGAGCCGGAACGGATGGTCGTCGAAATCGAGCGAGCGGACGCGCGTGTAGGGCGGGATGGCGTAGATCCGCTTCTCCCGCCCGGCGCCGAACAGTTGCAGCGCGGGGGACATGTCGAGCTTCGGATTGTCGAACGCCGGAATCGGGCTGGGCGACATCAGGTACCGGCCGTTCACCATCACCGGGTAGCTGTATGCGATCGAGACGTGGCCGTAGCGGGCGATGTCCTCGTAGAGCTTCACATGCATCAGCCCGTATTCCGCCAGGCCGTGCATGCGGCGCGTTTCCGCCCGGCTGGGCTCGAGTGCGGCGAGCGGTTCCGGCTGCGGCACCTGGTAGACCAGGATCTGGTCATCGCGGAGCGGCTGCTCGGGGATGCGGTGCCGGGTCTGGATGATGGTGGCGTCCGTGGTACGCGTGGTCGTTTGCACGCCGGCGGTGCGCGCGAAGAAGGCTCGGATGGACACGGCGTTGGTGGTATCGTCGGCCCCTTGATCGATCACCTTCAGCACGTCGCCAGCGCCCAGCACGGAAGCGGTGACCTGGATGCCGCCAGTCCCCCAGCCGTAGGGCAGTGGCATCTCGCGGCTGCCGAACGGAACCTGGTGGCCCGGGATCGCGACGCCCTTGAGGATGGCGCGCCGGATCATCCTCTTGGTCTGCTCGTCCAGGTAGGCGAAGTTGTAGCCGTTCATTCCGCCACCTGCGCTCGAGCGTCCGCACGCATGCGGCGAACCGTCTCCAGTTCGCTTTGGAAATCGACGTAATGCGGCAGCTTCAGGTGCTCGACGAACCCGGTCGCCTCGACGTTGTCGCAGTGATACATCACGAACTCCACGTCCTGCGCCGGCGCTGTCACATCCTCGCCCAGTTCGGCCGAGCGCATGGCACGGTCCACCAGCGCCATGGACATCGCCTTGCGCTCGGACTGGCCGAAGCACAGGCCGTAGCCCCGGGTGAACTGCGGCGGCTCGGTGCGGGACCCGGCGAACTGATTGACCATCTGGCACTCCGTCACGGCCACGTCGCCGATGTCGATCGCAAAGCCGAGTTCCGGCGGCTCGATCTCCACCGCCACGGTGCCGACGCGGATCTCGCCCACGAACGGGTGGGTGCCGCCCCAACCACGCTGGGTGGAGTAGCCGAGGGCCAGCAGAAATCCCTCATCCGCGCGGGAGAGCGCCTGCAGCCGGGTGGCGCGGCCGGCGGGGAAGCTCAGCGGCTCGCGGGTGAGGTCTATCGAGGGGCCGGGTGCGCCGTCACCTTCGATCAGATCCTCCGCAGCAAGAATGGCGCTGACCGGGGCCAGCGGTTCAGGCGGTGTCTCGTCGTGCAGCGCCGGGGGCGGCGGTGCGCCGGTGGCGGCGAGGGCGAAATCCAGCAGACGGTGCGTGTAGTCGTAGGTCGGGCCCAGCACCTGGCCACCCGGCAGGTCCTTGTAGATGGCCGAAACCCGGCGTGCCACGACCATGCCGGCCGTCTCGACCGGCAGGCTGGAGGCGAAGCGCGGCAAGGTGGTGCGGTAGGCGCGCAGCAGGAACGCCGCCTCGATCAGGTCGCCCTGCGCTTGCTTGATCGCGAGCGCGGCCAGCCCCGGGTCGAATACAGAGCCCTCGGACATCACCCGGTCCACCGCGCGGCCGAGTTGCGCCTCGATCTGGTCGGTGCCGAGTTCGGCGATCCCGGCGTCGCCCCGGCGCTGTTCGGCCAGCCAGGCATGGGCGGCGGCAATGGCCTGCTCGCCGCCCTTGGTCGCGACATAGGCCATCAGGCAGGCTCCACGGCGGTGCTGCGGGGAAGGGCGGCAAGCCGGTCGCCGGCACAGATGATCAGGTCGACCCCACGCGGAAACGCGGCGTGGTTCGGGCGCCAGCGCGCGACGAAATCCTCCGGCAGACCCAGGCGGACCACCACGGGCTCGCGCAGGCCCGGGCCGCTCAGCCGCAGGACGGGCCCCGCATCCAGGGTGGGGCGCTGCAGGAGCAGGGTGGCGCTCGTTTCCGGTCCGTCATGGCTGCCCCAGCCGAACGCATCGAGCGGGGGCAAATGGAGGCAAACGGCGAAGGCGGCGGAGCCGGGCTCGGCCGCCGGCGCGCCGCAGTGGAACCGCACCCAATCGAGCGCGGCCGTTGCCTCGGCATCCAACCAGACGGGCGTTTCCGCATCGGCCAGGGTCAGCAGCACGGCGCCCGTGGCAGGTGCGAACGGCGCGGGTGCACGGGTCCCGCCTGCGTGCACGATGCGGCCGGGATGGGCCATCGCGTCCAGCACGGCGCGGAAGCAGGTTTGCGCGTCGGTGACGGGGTCGGCAAAGCCGGGAAGGTCGATGCTCATCCGCGCATCGTCGCCATGGTGAAAAATTGCACCCGCGTGGCCGCTGCCTTGGCCGCGACCGCATTCCGGCGCTGCACCTGCTGCCGGGCCAAGGGCGCCACGACGGTGTCGAGCAGCCCCGCATGCGCCGGGTCCTGCAGGGTGGCGTCCAGCAACGCCGCCAGTTCAGCTTGCCGCAAGTCCCGCCCGGCAACGTAGGCATGGCCGGTCAGGCCCGCTTTGGTACGCACGGTGCAACGGCTGACCGTCATCTCGCCAATGTTGAAGGCGGCGCCACCGCCACCGGTCCGTCCCCGAACCATAGCCAGCCCGAGCTCCGGGCCACGCAGCCGGGTGTGCTCCGGCAGATCGCACCCGGCTGTCGCCTGCTCCAGTTCGGCCGAGCTGGCCCGGGCGAGCACGCTCATCCAGCGCTGGCGTTCGGTCGGCACGGTGTCTGCCACGATCTATCTCCGATGCAGTCAGCGCGTCGTAGCAGGACAGACGTATAGACCTCTAGCCTCAACGTGTGGCATTGGATGAAATGTCACATTCGATGAGAGCCACGTGGCTGGATTGCAGGTCAGCCGGGATAGCCCAGTGCCGATGTGGCACCAGATCGAACTAGCCCTCGCGCGCGAAATCAGCAGCGGCGCCTTTCCGCCCGGCACCCAACTGCCGAACGAGGCCGTGCTTGCGGCGCGTTTCGGAGTTCATCGTCACACTGCACGCCGCGCGTTGGCGATTCTTGCGAATAAAGGGGCAGTGCGCATCCGGCGTGGCTTGGGGACGTTCGTCGAGCAACCGGTGCTGACATATCCCATTTCCGAGCGGACCCGTTTTACGGCGACATTGCAGCAGCAGAACCGCCTGGCCCGCCACGACCTGCTGGACGCGCGGGACCTTGGCGCCGAACCGGACGTGGCCGAGGCGCTCGCCATTCCAGCCGGCGACCCGGTCACCGCGCTACGCACCGCGGGCTTTGCGGACGAAATCCCGGTCAGCATCGCCGTCACCTATCTTCCGGCCCGCCGCTTTCCGGATGTCGCTGATCTATACCGGCAGCTACGCTCCCTCACGGCGGTGCTGGAACGGTTCGGCCTGGGCGACTACCGGCGTGCCAGTACTCGCATCACCGCTGCCATGCCGACCGAGGAGGAAGCGGCCCAACTTCGCCAGTCCCGACGTGAACCGGTCCTTGCGGTGGAGAGCGTGGATGTGGACGCAGACGGCCAGCCAATCTCGTTTAGCCGGGTGCGCTTTGCCGGGGAGCGGGTCCAGCTCTCAGTCGGCGCAATGGGTTGAACGGCAAGGCGACCCGCTGTGGCCGGCTTTGGTCTACCGCTTGGTGAACACGGCGGGCCGCTTTTCCAGGAACGCCTGCACGCCTTCCTTGAACTCCGGCCCTGACCCGGCAATGCGCTGAGCATCCCGCTCGATGTCCAATTGTTCGCTGAGCGTGCGGTCGGCGCCGTCGGTGAACGCCCGCTTCATGAGCGCGATCGCCGCCGTCGGTTGAGTGGCCAGGTGCGCCGCCAACTGATTCGCCTCCGGCAACAGCCGAGCATCGTCCACCACGCGCCAGATCAGGCCCCAAGCTTCGGCTTGCTCGGCCATTACGGGTTCGCCCAACATCGCCATGCCCCGTGCCCGGGCGTCTCCCGCGAGGCGGGGCAGCAGCCAAGTGCCGCCTGCGTCCGGTATGAGGCCGATCTTCACGAACGCTTGAATAAAGCGCGCCGAACGGCCGGCCAGCACGATGTCGCAGGCCAGAGCCACATTGGCGCCCGCACCGGCCGCGACCCCGTTCACGGCGCAGACGACGGGCATGCGCAACCCGCGGATGCGCCGGATCAGCGGGTTGAAGGTGCGCTCCAGCACCTCCCCCAAATCAGCTTGCAGGTTCGGCCCGACTGTGGCCGCCAAGTCCGCTCCGGCGCAGAAGCCACGGCCTGCGCCGGTCAGCAACAGGGCGCGGCAATGTTCATCGGCGTCAGCCGCGTCGATCCCGGCGGATAGAGCGGCATGCAGCGCATCATCGAACACGTTGAGCTTGTCCGGGCGATTGAGCGTGAGCATGTGGTAACCCGCGAACCGCTCGGTCATTACCAGGTCCGCCATCGCCGCCCTCCCCGTCTTCGGCTACCCTCCGCCTGAGGGAGCGACCGCGCAAGCGTCAGGCGGCTTTGGCTGTAGCCGAGTCGTCGATTACCTGGCCCAGCCGTCGGCTGAGGAATGCCGTCACTGCGACCTCCTCCGCCGTCAGGCCACTATCGCTATGGTCCAGCGCCTCGTCCGCCCGTTGTTTCAGGCCCTCAAGCAGGCTGCCATCCAGGTAGCCGTCGAAGATCGCCGGGTGGATGTAGCACTTGCGGCAGACTGAAGGCGTGTTGCCCAGCAGCCCGGCTACCGCCTCCACCGCCTGCACCACGTTCTTCTTGTTCTTCGCCTCAGTGTCGAACCGCTCGAGCTCGCGAAGGGCCATTGCGGCCAAATTGGTGGCGGCCCAGGTGCGAAAGTCTTTTGCGGTAATCTCCTCGCCACTGATCTCATGCAGGTACCCGTTCACGTCGTCGGACGTGATGCCGTGCAGGTGGCCGTCATGGTCCACGAATTGGAACAGGTGCTGGCCTGGCAGTTCGCGGCACCGCTTGATGATGTTGGCCAGCCGCCGGTCCTGCAGGTTTAGATGATGGTCGATCCCGTGCTTGCCGCGAAAATCGAATTTGATCCGGCTGCCCTCGACCCTTGTATGCCGGTTGCGCAGGGTGGTCAGCCCGAAGCTCTTGTTGTCGCGCGCATATTCCTCGTTGCCGACGCGGGCCAGCGTCTTCTCCAGCAGCTTGACAAGGGCCGCTAACACCCGGCGCCGGGGCAATCCTTGCAGCGCCAGGTCATGATCCACTTGCGCCCGGATCTTGGGCAGCACCCGGCCGAACACCAGCATCCGATGGTATTTTGCCTCGTCCCGCACGACCCGCCAGCGCGGATGGTAGCGATACTGCTTACGGCCGCGCGCGTCCCGGCCCGTCGCCTGCAGGTGACCGTTGCGGTCGCGGCAGATCCATACGTCGGTGTAGGCAGGAGGAATGGCCAGCTTCTTGATGCGGGTCAGTTCCTCCTCGTCCTCGATCCGCTTGCCGTCCGGCATGTAGTATTCGAACGCGCTCTCACCGAGCACGCGCTTGATGCCGGGCTTGCGGTCGGTCACGTAGTGCAGGTGCGCCGCCTTGGCCGCCTGTTTTGCCTCTTCGACATCGGCCGCGGCATTGGGCATGTGGGTTGACTGAGACGTGGCGGCCTCCTGGGAAACGGCGTAGCGAAGTTCAACAGGTAGGCTGGCTGCCGAGTTCCGCAGGAGGGTGCATGCACGCGAAGCTTCGCGACACGGTGCTGTATTTTGATATCGAGGGCGCCGGGCTGGTGCCGGACGGCCCGGTGATGCGGGAGCGGCCAGTGGCGTTCCTGATCCATGGCGGGCCAGGTGGCGAGCACGCCGGCTTCAAGCCGGCGATGTCCGTGCTCGCCGATAGCATGCAGCTCGTCTACTTCGACCACCGCGGGCATGGCCGGTCGGACCGCAGCGGGGATCCGGCGCGCTACACGTTGGACGAAAACGTCGAGGACATGGAGGCGCTGCGCCAGTATCTCGGCCTCGGCCCGATCGTGAGCATCGGCACCAGCTACGGCGGCATGGTCGCGATGGCGCACGCGGCGCGCTACCCGGCGTCGGTTGCCAAGCTGGTCCTGGTGGTGACCGCCTCGCACGCCGGGTTCCTGCCGCGGGCGCAGCAACTGGTACGGGAGCGCGGCACTCCGGAGCAGCAGCGGGTCAGCGAGCGTGTGTGGGCGGGCGAGACGACGTCCCCGGAGCAGATGACGGAGTTCTACGCCATCATGGGGCCGCTCTACAGCACGCGCTACGACCGTGCAGCGGCGGAGGCTGTGCGTGGCCGCTTCATCTATTCGCCGGAGCCGCAGAACCGGGCGTTCGGCCCAGGTGGCTTTCTACGCACCTACGACCTGCGGCCGGAGTTGGGACGGATCACGGCGCCCACACTGGTGATCGCCGGCGCGCATGACTGGATTTGTCCGCCCGATTTCTCGGAGGAAATCCACCGGCTGATCCCCGGCTCGGAGTTGCAGGTATTCGAGAACAGCAGCCACACGATCCGTTCCGACGAACCCGGCCGGTTGATCCGTGCAATCCAGGCATTCGTCGACGCTCCTTCTTCCTCACTCGCTTCTCCCTCGCCCGCGGGCGAGAGAGGGCCGGGGTGAGGGTGCGCGGCTTGCCACGCCGCGCGTAGGTTCTGCTAAAGAGGCCCTCACCCGTGATGAACGGGAGAGGGAGAAGCAACCCGTGTCCGGCGGGCGCCGACGCGCAGCAGCCCTGGCCATGCCCGCGCCGTCTGGACCACCGCCGCGCGAATGACGGCCGAGCGGGTCATGCGATACAGCCCATAGGCCAGCCGCACCGGTGGACCTGCGTCCCGCCGCATCGCAGCGTGGTAGGCAGCGGCATCTTGCCCCTCCAACACCGCGTCCGTTGCGAGCCGGGCGGTGTGCAGCGCAATCGCCATGCCGTCGCCGCAGAAGGAGGGAATGACGGCTGCTTGGTCGCCCAGCCGAAACACGCCAGCCTGCTCCGGTCCGGCATGGACGTAGCCGTAGGGCACGCGGGAGATGCTGAGCGGCCGGACCCAGCACGGCGCAGCACCTTCCAGCCGGCGGGCGAGGTGGTTGTCCTCACGGGTGAGTGCATCGAGCAAGGAGGGCCAACTCTGCCCTTCGGCCTCGTAGCGGGACCGGTTCACAAGGAGACAAAGGTTGGCGATCCCGTGCTCGACCATCTGCAGCCCGGCATACCCACCAGCGAACATCATCACCTCGACATGCCCGGCGAGCGCCGATTGCTGGCCGGGACCGAGGCGTAGGTGCAGCTTGAACCCGATCAGGGCGTGATTGTCCGAATGTGTCGGCCGCGCAAACCCGCGCACATCGTGCTTGCCGGTGGCAAGCAGGATCGCGCCGGCGGCGAGCGCGCCCGCCTGCGTCTGCACGCTGCCCAGTTCCAGCCCGCGGACTCGCACGCCACGCTGGACATCGGCGCCCAGTTCGGCGGCCCGGCGCAGCAACGCCTCGTCCAACACCAGCCGGGACAGCCCCGCCGCCCGAAATGGCAGCCGGGCCTCTGCAACCCGGCCACGATGGATCAGCCGCATCGCCGCGATCGGCGCCGCCCCCAACCCGGCCGTGTCGATCCCGAGGCCGGCCAACTCCGCCAGTGCTTCGCCGCTGAGGAACTCGCCGCATACCTTGTGTGCCGGCCCGCTCTCGCGCTCCAGCACCGTCACTGCCCGTCCGGCCCGGGCCAGCCAGCATGCCGAAGCAGCGCCCGCCAGCCCGCCGCCTGCAATCACAACGTTCAGCGCAGCCGGCTCACGCAGAGGCGAAACGGGAAGCGCCAGCTTATCGTCGCCGGCACGCCGGCCTGGGCCAGCAGCCCCTCCCACTCCGCCCGGGTGAACGCGCGCGCGATCGATACCCTGCCGTCATGCTGCACAAAGCGGTGCCAGCGCATCGCCCAGGCCAGCAGCCGGAAGCCGTGATAAGGCACGCGGTGGCGGTGCAGGTCGTTCACGAACCAGCCGTACCTTGCATAGCGTTCCATCCATTGCAGGAAGGCCACCACTTGCGCGTCCGTTAGATGGTGGGTGAACAGCGAACTGATGATGTAGTCGGGCGCCGGCTCCGGCACGGTTGCCAGCACGTCGCCGGTCTGCAAGTCCAGCGCGAGGCCGGGTGACGCCGCCCGTGCCTGGCTTGCCGCCGCCGGGTTCAGGTCCACGCCGAGCAACACTGCGGGCCGCCGGCGCCGCCGGGCCCAGCGCGCCACCGCGCGCAGCATGTCGCCGTGACCATACGCAACGTCGTAGACGGAGACGGCTTCGCCCGGCGCCCGGCGTCGCATAGCCCGGTCCAGCCAAGCCAGCGTAGGCACCCGGGCCAACGTCGCCGTGTTCACCCGGGCAAGATCGCGCAGACAGCGCGCGTAATCCGCTTCGTCCGTGCACTCGGTGTCCATCAGTTCCGCCGCGTCACTCCGCGCGGCGAAGCTCATGCGCGGCGGAACCGGAACGTCTCGGCGCACAGACCCGGGCCGAACGCCATCGCCAGGCCGTTTTGCGGGCCGGAGGAGCCGCGCATCATCCGGTCCAGCACGAACAGGATCGTCGCCGAGGACATGTTGCCGAACTCCCGCAGCACGTCCCGCGACCAGTCGAGCGCGCCGCGGCCCAGGCGCAAACCCTGCTCAACCCCGTCCAGCACCGTGCGCCCACCGGCATGCACGGCCCACAGATCAATCTGCTGCGTCGCCTGGCCGCGCAACAGGCCGCCATCGTCCTCCCGCTCCAACTCGCGGCGGAGCGCCGTGGCGATACGGCCTGGCACCTTGCCGGACAGCCGCATGTCGAACCCTTGGTCGCCGATGCGCCACGTGATCAGGTCCGCCGAGTCCGGTAGCGTGCTCGATCGGAAGTCGATCATGCCGAACCCCTCCGGCTCGGCCGTCACCAGCGCCGCCGTCGCGCCGTCCGCGAACAGCATGAAGGAGAGCACCGTCTCCAAATCCGGCTTTTCCTGTAGGTGCAGCGTGCACAACTCGAGGTTTAGCACCAGCACGCGGGCTGCCGGGTCCGAGCGGACGATGTGGTAGGCGGCCCGCAGCGCGCTCACCCCGGCATAGCAGCCCATGAAGCCCACCAGCGTGCGCTCGATGCTGGCCGCCATGCCGAGCCGCTCGGCAATGATCTGATCCAGACCTGGAGCGGTGAACCCAGTGCAGGACGCGACAACGATGTGGGTGAACCTCGACGTGTCTTCGCCCAGCGAGTTCACTGCCTGCAGCGCCAGATCCGTCGCGTGCCGCTCGTAGCGCTGCATCCGCGCCGCCGTGCTTGGGAAACGCCCCCGATTGAAGAACCCGTCCGCATCGACCCGGTCCGCCCCGGCCATGCCGGGCTGCAGCACGGAGTAGCGGTGGTCGATCCCGGACCGCTCGGCCATGCGGTCGAACACCGTGCGGGTTTTCTCGTCCGGCAACAGGGTACGGGCCCAGGCAATGAAAGGAGCGTGCACATCATGCGCCGGGGTGGCGGTGCCGATCCGGTTGATGTGCGGGACCGTCATGCGCGGCGGACGACCAGCACGGCGTTCAACCCACCGAAAGCGAAAGCGTTAGACATGGCGACCTGGACCGATGCCTCCCGCGCATGCAGCGGCACGCAGTCCACGTCACACTCCGGATCCGCCCCCGTGAACCCGGCGGTCGGCGGCAGCGTGCTCTGCTGCAACGCCATGGCGGTGGCGATGATCTCGAGCGCACCGCCCGCCGTCATGCAGTGACCGATCATTGATTTCGTCGAGGAAACGGGGATGCGGTCCAGCCCGGCGCCGAATACCTGGCGCAACGCGGCCGTTTCCGTCTTGTCGTTGAGCCGCGTGCCAGTGCCATGGGCGTTCACGTAGTCCACCTCTTCCGGCGCGCAACCGGCATCCTTCAACGCGGCACGCATCGCCCGGGCGGCCCCGCCCGCATCGGGAGCGGTGATGTCGGCGCCGTCCGCACTCATGCCCAGCCCGGCAATTTCCATCAGCGCCGTGGCTCCCCGCGCCGCTGCCCGGCCCGCCTCCTCCAGCACCAGCACACCCGCGCCCTCGCCGATGGTCAACCCGTTGCGGTCGCGCGAGAACGGGCGGCAGCCGTCCGGGCTGAGCACACGGAGCGCCTCCCAACCCTTCATGAACCCGACCACGACCGAGGCATCGGCCCCACCGGCGAGCGCCACGTCCACCATGCCGGAGCGGATCATGTGCGCCGCCTGCCCGATCGCATGGTTGGCGGAGGCGCAGGCCGAGGCGATGGCGTAGCACGGCCCCCGGATGCCGAACTCGATCGATACATGGCTTGCCGCGGCGTTCGGCATGATGCGTGGCACCGTGAACGGGTGCACCCGCGCGGCGCCCTGGCCATAAAGCTGCCAGTAGGACGAGTCGAACGTCTCCTGACCGATCCCGGCGCCCAAGATCACGGCCCCGTCCTCCACGTCGCCGCGGTCGAGCCCGGCCTGCGCCATTGCCTGCCGCGCCGCAATCACGCCGAACTGGGAGGTGCGGTCCATCAGCGGCAGCCGCTTCGGGGTGAAATGCTGCGACATGTCGAGACCGCGAACCTCGGCCGCCACCCGGGCGGACAACCGCTCGGTCGGGATGTTGGTGATCGGGCCGATGCCCGACCGGCCCGCGCGCAACGAGGCAAAGAACGACGGCACGTCATGCCCGGTGGCACACACGGCACCCATCCCGGTGACGACGGCCCGCCGGGCGTGAGGCGTCAACTGGCCGGCCCGCGCCCGGCGATCGCGTCCAGCACGTGCTTGACCAGGTCCCCCACCGTCTTGAACTCGGCGCCGTCCTGCTCGGCCGAGACGGGGATTTCCACGTTGAAATGGCTCTCGATGGCGAAAATTGCCTGCACCATGTCGAGAGAAGCGATATCCAACTCCGCGATGCTGGCGCCGGGTGTAAGGCGATCGCGCAGCACGCCGGTTTCCTTGGCAACGATGTCCAGGATCTCGGAGATGCGCGGGTCGTTGATGGGCCAGTTGTCCGACGCGTCGAAGTTCACGGAATGCCTCCTTACCCCTCACAGAAGATGGGCGTGGTGGGCCATAGCGGCAATGCGAGGCTATTTCCACCGTGGGGGGAACCCGGCCCGAGCAAACCTGTTGGTTGCGTCAGCAACATTGGAGATGCAGCCATGGACGAGAACCGGGTCGAGGGTACCGCCAAGGACATTGGTGGCAACATCAAGAGCGCCGTCGGCGACATCACAGGTGATAGCAAGACGCAGGCCTCCGGTGCAGTCGACCAGATGGTCGGCACGGCACAACAGGCTTACGGCAAGCTGAAGGACCGTGCTGGCGGCGCCGGCAGCGCGATGGTCGACCAACTCGACGAAGTCAGCGCGTTCCTGGGCGACACTGTGGCCGAGCGCCCGTTGACGTCGCTGGCTGTAGCCGGCGCAGTCGGTTACGTGCTCGCGATGCTGATGCGCCGCTGAGCCGCAGACTGCACAAGGAGTTCGGGGCCGGGCACGCTGTGTCCGGCCCTTTTCGTTTGTAAGCCGCTCTTGCACCCGTCCTGCCATAGTGGCTGACTGCGCCCGCCTTGCAGGAGCCCGCTGAATGGCGACCCGAGCCATCAACATCAACCGTTTGCCCACCCCGGACCGCATCTCGCCGCGCACGTTAGCCATCGATATCGGCGGTACGCGGCTGAAGGCCGGGATCCTGGACGCCGAAGGCACGATGGTTGCCGGACCGGACCGCACCGACACGCCGCATCCGAGCGGGCCGGATATCGTGCTGACCGCGCTGGTTGAGCTCGTGCGAACGCTGGGCGAGTACGACCGGATCTCGGTCGGCTTCCCCGGCGTGGTCCGCGGTGGGCGCACACTGACCGCACCCAACCTCGGCACCGACGTGTGGCACGATTTCCCGCTTGCCACTGAACTCGGCCAGCGTCTGGGCAAGCCGGCCCGGGTGCTGAACGATGCGAGCGTGCAAGGGCTGGGAGTCATCGCGGGTGAAGGGCTGGAATGCGTGATCACGCTCGGCACCGGGTTCGGCTTCGCGCTGTTCGAGGATGGCCTGCTGGCGCCGCACTTGGAGCTGGGCCAGCACCCGGTGGCGAAAGAAATGACCTACGATCACTACCTGGGCAATGCAGCGCTGCACAAAGTCGGCCGGAAAAAGTGGAACAAGCGGCTGCAGAAAGCGGTCGGCTACCTGGACACACTGGTCACCTACGACACGCTGCTGATCGGCGGCGGCAATGCGCAGGTGATCGATTTCGACCTGCCGGCCAACGTGCGGATCGTTCCGAATGCGGCGGGCATCACCGGCGGGGTGAAGCTGTGGGCGCCGCGGATGGACGGGGCGTTCGAGGCGAGCGGGCCGCTCACCCGGCTGCCACCCGAAGGTGTCACACCGGCGCCGGAACTGCCGCAATAGCCGGGCGGAACCGCACTACTCCATCGCAACGACTGCCGGCTTCCCATCCCGCAGACCCATGATGGTCAGCGGGATATGCGGATGGTTATGGTCGTCCATCGCGTATGTCCCACCCAGCAGTGACGGCATCGTCGTCGTCTTCAGCGCCGCCTGCACCGCCTCCGGCGTGTCCGTCCCCGCTCGCCGTATCGCGTCCACGGCGAGCAGCACCGCCTCGTACACGAAGAACGGCCGCTGCGTCGGCACCAGCCCGGTATGCGCCTCGTAGGACCGCACGAAAGCCTGGACACCCGGGTTCGTCGAGGCCGTGCTGAACACCGCCACGCTGCTGGCCTTCGCCTGCTGCGCCGGGCTCAGCACAGTTGCCGCCGACAGGTCGATCCGCCCGCTCACCGGCACGTCCCAGCCCGAGGCGGCCAGCGCCTTGATGAACCCCGCCGTCGAGGGCGGCGCCGTCACCAGCACCACCTGCTCCGGCGCCGCCGTCTGCAACTGCGCCACAATCGGCGCGAAATCGGTCGTCTTCGGCGGCACGATCACCGTCGTCACGACCTGCATCCCCGTCTCCCCCGCCACCCGGCCGAACCCCAGCGCATTCATGCGGCTGAAACCGTTGTCATCGGCCACGACCGCAATCTTGTTCACGCCCTGCTTGGCCAGATACGTCAGCAACCCACGCGCGATATCCACCTCGGACGGGATCGTCTTCCAGGCATAAGCATTCCCCCCCACGCCGGACGCATCCACGAAATCCTGCCCGGCGGAGGTCGCGATGAGCAGCGGCACCTTCGCGTCCTTGATCACCGGCATGATCGCGTGCGTCACCGGCGTGCACAGCGCCCCGATGATCACCGGCACGTGCACCTGATTGATCAGCCGCTCGGTCGCCGGCACGCCCACCTTCGGATCGCACGCATTGTCCGCGTAGTACGCCTCCACCGGCCGGCCCAGCACGCCCCCGGCCTCGTTCACCTGGTCGAGTGCGATCTGCGCGCCGTATTGCTCGGACTGCCCGCGGTCGGCGAACGGACCGGAGAGGATCGTCGTGATCCCGATCTTCACCGGCTCGGCAGCATTCGCCCCCGAAATCATGGACACGGCAAACAGCGCAAAGACAAAACGGCGCATCGAAAACCTCGTTTGGTGCGTGCCGCACTCTGCGCTAAAAGTGCCTGATGCGCTACGTCTCGACCCGCGGGCAGGCCCCCGCACGTGACTTCGCCGGTGTCCTTCTGGCGGGGCTCGCCGAGGATGGCGGCTTGTTCGTGCCCGACACCTGGCCTGGGTGGTCCCACGCCGACCTGCGCGCCCTCCGCGGCCTCCCCTACGCCGAACTCGCCGCCCGCGTGATGCAGCCCTTCGTCGGCGACGCCGTGCCCTTCGCGGTCCTGCAGTCCATCTGCCACGACGCCTACGCCGGCTTCGCCCACCCGGCGGTCGCCCCCCTCGTGCAACTCGAGACCAACCTCTGGGCCCTCGAACTGTTCCACGGCCCGACCCTCGCCTTCAAGGACATGGCGATGCAGGTGCTCGGCCGCCTGTTCGACCACGTGCTCACCGAACGCGACGAGCGGGTCACCATCGTCGGCGCCACCAGCGGCGACACCGGGTCCGCCGCCATCGAGGCCTGCCGCGACCGCGCACGCGTGGACATCGCCATCCTCCACCCCGAGGGCCGCACCAGCGAGGTGCAGCGCCGGCAGATGACCACCGTGCTCGCCCAGAACGTCTGCAACATCGCCGTCCAGGGCACCTTCGACGACTGCCAGGACCTGGTGAAGGCCATGTTCGCCGACGCCCCCTTCCGCACCGAGCTTCACCTCTCGGCGGTGAACTCCATCAACTGGGCCCGGGTCGCCGCACAGATCCCCTATTACATCGCCTCCGCCCTGGCCCTGGGCGCGCCCGAGCGGGAAGTCGCGTTCAGCGTCCCCACCGGCAATTTCGGCAACGTGCTCGCGGCCTGGGCGGCGCGCCGCATGGGCCTGCCGATCGCCCGCCTCGTCGTCGCCAGCAACCGCAACGACATCCTCGCCCGCTTCCTCGCCGGCAACGACATGAGCATCGCCCCCGTCGAGCCCAGCCTGTCCCCCTCCATGGACATCGCCATCAGCTCCAATTTCGAGCGCCTGCTGTTCGAGCTGCTGGACCGCGACGCCGCCGCCACCGCCGCCACCATGGCCGCCTTCCGCACCACCGGCCGCATGCAGGTGCCGCCCGCCGCCTGGAACCGTGCCACCACCCTCATGCACGGCTTCCGCCTGGACGACGCAGGCACCCTCGCCGAAATCCGCCGCCTGGACACCGAGTGCGGCTACCAGGCCGACCCGCATACCGCCATCGGGGTCGCCGCGGCCCGCGCCCTGCCCTGCCGCCACCTCCCCACCATCGCCGCCGCCACCGCTCACGGCGCCAAGTTCCCGGACGCCATGGAACGCGCCACCGGCCGCCGCCCGGCGCTGCCAAAGCACCTCGCCGGCCTATATGAGCGTCCGGAACGCTACACCACCGCCCCCAACAGCCTCGACGCCGTCGAGGCACAGATCCGGGCCTTCGCTTACAGGAACGCTTCATGAGCATTCAGGTCACCCGCCTTGCCTCCGGACTCACCGTCGTCACCGAACAGATGGACCGGGTGGAGACCATCTCCCTCGGCGCCTACGTCGCGGCCGGCACGCGCGACGAGACCGAGGCGGAGAACGGGGCCAGCCACTTCCTCGAGCACATGGCGTTCAAGGGCACCGAACGCCGCTCCGCCATGCAGATCGCCGAGGCCGTGGAGGACGTCGGCGGCCACATCAACGCCTACACCGCCCGCGAGCAGACCGCCTACTACGTCAAGCTGCTCAAGGAGGACCTCGCCCTCGGCGCCGACATCATCGGCGA